>JAJZRS010000001.1 GCA_021802545.1 Pseudomonadota bacterium
CCTACAAGCGCTCTTCCAAAACGGAAAAAAACGTTTAGAATAACCGACATGGGGACGTAGCTCAGCTGGGAGAGCGTCGCGTTCGCAATGCGAAGGTCGGGAGTTCGATCCTCCTCGTCTCCACCATATGTTCATGGGGCAAGCATGAAGACATTCGATCTTCTCAAGAAGAACCGGAAAGCCATCCTGGAGATCGCGCTGCGCCACGGTGCGAAGGAGGTGCGCGTCTTCGGCTCAGTGGTCCGGGGCGAAGACGACGAAAACAGCGATCTCGATCTGCTCGTTTCGATGGCGCCAGATCGGAATCTTTACGATCTCATCGGGCTGCAGCAGGATATCGAGCAGCTCGTCGGGCGCAAGACCGACGTCATCACGGAAAAATCCATCAACCGCCATCTGAAGGACGCCATCCTGCAAGAGGCCGTGGCATTGTGACCAGGGATTCCTCGGTCTATCTTCTTCATATACGCGACTGCCTGGAAAAAATCAGGCGATTCACGCAGGCAGGCAAATCGAGCTTCCTGCAAGATGAGATGATGCAGGATGCGGTGATCCGCAATCTCGAAGTGATCGGGCAGGCCGTGAAGGACTTCGGAACCGACCAGCTTGCATCCGATTACCCTGACATACCCTGGGCGCAAATCGCCGGCACAAGAAACATTCTTGCCCATCAGTATCTTGGCGTTGATATCGACCTGATCTGGAACATCGTCGAACAGGAACTTCCCCTTCTCGAATCGGCGATTTCGTCGCTTTTGCAAGACAAATAGGGTCAGATTCGATTTTTTTCAGGTCGCCTGTTTGGCAATGGGGCGGCCTGAAATCGGCCTAAGCGGCCGGTCGGGTATCCGACAACCAGAGTCCGCCAAGCGCCAGTAACTTGCCGTTAAGCCTGGATAGTTTTATATGAAATGGTGGTCTGTTCCCGATTTCTTCAAAAAACGGATTATCGTGCAACTTAATTAACACTCAATCATAGTGCATTGGTTACGCAATGCAAAAACTGCGCAGTTTTATCAAACATTCGTTTTGCTTCAGATAGCATAAGGCTGGCGCGGTTGGCAGTGAAGTCATTTGAAATTTCGTAATCCGCATCTTCTCTATCGGATTTCATCTGTGCGAGGATATAACTAATGCCCCGTGCCAGTGCTGATCCAGGCTGATCCTTGGGGTATTCCCTAAACCGTAGTATCAGACGGGTATGCTCCCCTGCATCTATTTTCAAATGAGCATTATCTGGGCATAGCTGTTTTACAGAAGAGCAATTGTGAAATGCGGCATAGTATGCTCGACTAGCTGCATTTCTATGATCAATCTCTAAAGTGCCTGTAGCTAGTATTTGTGCTGAATTCAAAAAGTCTTGAGCAGAATTACACATTCGATTTCTCGACATAAAAACCAAACAAAATGGTATCCGAGTATGTATTGTCCGTGTGTGAGACAAAGCGCTCAGCAAATTCAAAGTTAAGTTCTGCTACCTCATCAGGTGTAAGACATACGGGAAATTCGAATCGAATAGGATGCTTCGTAACACGAATCTTGGGCTCAAAGACAAACTGTCCATGCTCTCTCAGGATTGACGACGCAATCTCTACGGCTTGAATAACTAAATCCGCTGGCACACAATTTTCTTCCATCTTTTCAACTAGGCTCATAACAAGCTCCTGGAAAGGATGCTCTGTTCCCGGATGAACAGCATGAAACTGCTGCATAAAACTTTTGGCGTCACTAAAACGTCCGCTAGCTATAGAGAACTGGATTGCATGGCCTAGATTGGATACGTCAAGTTTCGCGGCAGCTGTGTAATAATCATAGGCTTCTGAAGGAAATCCGGCTATTAGTAGTGAAGCAGCATAATTTCTATTGCATTCAGCATCATTGACAAGTTTGATTGCATTCTCATGATGAGAACGCATTACATCGAATTCTCGCTTGATGCAGGAGAGTATACCAAGTATCAAGTATGCTCCGGCAGCATCCACATTTATCAGCTTTTGAGCCTCCCGCTCCAGCTTTTTTAAAGAAAAATCATTAAATGCTTTTGCCTTACGCATCGCATTTAATTCAGCGACTAGCTCTTCAGTTTTTGTTTTGGGCTGAACTGCCATTGGTGTTCACTTGGTTAATTCGGACATAATGATCTCATTATCGCCCATGTTTAGCAAAGCATCCTGATAATAATGATAGGTTAATTTGCATCATGTGTTCGTTTGGTATTGCCGGAAAACCTTAGGGGGCTCGATGAGGAAAATAGGGTCAGACTCGATTTTTCCCCTTCGGTCGCCCTTTTGGCAAAGGGTCAATCCGCCTTCTTGTAAGCATGGCGATTTCGTTCTTGAAATGCTCGCCTCTCAAGGCCCATGCCTTGTTTTTTTCCAAATGGCCGCAACATCGGCGCCACCCAGCTCCGGACTGAACAATTCTTCACATGCCCTCATACCGTGCCGGCGGCTTAATCCGGGGACTCAAATAGTCATCGCGAGTGGGGAAATTTCACCAAACACCGTTCGATTGACCGCTTGTCAGGCCGAGAATACAATCGCAGGCGGGGTGGGATAACAATGGTGATTTCAAATTCCTATTTCCTCAGTTAAGACAGTCTACTTAAAATCAAAATGGGAGCTATATCATGAGGACTTTCGCTTTAGCATCTTCTCTGTTACTTGCAGCATTATTTGGCGCCTCTTCAGCGCTAGCGTCAGCACCCCCTGTTCCTAGCACGTGGAATGTCACCCCCGTTAACGGGAACCAAGAGCAGCCCAGTACGGTCACGTTCGATAAGGGGGGCAAGGGCACAGCCAAAGCAGGCAGCCAGAACATCCAGGTCGAATGGAGACCCAGCAAAGGGAATTATTTCTGGTTTTACATGAGTAATGGGCAAGCCTTTCAGGCGTTCAAATATGCGCCTAGCAAAAAAGCTGGATTTTCGTGTGCTGTGAATGCGGCCAGCATGAATTTCAAGTGCACGGATAACGGCTACAACTTTTCCATGACACAGGTGAAATAACAGAAGTCGCATCACGGTGCCTGGACGATTCAGTGCGCCCTCTGACCTCTGAGGGCGCCATGAAGAAGCCCCGATTCACCGAAGATTAGATGGTCCGCATCACATCGTTATCCCCCTAGTTTCAAAATCGCGGGACAGACTCCCGGCCTATTGCCCCGTGCCCGTCCGGAAGTCCTGCTTCTTTATCCATGAACTCCTGCCAGGGCATATACTGGGGAGTCATTTTTGCGAGTGGGAAAGCATGATGGATTCATCTTCGGGGTATCGCACCCTGCTTGACCAGCTCAAGGACAGCCATGTCCGGGACCTTGCCTGGGCCATCGGCAGCCCCAGCCTGATCGATCCCGGTTTTTCCGGCTTCCAGGGCAGGGTTGTGGATGACGCCTACTGCGAAGAGCAGCTTGCCGAATCTTCCGGCTGGCTCAAGGAATTGGACAAGGCGCCGGGTCCTCTTCACGAATGCATCCGCAGCCGTGTATCTTCCAGGCTGGGGCGCTACTTCGAGCGCCTGATCGGGTTCTGGCTAGAAAACCGCAGGGACGTGGAAGACCTGAGCGCAGGCGATCCGGTTCGCCGAGGCGCGCACAACACGCTCGGAGAATACGATTTCATTTTCAGGGAAAAGGGGAAATGGCGCCACTGGGAAACTGTGGTGAAGTTTTATCTGCAGGACCCAAAAGGAGAAGGCTGGCACGATTACGTTGGTCCGGGTGCGCGAGACAGGCTGGCCATCAAGATCAACCGCGTGTTCGAACGCCAGCTTGCCTTGAGCCAGACCCCTGAAGGGTTGCAGGTATTGGGCGACCGTCAGCCCGTCTCGCCATTTGCCTTTTTCAAGGGCTATCTCTTTTCCCATGCCATGGAGTCTGGCGCACCCCCGCCAGGAGTGTCTCCCCGTCATCTGTCCGGCTGGTGGTGCAGGGCGGGCAGCAGCTTGCCTTTTCTGCGCGAGGATTCAAGATGGCGCGTGCTGCCCAGATTGCGCTGGCTTTCCCCATGCCTGATCGATGCAAGCAGTCATCACTGCAGCCGCGAGGAGATGGCTGCATTCATCGAAGGGCATTTCTCGTCTTCCAGTGAGCCGGTTCTGGCGGCGGAACTGGCTGCCCGGCCCGATGGAAGCCTTGCGGAAATCTCGCGTGGATTCGTGGTGGGTCCGGATTGGCCGGGGCGGGATTCGTAATGGCCGTGAAGATCGGTTGCCCTGGAATCCATGGCCGGGCAACAATGGGTTCCGCGCCATCGCCGTGACGACGACGTGTAGAATGGATGGGGCGCTTTCCTTCCTTAAGGAGGTTTTCTTGGAGAATGAAATCGAAGTTTCCTGGCTAGATGAACCTGAGGAGCACGATTATCCCGCGGCGCAATCCTACCTGAGCCTGATCTATGACCCGGAAAAGGTCGGGATCCTGATCGGGGAGCTGAGGAGGGCGCCGGTTTCCCGCTTCAAGGCGAAGGATATTTTCCGCGCCTCATCCTTGTCCCTGCTGGGCGTCAGCAATTCCCACGTTGAGAAGGACAGGAGCAAGATCCTTGGCGGGAAAAGGCTCTCGCCCCTGCTCCTGGTGAGGGGAGAGGGCAGGGTCATCATCGCCGACGGCTACCACCGCCTCTGCTCTGTCTATTCATTCGACGAAGATGCATCGATCCCCTGCAAGATAGTCTGATCCTTGCTCCCGGGTCGCGACAAGGGCGTTGTTTCAAGCCCGGCACCCGTATTACGCGAGAAATCGGGGCGGGCCATTTGCGCAGGGATCTAAGTCCCGCAGAACGTCTGATACCGTTCCGTATGCTCTCTCGGCGCGGGGCGCGCATAGGACGGCAGCTTTTCGGCATAAGGTTCGGACAATGCATCGAGCAGCCTGTCGAACGGCCCCATGTCGTCATTTTTGCTTGCGGCTTCCAGCGCCTCTTCGACAAGATAGTTGCGCGGGATGATGAAAGGGTTGGCGCTTCGAATATCTTCGGCGATATTCTCCATGGATCTGCCTTCGCGGGCGAGCCTTGCCTGCCAGCGCGGCAGCCATGCATCCAGCTTTCCGGCATCCATTGCAAAAAGGCTGCGCCATGACGCGCCGTTTCCTGATGCATTTGCAAGGGCGCGCCATGCAAGAGTATAGTCTGCCTCTCCCGCATGCATCGCTTCCAGGAAAGAAGCAGCAAGCGAAGCATCATCCTCCTCTTTCTGCCGCAGCCCGAGTTTTTGTCGCATCACAGAGAGCCATGCATTCTCGTAATGTCCTGCGAAAGCATCCACCTCGATGGTCGCAAGCTCGACTGCGCGCTCAGTATCTTCGTCAAGGAGGGGCAGCAGGGTTTCCGCGAATCGCGCAAGATTCCATTGCGCAATTGCAGGCTGATTGCCGTAGGCATAGCGTCCGCGGCGGTCTATCGAACTGAAGACGGTTTTCGGATCGTAGTGCTCCATGAATGCGCAGGGCCCGTAATCGATGGTTTCGCCGGAAAGCGCCATGTTGTCGGTGTTCATCACGCCGTGGATGAACCCGGTTCCCATCCAGCGCGCAACGAGTATTGCCAGGCGCATGGAGAAGGCGCGCAACAATCCGATGTAGCTGCCGTCCTCCAGTTCGGGATAGTGGCGGCGCATGGTGTAGTTTGCGAGGCGCTTGAGTGACGCGAAGTCGCTTCCCGCGGCAACATACTCGAAGGTGCCGATGCGGATATGGCTTGAAGCCACACGGGCGAGCACGGCGCCCGGCAACGCAGTCTCGCGGTAGACGGATTCTCCTGTCGCGACCACTGCGAGCGCACGGGAAGTCGCGATGCCGAGGTTGTGCATGGCCTCCCCCATCAGGTATTCGCGCAGCATCGGCCCAAGCGCGGCCTTGCCGTCGCCGTTTCGCGAAAACATCGTGGGGCCGCTTCCCTTGAGCTGGATGTCGCGGCGGTGCCCTTTCCTGTCGATGATTTCGCCGAGAAGAAGCGCGCGGCCGTCGCCGAGCCGAGGAACGAAGTTTCCGAACTGGTGCCCCGCATAAGCCTGCGCGATGGGCTGAGACCCAGGCGCAACGGCATTTCCGGAAAAATACTGGACCCAGTCGGGGGAATCGAGCTCGTCCGGCCCAAGACCGAGCTCCTCGGCCAGCGAATAATTCAGCTTGGACATTCTCGGCGCGGATTTGCGCTCTGCGCTGCTGAAGGCATAAAGGCCTTCCAGTTCGCGCACGTAACTGTTGTCGAAGGTGAGCATGAGAGGATGGAGGAAAGATTACCCGGAAATATTACCAGAGTAATTTGCTCGACAAAAGCCTTCCGTCTTGCCGCCGCTCCATGAGACGATCGATTTCGTCAGGTTCTTCATCGTTGCGCCGTTCATGGGTTTAGAGGATAGCAGAATCGCAAAAAACGCGGCGGCGCCGATTCCGGAAGGGCGGTCAGAATGATAGCTTGATCATCGAAATCCATTCCCGAACAAGGGTGCCGAACCTTGTTCCGGCCTGCTCCCGGTATCCGATGCCCAGGGTCAGCTTCTTTCTTCCTTCGATCTCGAAGCGCCCGAAGACCAGGCCATAGGTCAGAACGAGCTGATTCTTTCCGTCGTAGGCGCCTTTGTGCCAATGCGTGTAGGCGGCCTCGACTTCCGGCCAGACGTATCGAAAAGAATGCGCCTGGAAAGCGGCAGATCCTGAAACCGGCATTCCGATGCCGGCCAGATTCCCGTCGGGAACGGACGCCGAAATCGAGCTCTGGATGCTGAAGCCCCTGAATTTCGTACCCCATCCCTTCCCGCCTGCAAGGGCCGGCGTGAATACGGTTCTGTGCGCAGAGAACCGGCTCGTTCCGGTCGGAATGCTGACCCCCAGTGAGCCGCTGAATATGTAGTTTCCGTTTTCCTCGCTGGCGGATGCGAATCGGTATCGCCCGAGCAATGCTTCGTCCGCCCATCCGCCCGATCCCGAACCATTGTTCCGCTTTTCGATATATGCAGGAACGCCTGCCTGGATCGCGAAATTCCTGCCGACAATGAGATCCAGCCCTTTTCCCATGCCGTAATTTTCGAGAACCGATCCATCGGCTGAATATTGCCTGGCATAGTTGTAGCGAAATCCTTGCGTCAGGCGGGGGGAAGCCATTGCCAGCAGGGATTCCCAATGCGGCTGCGCATCCCGGGTTTTCGAGAAATTGTCTTGCCGGTCGGACAAGACGCTTCCGTCGCAAGCCGGAATCGAAGGATCGGCATGGGCGGCGGAGATCAGGATCGACAGGGAAATGGCCGGGATTGATGATTTGATTGAGGGAGGGCTTCGAGGAGGCATTGCGTTCCCGATTTGTTGTTCAAGAACGTGCAGTTTAAGCTGGCAATGTAATTCCATTAAATCATATTGTATTATCTTCTTATTTCTTCATGGAATATTGTGCTCATGGAACGGCAACTTCGAAGATCCGGATCAGCGCGAAGAGAAGCCCTTGCCGCGCCCGGCCGGAAAAAGAAGCCCGCATTACGCGGGCTCAAGTTTTGGAGTGGGTGTTAGCGGAGACGATTCTATCCGCCAAATGTGACATGAATTCGGGGGGCTTTCCACGGGATGCGCGCTTTCCAGGGCGACTTTCCGGATCTGAAAAGGTGCCCGAAGGCACCTTGAGCCGCATCGACGGAAACTATCCGTTCAGCTTTTCGGCGATTTCCGCCACACGCCGGCCGTAAAGGCGGGCCGTTTCCAGGTCACCCGAAGGGATTTCGTCGGCCCCCACGTCGGAGGCCGCCTGGACCAGCAAGCCGACTGAGCCGCCGAGATTGTTGACGTCATTGCGGGTTGCAGAATGCGAATTGCTCGGCAGCATGCCCAGGCTGACCCAGATGCCGCCATGCTGGGAAGCCAGGGTCTGCAGGCTGATCAGGGACACCTGCTTGTCCCCGTTGAGGCTCGCGCTCACCGTGAAGCCGCCGAATACCTTGTCCTGCCAGGCTCTTGAAAACCAGGCCTTGGAGGAGGCGTCCGCGAACTTCTTGAATTGCCAGCTCGGTGAGCCCATGTAGGTCGGCGTGCCGAAGATGATTGCGTCGCTCGATGCAAGCGTCTCCCATGCGCCTTCAGGAATATCCCCGTTCGCATCGATTGCGATGAGCGTCCCGCTTGCGCCTTCAGCGACATGCTCTGCAACCCGCTTTGCGTGCCCGTACCCCGAATGATAAACAACGACTGCTTTCGACATGATCATGCCCTCCCTGGTTGATTGATGCTCAAAGGTCCGCTTCCGTAAATGACGACATAGAGCAGGCCGCCCATCATGGAAACGTTCTTCATGAAATGGATCATCTGGTTCTGAACCTGGTCCAAGGGCGCAGCCCAGAAGTTGTGGAAGATCAATGCCGTCAATGCCGTGAACACCAGCAACGCCGCTGCCGCGATGCGCGCATTCCAGCCGACGACGAGCATGATGCCTCCACCCAGTTCCACGACGATGGCCGCAACTGCCGCCAATTGCGGCAATGGCACGCCCTTGCTGGCGATGTATCCCGCAGTTCCTGCGAACCCGATCACCTTCCCGAATCCTGCAAACAGGAAGATGAATGCGATCAGAAAGCGGCCGATCAACGGCCCGTAATGCTCCAGCGTCTTCATTTTTTTCTCCTTGGTTAAGTTGCAAACTCAAATTGCCGCTGCGGCTTCATCAGAAAACCGTCCTTCACGGAAATCCAGAATGGCCTGGTAGATCTCGTCCTGCCTGTTCATGACGAAAGGCCCGTGCTGCACGATCGGCTCTTTCAGCGGTTTTCCTGCGACCAGGATCGCCCTGGCTCCTTCAGCGGCCCCGATCGATATGCCGTCCGAACCAGGATCGTTTGCGAATATGCCCATCCGGTTTTCTTCGACCGCCTTTCCGCCCGAGGTCACTGCTCCCCGGTACACGTAGATGAAGGCGTTGTGCGTTGCAGGCACGAATGTCGAGAATTCGCCGCCTTTTGCGAGATTGACGTCCAGGTACAAGGGCTCGGTCTCATCCCTGCTCACCGCGCCCGGGATTCCGCGGCTCTCGCCCGCTATGACGAGGACGGAAGCGCCCTGTGACGTCTCGTACCTGGGGATGCTGGCATTCGGGATGTCGCGGTAACATGGGGCGGCCATTTTCCTGCTGGCGGGAAGATTCAGCCACAACTGGAATCCCTCCATCAGCCCGTCTTCCTGCTCGGGCATTTCCGAGTGAATCACTCCCCTTCCCGCCGTCATCCATTGAACGTCTCCGCCCTCGAGCAAGCCTTCGTGTCCTGCGCTGTCGCGATGCCGCATGCGGCCGGAGAGCATGTATGTCACCGTTTCGAATCCGCGGTGCGGATGGGGCGGGAACCCGGCCAGGTAGTCCGTGGGTTCGTCGCTGCGGAAGACATCGAGCATCAGAAAGGGATCGAGGCGCCTTTGAAGATTCTGGGTCAGCACCCGGGTCAGCCTGACGCCTGCCCCGTCGCTGGTCGCGATGCCGTCGACGATCTGTTCGATCCTGCGCGGGTTCATGATCGCAATATCCATTTTCAGCTCCTTCTATTGAAAGACGATGCGTCTATCCTAAACGGCTCTTGTTTGTTGATAAACACTCTCATTGAGCATAGAATGTTCCATATATGGAACAATCAAGCATTTCCGCAGACGACCTGATTCTGTTCTCTGCCATTGCGGAGCAGGGCAGCCTGGTTCGCGCAGCGGATCACCTCGGCCTCCCGAAGGCGACCGTTTCGCGCAGGCTGACGCTTCTCGAATCCAGGGTTTGCCAGAAGCTCATGATCCGCACGACGCGCCGATTGACCCTGACCGAGTTCGGTCATGAGTTTCTCGAGCATTGCATGCGGGTCGCCGAAGAATCGGCTGCAGCTTTTGACTTCATCAAGAGCCAGGAAATGAGGCCGAGAGGGCGGTTGCGCGTCTCGATGCCCAATGAATACGGAACGATCTTTCCCATGGCCCACGCCATTGCGACGTTCGTCAAGCAGTACCCGGAAGTTCGCCTGGAAATGGATTTCAGCTCGCGCCGCGTCGATTTGATCGGTGAGCATTTCGACCTGGCGATACGGATGGGGCGGCTGGACGACAGCGCCACCCTGGTTGCGCGCAAGATCGGGGAGCTCCATGTCGCGCTTTTTGCAAGCCCGATCTATCTTGGATTGAACCCGCCCCCATCGATTCCGGAGGAATTGATGCGGCACAACGTGGTGAGGCTTTCATCGGCAGAAGGAAGAGCGCTGCCCTTGAAACTCTATCGCGACAAGCAGGACTGGGCCGGCACCCCCTCAGGGAACGTCATGCTGAATTCTCCAAGCATGGTCCAGCAGCTGGTTCTTGACGGGGTCGGGATCGGCATCCTGCCCGTCAATGTGGCCAACGAATACGTTCAGGCCGGGCAGCTCGCCAGGGTGCTTCCGGACTGGGACATGCTTGCAGTGTCCGCATGGGCCGTCATGCCTACGAGGAAATACCTGCCTTCGAAGACAAGGGCATTCCTGCATCATCTTGAAGAGTACATCAACAGCGGGCTGGCTTCCGTCTGAGCTATCGAGGTACGCCGATTTTCTCGATTGCAGACTGGATCAGCGCTTCCATCTGCTCGACTGGAACCGGCTTGCTGAACAGATAGCCCTGATAGTTCCGGCAACCCGCCTTTTCCAGCAAACCGGCCTGTTTCTCCGTTTCGACGCCTTCAGCGATCACGCTTATGTTCAGGCTGTCCGCCATGGCAATGATGGTTTTGACGATGGTCATGGCTTCGTCGTCCGTGGCGATGTCGCGAACGAATGACTGGTCGATTTTGAGCTGGTCGAGGGGCAGGCGCCTCAAGTATTGCAGGGAAGAATAGCCCGTTCCGAAATCGTCCAGGGAAAACGTCACGCCGGTTTCCTTGAGCTGCCTCATGACGCGGATGGTATGCTCGATGTCCTCCAGCAGCATGCTTTCCGTCAGTTCCAGTTTCAGCAGGGAAGGATTGATGGCGAAATGGTTCAGCTGCGCAATCAGGCCGTCTGTGAAGTTTTCCTGATGGAATTGCCGGGCGCTGACGTTCACTGAAAGCGAGAAATTCTCCATGCCCGGATTGTTTTCCCATGCCTTGAGCCTTTCGCATGCGGTTTCGATGACCCAGTTTCCGATGGGTATGATCAGCCCGGTTTCTTCTGCAATATGGATGAATTCGCCGGGCGACACTATCCCGCGAATCGGATGATTCCAGCGCAGCAAAGCTTCCGCCCCGATCGGCTGGCCCAGTGCATTCTTCTGGATCTGGTAATAAAGGACGAAATCGCGCCTCTCCAGTCCGCTGCGCAACGCGGTTTCAAGGGCAACGCGCTCGTCGATGGCTTTCTGCATGGCCTTGTCGAAGAAACTCAGCGTGTTTCTTCCTGTTTTCTTGGCCTGGTACATCGCGATGTCCGCCTGCTTCAACAGCTCGTTGGCGTTCTGGTTCTTGCCCTGAAAGAGGGTGATGCCGATGCTGGATGTGCAGGAATAGGATTTTTCCGGAGACAGGCTGAATGGCCGGTTCAGGGTGGACAGGATCTTGTTGCCGACAAGCCTGGACTGCTCAAGCGCATCCAGCGGATCTTCCTGCAGATTTTCCAGCATCACGACGAACTCGTCTCCGCCCAGCCGCGAGACGGTATCGCCTTCGCGAATGCTGCCCTGGAGCCGCTCGGCAACCTGCTGAAGCAGGACATCCCCCATCTCATGGCCGAGCGTATCGTTCAGATCCTTGAAGTTGTCCAGGTCGATGAACAGGATGGCGCAATGCTTGTGGCTTCTGCCGCTTGCCGTCATCGCCTGCAGCATGCGGTTCATCAGCTGGCTGCGATTGGGCAGGTTGGTCAGATGGTCGTAGAACGCCATGTGCAGGATCTTTTCCTCGTTCTGCTTCAGCAGGGTAACGTCGGAAAAAGCTCCGACGTAATTGACCACCTTGTTGTTGGGATCGATCACCGTGCTGATGGTCAGATGCTGAGGATAGACTTCTCCGTTCTTGCGCCGATTCCACAATTCGCCCTGCCATGTGCCTGTGCTGATGATGCTTTTCCACATGCCCTCGTAAAAAGCCGCGTCATGGCGTCCCGAAGAAAGGAATCTGGGGTTCTTTCCGATGACTTCCTCTGGCGCATAACCGGTAATCGAGGTGAACGACTTGTTCACGCGGATGATGTTTGCCTGGGCATCCGTGATGATCATTCCCTCCTGGCTTTCGAAGGCCGTGGCCGAGATCCTGGTTTCGGCTTCGATCTTTTTCCTGGCCGTGATGTCCCGGGAGGAGTTCCACAAGACCTTGCGCCCCGCATATTCGATCGATTTTGCGCTGATCTCCACGTCGATGATCTTTCCGTCCTTGCGCCGATGCTGGGTCTCGAATATTTCAGGCTCCAGGAAGATCTTGCCGATTTTCTCTTCCAAATCTTTCTGTTGGAGCTGCACGTCCCACTGCGACACATTCATGCCGAGCATCTCTTCGTAGCTGTAGCCGAGCATGCTGCAGAATCTCTGGTTGCATTCGATGACGTTTCCGTCCCGATCGAGAAGATGTATCCCATCCCCGGATGTCTGCAGCAGCAGCTCGAATTTTTCCTTTTCCCTTGCGATCGATTCCATTTCCAGCAGGCGGATCCTGTCGCTGATGTCCTGCAGTGTGCCGATCAATTTCACTGCATTCCCCTTTCCATCGCGCACCACGGTGCCGCGCATGCTCAGAATTCGGCTGCCTCGCGGGGTTTTAAATGGCAGGTCGATCTCAAAATCCTTTTCCCCGCTGGCCGAACTCAGAATGGTGCGCTCAAGAGACCGCAAAGCCTCTTCCTCCATCAGCGGCGCCAGGGATTTTGGGGCGGGCTCGCTTGAGAGAGGCAGGCCGAGCAGGTGGTACATCCCTTCGGACCATACCCAGATCCTTGAGGCCAGATCGAGCTCCCATGAACCGAGCAGCGCCAGCTTCTGGGCCTCTATCAGCTCTTCCTGCTTTTTTTGCAGATCCCTGAACAGAAGATTGACGGGGTCCTTGATGCCGGTGACGACGATCGCCTTGTAGACGAGGTAGAAAGCGGCGATCTTGAGCAAATGCCCGATCTGATTGAATGCGCCGCTCATGGCGTTATCGGTATACAGGGTGAAGCTGAGCTCCATGCCGATCATCGTGTAGAGCGACCATTTGATGAGCCGGTAAACCCTCGGGTCGAAGAAAGCCTGCTTCCGGTGAAGGATGACCAGGTTGACGATGAACACGCCGATGATCACGTATTCGCTCGCCTTCTTGAAAAAGGTCAGGCCTTGGCCGGGCACGAAGCATACCGGAAAATTCCTGAAATACAGAATGGACAGGACGACGGAGATGGAGACTGCGGAGAACCCGATGATCAGATACGGAAGGCTCAGGCGCAGCCGGGTGCCCAGGAAGCTGAATGCGCCGAGCATGCTGGTCGCTTCCATCATCCGCGATGCGATCCAGAACTGGGGCGCATAATAATCGTAATCCGTGAACACGCCCATGCCTGCGTAGGAAAGCGCGTGCAGCGTATCCAGCAATGCGATGAACGCATAGGAAATGCCGATGAAAATCAGGTATTGATTGCGGATCAATTTCCAGTTGTTGATCGCGATGAAAAAAATCGTCATCGCCACGGAAATGCTGAAGAATTCAGCCAGGGCGTGGAAGAGGAGATAGCTGTAGCGGGATGTGAGGTGGATGCAGAAAAGAGCGGCCAGCAAGGCAGCTAGTTCTGTCGGTGAAAAGACCCCCAGGCCGCTGTTGTCATCGAGGTTTTCCTGATTCATGCTACGTAATTTAAGCACGGCCGGAGGCCAATTTTCAATTGCGACAGTTCGCCCCGGAATGCTCACTCTTCGAAGGAAAAGGCGCATAATGCTGGAGGCGTCCGCAGCCGCGGACATCATTGACTGTCAAACCATTTGCCCCATGCTCTATTACTCATTCAAGGTCATCATTTCTGCGCTGATCATCGTGGCCATTTCCGAAGTCGCAAAGCGATCCTCGGGCTTTGCGGCCCTGATTGCATCGCTTCCGCTCACATCGCTGCTGGCGTTTTTTTGGCTGCGCGCAGAAGGTTCTTCTTCGGCGCAGATTGCCCAGCTTTCTGCCCAGATCTTCTGGCTCGTCCTGCCTTCGCTGGTGCTGTTCCTGGTTCTGCCGATCCTGCTGCGGCAGGGCGTCGGATTCTGGCTCAGTCTGGCCTTGTCCGTCGCGGCAACTGTCGGCGCCTATTTCGCTCTGCTGCCATTTCTGCGCCGCATGGGGGTCGATCTGTAGGAGGGAGTCGTTGCGGAAACGAAAAAGGCGGCCAAAGGCCGCCTTTTTCCCGCGCAGAAGCGCTGATTACATCTTGCCCGACTTGACTGCAGCGAAAAGCGCCTTGGCTGCGTCGTCTTCGTGACCCTTGATGTACAGGTTGTACATGTTGGTCATGGTGCCGGCCTGGGCCTTGAACTTGGGCTCGGCGGATGCGATCTTGCGATCTTCCACCTTGAAGCCGCCCTTGAAAACCTTGGCCAGGGCGTCTGCGCTGCCGTAATCCTTGGCGACTTTTGCCCAGGCGGGTCCGACGACATCGTGGTCGATCGCATGGCATGACTTGCAAGGTCCGGTGTTGAAGGCGTTCGCGGTTGCGGAAACGGCCATCAATCCGGCAGCAACTGCCGCCAGCTTCAGTGACTTCATCATTTAAAACTCCCCTTTAATGAGATGGTTGTTTGGGGTTGAAATCGTATGACATTGTTGAAGTCCGTGTCAACAAGCCTACTGTGAAAGGCTAGCCTCGTACCAGCTTTTTGACCTGTTCACCATCCTGACGACGAACAGCATCACGGGCACCTCGATCAGCACGCCGACCACGGTGGCGAGCGCTGCCCCAGACTTGAATCCGAAAAGGCCGATCGCTGCGGCCACTGCGAGTTCGAAGAAATTCGATGCGCCGATGAGCGCCGAAGGGCAGGCCACGCTGTGCTTCTCCTTCACGATCCTGTTGAGCCCGTAGGCGAGCGCGGAATTGAACAGGACCTGGATCAGGATGGGAACGGCAAGCAGGGCGATCACCATGGGCTGTTTCAATATCGCTTCTCCCTGGAATGCGAAGAGCAGGACAAGGGTCAGCAGGAGCGCGGAAATCGACCATGGGGCGATTCTGTGCATCGCTTCGTCGAAGTCGCCATCGGAGAGCAGCTTTTTCCGCCAGAGCTGGGACAGGATCACGGGAATGACGATATACAGCAAGACGGAAGCGATCA
Organism: Pseudomonadota bacterium; assembly: GCA_021802545.1. Taxonomy (GTDB): domain Bacteria; phylum Pseudomonadota; class Gammaproteobacteria; order Burkholderiales; family JABEVD01; genus JABEVD01. The sequence goes on from JAJZRS010000001.1 coordinate 15,226, forward strand.
GGGTGTTCCAGGGCACGGCGATGGAGGATATGCCGAGCAGCAGACCCACGATCGGGGCGAAGGCGAACACCATGATGGTGTCGTTCAAGGCCACCTGTGAAAGCGTGAAGAGCGGGTCGCCGTTCGATAGGCGGCTCCAGACGAACACCATGGCCGTGCACGGAGCGGCTGCGAGCAGAATGAGCCCGGCGATGTAGCTGTCCAATTGATCGGAAGGCAATAGGTGTGCGAAAAGATGGCGGACGAAAAGCCAGCCCAGGAAAGCCATCGAAAAAGGCTTCACCAGCCAGTTCACGAACAGGGTCACGCCTATTCCCTTCACGTGCCGCCTGACTTCATGCAATGCGCCGAAATCGACCTTCACCAGCATGGGGATGATCATCACCCAGATGAGCAGGCCCACGGGAATGTTCACCTGGGCGAATTCCATTTTTCCGAGGAACTGGAATATGGAAGGCGCCATCTGGCCGAGCGCGATCCCCGAGACGATGCAGAGAAAAACCCAGACGGTCAGGTAACGCTCGAAAAAGCTTATCGGGGCGCCGCTCGCTTCTTTTGCGGCCACTTCGCATTGGATCGTCATGTCAAATTCCGAGTTCGTTCTTTACGGCAGCCACGAGCTTTTCCCTGATGTCGTCGCGCACCTTCAGGAAGCTTTCCAATGGTTCGCCGTGCGGATCGTGGAAAGGCAGGTGGATGGTTTTGACGGGGCGGGGAAAGATCGGGCAGGATTCCTTGGCGTTGTCGCAGACGGTGACGACGAGATCGATGGGTTCATCCATCACGGAATCGACATCCTTCGGATAGAGTCCTTCGAAGGGCAATCCGGCAAGCTTCAGCGCTTCGATCGCGCCATTGGCCACCTTGGGCTGAGGTCTTGTGCCTGCGGACAATGCCCTGATCTTTCCCGACAGGTCGTGGTTCAGGATCGCTTCGGCCATCTGGGAGCGGCAGGAGTTTCCAGTGCAGAGGATGAGAACGTTTTTTTTCATGGCAAACTTGTCAGATTTGATTCATCGGCTTTTTTCGCGCAGCATGCCTATGGCATCGAGCTCGCGCTTGAGCGACAGGGTGTCGAGCTTCTGCATGGGCAGGTTCGTGAAAAGGGTGATGCGCGTCGACAATTCCCTGAATGCTTTCGATACGGCTCTGCGCTTCGCTTCGTCGTCCCCTTGCACAGCCGCCGGGTCCTCGATGCCCCAGTGGGCGGTGATCGGCTGGCCGGGCCATACCGGGCAGACTTCTCCGGCAGCCCTGTCGCAAACGGTGATGACGAAATCGAGGCGGGGAGATTCTTGGAATTCGTCCCAGTTCTTGCTGCGCAATTCCGTGGTCGGCATGCCGTGCTGCTTCAGGATGTCGATGGCAAACGGATTGACGCTTCCGGCAGGATGGCTTCCGGCGCTGTAAGCCTTGAATCGCCCCTTGCCGACATGGTTGAGAATGGCTTCCGCGAGAATGCTGCGGGCTGAGTTGCCGGTGCACAAGAAAAGCACCTTGAAAATGCGCTCGTTCAGAGTTTTCATTGAATCGGTCCTGGGCAGACAATCGGATTTGCCTTGACAACAGTTGCTGGTAAGAAACGACAGCAGTTCGTCCATCGCTCCATAATCGGACGAATAGAAAATGAAGCGCCCCTCCTGCCTGCCGCCGATCAGCCCGACCCGGCTCAGATGGGCCAGGTGGAAGGAGAGGGTTGCTGGCGCCAAACCCAGCTTCTCCCCTATGGCGCTTGCATTCAAACCTTCGCGCCCCGCCTCGACCAGCATGCGGAAAATGGACAGGCGCGATTCGTGCCCCAAGGCGGCCAGGAGTTCTGCTGCGTTCAACGTTTCCATATTTCAAGTATTATGGAAACGAAAAGTGCAGTCAAGGGCGGTTGATGAAATTTTCTTGACAATCCATACCGATCGGTATGTAATGCCTCCATGAATGCAAAGCCCAGAACAATCCGAGATCCGTACGGCACAAGAGACGCCATCCTGGATGCGGCCTTCCAGGAGATACACCGGTACGGCTTCCAGGCCGCCAGCATCGCGAACATCCTGTCCAAGACAGGACTCACCAAGGGCGCGCTCTACCACCATTTCCCGACCAAGAGCGATCTGGGCCTTGCCGTGATCGAAGAGGTGGTGAGGGAAGGGCTGGATGCCATGGTTTTCGAGCCGTTGCGGGATAGCATCGACCCTTTCGCGACGCTTGTCGAGATCGTGCGCCGCAAGGGAGAGAAGGCCGAGGAAGACAGCGTCAGGCTGGGCTGCCCCCTCAACAACCTGATGCAGGAAATGAGCCCGATCGACAATGCGTTCAAGAAGCGTCTGAACGACGTGCTGACGGCATGGCAAGATTCGGTTGCGGATGCGCTCGAGCGCGCCAAGAGCAGGGGCAGGATCAGGAAGGAGGTGGATTGCAGGGCGACCGCGCTGTTCATCGTTTCCTCCTGGGAGGGCTGTGTCGGGGTGGCCAAGAACCTGCAGTCCGTGAAGGATTTCAGGTCGTGCATGGTGCAGCTTGAAAACTACATCCTGGGCCTTGCGGCCTGAATTTTTTTGTCACGAAACATACCGGACGGTCGGTATATTTGAGGAGGTTGGGATGGAAACGATATCTGCACCGATCACAGGCAGAGAGGAAAAAATTGAACACGGAGAGCATGGCGCGCTGGTCCAGTTCTACCGCGCATTCAACGGCGCCGACATGCCGCTCATGAGGCGGAATTGGCTCGATGCCGAAGACATCGCGATGGACAATCCGTTGGGCGGCATCAGGCGCGGCTGGGGGGAAATCGGCAAGGTATACGAAAAACTCTTCGGATCCAGTGCGAAAGTCTATGTCGAGTTCCACGACTACAGCCTGCATGTCGCTCAAGACATCTTCTATGCGGTCGGGCGGGAACGCGGCCTGTTCGAACAGGCGGGAGAGAAAATCGATCTCGCCATCCGCACCAGCCGAATTTTCAGACGAGTCGAAGGGGCATGGCGGCAGGTGCATCACCACGGCTCCATCGAAGATCCCGAACTGCTTGCCCGCTACCGGCGAGCCGTTCTGGGGATTTGAGAGAGAAAACCAACCTAAGGAGACATGCATGAACATCGACAAGGAACTGGACGTGCGCGGACTCAACTGCCCGCTCCCCATTTTGCGCACCAAGCAGGCGCTCAAAGGCATCGAAAAAGGCAAGGTGCTGAAGGTGACTTCGACCGATCCGGGATCGGTCAAGGACTTTCAGGCATTCGCCACCCAGACGGGATGCGAGCTGCTCGAATCGGGGCAGCTTGAAGGGGAATACGTTTTCGTGCTGCGCATGCCGCTCGAATCCAAGACTTGAATCATTTTCAGAACAAGGAGAACTCGATGGAAAAATACGATCTGGCCGGGAAAACCTATCTGGTCACCGGAGCATCTTCAGGCATAGGCGCAGCAACGGCCACAGCCCTCGGCCGCGCAGGTGCCAATGTGGTCCTTGCAGCGCGCAGAACGGAGGCATGCGAGAAACATGCGGCGCAAATCGTCGCCCAGGGCGGGAATGCGATTGTGGTGAAAACGGACGTCGGAAGGGAGTCCGACTTGATAGGCGCGGTCAAGAGCGCGGTCTCGCGCTTCGGAAGACTGGACGGTGCGTTCAACAATGCGGGGATGCTCGGCGCTTCCGCGCCCTTGCACGAATCCGAAACGGCTGATTTCGATGCCGTGCTGCGCGTCAATGTCATGGGTGTTTTCTGGTCCATGAAATACGAGATCGAGGCCATGCTCGAAACAGGAGGCGGCTCGATCGTGAACAATGCCTCCATCGTTGCCCAGATCGGATTTCCCGGACTTTCCCCCTACAATGCAAGCAAGCATGCCGTGATGGGACTGACCCGCACGGCTGCGCTGGAATATTTCAAGCAGGGGATCCGCGTCAATTCGGTCTGCCCGGGGCCGATCGCAACTCCGATGACCGAGGCTGTTTTCGGAGATGCCGAGAAGCTCAACGAATTCATGGCGCAGTCGCCGGCAGGCCGTGCCGGCCTCCCTGAAGAAATTGCAAATCCGGTGCTGTTTCTGCTCTCGAGCGTTTCAAGCTATGTGAACGGGCAGGGTCTGACCGTTGACGGGGGCTATACGGCGCAGTGAAGGCGGCAAAAAAAGAGCCGGCCAGGCCGGCTCAAGGGGAGATGATCTTCAGAAGTTGTAGGTGATTCCCACGCTCGCCACCTGCTTCGGCAGGAGCTGTATGCCGTTGACATGCTGATAGACGGGAATATAGACGGTGGCGTTCGCCTGCCATTGGCGGGTGATGTCGACGAGCACGCCCGGGGTCAGGTAGACCGTGTCGAGGCCGGAATTCGCGGTATTGCTGTTGATGCCGGTATCCTCGTTGCGGATCGTCGCATTGACCTGAAGCAGCGGAACGAGATGCGCCGAACGGCGGTAGCCGTCGTAATGTATCCCGGCCACCATCTGCAGCTCGTTGCCTGGACGGTATCCGTCCCGGGTGCTGAAGGCGCTGCTGTAGATGCCCTGCGCGAACCAGCCCCAACGCCTTTCCTGTCCCTGGATATATCCGCCCAGCAGCAGGTCAGTGCTTCCCGTCCCCGGCTGGGTGTCCCGATCGAAACCCGCTGCGGTATGGGTACCGGTGGGCAGCTTCATCCCGAATATGATGCCTTTGGACATGTCCGGCGAGAATCCTGTGTACATGCCCATGAGGCGGACGTCTGAGAGGGTGTTCGCACGGTTGTTGACGATTTGGGGCGCGCCGCCTCCGAAATTGGCGTCGGTATCGAAGCTGCGCTCCCAGTAGGGCACCATGGCCATCATTCCCCAGTCGCGGGAGAACTGGTAGCGCGCGGTCAGATCGACCATCTTGGTGTTGATTCTTTTGTCCGGGCTTAGGCTCAATGGGATCTTGCTGCCGCCCTGCATGGCCTGGTTCTGATCCAGAAAGGTTTCCTGAAGATTGATGCTGCCCCCTGTGCCTGTCGGCAATGTCATGCCCGGCATGCCGACGGTGAACATGCCGCATCCGCATGCGCAGGCCTGAGCCAGGGAAGGTGTCAAGGCCAGAAGCGCAGCCGTCAAGGCCTTTTTGGTTGTTGCCATGGTATCTCCGTTCTATATTGGTGCGAACGGAATTATCGGCAATCCGCCATTGCGCCACAATGCGACACAGTGTCGCATGAAACGAATCAGGCTTGGGAAGGGAGGGGGAACTCGTCCAGCGCCTAGTCCGCGTCGCTCACGGCCGGGATGCGGCGCACGGCAAGCACGTCGCAATGAGCGCCATGCATCACGCCATACGCGGTTCCCCCCAGTATGTGGGCAACGCCATGCCTGCCTCCTTTGGCGCAAATCGGCTCCGAATTCAGGGTTCCTGGTTTCATTATAGCCAAGCCGGTTTCTAGGCCAGCCCGCCTTCCGCGATGTGCTTGTATATCAGCGCCTTGAGCCACAGCGCATGCTCGATGCTTGTATTGCTGAAGCTGACGCCATAGGTCGCCATGCGTTCCGCATCATTCGCTTCTTGAACGCGCATGATCCGCGCTTCCAGATCCAGCGTTGTTTTCAAGCCGTCCAGCGCTGCGTCGAAAGCAACCCTGATCGCCTCCCCTTTATTGCCAATCGGTGGAGCGATGAGTTGCGCGCCGTCTGTGCTGAGATTGACGATTCTGGCGATTTGCCTGGCGCCCCCTGCAGTGCTGACCGTGGCGTCGAGGTTCACCCGGGCCCAGGGCGACTTGCGCAGCTTCTGCATGCGCATTGAAGTCGGATAGTCGAGATGCATGTAATGGACCGGGCTGATGCAGATGCGCTGTATGGCCGTCTTGAATACGACAATGTTGCTCCCCGTCACCATGCGCATTTCGATCTGTTCGCCGTCCAGGAGGATGAGCGGGCTTCCGTTCACCAGGGGCACCGTGACGAGGATGGTCTGCTTCGCGATGTATCCGATCAGTTTTGCGGAATAATGGATTTGACTGCTCCTGGCGAGCAGTCGGAACTGGATGCGCTCTCCGATCTGGGGTTTGACGCCTTGAGGGGGGAAGGTGCCATGCTGAACCGGTTCGTGCGCCTTCTCCGCTTCCCTTTTCAGCTCGCCCAACTGCTCGAGCTGCTCCCGGCTGGAGACGACAGCCCCTTTCGCGAGCACGATTTTACCCGTGTTGTCGTAGAGATCCCAGAGCAGGGGCTGGCCGACCGGTATGTCCTCGATCGAGGCTGGTTGAAGATTCATGATGCCTTCGAATTAATGTCTAACAATAAAAATTCTAGCATCGATATTTTTGAATAAGAATATGCATATCTGTCCTTTCCATGCGGGGGAATTTTCCTGATATGATTGCCGTGCGTACCCGGGGAGAACAAGAAAAATGAGCATGCGCTTCAACCAGTGGACCGATTTTCTCGCCATCGACGAAGACACGGTAGCCACGCTTCGTGAATTTTCAGGCATCGTCCTTGACCGCATAGAAGAAATCATGGATGCCGTCTATGCGCATATCGCATCGTACGAATCGGCTTCGCGAATTTTCAAATCGCCTGAATCAATGAGGCATGCGAGAAGCAAACAGAAGCTCCACTGGACGGATCACGTCCTGATCGGAAATTTTGACGAGAACTATCTGGAAAACGTCGAGCTGATCGGGCGCACCCACTATCGCATGGGCGTCGATCTGATGTTCTACGTGGGGGTCTATTCGATCGTGATGAACCAGCTGATCCGCATCGTTTCCGAGAACCTGACAGGCCGTTCGAAAGAAAAGGAAAGATACCTTGCCGCGCTCAACCGCGCCATCTTCCTGGACAAGGGGCTGGCAACGATGGTTTATTACGATGCACTCGTCGGCGCGGTAGAAGAAATGTCCTACGAGTTGAACTTCAGTTTGGCGAGGGCGGGGGAATTCAGGGACAACGAAACGGGAAAGCACATCGCGCGCATGAGCAAAATGTGCAGCGCGCTGGCGAAGGCCATCGGCATGGATGAGAAATGGGTGGAAATGATACAGATCGCGAGCCCGCTTCACGATGTCGGCAAGATCGGCATTCCTGACGATGTGCTCCTGAAGCCGGGCAGGCTTTCGGACGAGGAAATCTCGGTCATGCGCATGCATCCCATGATAGGGGGGACCATCATTCCCGAGCACTCGTCCGAAGTGATCGCCATGGCGAGGCGCATTTCGCTGACCCATCACGAGAAATGGGACGGGTCGGGCTATCCCGCAGGGCTCAGGGGAGTGGAGATTCCGCTCGAGGGCAGGATCGCCGCGATTTGCGACGTATACGATGCGCTTGTCTCATCCAGGCCATACAAGCAGCCATGGCCCAAAGAAAAAGCGGTCTGTTATCTGGAAGACAACAGCGGCATCCACTTCGATCCGGCGCTGGTCGAGGCTTTTCTGGCCATCCTTCAGGAAATCGATGCGATCCAGATCGAATTCGCCGAGCATTAGATGCTAGGCATTGAAGCTGCCGGCGACTGCTTCGAGCGATATGGCGACCGAGCCCAGTTGGCCCGCGGAAGCGGAAGCCTCCTTGACGAAGAGGCTGTTTTCCTCGGCCATGCGCGCGATGCGCTCGATGTTCCTGGCGATGTCGGCGCTGACGGCCTGCTGCTCGGTCATCGAGGAGACGATCTCCCCCACCCCGTGATGCGTGATTTCGGATGCGGCCTTGGCGGCCTTGAGCACATCGGTCACGAAATCGGCATTGGCGCGGCTGGCGCGCAAGGCATCCAGTCCGCCTGAGATCTTCGTGTCCACTTCCCTGGACTGAGCCTCGAGCTCAGAAGTGACGTCGTCTATTTCCTTGGCCGACTGGCTCGATGTTTCGGCAAGCTTCCTCACCTCGTCGGCGACCACGGCAAATCCGCGCCCCGATTCCCCGGCGCGCGCAGCTTCGATCGCCGCATTGAGCGCAAGCAGGTTGGTCTGATCGGCTATTTCCTTCACCTGGCCAGTGAGCCGGTTGATCGCCTTCGTGCTGGAAACGAATGCGCCGACTTGACTCGCAAGGTCCTCGACGACGCTTTCGATCCTGGACATTTCCGAGATGAGCGATTTGACCGCTTCGTTGCCCGCTTCGGCCTGGGAGAGGCTTTGACTTGCGTTGCTCGAGACCTTCTGTGCGGTCGAAGCAACCGACGATATCGATGCCGTCATTTGCTCCACGGAAGCCGCCATCCTGGCTGTGGCATCGGACTGCGCGTGCGACGCATCGGCGATTTTCTCCGATGTGGAAGCGATCTGGCCTGCCGAGGTCGAGACCGCTGCGGCGCGCTCGCGGATGCTTTTCACCGTTTTCTGCAGCGATTCCATGAATCGGTTGAAGCTCGAAGAAATCCTGCCTGCCTCGTCAGCTGAATCGGGTTCCAGCCGAAGCGTGAGGTCGTGGTTTTGCGTTGCGCGTTCCACATGATCCGTCAGCCTGGCAAGGCGGTCCGTGAACCGCACCGCCGTGATGGTCACGAGCGCACCGCCGAGAATGAGCGCAAGGACAGCCATGCCGATGGCGATCCAGATCCTCAATCTCGCCTGTTCAAGGTCGGCGTGCGCATCCGAGCGGATCCTGGCCGATTCGGACTTCACCAGATCCATGATGGTCAACCTGAGGTCGCGCCAGCGCGGCGTCTCCTCGCTCTGGATCACGGCCAGGGCGCCCTGCTGGTCGTTCGCGTCGGCCAGGGCTTCGGCCTTGCGCCTTGCGTCCCTGACCGTATCCCAGTCGCTGCCTATCCTGGCAAGCTCGGCCTTGTCATCGCTTCGCGCATAGGCGCCTTTCAGCGCAGCGTCGAATGCCGATTCGGATGCGGGAATGACCTGGCGCGGAATCGGTCCGGGATGGAGAATGTAATTCCTGATCGCCTGCCCGCCAAGCAGCCCTTCCTGGTACATTTCGTTGAACAGCTGCATCCTCGGCAGATCTTCGTCCAGAACGGCTGCGCTGCGGTTCGTCACGGAGATCAGGCTGTATACCGCCGTTCCCAATGCGGCCAGCAGCAGCAATGCAGCAATGCCCAACGATGAGGCAAGCTTGGTTCTGATGCTGTGCATCCAATGTCTCCCAAAAAATCATATCATTAGGATATTCTAATCACTTGATTGTTTCAGAAACATGAATTTTGTTTCATCTTGATCCGCGCTCCTGCCTCGCCATGTCGGCAAGCAGGCTGAGCGCGGAAGAATAGTAGCCGTCTCCGACCTGAACTTTTCCGGAAAAGGCGCTCGGATAGCCTGTTACCCATTTCGCCAGGGCATGGATGCCCAGGGAGGAATCGTAGGAATCCACGCTGTCGTCGTCCAGATTCGTCCAGGCGGGCAGAAACTTCGCATCCTTGAAATAATTCCAGAAATCGCGATAGGGCTTGAGCAGTGCGGCCGATTCACGCTTGCTCCAGATCAGATACAGGGGGATGCGGATCGCGTCGTAGCCGAACCGCTTGGGGAATCTGGGGGAAGGGGTGACGAGCTTGGTGAGTACCAGCCAGTCCGGCGGCAGTCCCCACCTGCCGAACCGCGCATAGCCCAGTATGGTCATCCCGGTCTTCTCAAGCTCGCTCCACTGCGGCGAAGGATCGGCCTGGCCGATTTCGTCGAGAGCAGGGAAAACCCAGTAGGAAAGGTTGACGGTCGCGCCGTCGGTTCCGGAAAACCCGTTCTCGCCGGGAAGCAGGACCAGGCCCTGGGGCGCCTTGAAAATCATTTTCGTTCTGACGTCCTTCGCGATTTCGCCGGAGGCCTTCAGATATTCCGGAGAATGCCATTCCTTCGATGCGCGAAGCAGGGCCCAGGCCACCAGGAGATCGCCGTCGCTGGCGTTGTTCTTGTCAGTGATGCCGGAAGCAGGCACCCATCGCCATGCGAGAAGGTGGTCGCTGCGCACCTGAAGGTTCTTTTTCGTCCATTGCCATATCCTGTCGAAGGCTTCCTTGTCCTTGTAATGCGTGGCAAGCAGCATGGAGAACCCTTGCCCCTCGGAATGGCTGATGTTGCCTTGGGAAGCATCGATCACGCGCCCTTCCGGGCTGACGTAGAGCTGCTTGAATTGCATCCAGTCGGCCTGGGATGCTGAAGCATTGCAGGCAAAAAACAGCAGAATGGCGGGCGTCAAAAGCGCCATTTTCAGGAAATGAACCATTTTCCATGTCTCCAGGATTATGAGACGATTATACCGTACGCATTTCCGATATAGAGTTTGTTTGAAGTCAGCGACAGTTATTTCTTTTCTAAATTGAATAATTCATCTATCATTAAGACTTTAGCCGATATATTGCAGGAGCTTTATTAACTATTCGAGGCTGCGGAGAGTTTTATGGCGGAATTGAAGCAACTGGGACGCTACCAAATCGTCAAGATGCTTGGCAGCGGCGCGACCGGGGAAGTCTACGAAGGTCTCGACAACAAGCTTGGCAGGCAGGTTGCGGTCAGGGTCGTGCCGAGAAGCGACGTGGCCGACTTCATGAAGGAAGCGCAGGCGATTTCGCGCCTCGATCATCCCAACATACTGACCATCTCGGATTTCGGCGAGGAGGATGGGGTTGCTTATCTTGTGACCGAGTTCGTGGCCGAGGGCCGGTTCTCCCATCTTCTGGAAGGGGAGCATGTTCCATTCAGGACCTCGCTCGCATGGATGGTCGATCTGCTCGGCGCGCTCGAGTATGCGCATGCCCGTGAAATCGTGCACGGCAGCATCACTCCTTCCAATGTGCTGCTCGATTCCACAGGCAGGATCAAGCTGGTCGACTTCAGCCTTTCTTCCCTTCTGGCCAAGTGCCCCATTCTGTCTCCCGAGCAGGTGAAAGGCGAGATTCCTGGGAAGCGTTCCGACATCTTCGCCGCGGGCGCGCTCCTGTACAGGCTGCTCACCTGGAAAAGTCCGTTCGCGCAAGAAGGGAGTTTTGACCAGGCGCCTGCGCGCGTCACATCGCAGAACACCGATCTTCCAGCCGATCTCGATGAGATCGTAGCCAAGGCGCTATCCATCAAGCCCGATGAGCGCTATGCGAGCGCCGGAGAATTCGCCCAAGAACTCAAGAAATTCATCGAGCAGGACGACATTGAAAGGATACTCGAGGAGCGTGCGAAGCTCGAGTCGTCCATCAACGAGAAATTCACCAGGGTGATCACCGTCATGTTCACCGATCTCAAGGGCTCGACGACGATCGCCGAGAACGAAGGGGATCTCGTCAGCCGCATGCTGATCAAGCATCAGAACGACATCGTCATGCCTGCCATCCGGGAAAACAAGGGGGTTTTCGTCAAGGGCATCGGGGACGGCACGCTTTCCTACTTCGAGCACGCGCTCGATGCGCTTCGCGCCGCAGTGCGCATCCAGGCGGGCATGGACGAGCTCAACATGTCCAAGAAATTCAGGACGCCCGTATTGATGCGGATCGGCATGCATACCGGGAAATGCGTGGTGGAAGCCAAGGATATATTCGGCGACGTGGTCAATACCGCGTCCCGCTTCGAGTCCTCAGCAGATCCCGGCATGATCCTGATTTCTGAAGACACTTACAATGCGCTGTCGGACAAGTCTGAAATCTATTGCCGCTTCATCAAGCAGGTCAGTCTCAAGGGCAAGAAGGACTTGTTCAATGCCTACAAGGCATTCTGGAACCCCAAGGAAATCGAGCTCGACAAGAAGGGTGGGGAAGCCTTGCCCAGGCAGGAGGCAGCCGTTCCTGTGAGATCTTCGGGAACGAAGGCGGTCTGGGGTGCTGTCGTGCTGATCATGATCGTGCTGTTGCTGACCCTGGGCATGAAATTTTTCGGGTCCTCGAAGCCTGATGAGAGCAAGCGTTCGATCAGCGATACGGTCAGTGCCCCGGGAACCAAGGATGTTCAACATTAGAGGCGGATGAAAATCAGAACCCTGTTGCCGTATATAGGGGGCGAAAAACGGAATTGGCAGATTGCCTCGGCGGGCGTGCTGCTCATTGGCGCCTTGATGTACTGCCTGCAATTTTCGACAGCTTATTTCGACTACGCTCGTCAAGCCTATCTCGGCTGGGGCGCCTTCTTCTTCATGCTGCTGATGTACAAATCCAAGAAGACGCAGCGGCAGCCATGGCGCCTCCTTTTTCTTCTGATCGCCGCTTTTCTCGCGCTCCGCTATACGCTCTGGCGCACTTTCGGCACTTTGCTGTACACGGGGCCGGCCGATTTCGTCGGCATGGCCATGGTGTACATCGCCGAGATTTACGGCATTGCCATCTATTTCATGGGCATGTTCGTCAACGTCTGGCCGCTCGAGAGCAGATCCGTGCCGCTGCCCCAGGAGCTGGGCAAGCTGCCCACCGTCGACGTTTTCATCCCGACCTATAACGAGTCCGACGACATTGTGCGCATGACCGCGACTGCGGCAGTGCAGATCGATTACCCCAAGGAAAAACTGAGGGTATACATTCTCGACGACGGCAGCACGCAAGCCAAGCGCGCCCATCCCGAAAACGGCATGTCGGCCTGGGAGAGGCATTACCGGCTCAGGCAAATGGCAGCCGATCTCGGCATCGGCTACATCACGCGGGAAACGAACCAGCAGGCAAAGGCGGGCAATATCAACCATGCGCTCCACCATACGGAAGGCGATGTCATCCTCGTGCTCGACTGCGATCACGTGCCCACAAGCGACCTTTTGCAGCGCACGGTCGGGCATTTCATCTCGGACAAAAAGCTTTTCCTGGTGCAGACGCCGCATTTCTTCATCAACCCTTCCCCGATCGAGAAGAACCTGGAAGGCGTGGCCAATCCTTCGGGTGAAAACGACATGTTTTACCGGAAGATCCACCCGGCGCTGAATTTCTGGAACGCCAGCTATTTTTGCGGGTCGGCCGCATTGCTGCGCAGAAAATGCCTGATGGAAGTGGGCGGAATCTGCGGCACGACCATCACCGAAGACGCCGAAACGGCTTTCCAGCTACACAGCATGGGCTACAACAGCATCTACATCAACCGCCCCATGGTGTGCGGGCTCTCGCCCGAGTCCTACGACGATTACGTGATCCAGCGTTCCCGCTGGGGGCAGGGGATGATCCAGCTGCTACTGCTCAACAATCCGCTGAAGCGGAAGGGGCTTTCCATTCCCCAGAAGATCGCCTATTTCAATTCAAGCTTTTTCTGGTTCTTCGGAATAGCGCGCTTCATCTATTTCATTTCTCCGGCCATGTACCTGATTTTCGGCCTGAACATCTATCATGCATCGTGGCTGCAGATCCTCGCTTTCACCCTGCCCTATCTGCTGAGCAGCCACATGGTGATGGATTACTTCTATGCCGGATCGAGGCAGCCTTTCTTCTCTGAAATTTACGAAAGCGTCCAGTCGCTCTTCCTGATCCCTGCCGTGCTCTCCGTGCTGGTCAATCCCTGGAAGCCTTCATTCAAGGTGACCCCGAAAGGCATGACGAACGACAAGAACTACCTGAGTCCCCTTGCCGCGCCCTTCTTCGTCGTCATCGCCATCAATGTCGTCGCCATCATCCTGTCGATTTTCCAATGGTTCGACCAGCCCATTCTCCGCAGCGTGATCATGGTGACCGTCGTGTGGTGCTTCTACAATCTCTACCTTTCCGTGGTTTCCCTGGGTGCATTCTGGGAGCGAAAGCAGGTCCGCAAGTTCCACCGGATCAACACCAGCGGCGTTGTAGAGGCCTATTTCCCCCGTTTCGGCCTGTCTCAACAGGGCAAGGTGAAGGACGTTTCCATCTCGGGGATAGGTTTCGAGCTCGAAAGCGATTTTCTGCCCAGGGAACAGGACCGCGTCATGCTGACCGTCAAGGACAGCAAGGGTGTCGAGTATCAATTCGAAGTCAAGCTGCAGCGCGTCATCAAGCGCGGCGGAAAATATTTCTGCGGCAGCGAATTCCTGTTCGAGCGGACGGCATACGGCGACATCGTCAGCTACGTTTTCGGCGACAGCCAGAGGTGGGTGGATATCTGGAACCAGAAGTCCGAATCCCGCGGCACATACCGCATGCTTTGGTATTTTTTCAAGACGGGCGTCGCCGGTTTTTTCGGAAGCATCTACCCGCTATTCAAGGCATCCGTCGTGAAAATAGGGCAAATCGCGAAGCTGTTGCTGCTGACCCCGTTCATCTGGCAAAAGACGATCGACAGCATGAGCTGGTGGATCTATTTCCTTTATCTCGGCTTCGCCTCGGTCGTGCAGAAAGTCGACCACAAGCCTGCGCGCAAGCTCAAGCGCTACCAGATTCAGAGCGACGCTTCGATCTATTTCCCCAGGTTCGACTCGACCCTGATCGGGCATACGCTCGATGTCTCCCTGACCGGACTCGGCCTCATGGCCAATCTGCCCATCCAGATCAGGAGCGGCGAGCATGCCACCGTCAGGACCACAAGGGATGGGGTGGAATACCGCTTTCCCTGCGTGATTCAGCGCGCCATTGCGAAGGACGGGAAGTTCCTTTTCGGCGCGGAATTCATCGTCGATACGGCTTCCTATCCGAAGATAGTGCGCTTCGTTTACGGAGACAGCCTGCTCATGCTGCAGCATGTTGCAATCCAGGGCGGAGAGCTCATGGTGCAGGGCGCCAGGGCGCTGTTCATGGTGTTCAGGAATGTCGTCGTGTTCTTCCTGAAGGTTCTCGCCCTTATCTTCCTGAATCAGGATCTGCGCATCAGGGAAAAAGTCGTGGAATGGATGCAGAATGAGGAAGGGGAAGGCGGACTATCCGAGAAAATCGTGAAGGCCTTGGTCATTTCACTGGCGATTCTTTTCCTGAACCAGGACGAGCGCACCAGGCGCGATCAGATCATGATGCTGAGGCGCCTGTTCGCGAAGCAGACGGTGCGCTACGGCCTGGCGAAGGTGAAAAAGGAAGAAGCAGTGCCTCCGTTCAATGAGTCGGCAGCAAGGGTCAGGGCACAATGAAGAAAATTCTCGCCTTCCTCTTCCTTGTCATGCTGCAGCACGCAACGTGGGCGGATATATTGAAACGACCTTTGCAGGATTTCACTGCAATGAGTTCCATGGAAGTCAGGTGCGTCAACGGCATGCAGACCGTTTCGATTCCGGTTCCTGAACGCTGGAGCATCAAGAAATTCGAGATCAACCTGCATTATACGGTCTCCAATGCGCTGCTGCCCGACGTTTCCCAGCTCAGCGTCAAGGTCAACGGCACGCTGGTCACCCAGCTGAGGCTCAACCGCCAGGGGCCGGACGTGTCGAACATCATCGACATTCCTCCCGCGCTGCTGAAGCCAGGCTACAACGACATCACCTTTCAGGCCGCTCAGCACTATCTGCAGAACGGATGCGAGCAGGTGTGCGACCCCAGCCTTTGGACGAACATCAGCCTGACGGACACAACGGTGGAAGTCAATTACGATCTCAAGCCAATTCCGCTGAAGCTCGGGCTTGCGACGGACTGGATATTCGATCCCAAGGTTTTTCCTGACGCGTCCGTCAACCTGATTGCTGACATGTCCACGGCCGAGAGCGCGGGCTATGCCGCCATGGCCGCGTCCGGCATCGCCAGGCGTTTCGACTACCGCAAGGTGAGCTTCACCCATTCGCTCGACGTGAAGCCGAACGTCGACAACATCCTGATCGGAACCGCTTCCTTCGTCGGCAACGTGCTGCTCAAGTACGGCGTTCTGCTCGATCCGCCCAAAGGCGGATTGATCAGGATCTTTTATCTGCCGAAATCCGACGGCGGCAAGGACGGCCTGCATGCGCTGCTCGTGGTGACTGGGAGCGATACCAAGGCGCTCAGAATTGCAGCCGAGACATTCGCCAACATGACGCTTCCTTACCCGGGCACACAGGAGATGAATGTTTATTCCTTCGTGATGCCCGACATTTCCATGTACGGCGGAAGAAGCGAGATCGCGCCGGACAAGAAATATGCCTTCAAGACGATAGGCATGGAATCGATCACCTTCAACGGCCTGAGCGGCGCCGTGCAGGGCGGCTCGCCTGACATCTCCTTCAGGCTGCCGCCCGATTTCCTGATCGAGCAGAATCAATATGCCAAGCTGGTTCTGAACTTCTCCTACGGCTCCGGGATGATGCAGGATTCTGCGCTGGACATCGTGGTGAACGGCATCAGGGTGCAGGACATCCACCTCAACAACCAGGATGGAGCATACATCAGCGGGTACAAGGTCCAGATCCCGACCTATCTTTTCAAGCCCGGCGAAAACGTGATCTCCTTCCAGCCTTATCTCAATGTCGACCATGCGCTGTGCAAAATGGTCAACATCAACATGCCTTTCGTTTCCCTTTACAAGAATTCGACGCTTTATTTCCCCTCCATGCCGCATTTCGTCCAGATGCCCAAGCTGGAGCTTTTCACGCTCAACGGTTTTCCATTCACGCGCTGGCCCGACGGCTACAAGACGCTCGTCTACCTGCCCAAGCACGACGACGCATCCATCGATACCGCCCTCAACCTGATCGGGACGATCACGCAGAAGAACGGCTTCCCGCTTTTCGGCTTGAAAATCGCCTATTCCGATCCGGGAGACTGGGACGGTGAAATGCTCGTGGTGGGCGAAATCGGATCGCTGCCCGCATCGCTCATGAAGAATGCGCCGCTCCAGCCGCAAGGAGTGGCCAGCATTTCCTACCCCGTTTCCCGCGGATGGGATAGCGACAGAACTGCCGTGGTCAGCAAGCAGCAGAGCGGGATTGGCGCAGGGACTGGGCTCGTGATGGAATTCGAATCACCGAAATACAAGGGAAGGTCGGTGATCATGGTGACTGCCCAGGATGCAAACGACATGCGCACCCTCGGGGATGCTTTGCTCGATCCGGGCATTCAGGCCAGCCTATTCGGCGACGTTTCGCTGATACGCCTGGATTTGCCGAAATACCAGGCAAAATCGGTGATGATCGGAAAGATCTATTCAACCGGCCAGAACGGAGGCATCTCCGCTGTGGATGCCTTTCTGTACGACCATACCTACCTGTTTTACGCATTGGTCGCTGCGATCATCATCTTGCTGAGCATGGTCGGCTTCTTGCTGATGAGACGCTACAGAAAGAAACGCACCAAAGTGACTTCAGATGAAAAGCGCGAATAGGCTCAGGCGGCTTTTCCCCTTCTCCCTGCTTTTCCTGGCACTTGTCTTTTTTCCCGCCAAGGCCGTCGACCTCACAGTGGTGCGCAAGAAGCTGGCGATGATCGAGCTTCTGATCAAGGCGGGCAGGAAAGAGGAGGCTGCAGCCCAGATGCGCTCTATTTTCCCGAAAGGGCCGCCTATCGGGGGAGCGCTTGCGCTGGAATATTACGACGTGATCGGCAATACGGATCAAGGCTGGGAGGAAGCGAAGAAAGGGCTGGAGAAGCTGGTTGCAGCCGACCCGTACGATCTGGGCTACAAGCTGGCGTTTGCCAGGCAGCTGGCAAGAAGGTCGGAGACAAGGCATGAAGGCATGCAGATCTTTGCCGACTTGTCCAAGAATCCGGACATGAAGCAGCGGGTCCTTGCGGAATGGCGGAAAGCGCTTGGCGAGGTGGCCAATGACGAAGCCGGAATTGCGTTCATTCAGGATTATCTTGCGGTCGATCCCGGCAATGCAGACATGCAGGATGCGCTGTCCGTCGCAAAGCGCATCGTGGCTGCCAGCCTGCCCTGGAAACTGCGCAAGCAGGCCGATATCCAGCTGCAAGCGGGGCACGCCGATGCCGCAATGGCAACGCTCGAAAAGGCGCTCAAGCTCGACCCGAAAAATCCCTGGGTGCGCTTCGATCTTGCCAGGCTTTTTCTCAAGAAGAAAGGCGAAAAGGCAGGGGATTTCGCGATGGAAAAGGGGCTTGTCCTGCAGCCTGACGATCCCGACATGCTGTACGCCTATGCCCTTTATCTGAGTCTCGATAACAGGCCGGGCGATGCGCTCAAGATGCTGGACAAGATCCCGCCGTACAGGCTTTCGGATGCCATGCAGCGGCTTAAGAAAGAGGCGGCGGCCCGCGAGAATGAGATGAAATATGCCTTGGCCCATCCGAATCTTGTCCAGCATGCCGCAACAGGCCCTTCGCCATGGAAACTGCGCGACGAGGCTTCCGCCCAGCTTGACGCCGGCCATTTCGAGGCGGCGAAAGACCTCCTGAAAAAGGCGCTGAAGCTTGACGCCAGGAATCCATGGGTACGCTTCGATCTGGCGCGCCTCTACCAGAAAGGTGGGGAGCAGCAGGCAGGGCTTTCCCTCATGAATGAAGGGCTCGGGCTCGCGCCCCAGGATGCGGCCATGCTCTATGTCAACGCGCTCTACATCGCGCTTTCGGACGAGGCTGAGAACGCGCTCGTGCTTCTCGAAAGAATTCCGGAAGCGAAGCGGAGTCAGGCGATGCAGCGCCTGGCCAAGGAAATGCTCGTCCAGGTCAGGATCAACCGCGCGCAAGCGGCATTCAAGAATGGCCATCTGGATCTCATGCGAAAAGAGATGCTTTCCGCCGAGCGCGAAGCAGACGGGAACGAAGGACTCATCGACAAGGTGGCCAATACATGGTTCGTTCTGAACAATCCGGAAAGGGGTCTCGCGATCATGAAGCCGCTCGCGACGACCAGCGACGCCATGATCGACTACGCCAGGCTGCTCGACCGCGCCGAAAAGGATGCCGAACTCGATGGTCTTCTGAGGAAGATTTCAGAGCAAAGCGGCCTGCTGCCCGAGCAGGAAGACGAAGTGCAGAAAATCCGCCTGTCCATGACGGAGCGCATGGCGAACAGGTTCCTGAAGGAAGGGAATATCGCCTCCGCCAGGGGGGCGATCGCCCAAATTCTGGAAGACACGTCGCCTCAGGATGTCGACAAGCGCATGACCATCGCCGGCTGGTATCTCGATGCGAATGATGCGCGGGATGCGCGCGACATCGTCGAAACGGTGAAGCGGCACGCGCCGTTCGATCCCAGGGTGCTGACGATGGAAGGGCGGATATATCAATCAGAAGGGGAAGATGAAAAGGCGCTGCTCCGTTTCAAGGAGGCAGGCGCCCTTGAGAATCTCTCGGACATGTTGCGCCATCGCGCAAGGGCCTATCTCGAAACCGGGGAAAACTATCTCAGCAAGCGGGACGGCTCGCCGGGCATTTCGAACCTGAAGGAATCCGACAAATCGGTGGACATCCATATTCCCTACGGGTATAGGGATGCCCAGTTCTTCGTCCAGATGGACAGCGTCAGCCTGAATGCGGGCGCGCTTTCGCGCTCGGCGACCGGATCCTATGCGCTGAAGCAGTACGGACAGGTATTGGCCATGGACCCGCTCCTCAACAAGATCGAAGGCTCGGCCTATGCCAATCCGTCAACACAGGGCATCGCGCTCGGAGTCGGCCTGGAAAAAGGTGATTTTCGCTTCGATGTCGGCACGACGCCTCGCGGTTTCCCCGTCTCTTACCTGGTCGGCGGCATGAAATGGTCGCATTACACGGCCACAACAGGATTTTCCCTGGATGTTTCGCGCCGTCCGGTCACGAGCAGCCTGATTTCCTATGCAGGTGCCCATGATCCAGTGACGGGCCAAGTCTGGGGAGGAGTCAGGAGCACGGGAGGAAGCCTCCATTTCAGCCGGAGCCGCGGGCCATTGACGGGTTCGCTGGACATGGATATGCACTGGCTGACCGGAACCAACGTGCTGACCAACAAGGAACGCAACGTCCGCCTCGGGCTCGATTGGGATTTCATCAGGGAGGAGGACATGCGGCTCAATGCGGGGATTGCCGTCAGCGACTGGCATTTCAGCGACGATCTCAGCAACTACACTTTCGGGCAGGGCGGCTATTACAGTCCGCAGAAATACCATTCGCTTTCCTTGCCCGTACGCTGGGAAGGGCGATGGAGGCGGCTTTCCTATCTGCTTCAGGGATCCGTCTCGGTTTCCACAAGCTATTCAAGGGAGGACATGCCCTACTATCCCACAAGACCCGATCTGCAGGCTGCAGCGGGAAATCCCACTTATTCCGGAGGGTCGGGGCATGGGATGTATTATTCCGTCGGCAGTGCGCTCGAATATCGGGTTGTCCCGCAACTCTATGTCGGAGGCAGGCTGGAAGTGGATCATACCGCCTATTATTCGCCCAACTATTTCACAGCCTACCTGCGCTACATGTTCGATCCCGATTCGGGGCCTGTTCCCTATCCGCCCCAGCCCATCAGGCCCTATTCGCAATACTAGGCATCAGGCGTCCTGCAGTTTCAATTCCTTGTAATAGCGGTCTATGGCCCACTCGACATCTTCCCTTTCCGCATATACCGCAGTGGCGTATTTGCCGGTGGCAAATCGCAGCGCCTGCAGGATATCGTGATCGAGAGGATTGCGCATCGCGACAACCACATGACTGCGGTGCAGGAAGCAGGGCATCAGGACGAGCCTTCTTGCCGTCAGGTTGGGCACGAGCTTGACCGCCTCGGTCTCGATTTCCAGGCTGCGCAAATCGACCCTGGGTATGCCGAGCCGTGCGGCGAGAACCGAGTCGACCGAATCCGCATCCACCGCACCCGCTTCGATGAGGATCTCGCCGATGCGTTTGTCTTTCGCTGTGTTCTGGATCTCGACCGCCTTGTCAAGCTGCGCGCGGGTGATCAGCCCTTCGGCAAGCAGCTGTTCGCCAAGCAGCGAAATGGGTTCCCTGTTGCGCGTGTCGAGCGCTTGTCTGAGGCTGGCGGCGTCGGCGATGATCTTGCCGAATGCGGCTTGTTCCATGGGTTTCCTGTGCGAGAGGCGCGTTCAGTAGATGGGGTTTAAGCTACCACACATTCTGTTCAAATTCAAAAACTGTCAGTTCGAATCGTATGGAACCCACGCCTGGTCGTTGGACTTGATGTAATACTGTTTGCCGCTTCTCATGACGACGATGCCGGAATTTTCAGCGACATGATCCGTCTCTGGCAGGTCGTTGACGTAATCCGACATGCTCAGATTGCCCTTGCCGAAAGGGGGAATTTCGATGAATTCTGAAAACAGCTTCGCGAGGGCAAGATAGCTGGACGGCTTGGACACGACGACCTGGCCTTTGCCTTGAAAGCCGAACAGCTTGATTCCGACTGGCACCGTCGTGATGAGCGGCGTGGGGATTTCCCTCAAGCCTGCGATCTGCATCTTGTCGCCGCGCACCGATGCGCCGTGTTCCCCGATGACGACCACCACGGCGTTCCGCTTCGATGCTTCAAGCAGGTCGAAGAAGCGGCTTATATCTGCAAGAAGCTGGTGCAGTCTGGGCGGATAGATCTTCATGCTATCCTCGCGGCGTCCCATGTACTGGTCGCCGTCGTGCATGCTGATGGTGTTGTAGTACAGGGCGACGCGTGAATCTCCCGATTTGATGCGGTTTTCCCACCATTTGGAAAGCACCGTGTAATCGTCGTGAATCGGCGAACCGTCGAAGGCCTGAAGGTAGGTCGGAAGGCCGCTCGAATTGAAAGGCGTGACGTCCAGTCCGCCCCGGACCTGGATGTCCGGGTTCAGGAAGCCCCCGTAGAGGCCGTCATGGTTCATCGCGATCTCCGGCGTGTAACCGATTTTCTGAAGATTGTCGAAAGTGAGGCATTCCTTGCGAGGCGGGTCGTAAAGCGCCTTGTGCATTTCTTGTCCGCAGCTGCTGCGCAGCAGGCGTATGGCTGCGGGGCCGCTGTATGAGACTGCGGAATTGAAATCGGTGAAGAGGATGTTGAACCGCTTGAACAGCGGGTTGTCGTGCTCGTGGGTGAAATCGATGTCATCCCAGGAAAGCGAACAGATTTGCAGGATGATGATGTCGAAAGGCGCATCGGATTTGTCCGGGATCTTGAAAGAGACGGACCGGCCTGCTTCATTCCTGAAGAATGCATCGAGCTGGGCGGAAAGGCTTGCATCCGTCGGCGCGCTCGACGTTTCTGCCGAAGCGGTATTATCGCCACTTGCCTCGAGGTTGGCTGATTTGCCGGTCAAGAACAGGGGAACGAACATGGCGATGAAGACGAAGGAGGAAATGCGCAGTTTTTTTCTGGTCAGGAAATAGACGAGGAAGGCAACGGCCATGCCTGCGACGACATACGGATTGATGAAGCGTCCCAGGAGCTCGATCAGGTAGCGAGGCGTGAATCCCCTGAGTTCGGAGGATTGGGAAAAAGCCCTTGAGATTGGCGGGAGCCATGTGTCATAGTAGAAAAGCGAGAAGCCAATGGGCAGCGAAATCAGCTTCTTGAATTTCGAAAAGCGTGCAAGCCGCACGGGAAGCGGGAAAATCAGGAACAGGGCGAATGCCAGGTTCAGCCAGGGATGAAAGCCCATGTGGTGGCTGAAATACAGATAGAGCTTGGAAATGAAATACAGGTCCCACAAACCCATGGCGGCAATCCTGAAGACGAACTGGTAGTATAATCCAGTCGTGCATGCACGAACTACTTGAAATGCGCTCTAAATTTGCACAAAATCATATTCAAACGATTTTAGGTACAATCGGGGTGGGCAGTGGAGGTAATCGAGCGATTTTCCACATTGCTGGAATGCAGGACCGAAGCTTCCTGGATGGATATGCTATTCGGGCTGGCGGGTCATTTCGGCTTCGATAGTACGCTGATCGCAGTTGTTCCGGAGCCCGGCGCTTCCCTCGAGCAGGCTTTCCTGCGCAGCAACTATTCTCCGAAATGGCGCGGCGTCTATGACGAATCCAAGCTGGTTTACGTCGACCCGACCGTGGCCCATTGCTTAATGCATTCGACGCCGCTGATCTGGGAGCCCGACCTGTTCGATACCAAGCCCCGGAGAGCGATGTATGAAGAGGCATGCAGCCATGGCTTGCGCTCCGGCGTCACCCTTCCTTTCCACGGTTCGAACGGGGAGCATGGCATACTGTGCTTCGTCAGCGACATCCAGCCGGACAGGCGTTTTCTGAACGATGTGCAAAGATTCATGCCCGAACTTGCACTGTTGCGCGATTTCGCTTTCGAGGCGGCCTTGCAGTATGCGAGGGACGACCAGGATGATCAGCAGGTTCCTTCCGTCACGCGCCGCGAACTCGAGTGCCTCAAATGGGGCGCTGCAGGAAAAAGCTCCTGGGAAATCGCCAAGATACTTCGATGTTCGGAATCGACTGTCAATTTCCATTTTGGCAACATCCGCCGAAAATTCGATGCAACTTCACGCCAGCAGGCGGTCGTCAAGGCAATCAAGCTGGGGATGATCTGATTGATGCGCGCCGCCTGCGGGCTTGCCGCAAATCGCCGTCCGTGATTATCCCTTCCAGGTAAAGCGTCAGCAAAATGGCAACGGGCGGAGGAATTTCCTTTCCCAGTTCGAAGCGGCTGCCGCGCGATTGGGTCACCCCGAATCTTCCCCAGAAGAGGAACTGACTTTCTTTCTTCGCCTTTCTGTAGCTGCGCAATATGTCCGGAGTCATGTTTCGGTCATCATCCAATTGTTGCTCTACACGCATATTGCTACAAATTCCGACATTGCGTACCTATCAGGTCTGATAGTTACAAATTTTAGCCAATAGGCATAATTTTTATGCGTCCTGGGTATTTCCAGATAACCAACATGGGGGCGCATATCATGTCTATGTCGATTCAAATCGCTGCACGGAAGGACTTTCAAAGCAAGGAGCTGTGGCAGATGTTTCAGCTGAGGGCCAAGGTGTTCAAGGACAGGATGGGGTGGGATGTTTCCATCTTGAGCGGCATGGAAATCGACGGCTACGATGCGCTCGATCCGTATTACATGGTGATCCGCGAGCCTGGCAATACTGCGGTGCGCGGGTGCTGGCGGCTGCTTCCCACGGAGGGGCCTTACATGCTGAAGGATACTTTTCCTGAACTGCTGCACGGGCAGCCCGTTCCGGAAGGAAAGGGAATATGGGAGCTGAGCCGCTTTGCGATCGAGACGAACGGGGATAGAAATTTCGGCTTCGCCGATCTGGCGCTCGATGCGATGCGCGAGATTGTTTCATTCGGCGACCGCATGGGCATAGATCGCTACGTGACGGTGACCACCACGGCCATCGAACGCCTATTGCGGCGCACCGGCATCGTTATTCACCGCTTCGGTCCGCCGATCAGGATCGGGGTCGAAAATGCAGTTGCCCTGGAGATCGATATCGGGGAAGAGACTCACCAGGCGCTGTTCGGGAAAAAGGTGGCTTGAGGCAGGGCTTGCTTTTACTGCATCGGCATCTATGCTGAACCTGGCCTACCGAAAAAGGGAAAAATCATGAAAAAGCTCGTTCCTGCTATTCTTTTCGCTTTTGCACTGTCATCTCTGCCCGCATATGCCGCAAGCGAAGGCAAACCTATGCCGGAGAAGAAGCTGACATCTCAGCAGATGAAGATGAAGAAATGCAATGCCGATGCCAAGGAGAAGAAGCTGAAGGGGAAGGAGAGGAAGGCTTTCATGAAATCCTGCCTCTCCGGAAAGAGCTAGTTCAGAAGGGATCCCAGGTCTTGTTCCTCGTATAGTGCATGTAGCCGACGCTTGCGCCGGTGCGCAGGCCGACGCCCAGCCTGATCGGCGCTAGGATGATGTTGCCGAGCTGCTGGTAATTGATTCCAGCGCCGCCCACGTAATAAAAGCTGCCGTCCACGCCCGGAAAGCGCTGGAATATTTTGCTGGTCGAAGGCAGGTGGTAGACCAGTACGAATACCTTGGAGGCATTGCCGCCGAAGTCGAAGCCGATCGAAGGACCGCTCCAGTAGACTCGCGTGCTGCCTCCCGTCTTCATCCTGAGCCTGCCGTCCCCGTAGCGCAGGCCGACGCCGATCGCTCCGCTCGCTTCTTCACCTTCGATGTAGGCGTTGGGGCGTCCATGCTCCTTGAACGCCTTTTCGATGATCTTGCCCAATCCCTCGGTGCTTTTGCCGAAGAAGTTCGTCGCGTCCCTGATAATGGAATCCTGGTCGTAAGTGTCTTCGGCGTTCGCACCGGCCGAGAAGCAGAGCGCTGCGGCCAGGAAGCAGGGCAAGATCCATTTGTTGAACATTTGATCCTCCAGTTTTTCGGGCATTCTAGCGTGAGTTTTGTTCAAATGGAACCGGCTTCATGTGCTAGAAATAATATTGTGGGATGTTTAATGATAATAATCGATGGCCTGCTCGGCAGGTATTCTTGAAAGGAGCTCAAGCATGACGGTTTTGCCATTGAAGCGTGCAGAAGGAAATCTCCGCCTGCCGGATGCGGCCTCTTCTTCGGTGCCGAAAGCATCGCCAGACGACCCGGCTGTCAGCGTCATGACCGATTTCAGGAACACGGGCGTTTTCTCGATCAGACAGGATGTACCCGTCGATGAGGCACTGCTCTACATGAAGACGGCTGGCGTCAGGTTCCTTTTCGTCAAGGACAATGAGGGTCGGCTTTCAGGGCTAGTCACGTCGACCGATATCCAGGGAGAAAAACCGCTTCGCCATATCCGTGAATCGGGTGCCTCGCGCGATGACGTCCAGATCCGGCACATCATGGTTCCTGTCGATCAATGGGAAGTGAGCGCGTTTGCCGACGTCGAGAAGGCCAAAATCAGCCATGTCGTCGATTCGTTCAAGGCGGCAGGGCGGCGTCACCTCGTCGTCACAGAAAAAAACGTCGTGCGCGGCATTTTTTCTGCGACGAGGGTGGAGCAGGCGCTGGGGATCAGGCTGGAAATCGTCAGGACGGCGAAAAGCTTTGCGGAAATCGAAAGCGCGCTTTTGCGCTGACGGTTGGGACGGGTAGCGCGCGTCGCTACCCGTTCTCGTTAAAAGATTAAACAGTTATAATCGGTCCAACTACAAATTGCGCTGTCCATCTTCTGGGCGGCGAGCTAGACAGCGGCGCATGGACCAAAATTCATCTCCTTCCGATACGTATCCGGATGCTGCTTCCGAATCGACTTCACATTACGGTGTTTTCCTGCCGTATCTCGTGCTCATGCTGTCCCTGGCAGCGACTTTCCTGGTATGGACGGTGGAAAGTCGTGTGGTCAATCGGGACGCGCGGGATTATTTCGACTTCCGCGCCGACGATGCGGTATTGCAGATGGAAGGGCGTTTGAGGCTTTACGAGCAGGCATTGCGCGGCGCGCAGGCGCTCTTCCTCTCTTCGGGCTCGGTGAGCCGGGACGAATTCAAAAGCTACGTACTGGGGCTCAACCTGAATGCCGTTTATCCAGGCATCCAGGGGATAGGCTATTCGCTTGTCGTCAAGCCGCTTGATCTGAAGAAGCACATCGAATCGATACGCAGGCAGGGCTTTCCCGAATACGCGGTGAAGCCTCAGGGCGTGCGCGACCTGTACAGCGCCATCGTCTATCTCGAACCCTTCGACTGGCGGAACCAGCGCGCATTCGGCTACGACATGTATTCAGAACCCACGCGGCGCAAGGCGATGGAGACGGCGCGCGATACCGGAAAAATGACGATGTCTGGCAAAGTCGTTCTCGTCCAGGAAACCAAGAAGGACGTTCAGTCGGGCTTCCTCATGTACCTGCCGATCTACAAAAAGGGCATGCCTCATGAGACTCTGGCCGAGCGCAGGGCGAACATAGCAGGCTGGGTCTATTCGGTTTTCCGCATGGGAGACCTGATGCACGGCGTGTACAAGGACAGGAACGACGAGATCGACATCCATGTCTACGACGGGAAGGAAATGGACGAAAAGTCCATCATGTACGATCTCGAGCCCGGGTTTCCTGCGCGTTCCGTATTCACCACGGTGAAGGATCTCACGGTTGCCGGCCACGAATGGACCATATGGATAGGCTCAAGGCCGCAAATGGAAGCCAGGTTCAACTCGAACCAGCCCTTCTGGATAGCCGGCGGCGGCACGCTGATCAGCCTGCTGCTCGCCCTCGTCACCTGGATGCAGGTGAACGGAAGAAGGCGGGCGGCAAGGCTTGCCGTCGAACTGAACCAGGATCTGATCGAGAGCAGGAAGGCGCTGCAGAACGAGAACGAGAAGAACCTTGCGCTGCTGCACAACGCGAGCGACGGGATCCACATTCTTGACGAAGCCGGGAACATCATCGAGGCGAGCGATTCATTCTGTTCCATGCTGGGCTACAGCAGGGAGGAAGTGATCGGGATGAACGTTTCCCAATGGGACGCTGGATTCACGGACAGCGCCATGCTGCTTGCCGCAGTGAGGAAGCAGTTCGAGAGCCCGGTCAGGTCGCAGTTCGAAACGCTGCACAGGCGCAAGAATGGCACGGTCTTCGAGGTGGAGGTGAGCGGATATCCCCTGGAACTCGAGGGCAGGCAGGTACTCTTCAACTCCTCCCGAGACATCACCGAGCGCAAGCGCCTCGAGAAGCAGTTGATTGAGCGCGAGAGCCTGTTCCATGCCATCTTCGACCAGGCGCCGAACGCCATCGAGCTGATCGATCCGGAAACGCTGTGTTTCATCGAGGTGAACCCGGCAGCTTGCCGAATGCTGGGTTATCCCTACGATGAATTCGTTTCGATGCGGCTGGTCGACACCCAGGTCGACCTGAGTGAAGAGGCGCTGAAATCGGCGGTGCGGAAAATCGAGGCGTCGGGCTCGATCACGCTCGAGAACCGCCATCGCTGCAAGAACGGCGAAATCCTGGATGTGGAAATCACATCCAAGATGCTCGACCTTCCCGGCAGAAGGCTCCTGGTCGGCGTCTGGCGTGATGTCACCGAAAGCAGGCGAGCGGAAAGAGCGATGCGCGTCACATCCAGCGTGTTCGACACTTCGCAGGAAGGCATTTTGATCACCGACGCGGACAACGTCATCCTGGAAGTCAATCCAGCCTTCTCGAGCATTACCGGCTACTCGCGCGAGGAAGTGATCGGCAAAAAGCCCAGTGTGCTGAGCTCGGGGCGCCAGGACAAATCCTTCTACGAGGAAATGTGGCGTATCTTGAATGAAAAGGACGCATGGCGCGGGGAAATCTGGAACAGGAAGAAATCCGGCGAAGTCTACGCCGAGCTGCTCTCCATCTCCATCATCCGCGACGAGGATGGGAAAACATTGCGCCACGTGGGCGTGTTCGCGGACATCAACGACCTGAAGCGGCACGAAGCCGAGCTCAGCCGCATCGCCCATTACGATGCGTTGACCGGCATCCCCAACAGGGCGCTTCTGGCGGACCGCATGAAGCAGGCCATCGCCCAGACCAAACGCGATCACAACTTGATGGCCGTATGCTATCTCGACCTGGACGGATTCAAGGCCGTCAATGACACGATGGGGCACGAGGCGGGGGACGAAGTCCTGATCAGTGTCGCGGAGCGCATCAAGGGCACGATACGCGGCGGAGATACCGTGGCAAGACTGGGTGGAGACGAGTTCGTGGTTTTGCTGCTGGGGCTCGAGAAGGGTGAGGAATGCGTGGCGACGCTCGGGAGACTGCTTGAAGCGATTTCCATTCCCTTCGAGATCAAGGGGAAAGTCTTTGCCCTGGGTGCAAGCATCGGCGTCAGCATCTATCCGCTGGACGACGAGGATGCGGACACCCTGATGCGCCATGCAGACCAGGCCATGTACCAGGCCAAACAGTCGGGCAAGAACCGCTTCGACATCTATGACCCGTCGCTTGATTTGCGCGCCAGGGATCATCGAGAATTCATGAAGAGCGTCAGGCAGGCCATCGATAATGAGGAGTTCGAGCTTTATTATCAGCCCAAGATCAATCTGAGGACGAGGCGGATGGTCGGCGCAGAAGCCCTCCTGAGATGGCATCATCCGGAGCGCGGACTCCTTTCGCCGGCGGAATTTCTGTATCTGGTCGAAAACACCGAACTCGATATCGAAATCGGCGAATGGGTGGTCGAGACTGCGCTCGCCCAGCTCAGAAAATGGAACCGGGCAGGGCTCGACATCGGGGTCAGCATCAATATTTCGGCCTACCACCTCGAATCGAAAGGCTTCGTTGACATGCTGAAGAAGAAGCTCGACCTGTACCCGGATGTACATGCGAGCAGCATCCAGATCGAGATTCTGGAAACGGCCGCCCTTGCCGATGTGGCCATTGTTTCGGGCGTCATCGAGGCATGCAGAAAGTTCGGCGTGGGGTTCGCGCTGGACGATTTCGGAACCGGGTATTCTTCACTTGCCTATCTGAGCCGCCTGCCCATCGATTCGCTCAAGATCGACCAGTCTTTCGTCAGGGGCATGTTGAACGACAAGGGGGATCTCGCCATCGTTCAGGGCATCGTTGCGCTCGCCAGCGCATTCGAACGGCAAACCATCGCTGAAGGCATCGAGTCGGATGCGCATTATGCTATGCTCGTTAAAATAGGATGCGATGCTGGGCAGGGCTACGGCATCGCCCGGCCGATGCCTGCAGAAGAACTGACGAACTGGAGGATGAAATGAGCAAGAATCAAGCCCTGTTGCGTCTGCGTTCCCTGCCTGTCATGCCCAGGATCGCAATGGAAATCCTGTCGCTCAGAATCGCGACGGAAGAAGGGGAGAAGGCGCTGCTCGAACTGATCAGGAAGGATCCCGCGATTTCTGCGAAGGTCATCGGGCTCGCCAATTCCCCTGCATTTGGCACAACGAAAAAGATCGTTTCGGTGAATGATGCTGCAGCAAGGCTGGGCATCAAAAGGGTCAAGCTGACGGCGATGATTTTCGCCATGATGGCAGCGATGATGCGCACGCCGAGCGGGCTGCTCAATGCGGGGGGCCTGTGGAAGCACAGTCTTGCTGTTGCCATGACGATGAATGCCCTTGCTCAATACATGCCCGAGGACATGCGCCCCATGGAAGACGATCTTTTTTTGGCAGGCCTGCTCCACGATATCGGTTTCCTGGTCCTGGATTCCATCGATCCGGTGCTGAGCGACAGTTTCCATGCGAGGCTGGTAGCTGAAAACGGGCATTCAGAAGAAGAAATCGAGAGCGCGATGCTGGAAATGAGCCACTGCGAACTGGGTGCCGAGCTGGCGAAGCATTGGGGCTTGCCGCAAACCATCATTGAGGTGCTGCGGCATCATCATCATCCCAAGAAAAAATCAGGGCCGATGGTGATGATGGCATGCATTGCCGAGAAGCTGCTTCCCACTTTCGGCAATCCGGAAAATCAGCTTCCCATCTCCCAGGAGGAATGGAGATCCATCGGCATCGATCCCGAAAGGCAGGGTGAAATCAGCGAAATGGCGAAGCTGCACGCAAGGGAAGTTGCCGCATCCCTGGGCTGATCATTTCGATTCCATCACCCATACGCCGTCCCAGTCCTCGGGGGGAGGCGAGGCTTTCAGCATTTCGCAGCGATGCAGATAGAGCTTGGAAAGCTTGTCTTCAGCGTTCAATGACAGGGCCTGGTTGAAGAGCTCCATTGCCTGATCCCACTTCTTCTGGCGGTATTTCGCCAGCCCGTCCCTGAAGAAAGAGAGCACTTCAACGATATTCGGAAAGGTATGCTCGGAATGGTAGTCCAGGATCTCGTAGACCGCGACGGGCTTGGTCTTGCCCTTCACGACCACGAGGTCGGCTTCCCTGCTTCTATAGGTGCCCTTGAGCTTTCTGAAGGTGCCTTCGCTCACCAGTATCCTTGCGCCGTATTGCTTGCATGCGGATTCCAGGCGCGCTGCGAGGTTCACGCCGTCCCCGATGATGGTGTAGTCCATGCGCTTTTTCGAGCCGATGTTTCCCGATACGACGAAATCGGTATTGAGGCCGATGCCGATGTCGACGGGCATCTTGCCTTCCGCGCGGCGCACTTCGTTCCATGAAAAGAGCGACTTCAGCATCTCGATCGCCGTCCTCACCGCCCTGTCCTCCTCGTCGCCCTTGGCCTCCGGAATGCCGAACACGGCCATGATGGCGTCCCCGATGAACTTGTCGAGCATCCCGCCTTCGTTCTGGATGCAATCCACCATCAGGGTGAAATATTCGTTGAGCAGGGACACCGTGGCCTGGGCGCCGAGCTGTTCGGTGACCGTCGTGAAGCCGCGCACGTCGGAAAAGAGGACGGTGCATTCGACACTCTGTCCCCCCAGCAGTTCTCCGCCCTGAGCGACCACGCGATCTGCAAGGGAGGGGTCCATGTAGCGCGCCATGGTCGACTTCAATCGCTTCTCGGAGCTGATGTCCTCGATCACCAGCATCGAGCCCATGCGCTTCTTTTCATTGCTCACCAGGGGCTGGACGGTCAGGTTGACGGAAAGCGTTTCGCCTTCCACGTCGATGTTGGCATCCATGGTCACTTCGGGCTTTTGCGACTCGGCCACCGCCTTGATCTTTTCGGCCACCCAGGCATTCTTTTCAGAGAAGAATTCGCCCACTTCCCTGTTCAGGATGCGGTCAGGGGAAACCCTGAGTATCTCGAGTCCGGCCGAATTGCAGGTGACGATCTTTTCGTTCTCGTCGAGCGTGATGAGGCCGTTCGTCATGTTCTCGAGCATCGCCTCGTTGTAGTTCTTCATGTTGTGGACATCGGCGAAAAGCTTGGCGTTCTCGAGCGCGATCGAAACCTGGGCGGTGAAGGCTTTCAGCCTGGCCTCGTCTTCCGAGGTGAAAGGGCCGCCGCGCTTGTTGAGCACCTGGGTGACGCCGATGATCTTGCCGCTCTTGTTGACGACGGGAACGCAGAGAATGGAACGGGTGAAATAGCCCGTTTTCTTGTCGAAAGCGGGATTGAAGCGCAGGTCGGCATAGGCATGGGGGATGTTGACCGTCTTGCCCGAGGTGAAGACAGCGCCTGCGATGCCGAGATGGTTGGGGAGCCTGATCTGCATGGCGTCCAGCCCCTGTCCGACTTCTGACCAGAGCTGGTTCGTTTTCTCGTCGTTGAGGAAAAGGGTGGAGCGCTCGGCGTTCAGCATGCTGGTCGCCTCCCCCATCACCTTCTGAAGCAGGGAGCCGAGCTGGATGTCGGCCGTGACTTCGGAGACGATATTGACGAATTCCATTTCCTGTTTGCGCAGTTTCTGCATGCGCTCGATGAACTGGGCGCTCAGCAGGGCCAGCGAACACTGGGCGACCATGTCTTCGAGCAGCGCCTGATCTTCATCGCCGAAATGGCCGGTTTTCTTGTTGAGGGTTTGCGCGACGCCGATGATCTCTCCCTTGTGGGAAGTGATCGGCACGCAGAGGATGTTCCGGGTGACGAATCCCGTCTGCTCGTCCACGCTCCGGTTGAAGCGCGGATCCGAATAGGCGTCGAGGATGATCTGGCTTTGTCCTGTCGAGAAGACATAGCCGGCAACGCCGGCATTGTTGGCCATGCGGATTTCGCGCAGGAAATTCCCCTGGGCCACGCGCGAATAGAGCTCGTTCGTCTCGGGATCGTTGAGGAAGAGAGTGCTTCTTTCCGTATCGAGCTCGATGGTGGTGTATTCGACCAGGGTGCGCAGCACGTCGTCGAGGGTGTCCTGCTCGCCGATCCTCCTGGAAAGGGCGAGCAGCATTTCGGCGCGCATCAGGCGCTCTTTCTGAGTATGTTTGGCTGCCGTCATTTTTCTTCCAGCCTCTGACGCAGCAGGACGACCGTTTGCTTCAGCTGGGCGATCTCGTCCTGTGCGTTCTTCTTTTCCTGGGCGACTGCGTTTTCCTGATCGATTTTCGCCAGTTCAAGGGCGTTCCTCAATGAAACGGCCGTCTCCTTGATCTGGTTCATTTCGTCATGGAAAAGCGAGGCGGCCTTCTGGATCATGCTCTCCCTGTCGGCGCGTTCTTCCTCGAGCTTGTCGCGCAATTCGGTGATCGTCGATTTGAGATGCAGGGTTTCCTGGGCGTGCTCCGTGCGCAGAACCTGAATCGCATGTTCGTGCTCGATGACGAGCTGTTCCAGCCTGTTGCGCAAGGCGAATACGGTTTGCTGCAGTTGCCTGATCTCGGCTTCCTGAAGCGCTTCATTTTCCAATCTCGAGGCTCCTGTGAGGCCGCATTTGGAATCATTGCTTTCCCCAGGGGTCGATTCTAAGGTACATCCATGCGACTCACAAGGGGGCGGGGCATTGCATCGCCCCTTGCCCATGCCTAGAATAGGAAACATGGAAGAATTGGCTACGCTCGAAGAGATCATGAACATGCTGCTGGAATGCGAAATGTTTTCCAGCTTCGACAGATTCGAAATAGGCTCGATTGCCGCCTATTTCAATTATGTCGAGGTCAAAAAGGGCGAAGAGGTGTTCAAGGAAGGCGATCCGGGCACGTTCATGTGCATCGTCCATACCGGAACGGTATCCATATTCAAGAGCGACCTCGAGGGGAACGTCTTCGAAATCGCGAAGCTGCCGTCAGGACGGCCTTTCGGGGAGATGGCCCTGCTTGACGGAGAGCGGCGTTCGGCAACCTGCAAGGCGGCCACGGATTGCGGCTTGCTGACGCTTTCGAAAGATGCGCTCGACAGCATGGTCGACGAATCGCCGGCGACCGCGGCGAGGGTGGTGCGCGCGGTGGCTATTTCGCTTTCGAGGCGGCTGCGCATGGCCGACGGCCAGCTGATCGACCGCAGAAGACGCAAC
This sequence comes from Pseudomonadota bacterium, assembly GCA_021802545.1. Taxonomy (GTDB): domain Bacteria; phylum Pseudomonadota; class Gammaproteobacteria; order Burkholderiales; family JABEVD01; genus JABEVD01. The sequence continues at coordinate 48,549 of JAJZRS010000001.1, forward strand.
GCTTACTGAGGGCCTGGGCTTCCTTCATGGGCATGACCATCCTTTCCGAGAAGTTCTGCGGAAATCCTGTCATGCACGATGTTCCTCGGCCCGGAAGTCTCCTCCACCACCTTCAGGATCTGTCTGAGCCAGTCAGGGTGCCTGTCGTCGATGATCTCTTTCATTGCGTGTTTCCTTCTCTCTTCAGATACTTAAGATCTATTGATTTGCTGTGAGATAGATCGTTTGACTATTAAAATGGTATTAAGGCTCATTGGATTTGCAATCGCTTTATCCATTGCGATTGGAACGGGCGATGAGCTGGGGGCGTTTCAGCTATTGGATACGCGCAAACAAAAACAGCCTGGAGAAAACTCCAGGCTGTTTAGCTTGATTGGTGCGCAATAGGAATCTTGTGGAAATTGCAGCTACCTGTATAAAAACAACAAAAGCCGATTCGGTTTTTGCCATATACCCCCAGAAATACCCCCATCTTTGAAAGCCCCCGGAAAATCCGCGGTTCGGTTTCCAGTTGAATCATCCGGTCATTTTGTTGCATCCATGGGCATTCTGAAAAATTGCAGCAACAATATTCATTGAATCGGGAGCGATTCTGTAAACCCTGGTTGTAAACCATTTTGTCAACTCCGGAATTTTGCCACCGACTGGCGAAATGATGCGGCCCGAATTGCCCTCGACAAAATGCTCCGGGAAGGACCCGCTGGAGCTATCCATGCAGGGATCATCGATTTTTCTGCGGGACGGGCGGGACAGTCTTCTGCAAGCCGCATCTGGCCGCCTTCTTGCTCGTCCTGAAAGCGCATTTCAACGGCGGGACGCGCAGGGGCAGCCGGGACGCTTTCTCTTGCGGCCGGGCTCAAGGAGGGCACCGAAATCATTCCGCTGAAGACCAATTGCAGTACCGCAATTGAAAACAATTCCCCAATTCATATGCAAAACCATTCACTTTTTGCAGATTTTTGCATACGGGATGGGCGTCGGGTCGATCGAGAAATTCAATATCAACCTGAGTTTATTATCTGAATAATAAGAAGAAAACTATTGAAATCAAAATAAGATCAATGGATTGATGTTGTTTTGCATGAATAGCATCAATTCGCTGAGCTTGAGCTGCTCGACGTAATCGCCCTGAGGCGTTCAATTACAATATGCACCCTGGCCTGGCTGCCCGGGTCGCCCGGCATGTGTCCGGGCAAAGCCTCGAGAAATCTGTCATCCTTCAGCAAATCAGCCAAACGCTGCCCGAGATGAATTCTCAGTTTTTCATCGCAGTGCCTCACTTCTTCCACGATTTCAGGCCTGCCATCGAGAACTGCCACGATATCTTCCATGTCATGGCTCATCATGTAGTCGCCTTTTCCTCTCCCAGCGAACGCTGCAAGTTTGGTCGCAAGGAAATAGGGTGCCGAGACCATCCGGATCTTTCTTCCCGAAGGCAATTCCTTCCATTGGGCCGCCTTGAATGCGGGTTGGTACCATTCGTTGCCGAAACCCAGGATCTCCGGATGGGTCGGCATCACATCGAGCAGTATTTCCCCTGAGCGCCAGCGGCAAATCGGCGCATCCGAACTCATGTCTTCGCTGAATCCTGATTCCCGAAGCCGCTTTGACAGGCGCTGGTAATCCACCAGGGAAGCCACCTCGGAAATGGCATCCACGTCTTTTGTGGCGCGCACAGGCGGAGCAAGCGGATCCGTGATCAGGAGCCCGGTCGCGCAGCCGCCGAGAAACACGAGTTCATTTGCCCATTCGCCGAGTCTGGCAATGGCGAGTTCCATGATCTCGAGATTGGGATTTGCCGATCTACGCATATTTCGCAAACCGATCCTTCAGCTCCTTGATCGCCAATTCACGTTCACGCGCCCTTCCACCCCTTATGGCATCCACCAGGGCGAGCAGTTCGTAAAGGGTGGGGTCAATGCGCGAAGCCTGCGGAGCGAACTTGTACAGAGGCGAGAAGGCCACGCCCCGCGCGGAGCCTTCCGGGTCAGGCCAGACAGGAGGCGGCTCGGCGGATTCGGCAAAGTGCCGATCCAGGGGGGGCGCTGCGTAGGAAGTGGGGATGCCTCTGGTCAACTGCCCGAGTTCCGGCACGAAGACATAACGCAAGCCGTGCACGATGAATTCCTGGAGATTGCGGATATTCGGCGCGATGATGTCTTCCTTTTTCACGGCGATCTGCGCGGCAAGCGCGCGCCGCACGGCTGAATGAAGCTGCGATGGGCTCATCCCCAGGCTCACGGCCAGCGAGGCATAGGACCAGGGCTGTTGTCCCATGGCCACCAGCTTGAGCATCACCAGAATGTCCTGCGGCTTCAGCATTCCACATCCATATTCTAGATTCTAGAATTGAGAATACATTGCGGGAATCAGCAAGTCAAACTGCCCGACGTAAGCGTCTCTATTCAGCTGGGATTCTGATCGAGCAAGGTCTTGATGGCATCTTCAAGTTCTTGAAGATGCTTGTCGATCACGTCAGAAACCGTCAGCGGATCTATGTCGCCCAGATAATTGTGCACGAGAATATTGCGAAAACCACTGATATCTCGCCAGGGAATACCGGGAAAGGCGGATTTTTGGTCGTCCGGGAGCAATTGGGTGGCTTCCGAAAGGGTTTGCAGGTTTCGCAGCGCTGCATCGTACAGAATTTCATCCTTGGCAATTTCGCCGCGCATCTGAATGCGCCTGATCTTGGCGATGGCATCCAGGATGTGCAGCGCGTAGGGCTGCCAAGGTTTACTCATAATTCCACGGCTTCGCCGATCACTTGCTCGCGAATATGCCGATTGAGTTCGTGCTCAGGTACCAGCTCCACTTTCCGGTGAAGCAGATTTTCGAGACCTGCGGCAAGTGGCATGCGCTGAGCGAAAAGATCGTAACCGCGTGGGAGATCAACCAGAATATCCACGTCGCTGTCCGCGCGCTCCTCTCCGCGCGCAACGGAACCGAACACGCGGATGTGCTTCGCACCGTACTGGCGCGCCAAGGCTTCGATCTGATTTCTGTTTCGCCTCAACTCATCAAGCAGCATTCCTGTCCCCATGCTCAGCTGACCACCTTGATGCAATTATACTTCTCGTCTGCATTGCGCTGTTGGATTTTTCTTTAATCGTATCATGGTGGAATCAGAATCCGAGCATGCAGCTGGCATTCAACGCGACGAAAACCTGCAGCACCTTGATCCTGCTCTCGGGTGACTCAGCCCCCGAATAGTCGATGCCGATATAGCGGTCGAATTTCATCAATCCTTCTTCGCAGTGCATGAAAGCGATATTTCAAGCCTGGAGCCGATACAAGTCAACATTTCATGAAGGATCTCGTGCATCACAGATAATCACAGTTGCGGCGCTCAGGCGGCAGGGGTAGGATTCTGAAAAAAAGAAGAAAAACATGGGGGAAGACGAACAGATCCGCGCAGCAGCCTTCGAGCATGTCCGGCGTCTTGGCGAAACCATAACGTCCAACGACATCAGGGCAGGGTTCATGTTCAATGGCGTGCGGATACCGCTGGTCAATCCTCAGCGCGGAATTTTCAAGCCGCGACAGATGCAGCATCTGCTCTCCATCCGGACAGTTTTCCCCAAGCCCGGTGCAAGGGTTTGGTACGACGATCAGAAGCAAGTCCATCGGCAGATTTTTGAAGGGGAAGAGAGCGTCGATTACGCCTTCATGGGCGACAATCCCGATGCAGCTGAAAACCGCTGGCTGCGAGAGGCAATGGAAATGCGGAAGCCCTTGATCTATTTTCTCGGTGTTTCCCCAGGGAATTACCAGGCAATCATGCCGACCTATGTGGCGGGATGGGATGCAATGTCTCTGAAGGCCCAGGTGACATTTGGGTTGCCTAACGAGACCAAACTCGAAATTCCGGCGAGCGCATTGGAGAGAAGATATGCGCTGCGGGAAATCAAGCAAAGACTCCACCAGGCGTCATTCAGGGAAGCCGTCATCTCGGCATACAATGGACGCTGCGCTTTATCGGGTTTTCCTGAACCACTGCTTCTTGATGCAGCGCATATCATTTCAGACAAGGACGAAAATTTTGGCCAGCCGGTGGTCCCAAACGGCTTGCCGCTTTCCAAGATACATCACGCGGCTTTCGATTCCCATTTGATTGGCATTGACCCGGATTTCAAGATACATGTCTCGAAGCGGCTGCTGGATCTGAACGATGGCCCGATGCTTGAAGCATTGAAGCAGCTTCACCATCGTTCTATCCACCTTCCCGGACGAATGAAGGATTATCCGGATCGGTCACGCCTCGAAAGACGATTTCAGGAATTCAGACAAGGGATGTGAAAGAACATGAATTGCCATAACGTCGGGCAGCAAGTTGCCAGTAACCTGCCGATCAATCTGGGATAGCCTTGAACGGTATCCACCAAGCTACTATTGCTACTCGTTTTAACAATCCATCCATGTTAGAGAGTATATCAAGGTAAGTTTAGGGAAATTCGAACCACGAAAGTGCTCGGGTTTTTCAATTCGTGTAACCCTGGCGTAACCCAGTTAGAAACTGAAAAGGCGATTTGTTGTACAACTAATTGATTTATTGGTGCCGGCAATAGGAATCGAACCCACGACCTTCTGATTACAAACCCTTTGGGGCCTAAAAAATATATGTTTTAAATCAATAGGTAATTTCTTAACTTATTGAAACATAATAATGGTAAGTCCTCTTGTGTCCTGTTGTGTCCTCTTATGCCCTATTGGTTTGTAGCCTATGTGTAGCCTAGAAAATTGGGGACATCGAACCTAGAACACCCCGAAAGCATAAAGCTATTCAATTTTGCCACGACAATTGTCTTATTGGCCGATCATCGGCCTTTGCTAACTGAGAAATGGTATGCCTTTTGGGGGCAGGTCAGACCCGCCATTCAGCGTTTGTTGGCCCTGAACAGCCACGTCGTCATCTGAAGAAATCGGAAAATGGTGGTCTGTCCCGGGTCCTTACATAAACATCCGATAGTCGTAGACATCGTTTACGATGTCGGGTGATTGCTTCACCACTTCAGCAAAGACCTGCGAATACACGAGCGTTACTGGCAGCGTCTTGTATAGTGTGTTGTTGTTCCAGTCGACCTTTGTGAGGGCAAGAGTGCTCGCGCATGTCGCATGCCATCCCCCAACACCTGAGAAACGGCGCAGCATTATCGGTTTGGGTAGAGGTTTCAGCGGTGCTTCCTTGAAAACCGGCTGATTGGGTTTCTCCTGATTGATACCATGAACGGCTCCTTGCGTCCAAAGCAGGCACTCGTTTTCTGTAAGTGGCTGGTAAAGGCCGCGATCAACAGGATATCCTGCAGGAGCCGAGTTCTTGTTCCATTTGTTCGGTCCGTCAATTTTCAACCCATACCAATTGGTTCCGCGGACGATCTGAACAAGCTCTATCTCCATCTTCGATCCGAAGGCATCGAACGCGCCTTGGATTTCATCCTCGGTGAAGCCTGTTGTCTTATGGACATAGATCTTTTTCGGCAAGCGCCCGTTGTGTGAGTTTTGATAAAGCAACAGGCTTTTCGATAACACTGACTGCATCTCTTGATACGTCAGGTATGGATTGCCTTTACGATCTGTCGTGTACTCGCGCGTGTCGTAGGCAACAAACTCGAAGCCGGTACCATCGGGATCAAAGACCTGGCTGCAACAAGTACTGTATTCGGCACCATTCTCAAGCTTCTTGATGGCGTAGCTTAGTCCGATATAAGCCTCATCCTTGTCCCAGTCAGCGAGCTTCCAGGGAATTCCATTTGCCTTTGCATAGAGGGCAACGCTCAATCCCCATGCGACCTGCGCACGACACGTGCGTTCGAACATAGTGTCGTTGATGATCTGGATTGGAATGTTGAGCGGTGCGACCTTCGCTTTGATCCTGTCGTGAAGATTGAAGCCTTCGTATAAATAGGCCGCCTTCCATGCAGCAGGCAGATGAACGATCAATACGTCAAACGAATGTGTGAGCTTCTGCAATGGAAGGATCGCCTGCAAGATCATGTCAGCTAGACCATTGCCATCCCTAGCAGCGGCCATGGTATTGCACTCATTCGGTGTGGGGACGCGCAGATTTTCCGTCGGCGGTACAAGCTGGGCCCGGAAGACCTTCTCAAACCCCTCATATGCAATGTAGTAGTTTGGAGCTTCACGTACCTGCAGTTTGTTCATCAATTCGCCGGCAAGCGCATCGAGCCTCGGAAGGAGATTGCTTGGCGGGTATGCAAGTCGGACCACTTTTGGCGCACCGATGTCGAGGCTATATGGGCCATAATCCACCAGACCGCGTAACGGATGAGCGTGGGTCTTTCCACCCGCGAAGAGCAGATGCGGTTCCGGCAGAATGGAATTGGCAGGTAGCGCGTTTGGATCGTTAGACATTTTTTCCGCTCCTCCTGCTGAACGCGGAGCGCATGCTGATTTGGAATTCCGCGGGATGTTCGGTGCCTTTGTACGCGATGATGTTCGCGTCCCCTTTCCCGATGCCTCCGAGAAAAATCTCGATCCAAGCGCTCAGAATTTGGGAAGCTTGCTTGTTATATCGGCGTATTTTCTTATTGTAGAGAAAGTCGGTGGCTTCTTCGCGCATCTTGTATGGAGAAATCCAAACATCAGGTTGCAGCAGCAACCACAACTGTCCGTTCCGCTCCTCAACCTTCAGCGAAACGGCCTCTGCCCAATAGACATCTTTGAGGCCAGGAACCTGGCCGTTAACAACGCCGGGATGAAATTTGCCATTCACATCTTTCCAGGAAAGCGCGTCTCGCAAAGGTTTCAAAGCATCGCTGTTGGCCTCCACATGGTAGGTGATGGCGTACCACGTCTTGCCCTGCTTACGCAGCAGGAGAGGTTTGTCAGCTACCAAGGCGGTCGCAACGGTTTGCTCCACCGTTGACTTCAAGTAAGTCGAAGCGTCGATTACACGAACAAGATCGTCGATCTCGAATGTCGAAATCGACTTAACCCGGTTCGGCTCGTAAATCTTGGCAAGTTCCTTGCCGTCTCCCCAGAACAGGATGCGATCCGTGTAACAAACCGAGCAAGGAGGTTGCTTCTCGAACAAGACGTCTTTCAACTGTCTAATGTCCAAAGTTCCGTCATAATCGATTGTGCCGCAGGTACTAGGAAAACCTGTGATTCGGAGCGCGTTCGTGCGAAGAATGGGATACGCAGTGCCAACAGGAGGTAGTGGAATCTTCATTTGCTCAACCGTCGCGCTCCTAACTTTTCCGTCTACGTCCGGATTCTTCTCGGCGACCAATCGCCAGATTTTCGCCAGCATCTCATCGAAGGTACCGGTTTCGACGATCCCACCTTTAACGCCCTTACTGTGTGCATAGTCCATCAGCTCACGTACAGGCTTTTCGACGCGAGAAATCCGCGTAACGGTCCAATACAAACCGTGTGGAAAAGAGTTGTTCTGTTCGATGGCCTCACGGAACATCGCCATCACGTTGCCGTCGCGCCCGCTGTATCCGCTGACGACCATCCCGAAGCGAGTAGCGGATGCCACAAGACATTTCTGAATTTCACGATCATTATGGAGCAGATCCTCTGTGAGATTCTTCACGGCCTGATACCGAAAGTCGCCGTGAACCTTCGCGTAAAACGGAAACCTCTCGGCGTTCAATGCCTCAAGCGCGGCGTAGGAACCTTCAAGATGGAAGGTCGTTAGATTCTTACCTGTGATTGAGGCGTAAGCAGATTCAACAACCTCGTCGAAATTGGTTGTGAAGATGATCCGTGCAAGACCGAGGTGGAGGAGTGCAGCTAGCGCGCGGTGCCCGATCGTTGAGGAAATCTTATCTGTCGAAAGCGCTTTATTGAGATACTTCTGCTGTGCTGCATAGTCTTTCCCGAACAGCAACTCGAAATAGAAGGAATATTCGGCCGGATCCCCAAGGGGCGGAAAGCTTCTGCTGTCCATGTACGTCTGTATGCGGGCTTGGACAGATCGATTGCTGACGTCATGTGCAACAACATCTTGATTTTCCTGGGTACAGTAGTAACGAAGCTTAAGATCCCAAGTTAGGTCTGTTGCAGTCGGAAGGCCCGAACTGCGTGACGCTCCAGCTCCGAGAAACCACATTAGTTGCTTCCCTGTTTGGGCGACAAGCTGGCGGAAGTCGATTTCCTTGATCTCTGGCATCGGCATTGTGAGCTGCACCTCTTATAACTGCCCAATTAAATATAAACCCACAGGCTCCACAAAACCTACCAGTTATTCCGGTGTCGATAGGTTCGCTTATGGTCAGTAGCGATCATTCTAGCCCGTTGGCATCAGGCCGCAAAGGCCGATGCCCAGGCCTCGCCCGAGGCCGAAGAAGTTGTGTACTGTTACACGACCGCATTGGTGTACATTCCAGGCATTTAGGTTGTAAAGTACGTTTTGATTTTGGAACGATTCAGCCCAAATGTTAATAAGCGGCAAGATAATTGTACAAATATCCAAGGATTGATGATGGGTTATCAGGAAAACTTCTCCGGCTGGAATCAGATAACACTAGAAGATTTGGTGGTGGCTTACCGCAAAGCTAAGGCGGACTGTTTTTTTGAAAACACCTTTCCTACTGCCATCAAGTTTGCCGAATACGAACAAGATCTGCTTTATAATTTAAAAAAACTATTGTCTAGCTTGCATACTGAACAAGGGTTTTCCGATAATGATAAATATTTAGGTGACATCCGCTTGTTGCCTAAGAAGCTGTCAATCAAAGCAAAGCCAGATGCAGTCAATGGGCACGTTCACTTTTCGAATCCTGCGCGATCCTTTGAGCATCTGACCCACCAGAATGACCTGATTCCGGAATTTCGTGTTATCGGTGATTTTCCTGTAGAAACTCATATTCTCTCGGCTTTGTGGATCAATACGGTTGGGCACAAATTCGATGAACGTCTTGAAGACAGTTGCTATGGAGCGCGCCTCAAGCGGGTTCGTAATGATGAACTGCTTGGCAAAGACGCACCCAAACCATTCCATATCAGTGCGATTGGCTCATTTGCCCCGTATTTTCAGCCATACCAGAAATGGCGCAATGATGGTTTGAATGCAATTCGAAGTGAGCTGGAGAAAGGGCACGATGTCATTGCTGTGTCACTGGATTTGAAAAGCTATTACCACTTGATTGATCCGATGGCGCTTGCCTCAGATGGGCTACGTGAAGCGCTTGGACTTGAGCTGACCGCCCAGGAGAAGTCTTTTACCCTGGAACTGGCTAATTTTCTTTGCCGCTGGTCGAGTCGAGCCAGCGAGTTTGCCGGAAAAACAATCATGGGTAGGAAGTCTATTCCTGGTGGTCTGGTCATTGGGCTAACTGCAAGCCGAATCATTTCTAATGCCTTGCTGCACCACTGGGACTGCATGATCAAGGAAAAGATCGGACCTATCCACTATGGGCGTTATGTGGACGATATGTTTTTAGTGTTGCGTGATACGGGAGCCATTACGTGTAGCGAAGACTTTATGGTTTTTTTGCAGGAACGTATGGGTAAAGAGTGCGTTATTCGTAAAAAAAGCGTCAATTCGAGCGCCGTCAATCAAGATCAACTATGGCAGATACAACAAGGTGAATCGATACAAGGCAAGAGCCAAATTAAGCTACAAGGGGATAAACAAAAACTCTTTGTGTTACAGGGACGAGCGGGGTTGGACTTACTCGACAGTATAGAGCGAGAGATTGCTGCGCTTTCCAGTGAGCACCGGTTAATGCCTTCACCGGACCAACTGGAGGACTCTACTGCGGCCAAAGTGCTTTCGGCAGCCGGAAGCGTGGGCGAAAATGCCGATAACTTGCGCCGTGCTGATGGTCTCACTATTCGCCGCTTGAGTTGGGCTTTGCAGTTGCGCCATGTAGAGACACTGGCCCGTGATTTACCGCCCCATGAGTGGAAAAGTCAGCGTGAAGAATTTTACCAGTTTGCCCATAACCATATTCTCAGACCTGACACGCTATTTGCTCATTTCACATATTTACCTCGCTTGCTAGGTTTCGCCATCAGCATGAATGAGTGGAGGCAGGCTGAGCAGATTGTTGTAGCCACTTATGAGTCTCTTGCCATGCTGGAAGCTGAAGTCCGGCCACGAGCAAATATCGCCATAAATGGTGTTGAATCCAAATCAGGCGAGGATATTTGGCGTTATATAAAAGGGACGTTGACTTGGTTGTTTATCGATGCTGCAACACGCTATTACGATCCGGACAAGTTACTTACTGATCGGCACGGGCGTAAAGAGCTACGGCTTGCGGAGTTATTTTTAAATGGTATATGGGGTGAGCTGGTTGATTTCGAGAACCTTCTTAATTTCCGATTCGGGTCAGAAGAGTTTTACCAAAAGGCTCCACTTGTAGCTATGGCCGATCTGGCCAAAGAGCCGTACAAGCGTATTTTGAAACGCAAAGCAGCAAGCGCATTGTTGAGTCAAGATAATAGGAGGCAAGAGAGTCGAATTCTCAAACTATTGGAATCGACAGAACTCCTCCATACAGAAGATCTCAAGCGTTTTTTGCAGTCGACTCGTGTCAGTCGACTTGCAGCTGTTGCAGTGGGACATCGTAGTGGGGAAAGTTATTTGCCTTATCTGTTTCCAACGCGCCCACTTAGCGCTGCGGAAATTTCTGAATTGGCGCCAGAATGCGTAGGGCTGCCACAAATGGATGGTAAGGCTTGTGAAGATATGCCTGCTGTAATATGGGCCAAATACACTCAGGCGATACGTGGCGTTTGGGTGAAGCCGACCTTGTTGGCAGCAGATCAAGAAGAGGACGTGAAAGGAAAGAAAAAGAGAGCGAGCGCAACAAAGTTGCTGAGCATTGGTACAGACAAGAAGCGCAGGATAATTGTCGCTCTGTCCAACCTTAAAACTGAGGATGACGATTGGGCTGCCTCGGCTTGTGATAAGTCGAACCTTTCCAAGGATCGATATAGCCGTATATCAGACTTGGTAAACCAGACCTTGCGCTTAAATCCGAAACCAGATTACATGCTGTTGCCTGAATTGTCTTTGCCGTTGCAATGGGTGGACAGTATTGCCTCTCGATTGACCGTTGCTGGTATCAGCCTAATAGCCGGTACGGAATATCGACATTTCGGTAGAGATGAAATACTCAGCGAGGCATGCCTGGTACTAACGGATAATAGGCTGGGTTTTCCTGCAGCTATCAAGATATGGCAACCGAAACTTCAGCCGGGGGTGCGTGAAGATCAGCGACTGACTGATACATTTGGTAAGCGTTGGGCGTTCTCTGAGCTGACGGGTAAGAAAATCAAGCCAGTGTACGTTCATAATGGGACTCATTTTGGCGTTATGGTTTGCTCCGAATTGCAGAACAGTAAAGCGCGAATCAAGTTCCAGGGTAAAGTGGATGCATTGATGGTGCTAAGCTGGAATCAGGATTTGGATACCTTTGCTGCGCTTATCGAATCGACTGCTTTGGATCTCCATGCATACACCATACTGGTAAATAATCGCGCATACGGAGATAGCCGAGTAAGGTCTCCCGCAAAAGAAGTTTTTATGCGCGACTTGGCTCGTGTGCGTGGAGGGAATAATGATTTTGTAATAGCAGCCACGTTGGATATTGATACATTGCGTGCCTTCCAAAGCCGTGCAAAGCGCTGGCCGCAAGAGGGAGATAAGTTTAAGCCGCTGCCGGAGGATTTTAGTTTGGCGGATGGGCGACAGAAGCTACCACCGAAATGAGATCGCCTAAATATCCATCACATTCTCAGCAACACGACGAACCTAGTTTAGAGGATGTCGAGGGCGTCCGGAAATTTACGTAAAACGGCCCTTGTCGCCTGAGTTCCGATGGTTCGTAAAGACCGAAGCCCGGTCATCGGCCGAAGCGGTCGATCTGAACATCCTGATAAGGCGACTGCCAGCACAAATGTTCGCCCCCCTTTTTTGTGAGGCTTGAGTGAAAAAGCGGCGAAGAGGCAATCCGAGCTACTGACTGATGTGAACTCACTTAGAAAATGTAGCCTAGTTGTAGCCTAGGCGCATTTTGGGCGGGGTCAATGGCCTACAAATTTATCATAAGCCATTGTTTTTGTGGTGCCGGCAATAGGAATCGAACCCACGACCTTCTGATTACAAATCAGCTGCTCTACCAACTGAGCTATGCCGGCGCGCTTGAATTATATAAGCTGGAACCGAGTCGGACAACCGCTCACTTGACGATGTGGAGCTTCGGCTTTGTCGGGGCGGGGGGCGGCGGCTCTTGTTCTGGGCCGCTGGAGCCTTCGACCTGGAAGAACAATCCTTCACCGTTCTCCTTGGAAAAGATCCCCGCCACCCTGGAGACGGGGATCCATATGTCCCTGGGCACGCCGCCGAAGCGCGCGGTGAACTGGATCGAATCGTTGCCGAGCACCAAGCCGCGCGTCGCCGCAACCCCGATGTTGAGGACGATCTCGCCTTCCTTGACGAACTCCATCGGCACCTTCGTGTTGTCGTCAATCTTCACCGAAAGATAGGGTGTCATGCCGGAATCGGAGCACCATTCGTAGATTGCCCTGATGAGGTATGGCTTGGTGGAGGCCGTGCTCACTTGCGCATGACCTTCTCGGAGGCGGTCAGCGCGGCGATGAAGGCGGGTCTGCTGAAAATGCGCTCGGCGTATTTCAGAATCGGCGCCGCCTGCTTGCCGAGCTGGATGCCGTAATAGTCTAGGCGCCAGAGCAGCGGAGCGAGCGCGACGTCGAGCATCGAGAATTCGTCGCCCAGTATGTATTTCTGCTTGGCGAATACGGGGGCGATCTGGGTCAGGCTGTCGCGTATGGCGATTCTCGCCTTTTCGGCGGACTTCTGGCTGCCGCGCTCGATTTCCTCGACATGGACGAAGAGCTCCTTTTCGAACCTGAAAAGGAAGAGCCTTGCCCTCGCGCGCATGATCGGGTCCGCGGGCATCAGCTGGGGATGGGGAAAGCGGTCGTCGATGTATTCGTTGATGATGTTAGATTCGTACAGGACCAGGTCGCGCTCGACGAGGACGGGAACCTGATTGTAGGGGTTCATGACAGCCAGATCCTCTGGCTTGTTGTAGAGGTCGACGTCTATGATCTGGAAATCCATATCCTTTTCGTACAGCACGATGCGGCATCGTTGGCTGAAAGGGCAGGACGTGCCCGAATACAAAGTCATCATGGCCGTAATTTCCTGAAAATGGGTATTTTAACCCATTTCTGCCACAAATACGAAATACTGTGAGATAACTCTATGTATATTAATGTGAAATGTCAGATCGGGTTGTTCGTGTCGATATGCGTGTGAATCAGCCCGAAGGTTTTCGCCAAATGCTCGCCGAGCGCCCGGATTCCGTATCGCTCTGTCGCATAATGCCCTGCGCAGATGTAGGCGATGCCGGATTCATTTGCTTCGTGAACGGTCTGCTCCGATATTTCCCCTGAAAGGTAGGCATCCGCACCCAGTCTGGCCGCTTCCAGAAGATAGCCTTGGGCGGCTCCGCTGCACCAGGCGATTTTTTTCACCTGCCTGGATATATTCCCGACGACGAACGCATCCCTGCCGAGTCGGTTGCCTATCCTGTCTGCGAGTTCAAGCGCAGTAACGGCATCAATTGTATTGCCGAGCATGCCTATCCCCTGATCAGCGAATCTGGAGGCGACCGAAAAGCCGAGCCTTTGGGCAAGCATGGCATTGTTGCCGAGCTCGGGATGGGCGTCGAGCGGCAGGTGATAGGCGAAAAGACTCATGCCGCTTTTCAGGAGAAGTTCGATGCGATTTTTCTTGATGCCGGCGATCCTGGGGTCTTCGTTCTTCCAGAAATAGCCGTGATGGACGAAAACCGCGTCAGCCCCTGCTTCACTGGCCTTCTCGAGGAAAGCGAGGGAAGCGGTGACGCCGGTCGCGATTTTTCCGATCTCGATCTTTCCTTCGACCTGGAGGCCGTTCGGGCAATAATCCCTGAACCGGTCGATCTCGAGCAAACGTCCGGTATAATCTTCCAATTCGTTTCGAAGCATAAGGATCCTCGGCCATGCGCAGACTTTGGCTTATTTTTGCACAAACGGCGACCATAAGTCTTGCCATTCTGTTCGTCGTCTCGACCCTGAAATCCAATCTGCTTCCTTTCGGCAGACATGGCTCCATCGCGACGATCAGGGAGGCGGTCGAGGTCAAGGGCGGCAAGATGAGCGGTTTTTCAAATGCGGCCGCCAAGGCCATGCCTTCGGTGGTCAACATCTTCACGAGCCATGAAGTCAGGGTGCCGAGAAATCCGCTCATGGACGACCCATTCTTCAGGCGCTTCTTCGGCGAGCCGGGGCGGTCCGAGACGAGGCGAAGCTTCAGCCTGGGTTCGGGCGTGATCGTGAGCCCCGAGGGATTCATCCTGACCAACAGGCATGTCATCGAGGCCGCTGACGAAATCGAGGTCGCGCTCTCGGACGGCAGGAAGTCGCTCGCCAAGGTGGTCGGGTCCGATCCCGAGACGGATCTGGCCGTGCTGAAGGTCGATTTCAAGAACCTGACCCCGATCACATTCGGGCAATCGGAAAGCATCAAGGTGGGGGATATCGTGCTGGCCATTGGGAACCCCTTCGGCGTCGGGGAAACGGTCACCATGGGCATCGTCAGCGCATTGGGCAGGAACCACCTGGGCATCAATACCTACGAGAATTTCATCCAGACGGATGCGCCCATCAATCCCGGCAATTCAGGCGGCGCGCTCGTCGATTCGGGCGGCAATCTCGTCGGCATCAATACCGCGATCTATTCGCAAAGCGGAGGCTCCCTCGGCATCGGATTCGCCATTCCGGTGAGCCTCGCCAAGAACGTGATGGAGCAGATCATGGAGAAGGGTTCCGTGACGCGCGGCTGGATCGGCGTCGAAGTGCAGGACATCAGTCCCGAGCTTGCGGATTCATTCAGGCTTTCCGACACTAGGGGGGCGCTGATCGCCGGCGTGTTCAGGGGAGGGCCGGCCTATTCCGCGGGGATGCGCCCCGGAGACATCCTGATCCAGCTTGAGGGCAGCCGTGTTGATGACGCCTCATCCATGCTGAACGACATCGCCGAGCTCGAGCCGGGCAAGGTTGCGCGCATGACGATCCTGAGGGGCGGGAAAAAGATGGAGCTCAAGGTCACGGTGGGCAAGCGCCCGAACATCCGGAGGCATTGATGCTGGTCGACACCCATTGCCATCTCGATGCGGCCGAGTTCGACCCGGACAGGGCTCAGGTCATCGAGCGCGCGAGAATGGCGGGGGTGGGAGCATTCGTCGTCCCGGGAGTGGAGCGAAAATCCTTCGGCAATGTGCTCGAATTGTGCGCAGCTGAACTCGCCTGCCATCCCGCGCTCGGCATTCATCCCCTTTATGTCGAGGAGGCTTCCTTCGAAGATCTGGATTATTTGCGCGAAAAGGCGCTGGAAGTCGTCGCGATCGGCGAGATCGGGCTGGATTTCTTCGTCGAGCATTACGACAGGAATCTCCAGGTCGACTATTTCGAGGCGCAGCTCAAGATTGCGCGCGAATTCGATCTTCCCGTCCTCCTCCACGTGCGCCGCTCGCAGGACGCCATCCTTGCAAGCTTGAGGAAAGCAAAGGTCAAGGGCGGGATCGCGCATGCCTTCAACGGCAGCCTGCAGCAGGCGGAGGAATTCATCAAGCTGGGCTTCAAGCTCGGTTTCGGCGGGGCGATGACCTACGAGCGGGCGACGAAAATACGCCATCTTGCCGAGATTCTTCCCCTGGAATCGATCGTCCTCGAGACGGATTCCCCCGACATGCCGCCATCCTTCATCGGAAAAAACAGGAATTCTCCTGAATATTTGCCGAAAATAGCAGAAGTTCTTGCAAATTTGAGGAAAATTACTGTAGATGAAGTGGCGATCGCAACGACTGAAAACGCAAGAGAAGTGCTGGAGCTGGAATGAGCAGATTCGAAAGGACGCGCATCCTCATCGGGGATGAAGGTATAGCCAAACTGGCATCGAAACATGTTTTCCTTGCAGGTCTTGGCGGGGTGGGCTCCTATTGCGCCGAAGCGCTGGCGCGCGGCGGCATAGGCCGGCTCACTCTGCTCGACCACGACGTGGTGGCTGAGAGCAACATCAACAGGCAGTTGCCGGCCCTGGATTCGACAGTGGGGCAATCCAAGGCTGAATTGATGGCGTCGAGGATCCACGAGATCAATCCCGACTGCGTCGTCGCGATCAGGCGGGAATTCCTGAATGTCGAGAACGTCAACGACATCGTCCCCGTGGATGCGGATTACGTGATCGATGCGATCGATTCGCTCAACTGCAAGGTCGCGCTGGTTGCCGAGAGCGTGAAAAGAGGGCTGAAAGTCGCGTCCAGCATGGGCGCAGGAAACAAGCTCGATCCATCGAGGATCAGGCTCGCCGACATTTCGGAGACGAGGATCTGCCCGCTTGCAAGCCAGATGAGGAAAAGATTGCGTAAGCGTGGCATCGAGCAGGGCGTGCTGACGGTTTACACGGACGAGCAGCCCAGGCCGCCGCTTCCCCCCGAGCCTGTCTCCGGGCACGGGCGCCCCAGGGCGGTCAACGGCACGATCAGCTACATGCCGCCGCTTTTCGGCTTCATGCTCGCAGGCGCCGTGATCAAGTCGCTCCTGGAAGCGTGAAGAGCGCGATCGACTCGACGTGGGAAGTGTGCGGGAACATGTTGATCACGCCCGCGCAGGCCAAATCATAGCCTTTCGAATGGACGAGTATCCCGGCATCCCTGGCGAGGGTTGCAGGGTCGCACGAGACGTAGACGATGCGCTTCGGATAAGGTTCCTTCAGCGCCTGGACAAGCTCGTGCGCGCCCGCCCTGGGCGGGTCGATCAGCAGCTTGTCGTATCCTGAAAGATCGACTCCTTTTTTCTCGAACAGGTCGGCCACCTCGAAGCGCGCATTCGAGATGCCGTTCTTTCCCGCATTCTGCTTCGCGCGTTCGACGAGAACGGCGCTGCCTTCCATCCCCGTAACAAGCGCTCCCGACCTTGCGATAGGCAGCGTGAAATTCCCCAGCCCGCAGAAGAGATCGGCTATCTCTTCGCCTTTTCTCGGCGCGAGAAGATCGATGGCGCGCCTCACCATGACCCGGTTGACCGAGAAATTCACCTGCGTGAAGTCCGAAGGCAGGAAGGGCATGGTGATGCCGAATTCCAGAAGGGAATAATGCAGGTTCGCGGATTCGGGCGGATGGAAAGGGTGGATCGAATCGACCCCCTTGGGCTGGAGGTAGATCGCCACGCCATGCCGATCTGCGAATTCCCTGATGATTTTCTCGTCCGATTCGGTGAGCGGATCGAGGATCCTGAAAACGAGGAGATCGCAATCCTCTCCTGCCACGACCTCTATCTGGGGGAGGCGTCTTTTCACGGAAAGCCGCTCGATCATTTCCTTGAGATGCGGAATCAGTCCGGATATTTTTTCCGGGAGAACTGCGCAGCTTTCCATGTCGGTGACGTAGCGGGTGCGCTTTTCGTTGAATCCGACCAGGACTTTTTCCTTCTTCTCGACGTATTTCACCGAAAGCCTGGCCCTGCGCCGGTATTCCCAGTAGGGGCCATGGATGGGCGGCAGGATGCGATCCGCCCTCACCCTGCCCACATGCCAGAGCGCATCTTCCAGGATGCGCTGCTTCGCGGCGACCTGGGCCGATGGCTCGAGATGCTGCATGCTGCACCCGCCGCAGAGGCCGAAATTGGGGCATTTCGGTTCGGTTCGCCAGGGACTGCTGACCTGTATCCTGGTCACGTTGGCAAATTCGACCTTCGGTTTCTTCTTGAAAACCGAATAGTCCACCTGCTCTCCCGGAAGGGCGCCTTCGACGAAGACAGCCTTGCCTTCCACATGAGCGACCCCTCTGCCCTCGTGGTCGAGGGATTCGATTCTTGTCATGCCTTTTCCAATATCGTTTTCAATTTGGGGATTCTGTCGAGATCCCAGTTATTCATTGCCCAATTCCAGAAGGCTGGAATGTCTCCTTCGAGAAGCGCATCGGGCGGATCCTGCCCGAGAAAGTTCAGCGATCTGAAAAGCGTCCGGATTTCAGGACCGGCAGCTTCAGCCTGCGTCTGCTTGGAGAGCTTTTCTCCTTTCTCGTTGATTGCGACGGGAAGATGCGCATAAATGGGCATGTCGAACCCGAGAAGCCTCTGCAGGTGGATCTGCCGCGGCGTGGAGTCGAGCAGGTCAGCGCCGCGCACGACGCGCGTCACGCCCTGATCCCAGTCGTCGACGACGACGGCGAGCTGGTAGGCGAAAAAGCCGTCCGCCCTGAAAAGAACGAAATCGCCGACTTCCTTTTCGAGATTCTGCGCATATTCTCCCTGGATCAGGTCGACAAAGCTTGTCTTCTCGTCGTCCACCCTGACCCTGACCGATTTTGCTTCTCCCTTCGCCCCGTTCCTGCATGTTCCCCTGTAGATGCCTTCGATCTCGCGCCTCGAGCAGGAACAGGGATAGGCAAAGCCGCCGAGCGCTGCCATGGCCTCCCGGTAGAGATGCGTCCTTCTGCTCTGGTAGAGCACCTCCCCGTCCCATTCCATTCCGAGTTGCTCGAGCAGGTTCAGCATCCCTTCTGCAGCCCCGGAAACGGTTCTCGCCTCGTCGACATCCTCTATCCTGACGAGCCATTTTCCGCCGACCGACTTCGCGTCCAAGTAGCTCGCCACCGCGGCGAGGATGGACCCGAAATGAAGCGGGCCGGTTGGCGAAGGGGCGAAGCGCCCGACAGGTTTTGAATCCATGGCTCGCTATTCTGCCACAGCTTGATTAGGGATGCCCGCTGTCCTATAAATGTATCCTGGCACCTCACAAGGAGAGGGAAATGCTGAACATCGAAAACATGCTGAAGGACGATCCGGAAGGCCGCCTTGCCGCGCTTCCCGAATGGTCGGAAGAAATCGCCGAAAAGATCGCTGAAATGGAGGGGGTCAGGCTCACCGAAGAGCATTGGGAGGTGGTGAATCTGCTCAGGAACCATTACAGGCTGCACGGGCATGACCTGAGCGGCCCCAGGCTGCTCGGCGCGCTCGAGGAGCCTTTCGGCGCAAGGGGCGGAAAGAAGCATCTTTACGAGCTCTTTCCAGGCGGTCCCGTCAACCAGGGGTGCAGGATCGCTGGCGTTCCGCCTCCGCCTTACAGCGCCGATCTTTCATTCGGCAGCGTGTCATAAGGCTCAGTCTTCCCTGGGCAGGTTTTCAAGCCGGCGCCTGATCGCCTGAATGGCCTTGTCCATTTCGCGATACTTGCGGATCCCGATCCAGACGGTCACGAGCCCGCTCGGCAGGCAGGCGAAGCCCACGGCGGTAAACCATGCCTGGTGGGAGAAATGGATGATGGAGACCCCGGCGATGAAGAGCGCAATCCCCGAGCGCAAGTAGGAAAGCAGCGTCCTCTCGTTGGCGAGCAGCGTGCGGTCTATCGCAAGCTCGTCTCTCAGGATCAGTTCGGATGCCTGGAAGCGGGTATAGGGGTTGCTCATGCGTTGGGTTCTTCCTTGGGAACGAACCTGGCGAGGAAGATGCCGAGTTCGTAAAGCAGCCAGAGCGGAACGGCGAGCATCGTCTGGGAGACGACGTCGGGCGGCGTGAAAAGTGCGCCCAGGACGAAGGCGCTGACGATCATGTAGGGGCGCCATTCCTTGAGCTTGGCGATTTCGATGAATCCCATCCTGACCAGGATGATGACGATGATCGGGACCTCGAAAGTGATGCCGAAAGCGAGGAACAGCGTGAGGACGAAGTCCAGGTATTTCCCGATGTCGGTCATCATCGACACCCCTTCAGGCGTCACCTTCGAAATGAAGCCGAATACGACGGGGAAGACGAAGAAGTAGGCGAAGCTCATGCCGCAGAAGAAAAGGAAGGTGCTGCCCACGATGAGCGGGGCGACCAGCTTCTTTTCGTGCGCGTAGAGGCCGGGCGCGATGAAGGCCCATAGCTGGTAAAGAGTATGGGGAAGGGTGACGAGGAAGGAAGCCATGATCGCGATCTTCATCGGCACGAGGAAAGGGGTGGTCACTTCGGTTGCGATCATGCTGCCGCCTTTGGGCAGATGGGCGAGCAGGGGATGCGCGAGGAAAGTGTAAAGGTTTCTCGCCCAGGGTGCGAGAAACAGGAAGACGATGATGATGGCGATGCCCGCCCGCAGAAGGCGGGTCCTGAGCTCGATCAGGTGGGAAATGATGCTTTCGGACGTGCTCATTTTTCGTCGAAATCGATCTTGAGCTGTCTAGGGTCCTCTTCGGCGACGGGCTCGGTTTTCTCTGCGACGTGCTCAGTCTTGTCGGCGAGCGGTTTTTTCACTTCGTTCAGCTCGACATGCATGGTGTCTTCGGCTTCCTTGAACTTGCGCTCGTATTCCATGGCCTTGGTCTTCAGCTCGGCCTCGAGCTTCATCGCCGATTCCCTGGCGTCTTCCTGCATTTTCTTGATTTCATCGAAATTGGCTTCGCGCTGCAGTTCGACCTTGATGTCGTTGACGTAGCGCTGGGCGCGTCCGACCATGACGCCGAAGGCGCGCGCCACCTTGGGCAGACGCTCCGGACCGACGACGACCAGCGCGACGATCCCGATCAGGAAAAGCTCAGAGAAGCTGATGTCGAACATGGATCAGGATTTTGTCTTTTCCTTCACTTCGCCTTCGATTGTCTGCCCCGTCGATGAAGATTCGATCTTCTTGTGCTCTTCGTCCGCGCCTGCCATGCCTTCCTTGAAGCCTTTCACTGCGCCACCGAGGTCGCTGCCGATATTCTTCAGTTTCTTCGTGCCGAATACCAGGAGGACGATCAGAAGAACGATGAGCCAGTGCCAGATGCTTAATGAACCCATATAAAACTCCTTGAATTAAATCCTGACGAGCATGGGAGGAAGCCTGTTCTGCCCGCCGATGACATGCATGTGCAGATGCATCACTTCCTGCCCGCCTATTCTCCCCGTATTGATGATGGTGCGGAATCCGTCGGGGAGGCCGGATTCCAGAGCGAGTTTCGGGGCGAGCACCATCATTTTTCCCATGAGATCCCGGTGCGAATCGCCGACATGCGCCAGGGATTCGATGTGTTCCTTGGGGATCAGCATGAAATGGACAGGGGCCACGGGATGGATGTCGTGGATGGCGATGATGTCTTCGTCCTCATACAGGCGCTTGCCCGGGATTTCCCCTCTGATGATGCGGCAAAAGATGCAGTTCTCGCTCATTTTCTCCCCGCCTTCTCCTCGATTCCGGACAGGCCTTCCCTTCTTTCCAGTTCCGCATACACGTCCTCCGGCCTCAGGCCGTGCCAGGCGAGCATGACCAGGCTGTGGAACCAGAGATCGGCCGTTTCCTTCACGACATGCAGTTTATCACCGTCCTTGGAGGCGAGCAGCGTCTCGCCGGCTTCTTCTGCAATCTTTTTCAGTATGGCATCCTGCCCCTTGCCGAAGAGGGAAGCGACATAGGAGGACTTGGGATCCGAACCTTTCCTCGATTCGATGGTATCCGCAAGGCGTTCCAGTATGCTCATGGTTTTCTTCCGTAGATTTCATCAGGCGCCCTGATCACTTCGTCGGTGACCACCCAATGGCCGTTCTCCAGCTTCTGGAAAAAACAGCTCTCCCTTCCGGTATGGCAGGCGATTCCTCCTTCCTGCTCGACCTTCAGGAGGAGCACGTCCTCGTCGCAGTCAAGGCGCATCTCGATGATCTTCTGGGTATGCCCGGATTCTTCGCCCTTCTTCCAGAGCTTTTTTCTGGACCGCGACCAGTAGACGGCGACCCCTGTTTTCACGGAAAGCTCGAGGGACTCGCGGTTCATCCAGGCCACCATCAGCACGCGGCCGGATTTCGCGTCCTGCGCGACCGCAGGGACCAGTCCTTCGTTGGACCAGTTGATCTTGTTCAGCCAGTTGTCGTTCAAAGCCTCACCTCGATTTGGCGGGTGGCCATGTATTCCTTCGCCTGCCGCACGGTGTATTCGCCGTAATGGAAGATGCTGGCTGCAAGCACCGCATCGGCATGCCCTTCGAGCACCCCGTCCGCGAGATGAGCGAGATTCCCCACCCCTCCGCTTGCAATCAGCGGGATGTCGAGCGCATCGGACACTTTTCGCGTGAGCTCAAGGTCGAACCCGTTTTTCGTGCCGTCCCTGTCCATGCTGGTGAGCAGGATTTCTCCCGCGCCGAGCGACTGCATCCTGACAGCCCATTCTATCGCATCCAGACCGGTTTGCCTTCTTCCGCCATGGGTGAATACTTCCCATTTGTTCTCGCTAACCTTCTTCGCGTCGATGGCGACGACGATGCACTGGGAGCCGAAACGGTTTGATGCCTCCGCGACGAGATCGGGGTTGCTGACCGCGGAAGTATTCATGCTGACCTTGTCCGCGCCGGCGTTCAGGAGACTGCGCACGTCTGCAACCGCTCTCACGCCGCCGCCCACGGTGAGCGGTATGAATACCTGGGAGGCCACATCCTCGATGATCTTGAGGATGAGTCCGCGTTCGTCGGAACTCGCCGTGATGTCGAGGAAGGTGAGCTCGTCAGCCCCCTGCTCGTCGTAGCGTTTGGCGATCTCGACCGGGTCGCCCGCATCCCTCAGGCCAACGAAGTTGACGCCCTTGACGACCCTTCCCCCCGTCACGTCGAGGCAGGGGATGATCCTTTTGGAAAGTCCCATGCTAATCCAGATATTTCGGGGAAAGCGTGTCGGCGAGCGCCTGCGCTTCCCTGAAGTTCAGCGTGCCTTCGTAGATGGCGCGCCCCGTGATCGCGCCCATGATGCCTTCGGCCTCGATGCCGCACAATGCCCTGACGTCGTCCAGGTTGGTGACACCGCCGCTCGCGATCACCGGAATGGTGAGCTCGCGCGCAAGCTTCAATGTCGCTTCGATGTTGACCCCGGTGAGCATGCCGTCACGGCCGATGTCGGTATAGATGACGGCTTCCACCCCGTAATCCTGGAACCGTTTGGCGAGATCCACGACGTCGTGTCCCGTCACCTTGGACCAGCCGTTGACCGCAACCTTGCCTTCCTTCGCGTCGAGCCCGACCATGATGTGGCCAGGAAACGCGTTGCAGGCGTCATGCAGGAACCCGGGGGTCTTGACTGCTGCAGTGCCGATGATGATGTAGGACACACCGTCGTCGAGATAGCGCTCTATGGTTTCGAGGTCCCTGATGCCCCCGCCGAGCTGGACGGGAATTTCGTCCCCGACTGCTTCGATCACGGAGCGGATGGCCTCTTCGTTCTTGGGTTTGCCGGCGAATGCGCCGTTCAGATCGACGAGGTGAAGCCTTCTCGCGCCCTGGTCGAGCCAGTGCTTCGCCATGGTGGCCGGATCATCGGAAAAGACGGTGGCGTCTTCCATCAGTCCCTGTTTGAGGCGAACGCATTCGCCGTCCTTCAAATCGATAGCAGGAATAATCAACATAGCCTGACCTGTTTTTCTCCACTCGAAAATTCGCCATTCCAGGCGGAGAAATTGCGCAAAAGGGCAAGCCCGGCATGCTGGCTTTTCTCCGGATGGAATTGTACGGCAAAAATATTGCGCTTCGCCACGGCGCTTGCGAATCGGAAGGGATAGCGGCTCGTGGCCGCAACAATGCTTTCGTCTTCCGGTTCGACGTAATAGCTGTGCACGAAATAAAACCTGCTTTGATCTTCTATCCCTTCCCAAAGGGGATGGGACATGCATTCTTCGACCTCGTTCCATCCGATGTGCGGCACTTTCAGCTTTTCTCCGGATGTGTCGAACATCTGGTCAGCCGGAAAGCGCTTGACGCGTCCCCTCAGGATCCCGAGTCCGGCGACATTCCCTTCTTCGCTGAACTCGAACAGCATCTGCAGTCCGATGCAGATGCCGAGGAAAGGCTTGTCGCGCGCCGCCTGCAGGACCGCATCGCGCAATCCCCTGGCATCGAGCTCGCGCATGCAGTCCGGCATCGCGCCTTGCCCGGGGAAGATCACCCGGTCGGCTTCCAGGATCTTGCCGGGGTCGCTCGTGACGAGCACTTTCGAATTCGGCGAAACGTGCTCGACCGCCTTTTCCACTGAGCGCAGGTTGCCCATGCCGTAGTCGACGATGGCGATCATTTCAAAGGCAACCCTTGGTCGAAGGCGTCTCGCCGGCGATGCGCGCATCGATCTGGCAGGCCATTCTGAGCGCGCGCCCGAAAGCCTTGAAGATCGTTTCGCACTGGTGATGCGCGTTCTTTCCCTTGAGATTGTCGATGTGCACGGTGACGAGAGCATGGTTGACGAATCCCTGGAAGAATTCACCGACCAGTTCGACGTCGAATTCGCCCACATTGCTTCTGGTGAAATGCGCATCCATGGCAAGCCCCGGCCTGCCCGAGAGGTCGATCACGACCCGGGACAATGCTTCGTCCAGAGGAACATAGGCATGCCCATAGCGAGTGATTCCCTTCTTTTCGCCGAGCGCCCTGGAAAATGCCTGTCCCATGGTGATGCCGATGTCCTCCACCGTGTGATGTCCGTCGATATGCAGGTCGCCTTCCGCCTTGACATCAAGGTCGATGAGCCCATGCCTTGCGATCTGGTCGAGCATGTGGTCGAAAAAACCGATCCCTGTCGAGATGTTCGACTTGCCCATGCCGTCGAGGTTCATCCTGACCGTGATCCGGGTCTCGAGCGTGCTTCTTGTTATTTCGGCTTCCCGCATGATCTTTCCTATTTTTTCTCGAAACGAAAGGCGGCCGATTGCGCATGCGCCTGGAGCCCTTCTCCCAGTGCGAGCGTCTTCGCCACCTTCCCCAATGTCGCTGCCCCCTTTTGGGAGACCATGATCAGGCTGCTGCGCTTCTGGAAGTCGTAGACGCCCAGGGGGGAAGAGAAGCGCGCTGTGCGGGAAGTGGGCAGCACATGGTTCGGGCCTGCGCAATAATCACCCAGCGATTCCGAAGTATAGCGTCCCATGAAGATTGCGCCTGCATGCCTGATGTGTTCGAGCAGGCCTTCCGGATTTTCAACGGAAAGCTCGAGATGTTCCGGTGCGATCCTGTTCGAGATTGCGCAGGCGTCCTGCAGGTCCTTCACCTTGATCAGCGCGCCGCGGCTCTTCAGGGAGGCTGCGATCACGTCCTTTCTCGGCATCTCCTGGAGGAGCCTGTTTATGCTTTTTTCGACTGCATCGAGATGAGCGTCGTCCGGGCAGAGCAGGATGGCTTGGGCGATCTCGTCGTGCTCGGCCTGGGAGAACAAATCCATGGCGATCCAGTCCGGATCCGTTTTTCCGTCGGAGATCACCAGGATCTCGGAAGGGCCTGCGATCATGTCGATGCCGACCGTGCCGAAAACCCTGCGCTTGGCTTCGGCCACATAGGCGTTTCCGGGGCCGACGATCTTGTCGACCTTCGGCACCGTTTGCGTGCCATGGGCGAGCGCGGCGACAGCCTGGGCGCCGCCCACGCAGAAAACGCGGTCTACCCCGCACACCGCAGCCGCGGCAAGCACCAGTTCGTTTTTCTCCCCGCCGGGGGTGGGCACCACCATGACGAGCTCGGACACTCCGGCCACTTTGGCCGGAATCGCATTCATCAGGACCGAGGAAGGATAGGCGGCCTTTCCCCCCGGAACGTAAAGACCGACCCGGTCGAGCGGCGTGATCTTCTGCCCGAGCATGGTGCCGTCTTCTTCGACATGGCGCCATGATGACTGGAGCTGCTTCTCGTGGTAGATTTTTACCCTGTGAGCGGCGGCTTCGAGCGCTTCGCGCTGGGCCGATGGCAAGCCTTCGAGGGCTGATTTCAGCCGGGATGCGGGCAGGTCAAGGTCCTTCATCGAAGACGCGTCCAGCCTGTCGAAGCGGCGCGTGTAGTCGAGCAGCGCAGCATCACCCTGCGTCCTGACATTTTCGATGATTGAAGATACGGTTTCCTCGATTCTCGGATCGCGCACGGCCTCATAGGCGAGCAGGGTGTCGAGCCTCGATTCGAAATCGGGCGCGCTGGAATCTAAACGGGAAATGATGGACATGTTCCGATTTTACACGAAATTCAGGCGTTGGCAGCCTCGGAGAAGGTTTCGATGAGAGGCTGGATCAGCTCGCGCTTGAGTTTCAGGGCTGCCTGGTTGACGATGAGGCGGGACGAGATCGACATGATTTCCTCGACGGCGACGAGATTGTTCGCGCGCAGCGTATTGCCGCTGCTCACGAGATCGACGATCGCATCCGAAAGCCCGACCAGCGGGGCAAGCTCCATCGATCCGTAGAGCTTGATCAGGTCGACGTGCACGCCTTTCGCCGCGAAATGCGCCTTGGCCGTGCTGATGTATTTCGTGGCGATGCGCAGCCGCGCTCCGCTTCTCACCGCATTGTCGTAGTCGAACCCTTCCCTGACTGCGACCATCATCCTGCATTTGGCGATGTTCAGATCGATCATCTGATAGAGCCCCGTTCCGCCATGCTCGACGAGCACGTCCCGCCCGGCGATGCCGATGTCGGCCGCGCCGTACTGGACATAGGTCGGCACGTCGGATGCGCGCACGATGATGATCCTGACGTTGTCCCTGTTCGTGGGCAGGATCAGCTTTCTCGATTTTTCCGGATTCTCCAGGCAGGTGATGCCTGCAGCCTCGAGCAGCGGGGTTGTTTCCTCGAAAATCCTTCCCTTTGAGAGGGCCAGTGTGATCAATCAATCCTCCTGATTCTTGCGCCCAACTGGGCCAGCTTCTCCTCGATGCATTCGTATCCTCTGTCGATATGATAGATGCGCTCGATGGTCGTGTGGCCCCTCGCGACGAGACCGGCAATGACGAGGCTGGCGGAAGCGCGCAGGTCGGTCGCCATGACGTTCGCTCCGCCCAGGTGATCCCTGCCTCTCACCATCGCCGCATTGCCTTCCACCTCGATGTGCGCGCCCATCCTGCACAGTTCCTGGACATGCATGAAGCGGTTCTCGAAAATGGTTTCAGTGATCAATGCGCTGCCTTCGGAGACGCTGTTGAGGACCATGAACTGCGCCTGCATGTCCGTCGGAAAGGCGGGATAGGGCGCTGTCCTGATGTTCACGGATTTCGGCCTGTCCTTCATTTCGAGGCTGATCGAATCCGCATCGAAGGAAACATGGGCGCCCGCTTCGTGAAGCTTGTCGAGGACGGCATCCAGTATGTCAGCCTTCGCGCCGTTCAGCTTGATTTTGCCGAGGCTTGCCGCAGCTGCGACGAGGAAGGTGCCGGATTCTATCCTGTCGGGCATGATCTTGTGGCTTGCGCCGTGGAGCGCATCGACACCCTCGATCGTGATGGTGTCGGTTCCAGCGCCGGAAATCCTGGCGCCCATCGCATTCAGGCAGTTCGCGAGATCCAGGACCTCTGGCTCGCGCGCGGCATTCTCGATCACCGTCACGCCTTGGGCGAGGCTTGCCGCCATCATCAGGTTTTCAGTGCCTGTGACCGAGACGAGATCCATGAATATCCGTGCGCCTCTCAGCCTTCCGGCTTTCGCCTGGATGTAGCCGTTCTCGACTTCGATCTCGGCGCCCATCGCCTCCAGCCCCTTGATGTGCAGGTCGACGGGGCGAAGGCCGATCGCGCAGCCACCGGGAAGCGAAACGCTCGCCCGTCCCGTCTTCGCGAGCAAGGGGCCAAGAACCAGGATCGATGCGCGCATCGTCTTGACGAGCTCGTAGGGCGCGACTGGATTGTCGATTTTTCCTGCGTTAAGCTCGACCTTCTGCGGGGACGACACGGTGATGCCGACTCCCATCTGGGCGAGCAGGGAGAGCATCGTCGTCACATCCTTGAGGTGCGGGACGTTTTCGAGATAAAGTGCTTCATCGCTCAGGAGGGCGGCGCAAAGGATGGGAAGGGCTGCGTTTTTCGCCCCGGATATCCTGATTTCCCCCTGGAGCGGGATGCCGCCTTCTATGGACAGTTTCTGCATCAGGCGATTTTCGCCCATTGTTCGGGCGTGTGGGTTTTCATCGAAAGCGCGTGGATTTCTTCACGCATCCTGTCCCCCAATGCCTTGTAGACGAGCTGATGGCGCTGGATCGGGCTTTTCCCTTCGAATTCGCGGCTGACGATGATCGCTTCGAAATGCTGCCCGTCGCCTTCCACCTGCAGATGCTCGCAGGCAAGCCCGTGTCCGATGTATTCCTTGATTTGTTCCGGTGTGACCATGATATTTTCCTCAGTTGCGCAATTTATACCCGGATTTTAACAGGCCGAGCGTGAAGAGCGATACAGCAGCGAAGCAAATCGAGACGACGAGCAGGCTGAAATAGGGCGGGGCGTCGGATGCGCCGAAAAAGCCGTACCTGAAGCCGTCTATCAGGTAGAAGAAGGGATTCAGATGGGAGACCTGCTGCCAGAATGGAGGAAGGGAACGGATGGAATAGAAGACGCCCGACAGGAAGGTGAGCGGCAGGATGATGAAATTCTGGAAGCTTGCCAGCTGGTCGAATTTTTCAGCCCAGATCCCTGCAATGATGCCGGTCGCGCCGAGTATGAAGCTGCCGAGGATGCCGAAAACCAGCGCCCATAACGGATATTCGAGCGGCACGCGAATGGCCCAATGGGTGACGGCGAAGATGCCTATCCCGACCAGGATGCCGCGCACCGTCGATGCGAGCACATAGGCGAAAAAGATTTCGGGATAGGAAACCGGAGAGAGCAGAAGGAAGATGATATTGCCCGTGATTTTCGACTGGATCAGGCTGGAAGAGCTGTTCGCAAAAGCATTCTGCAGAAGCGCCATCATGGCGAGCCCGGGAATCAGGAAGGAAATGTAGGGTACGCCGGGGAGGGCTTGTACATGGCTGCCCAGCGCATGGGAAAAGATGAGCAGATAAAGCAGTGTGCTGAGCAGCGGCGAGAGGAGGGTCTGGAAACCCACCTTCCAGAAGCGCAACACTTCCTTGTAAAAGAGACTCGAAAACCCCTTCATGCTTCGCTCATGATTTCGACGAAAACTTCTTCGAGGTCGGGAGGGGGCAGGATCATGTCCGTGACTTCGGTTCCGAATTTTCTCAGCGCTTCGAGCAGGCTTTCGAGTTCCGAAAATTCGTCGAGTTTCAGCACGTGGTAGCCCGATTCCAGGCCAAGGCATCTGGATTTGAGCGCCTCTGGCATTTCATCGGGAGAGATCTGCAACTTGACGCGGCGCACCGAAAAGCCTTTGAGGAGATTTTCCGTCGTGTCCAGCGCGACGATATTTCCCGCCTTCAGCATGGCGATCCTGCTGCACAGGGATTGCGCCTCTTCCAGGTAATGGGTGGTGAGCACGATGGTATGCCCGGCTTCGTTGAGCGATCTCACGAATTCCCAGAGCGCCTGCCTCAATTCCACGTCCACGCCGGCCGTCGGCTCGTCGAGGATGATGACGGGCGGCTTGTGGACGAGCGCCTGGGCGACCAGAACGCGGCGCTTCATTCCGCCGGAGAGCGCCCTCATGTTGGTGTCGGCCTTGGCGGAAAGGT
Source organism: Pseudomonadota bacterium (assembly GCA_021802545.1). Taxonomy (GTDB): domain Bacteria; phylum Pseudomonadota; class Gammaproteobacteria; order Burkholderiales; family JABEVD01; genus JABEVD01. The sequence continues at coordinate 77,945 of JAJZRS010000001.1, forward strand.
CGAGACGGGTCAGGATCTCGTCTATCCAGTCATCATTGTCCGATATTCCGAAATAGCCCGACTGGACTTCCAGCACTTCCCTGACCGTGAAGAAGGGATCGAAAACGAGTTCCTGGGGAACGACGCCGACTGAGCGCCTTGCATCCTTGTAGTTTCTCGATACGTCGAAGCCCATGATGGAAAGCCTGCCGCTGTCGGGCTTGCAAAGCCCGGAGAGCAGGTTGATGAGCGTCGTTTTTCCGGCGCCGTTCGGGCCCAGGAGGGCGAAAAATTCCCCCTGTCCGACTTCGAGATCGACGCAGTTGACCGCTTTCAGGTCGCCGTATGCCTTGCAGGCCTGGCGGATTTCTATCGCAGGGGTCATTTTCCCGGAAACAGGCCGTTCAGGCCGTACAGTCTCGCCAGGCTCTCAAGATCGGGCTTGATGCCGGTAAAGACGAGATCCGGTTTCTTGCGCTTCCATTCGAGCATCATGCCGATCATGGACGAATCAGATTGATCGAGGCGCGAAAGATCGACCTCAAGGGCGCCGGAAGCGATTTCGGCAAGCCCCTGCGCGAGGATCCTCTTCACGTTGTCGACCGTGACCGAGCCCTCCACGCGCAGCCGGCTGCCTTCCCGGGTGATCATTGTTTCGCTTCGAGGGTCTTGTTCTTGTCGACGAGCAGCTTGATGAGGCCGTCTATGCCCGAATTGCTGATCTCTGTCTGGAAGGTGCTGCGGTAATTCGTGACGAGGCTGACTCCCTCCACCGCAACGTCGAAGATCATCCATCCCTTGGGCGTTTTCTCCATCCTGTAGTCGATGGAAATGGGGGGCTTGCCGCTCTGGATGATGCGGCTGTGCACCATGACCTGGTTCGCATCCGGGGCGGCCGACAAGGGTTGCACTTCGATGGGTTCGTTCCGGTAGGATTCGAGCGCGCTGGAGTAGGTGTTCATCAGCAGGGTGTGGAATTCCTGCGTCAGGCTCTGCTGCTGACCCGGCGTTGCATCGCGCCATGGCCGGCCGACAGCGAGCTTCGTCATCCTGATGAAGTCGAAATGGGGCATGATCTTGGCGTCCACCGCCTCGGCCAGCGCCTTCTTGTCCGAGTGCTTGGATTTTTCCTGCTTGATGATGGCGGCCACTTCCTGGGCCAGGTCCTTGATCAGCGCGTCAGGGGCCATTTCCGCATGCGCAATCATCGGGACGAGGAGCAGCAATGTCAAAAGTTTTTTCATGTTTTCCTTCCTACTTGTGATTTCCTGAGCCTGCCTTGTTGAAAATGAACTGCCCGATCAGCTTCTCGAGCACCACGGCCGACTGGGTGATGGTGATGGTGTCTCCCGCTTTCAGCATTTCATCGTCAGCGCCCGTGTCGAGACCGATGTATTGTTCGCCCAAAAGACCCGAAGTCAGGATCGAGGCGGTCGTGTCCTTGGAGAACTGGTAGCGCTTGTCGATGTTGAGCGTGACCTTGGCCTTGTACTTGTTGGTGTCGAGAGCGATCGAGCCGACCCTGCCGACCACGACGCCTGCGCTCTTGATCGGAGCGCGCGTCTTCAGGCCGCCGATGTTGTCGAAATAGGCGTAGACCTGATACGTGCTTGAGCCGTTCAAGCTGAAGTTTCCCACCTTCAGCGCGAGCACCAGCATCGCGCCGATGCCGGCCGCGATGAAAAGGCCGACCCATAAATCCAGTGTTGTGCGTTCCATTGAATCAAGCTCCCCGAAACATGAATGAGGTCAATACGAAATCAAGGACCAGTATGACCAATGAAGAAGTGACGACAGTGCGCGTGGTCGCGCCGGAGACGCCTTCCGCAGTAGGCGGAGAATCGTAACCTTCGAAGACGGCGATCAGGGTCACGGCAATGCCGAAGACCAGGCTCTTGATCACCCCGTTCATGATGTCATCTCTGAAATCCACGCCAGCCTGCATCTGGGACCAGAAGGACCCTTCGTCAACGCCGATCAGCACCACGCCGATCAGGTAGCCGCCGAAAATGCCCATCGCGTTGAATATCGCGGTCAGAAGCGGGAGCGAAAACACGCCTGACCAGAAGCGCGGCGCCACCACCCTGGAAATCGGGTCGACCGCCATCATCTCCATCGCCGAGAGCTGCTCTGTCGCCTTCATCAGGCCGATCTCGGCGGTGATTGCGGAGCCGGCGCGGCTCGCGAAAAGAAGCGCGGAAACGACGGGTCCGAGCTCGCGCACCAGGGCGAGCGCCACCATCACGCCGAGGGCCGAGGATGAGCCGTAGCGCTGCAATGTTTCATAGCCTTGCAGTCCGAGCACCATGCCGACGAAGAGACCCGAGACGACGATGATGATGAGGGAGCGCACCCCGGTATAGTAGACTTCCCGAACGATGAGGTGGATGCGGCGGAAGCTCGTTCCCGAGCTGATCAGGGTCAGGAAGAAGAATTTTCCGGCATAGCCCAGGCGCCAGATGGCATTGACCGTCTTGTGCCCCAGATTCCTTACGAGATCAAGCACGGGATGGCTCCAGATCCAGGTCTTCGAGATAGGGTGGTGCGGGATAATGGAAAGGCACCGGCCCGTCTATTTCGCCATGGATGAATTGGTGAACGAAGGGTTTTTCGGAAGAACGGATTTCGTCAGGCGTGCCATGTGCGACGATGACCCCTTCCGAGACGAAATAGACGTAATCGACGATCTGCAAGGATTCCTGGACGTCGTGGGTCACCACGATGGAGCTTGCGCCAAGCGCGTCGTTCAGCTTCCTGATCAGGTTGCCGATGACGCCGAGCGAGATCGGATCGAGGCCGGTGAAAGGCTCGTCGTACATGATGAGCATCGGGTCGAGCGCGATCGTCCTGGCGAGCGCGACGCGTCTTGCCATTCCGCCGGAAAGCGCATTCGGCATCAGATTGCGGGCGCCTCTGAGGCCAACCGCATCGAGCTTCATCAGGACGAGATCGCGGATCATGGATTCGGGCAGGTCGGTATGCTCGCGCATCTGGAATGCGACATTGTCGTATACGGACAAATCGGTGAAGAGCGCGCCGAACTGGAAAAGCATGCCCATCTTGCGCCTTGTCTCGTAAAGATCGCGCCTGCCGAGCTCGTGCATGATCTTGCCGTCGAACTTCACGTGTCCGCCTGTCGGGCGGATCTGTCCGCCGATCAGTCTCAGCAGCGTTGTTTTGCCGCATCCGCTTCCGCCCATGATCGCGACGACCTTGCCCTTCGGGATATCCATGTTGATTCCCCTGAGGATGGGCCGCTCGTCGTAAGCGAAATTCAAATCCCTGATTTCCAGGAAATGTTCAGGCTGCACGGTGAGATTTTTCGGGTTGCAAAGTCGCACATTTTAAACCACCTTACATGACAAGGACAGTCATATCGCGGGGAAACATGGTCAGCGCGCTCAAATTCGAAAATGTAACGAAACGTTACGGAAAGTCGGCCGTTCTGGACGATGTCAGCTTCGAAGTGCCAAGGGGAACCATCGTCGGGCTTGCCGGGATCAACGGGGCGGGGAAGACGACGCTCATCAAATGCATGCTCGGGCTTTGCGGCATGGATTCGGGGGGCATCGAAATCTTCGGCATTTCGCATTCTGACGCCATGGCGCGGTCCGCGCTGGCCTATCTCCCGGAAAAATTCAATCCGCCTGCGCATCTCAAGGGGTCCGATTTCCTGAGGCTGGCCAAGAGGCTTTATGCTGCGCATCCGGACGAGCGGGAAATCGCCGTCATGCTCTCCGAATTCGGCCTCGATCATGCGCTCGACCTTCCCGTTGGGCGCTATTCGAAAGGCATGGCGCAAAAGCTCGGACTCGCCGCATGCTTTCTGAGCGGCAAGGATCTTTTCGTGCTCGATGAACCGATGAGCGGCCTGGATCCAAGGGCAAGAGCCCATGTGAAGGAGAAGCTTCTGGGGCTGAGGGATGGGGGCGGGACGCTATTATTCACTTCCCATGCGCTTTCCACCATGGGCGAAATCTGCGACAGGGTTGCGGTGCTTCACGAAGGGCGCATGGCTTTCCTTTCGGGGCGCGACGACGTCGAGCGCGCCTTCCTCGAATGCACGCGCGTTGCAAATTCCGGTTCGGGTGCTAATGTGTAAAAAACTATCGAATACGCACATTACACATGAGAAATACTATTGCAAGCCTTCTTGCCGTGCTGCTTGCAGGATGCGGGACCCAGCCCATCGCTCCATCGCCGCACCATCTGAAGGCGGGACCCGCGCCGCAAGGCAGCATTCCTCAGCCTGTCCGATCGAGCATCGCGCTTCTTCCTCCCCCCAGGCCTGCTGCAAAACTCGCCGTCTACAGCGTCTCAGTATTCAACGTGCCCGTCCAGGAACTGCTCTATGCGCTCGCACGCGACGCAGGCGTCAACATCGACATCCATTCCGGCATCACCGGCACGGTGACCATCAATGCGATCGATCAGACTTTGCAGCAAATCCTGGGCCGCATCTCGGAGCAGGTCGACATGCGCTACGAGATGCACGGATCCGACATTTCAGTCATGCCCGATACGCCCTATCTCATCAACTACAAGGTCGATTACCTGGACATGTCGCGCGAGACGAACGGTTCCGTTGCGATCATCACCCAGGTCGCCACCCCGGGCGCAGGGGTGGCGACGGGAGGTGCAGCGACGGTTTCAGCGGGCGTCAACAATTCGACCACTTCAGTGACGAATGTCGCCAAGAACAAGTTCTGGGAAACATTGATCCAGAACATCAAGGACCTTCTGCACGAGACAGACAAGATTCTTCCGGCAGGCTCGTCCGAGACGGTGGTCCAGCAAGCCGGCATCCAGACCACGACGGGAGGCGCCGCGGCTCCAGGCAAATCTTCCAGAAAGGGGGCGAAGGATTCGATCGCAGGAAGCCCGACGCCAGCGACCTTGCAAAACATCGGCACCACCGTCATCAAGCGCACGACATTCAGGGAAGCCTCTTCCGTCATCGCGAATCCTGAAACAGGCATCATCAGCATCCGTGCAACGTCACGCCAGCACAAGAAAATTCAGGCTTTCCTGGACAGGGTCATGCAAAGCGCGAAAAGACAGGTCCTGATCGAGGCGACCGTTGTCGAAGTCCAGCTGAGCGACAAATATCAGCAGGGAATCGACTGGGCAGGGCTCGCGAACGGCGGGAAGGGCTGGAGCATCGTCCAGTCGCCTGTCGGGGGCATTCCATCGGCAGTCAACCAGAGCCTTTTCGTGCTGAGCTATACGAATCCTGCGTCAAAATTCGGAAACCTGTCTGCGACGATCTCCCTGCTCGAATCCTTCGGCAAGGTGAAGGTGCTTTCCAGTCCCCAGCTCAGCGTCCTCAACAATCAGACTGCGCTGCTCAAGGTGGTCGACAACCGGATTTATTTCACGATCCAGGCCAATACCAGTCAGAACCAGACCACTACCCTCACGACTTACACCACAACGGTCAATTCCGTTCCGGTCGGATTCGTGATGAACGTGACGCCTGAAATCAGCGGCAACGATTCGGTGATCATCAATTTGAGGCCGACCATTTCGAGAATTCTCGACTATGTGCCCGATCCAAACCCTTCGCTTCCTGCAACCGTCAAGAACCTGATTCCAGAGATCCAGACTCGGGAAATGGAATCGGTGATCAGGGTGCAAAGCGGACAGATTGCCGTCATGGGCGGGCTCATGCAGGATTCGGTCAACAATCTGGACGATGCCGTGCCCGGACTGTCGGGATTGCGCGGCATCGGGAATTTCTTCGCCCACAAGAACGATACCGCGACCAAGTCCGAATTGGTCATCTTCCTGCGCCCGGTCGTCGTCAAGGATGCCAGCCTGAACGGGAATTTCGCAAGCTTCAGAACTGTTCTTCCGGACAGGGATTTTTTCGATACCGGAGGAAATTGAATGGCGAGCATGGACGAAGCCGTGCAGAAAAAACCAATCGATGCATGGCGACAGCTTCTCCGGTCGAGGCGATTCTGGCTTTGGACGGCTGCCGCCATCTGCATTTTTCTTGCCTTGGGCGTCGCCTACTATTATCTGCATCACAGGCAGGCCCCCAAGCCTGCAGCAGTGCATCCTATCGTGATGCCGCCCGCCCAGCCCAAAGCCCAGCCTGAGCCTGCGTCTGCGCCTACTCCCGAGCCCGAGACGGAAAAGCCCGAAACCAGCGAGGCCAAACCGCAGGAACCCCCACAGGAAAAGCAGCAGCAGGAAATCAACACCCTGAAAATCGAGAAGCGCGAAGCAAAAACCGCAATCAATCCGATTTCGGCAAAAGGATACAGGGCGATGATGTCCCATGATCTTGCCGGTGCGCAGAAGGACTATGCGCGTCTCCTTGCGCAGGACCCGCAGAGCCGGGAGGCGTTGTACGGGCTTGCCGCAATAGCCATGAAAATGGGGAAGGTGGACCTCGCAGAACGCTATTACGAGAAGGTGCTGGAAATCGATCCCGAGGACCCTGTCGCCACAGCAAGTCTCGTCGACCTGGGGAATGTGTCCGACGGAGAAAGCAGGCTGAAGATCGCGCTCCAGCGTTCTCCCGATTCGGGCGCCCTCTATTTCAGCCTGGGCAACCGGTACGCATCCGAATCTTCCTGGGCGGAAGCGAAGCAGGCCTATTTCGAGGCCTATAGCCGCGACGTATCGAATCCCGATTTCGCCTTCAATCTGGCCGTGAGCTGCGACCACCTGGGGCAGTCTGGTTCTGCGCTGCGGTTTTACAGGAAGGCGATCGCGCTTTCTTCGGGCGGGTTTGCCGGATTCGATATCGAAGCTGCGAAAAAAAGGGCGAGCGAATTGGAAGAAGAGCATGTCGGGCGAACGCAATAAATTGCTGGGCAGGATGCTGATCGAGAAGGGCGTGATCAGCGAGGATCAGCTGAGAATTGCGCTCCTTGAACAGGTGAGGGCGCTGCTCGGAGAGGACTGCGAACTCCATCTGATGCTCGCATCCGAATCCGAGGTCATGCGGTCGATCGATCAGTATTACGGATTCGAACTCTCGATCGAAGGCATCTTGCAGGAAATCGAGCCGGGGGAGGCGGAATATCCGATCCTTCAGGCCGGGACGGAGAGCGAATTCAGTCAGCCTGTCGTGCGCCTCATCGATGCGCTGCTGTCCGATGCCGTGCAGCGCGGCGCATCCGACATCCATTTCGAACCCGAGCGGAGTTTCTTGCGCATACGCAGCAGGATAGACGGCGTTCTTCGCCAGATGCGGAGCCTGCACAAATCCTACTGGTCTCCCATGGCAGTGAGGCTGAAGGTGATGAGCGGGATGAACATCGCCGAGAATCGCGCGCCCCAGGACGGGCATTTTTCGCTGCTCCTCTCGGGCAGGCAGATCGATTTCAGGGTCTCCGCCGAGCCCACCACCCATGGGGAGAATATCGTCCTCAGGATACTCGACAGGCAGAAAGGGATCGTTTCCCTCGAAGACCTCGGATTGGGCGAAGAAGAGCTCGATATGCTCAAGTTCATGATTTCGAAGCCGGAGGGGATCATCCTGGTGACAGGACCGACGGGAAGCGGGAAAACCACGACACTTTACTCGATCTTGAGCCGGATCAATACCGAAGCGATCAACATCATGACGCTCGAGGACCCTGTGGAATATCCGATGCCGATGATCAGGCAGGCTTCCGTCAACGAGATGGCGAAACTGGATTTCGCGAGCGGCATAAGGTCGATGCTTCGCCAGGACCCGGATGTCATCCTGGTCGGGGAGATACGCGATGAGCCCACTGCGGTCATGGCGTTCAGGGCGGCGATGACGGGGCATCAGGTCTATTCGACGCTGCATACCAATTCCGCGATAGGCGCCATTCCGAGATTGTTCGACCTCGGCATCCATCCAGAGATCATGGCCGGAAATGTCATCGGCATGGTCGCGCAGCGACTGGCAAGAAGACTTTGCCCGGCGTGCAGGATGGCCCATGATCCCGATCCCGAGGAAGAGCGGGTGCTCGGCGAAAAAAGATCCATCTACAGGGCATCGGGGTGCGAATCCTGCGATTTCCAGGGCTATTCGGGCAGGTTCGCGATCATGGAGCTGGTTCTGCTCGACGAGGATTTCGACGATCTGATCGTGCGCCGCGGGACATTGAGAGAAATGAGGAATCTCGCCGGCATGAAGGGATTCAGGACGCTTGCGCAGAATGCGGTGCGCGCCGTGTCGTCTGGAATGACTTCGCTGGAAGAGATTTCGAGGGTGGTCGATTTGACCGGCAGGGCGGCATGACGCCCTTCCATTACAAGGCGATTGACCAGTTCGGCATGGTGAGAAGCGGCGTGCTCGATGCCGTGGACGAAGATGATCTCGAAGCGCGGCTCAAAAGAATCGGTCTTGAGCTTGTTTCGGGAAGACCTGCATTCAGAAAGGGATTTGTCTTCGGCAAAAGAGTGGGCAGGCGGGACTTGATCACCTTCTTCTTCAATCTGGAACTGTTGACGAGGGCAGGCGTTCCCCTGCTGGAAGCGCTTTCCGATCTGAGAGACACCATGGATGTTCCGCATTTTCGCGAGATCATCGCAGAGATGATCAAGAACATCGAAGGAGGGATGCAGTTTTCCCAGGCGATGGCGCTCAATCCCAACGTATTCGACAATGTGATGGTCAACCTGGTGAAGGCGGGGGAAGAGAGCGCGCGGCTTCCGGCTATCTTCCAGCATCTGACCGAGTCGCTCAAGTGGCAGGACGAAATGCATGCGCAAACCAAGCAGATCCTGATCTATCCAGCTTTCGTCCTCACCGTCGTGATCGCCATCACCTTCTTCCTGATGATCTATCTGGTTCCCCAGCTCGGGACTTTCTTCAGGAATATCGGGCAGACGCTTCCGCCGCAAACCAGGATGCTGCTTGCCGTATCGGATTTTTTCGTTCATTACCGCTATTTCCTGGTGCTGATCCCGATTGGCCTGTTCGCGGCGGCCAAGGCCGCCATGATGATGAGCGGGAAAGTCAGGTATGCGGTCGACCGGATGAAGACAAGAATATGGGTCGTCGGCCCCATTCTGCTCAAGATCATCCTGGCGCGGTTTTCCAACACATTTGCGATCATGTACGAGTCGGGCATCAGCATTCTCGACTGCATCGCCATATCCAAGGGAATAACGGGAAACCTGGTCATCACAGACAGGCTCGACCATGCATGGCGGGAAATCGAAGCGGGGAAAACGCTGCTCCAGAGCTTCCAGTCATCCAGCATCTTTCCAGCGCTCGTGCTCAGGATGATCAAGGTAGGAGAAGTGACAGGGCATCTGGACGAGGCATTCTACAACGTGAGCTATTTCTATGAGCGCGACACCCGGGAAGCCATCCGACGCGTCCAGGTGATGGTCGAGCCTTTCCTGACCGTCGTGCTCGGGGCCATGCTCGGATGGATCATGCTCTCCGCGATCACGCCGATCTACGACATGCTCGGGAAGATCAGATGAACGTCCAGATTTTCATCTCCGACAGGCAATGCATCGTCGCGCAGCGGACCAGAAAGTCTCTGCATGTTCTGCTCGAAGTCGCGAACAGCGAAGAAGGATTGAGAAAGTTCGAGCGATTCATCATGGATGCCGGGGTGACCTGCTCAAGCATCTTGACCGATTTCGTCGAGGAGGATTATCGCGTCGAGTATATTCCCCATCTCGGCTGGCTGGACAGGAGGCGCTTCCTCGAAAAAAAGCTGAACCAGCTTTACAAGCAAACGCCTTTCCGCAACAGGCTCATCGATGGGCATGAAGGGGGAGGCGAGCGCGTCCTGTTTTCCGCGCTGACGAATCCGAATCTGCTGCTGCCCTGGGTCGATTCGCTTCTGATGCGCAAAATTCCCATTTCCGGGATTTCCTCGGTGGCGATGCTGAGCGGGAAACTGCTGCCAAAAAACATTTCATCCCATCTCCTGCTGCTCAGTTTTCAGCAGGGATCCGGGCTGAGGCAAAGCTTCTTCCTGAACGGAAAATTGCATTTTTCGCGTCTGACGCTCGTTCATCCTGACGACGACCGAATCGGGATCGTCAGGTCGGAATCCGAAAAGGTGTACAAGTATCTGCACGCGCTCAGCCTCCTGCCAGAAAAAGGGATGTTGTCCGTCCTTATCCTATGCGGCATGGAAGAAGGCGAATTGCTCGATGAGGCAATGATGGAAAGCGTCGCCATTCATCCCATCATCCTGGATTTGAGCGAGATTGCAAAGGAAATCGGACTCGACGGTCGGATTTCGGACGCATTGCCGCTTTTTCAGCATCTGTTCGGGAAGAGCGTCAATCATTACGGCAGCGAGCAGCACACGCACGGCTACGAATTGATGCAGTGGCGGCATGCCGCCACTGCATTGTCCATCGCGCTGATTCTCGGGGGGGTATCTCTTTCCGCGATCGATGCAGGCAGAGCGCTCGAATTCAAAAGCCAGGCAGCATTGCTCGCCTCTCGAACACTGGAAGCGGAAAGCAGGTACCGTTCGATCCGGCAACCTGGCAGGGATTCCCCGCAGAAGATCAACGAGGTTGTATCCCTTGACGAAATGATCGAGTCGAAATTTCCGAGCCCAGGGAAAATGCTGGTGAAAGTGGGCCATGCGCTCGTTCCATTTACTGACATCCGCATCAATCGTCTTTCTTGGCAGGTTGCCGGTAACGCTGGATCGGCAAAGGCGGTGTCCGGAGAATTCGAGCCCGGGAGCGGATTTTTCGAGCCGGGCCCAAGCCAGGTCGCGTTTGCCATCGATGGGGAGATCTATCCTTTCGACGGCAGCTACAGGCATGCCAACGAAACCGTCGAGCGGTTCTGCAAGGATCTGGAGAAAGCCGGGATGCACATCAGCAAGGTCAAGTTGCCGCTCGACCTCAATCCTTCGGCAAATCTCGTCGGAAGGTTCAGACAGGGGGAGGAAAGCGCTTCCTTTGTCCTCGAAGGTTTCATGAAGGTCGGCTCATGAAGCTGGGAAAATCGGATTTTCCTCTATTGGGAAAGCCACTGCTTCTCCTTGTCTTTGCCATTCTTTTCGCTCTGACCCTGTCGATCCTTGGACGGAGTTATCTCGGGAAGATGGAAGGAAAAGCGTACTCTGCGGAAAAGTCCCTGCTCCTTGCAGAGGACAAGATCAGACAGGCCAGGCGTGAAAGCAGCGCCGTTCCGCAAGCAGCCTACGCGCGCATGGAGGAGAGCGGCGCATTTCGCGAATTCAAGCGCATCGATCTCGTCGAACAGCTGGAAAAAGCGGAACCCATGCTGTTCGATCTGCAATATTCCCTCTTTCCACGGCAGAAGGTGAGGACATCCGGACATTTCATGCTGAACCTCAATCGGGTCAATTTCCAGCTGAGCCTCCTTCACGAGGGGAAATTGCTGGATTTCCTGGATTTTCTGGAAGCGCAGAAGAACGGCGTGCCGCTCTTTGCGGGATGCGGCATCGAAAGGCTGTCGACTCGCCCTGCCCTCGAACCCAACCTGAAGGCGGAGTGCACCGTAATCTGGATGACATTGGAGGATGAAAAATGAGGTTGATTGGACTCGCAGTCCTTTTTTTGTCCATCAATTTACACGCCGAACCCCTGGGCAGACTTTTCTTCACCCCTGAGCAGCGCGCTTTCCTGGACAAACTGGATGAATCGAAAGGAAGGTTCATGCAGAAAGAAGCTTCGAAAGATGCGTCCGGGTCGGTTGAAGCGAAAGGCGGGGGGAAAACCGTCTGGATAGGCGGGGTTCCTCGCCATCTCCCGCAGGGAAAGAAAAAATGAGGCGGAATGGATCAGCCCTCCTGATTGTCATGCTGGTCGTCATGATGCTTGGAATCTGGCTCTTTTCAGACATGCCGCAATCGAATTCCGTAAATTCAGAACAGGACAATGCTTCCGTGCTCGCAGCTGCAAAGGAGGCGCTGATCGGGCGGTCGATCCAGGAGGATCACCGGCCGGGAAGCCTGCCTTGCCCGGATACGGACAACGACGGCGAGGCCGAAATGTTCTATGGAAACGAGTGCCCTTCGTATGTCGGCAGGCTTCCCTGGAAGACGCTCGGTCTTCCTGACCCCAGGGATGTTCACGGGGAACGGCTCTGGTACGCGCTTTCCAGGAATTTCAGGGATGACGATTCGGCGCAGCCGATCAACAGCGACACGAAAGGCACGCTGAAGGTTTTTGCGGCCGATGGCGTGACCGACCTGACGCCGCCAGGGTCGGAAGCGGTAGCCCTGATTTTCGCTCCAGGGGCGGCGCTTGGCACTCAGATCAGGGACGCAGTTGCGGCATCATGTGTTGCGACAGGCAAGAGTATCAGCCGAAATCTTTGCCCCGACAATTACCTCGATTCGACCAATGGATTCAACAATGCAACCGGGCCTTTCATCGAAGGGACGGAATCGGGGACATTCAACGACCAGATGCTGATCATCAGGGCGAAAGACATCATGCCGCTTGTTGAAAAAAGAGTGGCGAAGGATCTTCTGAAAAGTCTCGCGAACTACCGTTACGAATACGGCTATTATCCCTATCCAGCAAAGCACGATGCATGTTCTGCATCTCAATGCGATTCTGACGATACGGCATGCAGAGGCAGAATCCCGAGGAATGCGGCTGTTGCAGGTACGGAAGCCTTACCGCTCCCTGATTGGTTCATCCCCAACCAGTGGTACAGGGAAATCTATTACAGCGTCGGGGCAGATTCGCTGAAATCGAGCGCCAACCTTGATCCGCCATGCGGACACAGGCTTGTCGTGTCAGGGGCGCAGGTCGACATGGTTTTTTTCACGCCTGGAACCCCCATGGGCGCGATCGTCCGCCCAAGCGACACGCTTTCCGACTATATTGAAGACAATGAAAACCAGGATGGATGGAGCGCCGGCGCAAATGACGTTTACGTCGTTCCGACCTCGACGCTCAACGACAGGGACAGGATCTATACGTTGCCATGAAGGGTTTCACGCTCGTCGAAATCGCCATCGTGCTCGCCATCCTCGCGCTTCTTTTGGGCGGGATGCTCGTGCCGATTTCTGCTCAGATCGATCAGCAGAAGATCATGGAAACGGAAAAGTCGATCGAGCTTGCGAAGGAGGCGCTGACCGGATTTGCGATGGTCAAGGGCTATCTTCCCTGTCCCGCCGTGTCCGCGACGGACGGCAACGAAGATCGATCCTCTGGAAACTGCAACAAGCGGGTTGGATTCCTTCCCTGGGTGACGCTCGCCTCTCCCAGGCAGGATGCCTGGGGACACCTTTTCCGCTACAGCGTCAGCCCGGCATTTTCTATGGCGACTCCCACGTTTTCTTTTTCCAGTTCCGCGGACATCACGATCTGGACAAGAAATGCAGCAGGAGTGCTGGCCAGACTCAGCAACGACAACGGCATTGCCGCGGTCGTTCTTTCCCACGGGAAGGACGGCTACGGCGGGACGAGCATATCCGGTGCAGCGCTGGTTTCCCCTCCCGCTGCCAACGTGGACGAAACCGCCAACGCAGTCAATGCGAACCTCTTCGTGTCTAGAACGCAGGTGACCGATCCCACCACAAGCGGCGGCGCTTTCGACGATATCGTCGACTGGATTTCGCCCTTTACACTGTTCGACAGGATGGTGGCCGCAGGGAGGCTGCCATGAGCGCCATCGCAATCTATACCCTGCTCGATGTCCTGAGAAACAGGGCGTTATGGCTCGCCCTTCTGCTTGCAGTAGTCGGAATATGCCTTTCGCTTTTCCTGCAGCAGGTCGCCGTCACGCAAAGCGTACAGATCCAGTCCGGGACTTTGGCGCTGATCGAGCGGACAGGCTCGGTCTTCATTCTCGTTTCCGTTGTCTTGTCGGGCATGATCCGGGATTATCACGACAAGTCGCTCGAATTCTTCCTGGCCATGCCGATCAGCAGGGCGGATTACCTCTTGGGCAGATGGTCGGGCTATGCCGCATTTTCCCTCATGCTCGCCGCGCTGCTTTCAATTCCCCTGTTGTGGAGCTCCCCAGGCAAGGTTGTGCTCATCTGGGGAACTTCGCTTTTCTTCGAGCTCGTCCTGATGAGTTCGGTCAGCCTGTTCTTTTCGATCACGCTCACGCAAATGCCGGCAGCGCTCGCCGGGGTTCTCGGCTTCTATCTGCTTTCCCGTTCCATGGGGACGCTCCTTCTGATCATGAACGGCCCGCTGGCCGATCACGGTCTTCTCCAGAAGGTAACGAATTCCGTGCTTTCATCGATCGGCTATTTCCTTCCCCGCCTCGACGAATTCACGCGGACGGCATGGCTTGTCTATCCTTCCCCGCAGTGGCACGAATTGCTGTTTGTTGCGGTGCAAACGGGCATTTATTCAGCACTGATGTGTTGCGCAGCGCTTTTCGATTTCTACAGGAGGGAGGTGTGAGAAGAATTTCATTCTTCCTCGCCGCTATGCTCATCATTCAGCTGGCCTGGCAGGCCGAGGCGCGTAGAGAGGGCGCGCACGAGACAAAGCTTCCATCACCGCCCCAGATTGCGGCATTGAGGCTTGCAAGCTTCGACGAGTCGGTCATGGTGTCCCGCTATCTCATGCTCTACCTCCAGTCATTCGACATCCAGCCCGGCATCGTCGTTCCCTACCGGGATCTCGATTACGGCAATGTGGCGAAATGGCTGAAAAGGAGCATGGAACTCGACGAGCATGATCCCTATCCACTCTTTGCCGCGAGCTATATCTATGCGAGCGCAAATGAAAAAGCGCAGAAAATGCGGATGCTTGATTTCATCTACGGCGAATTCCTGAAGCAGCCTGAAGCGCGGTGGCCCTGGCTTGCGAGAGGATATCTTGTCGCAAGATACGGGCTGCACGATTTTCCCCTGGCTGCAAAGTATTCTGCTGCGCTGCAGGAACATGCGGGCGTGCCGAACTGGGTGGGGGAAATGACGGTATTCACCCTGGAAGACATGGGGGAACTCAAGAGCGCGAAAATATTGCTCGGCGGCATGCTGGCAGGGGGAAGAATCAGTGATCCCAACGAAGTGGCCTTCCTGAAAAGGGAGCTTGGGCGCATCGAAAATTAGGTGAGCAGCGAATTTTTCATGTGCTATGTTGAATCTGGGACACAAAAGGAGATAAATCATGAAGATGAGGGGATTCACGCTGGTCGAGATCGCCATCGTGCTGGTGATCGTCGGACTCCTGCTTGCTGCGGTATTGAAGGGGCAGGAATTGGTCACGCAGGGCAAAATCAAGGGGGCGATCGCCGACTTCAACGGCGTGCTGACCGCATTCAACGGCTATCAGGACAGATACAAGGCGATTCCGGGAGACGATGCGCACGCCGACAGATGGACCACGACCGGCCTTATCGTGGTCGACGGTGACGGAAATGGGATTGTCGCGGGGGACTACAATGCAACGCCTTCCAATCCGTCGACATCGGTTCAGGAATCGAACAATTTCTGGTGGTTTTTGCGTTTGGCGAATTTCTACCCTGGCGCGGCTACAGTCAGTGCTGGCCCTATCCAGCCCACGAACAGCGTCGGCGGAGTCATAGGGGTTCAGAATAGTGCGCTGGGGATGAACGGCCTAGTGATTTGCTTGACTGCGGTTCCCTACAAGATTGCAATCGCGGTGGATACGCAGATCGACGACGGAAATGCGACGACCGGTTCGGTGCGGGCTCTTGCCTATACCACGGCGCTGCCGACCGGAGCGGAACTCTCCGCAACACCGACAGCGGCTTACATAGAGGGCAGCACCTACGTGTTGTGCCGTTCCGCAAGCTGAGAGGCTGAAATGAAAAGAGGGCAATCCGGTTTCACCCTGGTCGAAATCGCGATCGTGCTCGTCATCATCGGACTCCTTATCGGCGGCGTGCTCAAGGGGCAGGAAATGATCACGCAGGGAAGGATCAAGAATGCGATCATCGATTTTTCTGGCGTCACGGCGGCCTATTACGCCTATATCGACAGGTACAAGGCCCTTCCCGGAGACGACAGTCAAGCTACCAGCAGGTGGGGGGCGGCTATTCTTCCTACCAACGCCTACGGCAACGGGGATGGCGTGGTCACGGGAAATTACTATCAAACAACACCAGGCTCGGCGGCATCCAACGAAACCGCAGATTTCTGGTTGCATCTTAGAGCGGCTGGGCTGGTGACAGGGAGTACAAGTCTTGATAGTAATGGTAAAGTCACGCTTCCCGTCAATTCCTCCGGCAGCATCATCGGGGTTCAAACGGGTGATGGCAATTCACCGCCTTCCGGGGTGTTGAAGTCCAGTGGATCTGATTCTGGGCTGGCAAGTCTGATGATTTGTTCATCGAACCTGCCGGACAGGGTAGCAGCGGCGGTCGATGCACAGCTCGACGACGGCCGTCCAAACACAGGAAGTATGCGCGCAAAGCAGACAGCGGTACCCGATACGATAACGAGCTCTACTAATCCAATGGGAGCTCCCTATTCCGATACTGGAACAGCCCTGACCATCTGCAGGGCGCTCTAGCCCTGAAGCAGCTTGATTTCGGCAGCGGCAAGTCCCGCAGGTGCCCCTCTCAGGACGACGACGTCGCCGGCTTCCAGGACGGTTTCAGGAGATGGAGAAAGCCCCCTGATGTTGCGCCGCCTGACTGCGGTGACGTCGACAGAAAATCGGGAAAGGTCGAGGTTTTCGAGCGACTTGCCTATGCAGGACGCGCCTTCAGGGATCATGACGCTCATGAGACGCAATTGCAGCGCGTCGTTCTGCTCGGATGAATGGTCGGTCGTGCCCCTGAAAAAGCCGCGGAATCCGCTGTAGCGCTCTTCCCTCGTTTCCCTGATGCGCTTCAATACCCGGTTCAGCGGGACGCCCAGAAGCAGCAGCGCGTGGGAAGCGAGCATCATGCTGCCTTCCATGATCTCTGCGACGACTTCAGCCGCGCCCGCTCGCCTCAACTGGTCCATCTCCGAATCGTCCAGGGTCCTCACCACGACCGGAAGATCGGGGCGAAGTTCGCGCGCATGATCCAATATGGCGAGCGCCGAGCGCACGTCCGCATAGGCGATGACCAGCGCCTTCACTCTGAGGAGACCTGCGGCGAGCAGCACCTCCCTGCGGCTGGCATCCCCATAGACCACGTTTTCCCCTGCAGCCGAAGCTTCCTTGACGCGCTGCGGATCATGATCGAGCGCGATGAAGGGGATCGATTCCTGCTCGAGGAATCTTGCCAGGGTCTGGCCGCTGCGCCCGTATCCGCAGATGATGATCTGCGCATCGGTCGCCATGGTTTGCACCGCGATCCTGTGCAGCTGCAGCGCACGATTCATCCATTCTCCGCCCGAATAGCGTTTCGCGACCTGGTTCGAGCGTTCGATCAGGAAAGGGGCGATGAGCATGGAAATCAGCATGGCGGCGAGGAAGACTTGCAGCGTTGATTCGTTCACGAGCTTGAGACCGCTGGCCTGGGCGATCAGGACGAAGCCGAATTCTCCTGCCTGGGCCAAATGAAGGCCGGTGCGCAGCGCGACCCCCCAGTCGCGGTCGAAAAGATAGCTGAGGCCCGAGACAAGCGCGAGCTTCACGACCATGAGCGCGACGAGGACGAGCAGGATCCAGGGCAGCTCGTTCCAGACGAGCTGCAGGTTGAGCAGCATGCCGATGGTGATGAAAAAGAGGCCGAGAAGCACATCACGGAAAGGCTTGATGTCGTCTTCGACCTGATAGCGGTATTCCGTCTCGGAGATCAGCATGCCGGCGAGAAAAGCGCCGAGCGCAAGCGACAGGCCGGCTGCGTTGGTGACATACGACAGCCCCAGGGTGATGAGGAGCACGTTGAGCATGAAGAGCTCGGAAGACTTCTGCTTTGCGACGAGATGGAACCAGGGGCGCATCATGCGCTGTCCCAGGAGGAGCAGCATGGCCAGCACAAGCGCGGCTTTCAGGAGCGCAAGCCCGAGTTCGAGGGGAAGCCCCCTTGTCGGGTGGGAAAGCGCGGGAATGATGATGAGGAGCGGAACGACGGCAAGGTCCTGGAAAAGCAGGATGCCGAAGACCTTCCTGCCGTGGGCGGAATGGAGTTCATTGCGCTCGGCCATCAGCTTGCTGACGATCGCAGTCGACGACATCGACAATGCGCCGCCCAGAGCGAGCCCGATGCGCCAGTCGAGTCCGAGGAGTAGGGTCGCGACGAGGGTGACGAGGATGGCAAGCAGCACCTGGGCCAGTCCGAGCCCGAAAACGATGCGCCGCATGGTGAGCAGCTTGGGCAGGCTGAATTCGAGGCCGATGCTGAACATCAGGAAAACGATGCCGAATTCGGCGAGATGGCGGGTTTCCATCGTATCCGGAATCAATCCGAGGGCGTGGGGCCCCGTCAGGATGCCGACGAGCAGATAGGCGAGCATCTGCGGAAGCTGCCACATGCGGAAAAGCGCCACCACCAGGACGCTGGAAGCCAGCAGGACGAGGACGAGGGGCAGTGTGTTGTGCATGATGCTTGGATACTCCCATGCATGGTATCGTCGAACCGATCCCCATGCGACTTCTGGTATAATTCCCTACATGATACCTCAATCCAACAGAGTGTTTTCGGTGCTGGAAAAAGCCTCCGAAGTGCTTGTAATCGAATCCGACGCGGTCAGGGGACTGATCGGAAGGCTGGACCATCGTTTCGTCGAGGCGGTGGATCTGATC
The DNA here is from genome assembly GCA_021802545.1 of Pseudomonadota bacterium. Lineage (GTDB taxonomy): Bacteria > Pseudomonadota > Gammaproteobacteria > Burkholderiales > JABEVD01 > JABEVD01. The sequence continues at coordinate 96,497 of JAJZRS010000001.1, forward strand.
CTCAATTGCAGCGGCAGGGTCGTGGTGAGCGGCATGGGAAAATCGGGGCATGTCGCGAGGAAAATCGCTTCCACCCTGGCCAGCACAGGGACGCCTGCCTTTTTCGTGCATCCCGGGGAAGCGAGCCACGGCGATCTCGGGATGATCACGAGGCAGGATGTTTTCGTCGCGCTTTCCAATTCCGGGGAGAGCGCTGAACTCCTCACCATCGTGCCGCTCGTCAAGCGCCAGGGCGCAAAGCTGATTTCCATGACCGGGAATCCCGCATCGAGCCTTGCGAGAGAAGCGGACATCCATCTTGATTCTGGCGTCGACAAGGAGGCCTGCCCGCTCGGGCTCGCCCCCACCGCCAGCACGACTGCAGCGCTTGCCCTGGGGGATGCGCTGGCCGTGACGCTTCTGGTCGAGCGCGGCTTCAGTGCGGCGGATTTCGCCATGTCGCATCCCGGAGGCTCCTTGGGGATCAGGCTTCTGACCCATGTCAGCGACGTCATGCGCAAGCATGATGCGATTCCTGCCGTTTCAGACAAGGCATTCCTGTCGGATGCGCTGCTCGAAATGTCGAGAAAGGGGATGGGCATGACGGCGATCGTCTGCCCTAATGGGAAAGTGGAAGGCATATACACGGACGGCGATTTGAGGCGCACCCTGGAGAAAGAGATCGATTTTCACAAGACGCCCGTGACCGAGATCATGACGAAGAATCCCAGGACGATCGCTCCAAACAGGCTTGCCGCCGAAGCCGTGCAGCTCATGGAAGAGTACAAGATCACGCAGCTGCTTGTCGTCGGCGATGCCGGAAAGCTTGTCGGTGCGCTCAACATGCACGACTTGTTGCGGGCCAAGGTGATCTGAGTGGACGACATGCTCGAGCGGGCGACGAAGATTCGCCTCGCCATATTCGATGTGGACGGCGTCATGACCGACGGCAGGCTTTATCTTTCCGATTCGGGGGAAGAGACCAAGGCCTTCGACACGAAGGACGGGCACGGCATGAAAATGCTGAATGCATCGGGGGTCGAGATCGCCATCATCACGGGCAGAACCTCGCGCTGCGTCGAGCTGCGCGCGGAAAATCTCGGCATCTCCCTGCTTTACCAGGGGGCTTCCGACAAGCTGGCCGTATACGGCCAGCTGCTCGAATCTTTGGGTCTCGAACCTGAACAGACGGCCTACATGGGGGACGACCTGGTCGATTTGCCTGTGCTGACGCGCTGCGGACTTGCTTTCGCCGTGCCGGATGCGCCGGACATCGTCAGGGAGCATGCGCATTACGTGACGAGAAGGCAGGGCGGGCGAGGTGCTGTCCGCGAAGCGTGCGAATTCCTGATGCGCATGCAGGGCACTTACGAGCGCCAGCTTGCAGCCTATCTATGATGTCGAATCAGGTCAGGAAGTGGTTCCCTGTGCTTTTTTTTCTGCTGCTTGCGGTGCTTTCCTACTGGCTGGAGAACAAGGTCAGGCTTTCGGCGCTGAAGCAGGAGACCATGGGGCATGTGCCCGACGTGATCGTCGAGGGCATCGAGGCGACGAAGTTTGGCCTGGATGGCAAGCCGCACCAGTCGCTTACGGCTGATGAACTGATGCATTACGCGGATGACAACTCCGCGAAGCTCGTGGCACCGCGCCTGCTTTTGTCCTCCCCGGATCAGGCGGACTGGCATGTCAGTTCGAAATGGGCGCAGCTTTCTGACAACATGAAGGACATTTACCTCCACGAAGACGTGCAGGTCGTGCGCAGCGCTTTCGGGAAACACAGCAAAATGGACATGACGACCGATTACCTGCACCTCGATCCGGACGGGCATATGGGCGACACGAACATGCCAGTGAGAATAAGGGATGCGCAAACGGACATCCATGCCGTGGGCATGGCTTTCAACAATGAAACGGGTGTGGTGAAGCTGCTTTCCCATGTGCATGTGACTTATGAAAAATAAAGCGTGGCTGCTGGTTCTTCTGGCGCTCTTTTCTGCACCGCTCTTTGCCGAAAACGCGGACAAGAGCAAGCCCATCAACATCGATGCGGACAGGATAGAGATCGACGATGCCAAGAAAATCACGACGTTCGATGGCAATGTCGTGCTGACCCAGGGAACGTTGACGATCAATGCGCAAAAAGTCGTGGTGACCCAGGACGCAGAAGGAAACAAGCACGCCACCGCCTATTCCGGCAGCCACCCCGTCCATTTCAGGCAGAAGCGAGAAGGGGTGGACGAATATGTCGAAGGCGAGGGAGACAGGGCCGAATACGACAGCAAGTCGGACACCGTCGAGCTTTTCGGCAATGCCTACGTGAAGCGCGGTCAGGATATCGTGAAAGGAAACTATATTTCCTATGATTCGAAAACCGAATTCTTCAAAAGCCGCGGCGGGGTCGAGAACGCGTCAGGCCGCGTGCATGCGGTGATCCAGCCCAAGAAATCCGCAGGGGAAGCGAAATGACCAGCTTCAGGGCGGAAAACTTGAGAAAGCGCTACAAGTCGCGCACTGTCCTGCAGGATGTTTCTCTCGAAGTGGGCAGCGGCGAGGTCGTGGGACTGTTGGGGCCGAACGGCGCGGGCAAGACGACATGCTTCTACATGATGGTCGGCCTCGTTCCGCTCGACGGCGGCGAAATCTATCTGGACGACAAGAAACTTTCGCGCATGCCCATACACCAGCGCGCCAGGCTCGGGATTTCCTATCTTCCGCAGGAAGCGTCGGTTTTCAGAAAACTCAACGTGGCCCAGAATATTCAGGCCGTCCTTGAATTGCAGCCCTATCCCCAGGAAGAGATAGCAGGCCGCCTGGAAAGCCTGCTCGGTGACCTGAACATCGGCCATCTCAGGAACAACCCCGCGGCAAGCCTCTCGGGCGGCGAGAGAAGGAGGGTGGAGATCGCAAGAGCGCTTGCGACCAGCCCGCGCTTCATCCTGCTCGACGAGCCTTTTGCCGGCGTCGACCCGATTGCCGTGCTCGACATCCAGAAAATCATCCATTTCCTGAAAGAGCGGGGCATAGGCATCCTGATCACGGACCATAACGTCCGGGAAATGCTCGGCATTTGCGATCGGGCCTACATCATCAACGAAGGCGTCGTTTTGGCTGACGGAAAGCCGGACGAAATCATTTATAATGAAAACGTCAGGAAAGTCTATCTGGGGGAGCATTTCCGCATGTAATGGAATGCAAGATCTAGTCTAATGAAACCAACCCTACAGCTCAAATTATCTCAGCAACTGACGTTGACACCGCAGCTTCAGCAGGCCATCAAGCTGCTGCAGCTTTCCACCCTGGAAATGAATCAGGAGGTGGAGCGTTTTCTGCTGGAAAATCCGCTTCTTGAGCGCGAGGATGCGGCCGAAGAGGAACCTGCAGCCTCATTCAGCAGGACAGGAGAGGCGGCGGCCGAGACTCCGGAAGTTTCTGAAGCGCAGGAGCCGGACTGGTTCGACGGCCCTTCCTATTCTCCGGAGTCTTCAGGGGACGACGAAGTCCAGGACTATCAGCAGGCCCAGAGTCCGAGCCTCAGGGACCACCTGAACTGGCAACTCGGCATGACCCAGCTCACCGACAGGGACAAAAAGATCACCTCGCTCCTCATCGATGCGCTTGACGACAACGGCTATCTTTCCCAGGATCTGGAAGAGCTCTCGGCCATGCTGCCCGAAGAGCTTGAGATCGAGCCGGACGAACTCGCCATCGCGCTGCAGCATCTGCAGCACATGGATCCGGCAGGCGTCGGCGCGAGAAATCTTTCCGAGTGCCTGATGCTGCAATTGAAGGCCATGCCCCAGGATACGCCTTGTCTCATGGAGGCCATGGAGATCGCCAAGCATTACCTCGGGAGCCTGGCTGCCCACGATTTCGCGAAGCTGAGAAAAAGCCTGAATTGCTCGGACGAGGCATTGCGCGCGGCAAGGCAGCTCATCATGCAGCTCAATCCGAGGCCGGGAAGCGAATATTCCCATCAGGTCGCGCGCTACATCATCCCCGATGTCATCGTCCAGAAGGTCAAGGGCTTGTGGTCCGTGTCGCTGAATCCGGACGCCATTCCGAGGCTCAGGGTGAACAAGCTTTATGCGGATATTCTGAGCCGCGGACAGGAATCCGGGCAGATCGGCCAGCAGCTCCAGGAAGCGAAATGGCTGATCAAGAACGTGCAGCAGCGTTTCGAGACCATACTCAGGGTGTCGAAGGCGATCGTGGAAAAGCAATACAATTTTCTCGAGCATGGCGAAGTCGCGATGCGCCCGCTCGTGCTGCGTGAAATCGCCGAAGAGCTCGGCCTGCACGAATCCACCGTATCCCGCGTCACGACTCAGAAGTTCATGCTCACCCCGAGGGGAATTTTCGAACTGAAGTACTTCTTCGGCAGCCATGTCGCGACAGAGGCGGGAGGCGCATGCTCCTCGACCGCCATCAGGGCGCTGATCCGTCAGCTCGTCAATGCGGAAGATGCGAAAAACCCGCTCAGCGACAGCCAGATTTCTGAGATTCTCGGGAAACAGGGTATTGTCGTTGCACGCCGAACCATAGCAAAATACCGGGAGTCCCTCAAAATACCTCCGGTCAATCTTCGTAAGTCACTATAACCAAAAGGAGTTCTAGATGAACATCAATCTCACCGGCCACCATGTGGAAATCACACCGGCGATTCGCGAGTACGTGAAGACGAAACTGGGGAAAGTCGCCAACCATTTCGATCACGTGATCGACATCAATGCGATTCTTTCCGTCGAAAAGCTCCAGCAGAAAATCGAGGCGACGGTCCATATGCCCGGGAAAGATTTCTTCGCGGAATGCAGCGATGCGAACATGTATGCCGCAATCGACAGCCTGGCCGACAAGCTGGACCGTCAGATCATGAAGCACAAGGAAAAGACGATCGAGCGCCGCCTCGACGGCGAGGGCTTGAAGGCCCAATAAGGCCATGAACCTGATCGCCAAATTGCTTGTCCCCGAGCATGTCGTCATGGATCTCGATGCGGGCAGCAAGAAGCGTGTCTTCGAGCAGGTGGGCCTGCTTTTCGAGAACAGCATCGGCATTGCCAGGAGCGAAGTCTTCGACAGCCTGTTCAGCAGGGAGAAGCTTGGCTCCACCGGGCTGGGGCAGGGCGTGGCGATCCCCCATGGTCGGATCAAGGGGCTGAGGGAAGCGGCGGGCGCCTTTGTCAAACTGGCATCCCCCATTCCCTTCGATGCGCCTGATTCCAAGCCTGTCGGGCTGATCTTCGTGCTGCTCGTCCCGGAGCGTGCGACCGATCTTCACCTGCAGATTCTAGGCGAACTGGCCCAGATGTTCAGCGACAAGAGCTTCAGGGAAAACCTGATGGATGCGCCTGATCCGAATGCCGTCATCCGTCTTGTCAACGAATGGAAGCCGCATGCCGCAGATTAGCATTGCCGGCCTGTTCGAGGAACTCAAGGGCAAGCTCGCGCTGGAGTGGGGCGCAGGGTTGGGCGGGAGCGAGCGGCTGCTCGACAGCGACAGGATAGCCGAATCTCCCCAGGGCCTCATCGGCCACCTCAATTTCATCCATCCCAACTGGGTTCAGGTCGTCAGCCGCGCAGAATACGAATATCTCGATGCCTTCGATCTCGATCAGCAAAGAGCATTGCTCGAGCCCGTGTTCAGAGGAGATATCGCATGCATGATCGTCGCAGAGAGCGAGCCGGTTTCAAGCATCCTCGCCGAGATGGCCGATGTGTTCGATGTGCCGCTCTTCCGCTCTTCCCAGCAGAGCGTGCATCTGATGTGGCTGCTGCGCCATTACCTGACCCGCAATCTTGCAGGCTCCACGTCGCTGCATGGCGTTTTTCTCGATGTCCTGGGCATGGGCGTCCTGATCACGGGGGAAAGCGGAGTGGGAAAGAGCGAACTCGCGCTTGAGCTCATCAGCCGCGGAAGCGGTCTGATCGCGGACGATTCGGTCGAATTCTACAGGATAGCCCCCGAGACGCTCGAGGGCAGATGCCCATCCATACTCAGGGATTTTCTTGAGGTGCGCGGCATCGGCCTGCTCAACATCAGGACCATTTTCGGCGAGAATGCGATGCGCCCGAAGAAGAATCTGAAGCTCATCGTCAATCTCAAGCGATCGAACGAGTCAGATCTCACCGAAATCGAGCGCCTTCCGCTGGATCGCGGAAGGCGCGAAATCATGGGTGTCGAGATCCCCGAAGTGACGCTTCCCGTGGCTGTCGGGCGCAACCTCGCCGTGCTTGTCGAAGTGGCGGTCAGGAACCATATCCTTCTGATGCGCGGGATAGACAGCACGAGGGAATTCATCGAGCGGCAGCGGGCGCACATGGAAGGATCCTGATGCAGGTCATCCTGATCAGCGGGCTTTCGGGTTCGGGGAAAAGCATTGCGCTCAACGTGCTAGAGGATTGCGGGTATTATTGCGTCGACAATCTTCCCGTCATGCTGCTTCCGGAACTCGCGCAGATGCTTCTTTCCTCCGGAAACGAGCGCATCGCCGTGAGCGTCGACGTCAGGAGCATGGGGTCCCTGCAGCAGCTTCCCCAGCATATCCTGTCGCTCAAGGAAAGCGGCATGGATGTCCGGCTGCTTTTTCTGGAGGCCAATACCGAAACGCTGGTCAAGCGTTTCTCGGAGACGAGGCGAAAGCATCCCTTGTCCGATGAAAATCTCACCCTGCCCGAATGCATCGAAGGCGAGCGGGAAATGCTGTCCGAGATCAGGGAAATCGCCCACAAGATCGACACTTCCGGTTTGAGCCCGAACGTGCTGAGAGGATGGATACAGGATTTCATCCAGATCGACAAATCGCGCCTCACCCTGCTTTTCCAGTCATTCGGCTTCAAGCACGGCCTGCCGCTCGATTCCGACATGGTGTTCGACGTGCGCTGCCTGCCGAACCCCTTCTACGATCCGAAGCTCCGTCCATTGACCGGAAAGGACAGGGAAGTCGTCCAGTTCCTGGAAGGCGTGGAGAGCGTGGGCAGAATGCTTGAAGACATCAGGCGCTTCGTCGAGACGTGGCTGCCGAGCTTCATCAGAGACAACAGAAATTATCTTTCCATATCCATAGGATGCACTGGAGGGCAGCACCGCTCGGTCTACATGGTCGAGCAGCTCGCCTCCCATTTCGCATCCAGCCAAGTGCTGGTGCGGCACAGGGAACTGAAGTGATCCGGCTCGTCAAGGCTGGCGATTGGCTGGTCATCATGATCGGCCTCTTTTTCGTGGCTTATCTTTTCGCGAATCTCTGGCACATGGGCGGCGCGCAAAAGGTATTGATCAGGAAAGGCGGGGAAGTCTTCGCCGAACTCAGCCTCGACGAGAACAGGAAAATCAGCGTGCCGGGCCCCTTGGGCGTGAGCCTTGTCGTCATATCGCAAGGCAAAGCCAGGGTGGAGAAGGATCCCGGGCGGCACCAGTATTGCGTCAGGCAGGGATGGCTGAAAAATGCGGGAGACGTCGCAATCTGCCTGCCCAATCAGGTGAGCGTCGAACTTCTTGGGGCTGAAAAGACCTATGATTCGCTCAACTATTGAAATTTCGGCCACGGCCGAGGACAGGCAGATTGCGCGCATGGCGGCAGCCGCGATCGGGCTTTCCTTCGTGGATGCGGCCATACCGCTTCCGATTCCTGGAATCAAGCCGGGGCTTGCCAATATCGTCGTCCTGGTCGTGCTGTCGAGATATGGCCTGGGCGCTGCGATATGGGTGTCCTTGCTCAGGGTGCTGGCGGGAAGCCTGCTGTTCGGCTCCTTCCTTTCCCCGGGATTCTTTCTCAGCTTGTCCGGCGCGCTTTGCAGCCTGGCAGCACTTGCGCTTGCCGGCATCTTGCCCGAGCGCCATTTCGGCGCAGTGAGCCGCAGCGTGATCGCAGCATTCGCTCATATTGGCGGGCAATTGCTGCTTGCCTATTTGTGGCTGATCCCCCATGTCGGGCTCTTTTCGCTGGTCCCCTTGTTCGCTTCCGCCGCTCTTCTTTTCGGCACGGTCAACGGGCTCGTCGCCGCGCATTTCCTTGAATACAAAAAAGTTGAGGCGCCTCATCAAGTTCCCCTACAATGACCGGATGAACAAGGAAAAAACCATCGTGCTGGCATTGACCGGCGCTTCCGGCATGCCCTACGCGATCCGCCTGATGGAGAGAATACTGGCAAGCGGCGCACGCCTCTACCTGATCTACTCAAACGTGGCCCAGATCGTCATCAAGCAGGAAATGGGGCTCACCCTGCCGTCGAGAGCCTCCGAGGCCGAAGAATACTTCATTGAGCGTTTCAGGCCTGAGCATGGAAAGCTGCGCGTTTTCGGGCGTGAAGAATGGTTCGCCCCCGTCACGTCCGGATCCAATCCGCCCGATGCGATGGTGGTCTGCCCATGCACCATGGGCAGCCTGGCCGCATTTGCAGCGGGCATGAGCCAGAACATCATCGAACGCGCCGTCGACGTCATGCTGAAGGAAAAGAAGAAACTCGTCATCGTGCCGAGGGAGACGCCGTTTTCGACCATCCATCTCGAAAACATGCTGAGGCTCGCTCAGGCGGGCGCGGTCATCCTGCCGGCCAACCCCGGGTTTTACCAGCATCCTCAGACGGTCGACGATCTGGTCGACTATATCGTTGCCAGGATACTGGATCATTTGGACATTCCCCAGGACATTTCAGCAAGATGGGGTGAAGGAGAGGCATGAAGATACACGAATACCAGGCGAAGGCGATCCTCGGCGAATTTGATGCGCCCGTTCCAAGAGGGCTGCCCGCTTTCAGCGCGAAGGAAGCGGTACAGAATGCGAAAAAGCTTGGCGGCAACACATGGGTCGTCAAGGCGCAGATCCATGCCGGCGGGCGGGGCAAGGCTGGCGGCGTGAAGATCGCGAAATCGTTTGAAGAAGTCGAGGAACTGGCGTCCGCCATGCTCGGCATGCGCCTTGTCACCCCGCAGACGGGAGAGGAAGGGCGCATCGTCAAACGGCTTCTGATCGAGGAAGGCGCTGGAATCGAGAAGGAATATTATGCCGGATTCGTCGTGGACAGGAACAGCCAGCGCGTCGTGCTGATCGCGAGCAGCGAAGGCGGGACTGAAATCGAGGAAGTGGCGAAAAAAAATCCGGAAAAAATCGAGAAGATCGTAATCGACCCGGGCAAAGGATTGCTCGAGGTTGACGCCAAGGCGGTCGCGCGCAAGATAGGCATTCCTGAGGAAGCTATGGACGAGGCAGCCAAGTTTTTCGATGCGCTGTACCGGGCATTCGTGGAAAAGGACGCCATGCTGCTGGAAGTCAATCCGCTCGTTCTCGACAAGGACGGCAAGCTCTTCGCGCTGGATGCCAAGATCAATTTCGACGACAACGCACTCTATCGCCATCCCGAAATCCTTGCGCTGCGCGATCTGGACGAGGAGGATCCTGCAGAGATCGAGGCATCCAAGTACGGGCTCTCATACATTTCGCTCGACGGCAATATCGGCTGTCTCGTCAACGGGGCAGGGCTCGCCATGGCGACCATGGACATCGTGAAGCTCTACGGTGCTTCCCCGGCCAATTTCCTGGATGTCGGGGGAGGGGCGAGCGTCGAGAAGGTGACCGAGGCCTTCAAGCTGATGCTCGCCAATCCGCACCTTCAGGTGATTCTGGTCAACATATTCGGCGGTATCATGAAATGCGACGTGATCGCCCAGGGCATCGTCGAGGCTGCGAGGCAGGTTGCGCTCACCGTTCCGCTGGTGGTGAGGCTGGAGGGGACGAACGTCGATATCGGAAAGAAGATACTGGCAGAATCGGGGCTGCCCATCATTTCGGCGAACAGCATGATGGATGCCGCCAAGCTGGCGGTCGAAGCATCGAGGAGCAAGTGATGGCGATACTCGTAGACAAGCATACCAAAGTGATGACGCAGGGCATGACCGGAAAAACCGGCATGTTCCACACCCAGCAATGCAAGCATTATGCGAACGGCGAGAACTGCTTCGTCGCAGGGGTGACGCCGGGCAAAGGCGGGCAGGCATTCGAAGGCATTCCCGTCTTCGACTCGGTCAGGGAGGCGAAGGAGAAAACGGGCGCAACCGTTTCCGTCATTTATGTTCCCCCTCCTTTCGCGGCAGCTGCGATCAGTGAAGCGGTCGATGCCGAGCTCGACCTCGTGATCTGCATCACGGAAGGCATCCCTGTGCACGACATGATCAATGTCCGGTACAAAATGGAAGGGAAGAAGACCCTGCTCATCGGACCGAACTGCCCGGGCATCATCACGCCCGACGAAATCAAGATCGGCATCATGCCCGGGCATATCCACAAGAAAGGGAAAATAGGCGTCGTGTCACGGTCCGGCACGTTGACCTATGAAGCCGTCGGCCAGTTGATGGAAGTCGGTCTCGGGCAGTCTTCCTGCGTGGGCATAGGCGGGGATCCCGTGAACGGATTGAAGCATGTCGATGTCATGAAGCTGTTCAACGAAGACCCGGAGACGGAAGCCGTGATCATGGTCGGCGAGATCGGCGGAAACGACGAGGAAATCTGCGCGAGATGGATCCGGGACAACATGAAAAAACCTGTCGTCGGCTTTGTCGCCGGGCTCACCGCGCCTGCCGGAAAGCGCATGGGGCATGCCGGGGCGATCATATCGGGCGGCGAGGGCGGGGCTGAAGAAAAGCTCGCGGTCATGGAAGCATGCGGGATCAGGGTGACGCGCAACCCTTCTGAAATAGGAAAGCTCCTGAAATCGGTCCTATGATCGGGACGGAATTCTGGGCCAGCCTGCTGCAGATCGTCGCCATCGATATCCTGCTCGGGGGGGACAATGCCGTCGTGATCGCGCTCGCTTGCCGGAACCTTCCGGAGATTCAGAAGAAGCGCGCGATGCTTTTGGGAGTCGCCGGCGCAGTGGGGGTCAGGCTTGCCCTGATGTTCTTCGCGCTTTCGCTGCTGAAGGTGGCCTACCTCAAGATGGTCGCCGCGCTTTTCCTGTTCTGGATAGGCGTCAACCTCCTGGGTGGGGAAGCGAAGGAGGGGGAAAGCACGAAAGGCAATGAAACCCTCTTTTCCGCGATCAGGACGATCATCGTGGCCGATGCGGTGATGAGTCTCGACAATATCGTCGGCGTCGCAGGAGCGGCCAGGGACGACATGATGCTGGTCGCGCTCGGCATCTCGATCAGCGTCCCCATCATATTATGGGGCAGCCGGTTCGTGCTCACCCTGATGGACAGGTTTCCGGTGCTCGTCACAGCCGGTGCGGGCTTGATCGGCTGGATTTCGGGGAGCATGCTGGTATCGGACGCCGCGTATGAAAAATGGGTGAGGGCGGAAATGAATTATCTTTCCTGGGCAAGCCCGTTCTTGCTGGCCTTGATGACCGTCGTCATAGGCAAATGGCGCGCATCGAGGCGGGCGGTCGAATCCAGGGATCTTGGGAACGAATACGAGTAAAGGGCATGTCATGAAGATGCTGATTCCCTCCGATGGTTCTGAGGCCGCATTGCGAGCGGTCGAGCATGCGATCAATACCGCGGGCCTCTATTCTGGCGGAATCGAGATCCATCTCCTCAATGTCCAGCTTCCCATCCTTTCAGGCAATGTGCGGCTCTTCATCAGCCGGGAAAAGATCGAGGACTATTACAGGGAAGAGGGCATGGCCGCGCTGAAGGATGCGCAGGCGAAGCTGAATGAGGCGGGAATCGTCTGCCATGCGCATGTCGGCGTCGGCAATGTGGCCGAAACCATTTTGCAGTATGCGAGACGGAACGGATGCGACCAGATCTGCATGACGAAGAGCGGCATGGGTGCGCTTTCCCGCATTTTTCTTGGCTCGGTCGCGGCAAAACTGATCCATCTTTCCGAAATCCCAGTTTTGCTGATCAACTAGTGCGCTCATCCATTGTGGTGCATAATTGGTTTCAGGGAACGTAATTTTCGACATGAAATGGATTTGAGCAGCGTTCTGGAAATCTCCAGCAAGTCCGATGCGGGGCGCGTGCGTTCCCACAACGAGGACAGCATTGCTTTCGATGCCGAAACGGGATTTGCCGTTCTGGCGGACGGCATGGGCGGATACAATGCCGGAGAGGTTGCGAGCGGGATAGCGGTGACGTTGATCGCAACGGGTTTGAAGGGGCAGCTTGCGCAGGCGGGAAAACTGGACGTCAGGGCAAGGGAGACGCTTCTGAAGGAGCAGGTGCTCGCGGCCAACAACGCGATCATGCAGGCGGCGCAAAAGCGGCCAGAATGCGAGGGAATGGGAACGACTGTGGTCGCAGCCCTTTTCAGGGAAGGGAAGGTGAGCGTTGCGCATCTGGGAGATTCCCGTCTCTACAGATTGAGGGAAGGGAAGCTGGATCTTCTGACGCGCGACCATTCCCTGCTTCAGGAGCAGCTGGATCAGGGCATGCTGACGCCTGAAGAAGCGAAAACATCCCATCACCGGAATATCGTGACGCGCGCGCTCGGCGTGGAGCGGGATGCGGTCGCCGAAGTCGGAACATTCGATGCGCTTTCCGGGGACATTTTTCTGCTTTGTTCTGACGGACTCAACGACATGCTCGAGGACGAGGAAATCGGGCTTACCGTTCAGACATTGGAATCGAATGTGAAACTGGCGGCAGACCAGCTCGTCGATCTTGCCAACGAGAACGGCGGACGGGACAACGTATCTGTCATCCTGGTGAAGGTGAAAGAGGGTTTTGAAGCAAGGCAGGGTCTGCTCTCGAAACTGTTCAGGAAATAGCACCATGTCAAAATTGATTATCAGTGTCGCGGGGAAGACGACCAAGGAATACCGGCTCAACAAGGAGCGCGTGCATATCGGGAGAAAGCCCGGCAGCGACATCCAACTCGATGATGCCACGGTGAGCGGCCAGCATGCCGTCGTGATCACGATCCTCAATGATTCCTTCCTCGAGGACATGAGCAGCACGAACGGCACCAAGGTGAACGGCAATCCCGTCAAGAAGTGCTTCCTCCAGCAAGGGGACAAAATCGAGATCGGCAAGTTTTTCCTGACTTATATCCATGAGGCGCAGCCGTCAAAGGATTTCGAAAGAACTGTCATGCTGAAGCCGAAGACGGCTTCCGCCGCGCTGCCTTCTTCCGTTTCCGCGTCTGCCGAACCGCCCCCTCCGCCTCCTCCCCCACCACGTCCAGCCGATCAGAGCGCGGCGGGGATCAAGCTCCTCTCAGGCCCGGGTGCTGGAAGGCAGCTCAGCATCGTCAAGAACCTGACCACGCTCGGCAAGCCTGGTGTGCAGGTAGCGGTGATTTCGAGAAGGCCCCAGGGATTTTTCATCGCCCATGTCGACGGCGAGAAGCCGCCGCTTCTGAACGGCATGGCAATCGGTTTTCAGGTCAGTCCGTTGAGGCACAACGACATTCTTGAACTGGCCGGAATCAAGATGCAGTTCTTCGTCAATCAGGTGGGAAATTGAAGCTGAGAATTCTGGGCTGCAGCGGGGGGATAGGTGGGGCATTGCACACCACTTCATTTTTGCTGGACAACGATGTGCTGATCGATGCGGGCACGGGGGTGGGCAGTCTCTCGTTCAGCGAGATGCTCGAAATCGACCATGTTTTTCTGACCCATTCGCATCTCGATCATATCTCCTCGATCCCTTTTCTCGTGGACAGCGTCGGCTACTTGAGAAAGCTCCCGCTTACGATCCACGCCATACCCGAGACGATCGATGCCCTGAAGAAGCATATCTTCAACGATGTGATCTGGCCGGATTTCAGCCTGATCCCGAGTGCGGGCAATCCCTATATGCGCTACCAGCAGATCGAGATCGGCGAAACCCGCGAACTGGATGGAAGGAAAATCACGACGATTCCTGCGAATCATACGGTCCCCGCAGTCGGCTATCATCTCGACAGCGGGCAGGGAAGCATCGCCTTCAGCGGGGACACGACGACGAATGACGCCTTCTGGGATGCGGTCAACCGCATTTCGAATCTGAAGCACCTGATCGTGGAGACGGCTTTTTCCAACAGCGAGCTCGAGATCGCCAAGCTGTCCAAGCATCTCTGTCCGAGCATGCTTCTTGAAGAACTCAAGAAATTCAGGAAAAACATTCCTGTGCACATCACCCATCTCAAGCCGGGCGAAATGAGCGTGATCATGCAGGAAATCGAGCAGGGCACGGCCGGCGAGAGGCCAAGGATGCTGACCAATGGCCAGGTTTTCGAATTTTGACTGAAAGAAAGCGATGAGCGGATCGACCGTGACGCAGGAGAGTCTCGCTGATGTCAGCATCAAGCTGAACTTCTCGAAGGCGCTGCAGGCGCTGACAAACAGAATTCATGCCACGAGCAACATCGACGAGATCATCATCGATCTCGGCAATGATGTCTGCACCTTGTTCAATGCGGACAGGGTCACGCTTTATGTCGTCGGCGACGACAGGACTTCGATCATTTCCAAGGTCAAGACGGGGCTTTCTTCCTTCAAGGATCTGAAGCTGCCCATTTCGGAGCAAAGCATCGCAGGCTATGTCGCATTCCACAAGAAAGTGGTGAACCTGAAAGATGTATACGACGACAAGGAGCTGCAATCCTACAGCCCGAAGCTCCATTTCATGCGGGAAGTCGACAGGCGGACGGGCTACAGAACAAAGCAGATGCTGGTTGCGCCCATTGTCGATGCGGCAGACAACGACCTGATCGGCGTGATCCAGATCATCAACAACAAGTTCGGGCTCCCGTTCCAGCCGATGACGGAGGAGGGGGTAATAGAGCTTTCCAAAACCCTCGCCATCGCGCTGAAGCAAAGGCAGCGTTCGCATCAGCTCGTCCGGACGCGTTTCGACCTCCTGATCGCTGACGGCGTGATTTCGGCTGTCGAGTTCGACTTGGCATCGCGTTCGGCAAGAAGGCGCAGCGTGCCGCTCGAGGAAGTGCTCATCGACGAATTCCAGGTCAAGCTTCAGGATATCGGCAAATCGCTCGCCCATTTCTTCGGCGTAGAGTACGAACCATTCAAGCCGGACAGGATCCGTCCGCCCGACCTGCTCAAGAACATCAAGCGCGATTACGTCGAAACGAACCAGTGGCTTCCGGTCGACGACACGAAGGACGGCCTGGTCATCATCAGCCCAGATCCGGAAAGGATACAGACCTCACGCATCGTCAACAACGTTTTTCCCAAGCACAAGCTGGTCTACAAGGTTTCCACCTTGCGCGAATTCGCGAAAACCGTGGACCAGTTTTTCGGCGAAGGCACGGATAGCGGTTCTTCGATTGGGGACCTGCTTTCTTCCCTGGACGAGGAAGGGGAAAGCGAGGACATTTCCGACGAATTGTCGGCAGCTGCCGACAACGAACTCGTCAAGCTCGTCAACAAGGTCATCATCGATGCCCACAGGATGGGCGCATCCGATATCCACATCGAACCTTCCCCTGGAAAGGGGAAAGTGCTGGTGCGCTTCCGCAAGGACGGCTCGCTGATGAATTATGTCGAAATTCCTTCGAGCTACCGGAATGCCGTCGTGGCGCGCATCAAGATCATGTGCGACCTCGACATTTCGGAGAAGCGCCGCCCTCAGGACGGCAAGATCCAGTTCAAGAAATTCGCGCCGCTCAACATTGAGCTCAGGGTCGCGACCATTCCCACTGCGGGCGGTGTCGAAGACATCGTGATGCGCATACTGGCGTCCGGGGAACCGATTCCCATCGACAAGGTCGGCTTGTCTCCGAAGGCGCTCACCACGCTGAAGAGCATTGTCTCCAAGCCTTACGGACTCTTTCTCGTCTGCGGCCCGACCGGCTCGGGAAAGACGACGACGCTGCATTCCGTGCTGGGCTTCATCAATACGCCAGAGACGAAAATATGGACTGCCGAAGATCCCGTCGAAATCACCCAGAAAGGCTTGCGGCAGGTTCAGATGAACCCCAAGGCGGGCCTCACTTTCGCGACGGCCATGCGCGCCTTTTTGAGGGCGGACCCTGACGTCATCATGGTCGGCGAGATGCGCGACCAGGAAACCACGGCAGTCGGCATCGAGGCATCGCTCACCGGCCACCTGGTGATGGCCACCCTGCACACCAACAGCGCGCCCGAAAGCATCGTGAGGCTGCTGGACATGGGCATGGATCCGTTCAACTTCGCCGATGCGATTCTGGGCATTCTTGCGCAGCGGCTGATCAAGCGCCTGTGCAAGCACTGCAAGAAGGCTGAAGTTGCAAGCGAAGAGGAAATCAGGCGGCTGCTTTCGGAGTATTGCGAGGAACTGACGCATACGGAAAGCTGGAAGCAGAATTCGGATGCCGTGGTCAAGGAATTGTACGACGAGTGGGTCAAGGCCTATGCGAACGACAAGGGACAATTCACGCTCTATCGCGCGGTGGGCTGCCCCGAGTGTCACGATACAGGGTACACTGGTCGTCTCGGGATATTCGAATTGCTCGAAGGAACGGATGCGGTGAAGAAAAACATCCAGGAGCGCGCGCATGTCGCTCAATTGTTCGCCACCGCATTGTCCGACGGCATGAGAACACTGAAGCAGGACGGCATAGAGAAGGTATTGCAAGGCATAACCGACATGCAGCAGGTGAGATCGGCATGCATTAAATGAGGTGAGGGAGGCGCGATGCAGGCAAATTCGGAAAACAACGTTCCCATCGACGATATTTTCAGATGGATTGATGAGCTCAATCAAATCGGTGCTTCTCTTTCAAGCGAGCAGAATATCAGCGTGCTGCTCGAGACAATCCTGATTTCGGCGATGAGCATCGCGAATGCGGACGGCGGGACGCTTTATCGCATTGTCGACGGCAAATGGATCAAGTTCGAGACCCTCAGGACGGAGTCCCTGGGCATTGCCATGGGCGGCACGACAGGCAAGGAAATCACTTTTCCCCTCATCCCCCTTTACCAGGAAAGCGGGCAGCCGAACGACTCCCTGGTGGTGGCCAATGCGGTGCTGAAGGACTGCACCATCAACATCCGTGATGTCTACGAAGCGGAAGGGTTCGATTTTTCTGGAACGCGAAAATTCGACGAGAGAACGGGCTATCGCTCCGAGTCTTTCCTGACCGTTCCGATGAAGAACCACGAGCAGGAAATCATCGGCGTGCTCCAGCTCATCAATGCGAAAGACAGGAAGACGGGCGAGATCATCGGTTTTTCTGCAGTCGACCAGAATTTTGCCGAGTCGCTCGCTTCCCAGGCCGCGATTGCGTTGACCAACCGCCAGCTCATCCTCCAGCTGGAAGAGCTGTTCGAATCCTTCATCAAGGTCATCAACTATGCGATTGAAAGGAAATCCGACTATACGGGCAAGCATTTGGAGCGCGTTCCCGAGTTGACCATGATGCTGGCCGAGGCGGCCAACGACGCGGACGAGGGGCCGTTGAAGGATTTTCGCATGACCGAGCGCGACCGTATGGAACTGAGGATTGCCGGTTTGCTGCACGATTGCGGGAAAATCGTGACCCCGGTCCATGTGGTGGACAAGTCGACCAAGCTGGAAACGATATTCGACAGGATACATACTGTCGAGGCCAAGTTCGGCTCGCTGCGACGTGATGCGGAAATAGACTATCTGAAGGGCGTCATGGCCTCCCCAGAAAGGCAGGCCGAACTGGAAGACGCTTACCGAAAGACCCTCGTCCAGCTCGATGAAGATCTCGCCTTCCTGCAAAAATGCAATGTCGGCGGGGAATTCATGAACGACGCGGATATCGCGCGGGTCAAGGACATGGCTGCACGATACCAGGTGGACGGCAAGAACCTGCTCACCGAAGAGGAGATCGATAATTTGACGATCAGGCGCGGCACGCTGAATGCGGCCGAGCGGCAGATCATCAATGATCACATCAAGGTGACCATAGAAATGCTCGAAGCGCTGCCCTGGCCGAACCGCCTCAAGAACGTGACGGAATATGCCGGCGGGCATCACGAGAAAATGGACGGGACGGGCTACCCCAAGGGATTGAAGCGCGAAAACATGTCCATCCAGGCGAGGATGATGGGCATCGCGGACATCTTCGAGGCGCTGACCGCCTGCGACCGGCCCTACAAGAAAGGCAAGACATTGACGGAATCGCTCGCTATCCTGGGCAAGTTCTGTCTCGACAATCACATCGATCCGGATCTTTTCGATCTTTTCGTCAGGCGCAAGGTTTATCTGCAGTATGCCAAGGCATTCATGAAGCCCGAGCAGATCGACGAGGTCGACCATTCTAAAATTCCGGGTTATGCGATGTGACGTTTTTTGTCACATTGTGACGAAAAATTGCTGATTAATCCGGCATGAGAATGCGCAATCGCAGAATCCGCGCCGTTCTTACCTTCTGGCATGCAGCTTGCTCTATGTGATGCAGGAGTTTTTCTCCTTACCTTCAACTTTCATAGAGGGCTTATCATGAAGCAAATGCAAAAAGGTTTTACGCTGATCGAACTGATGATCGTGGTCGCGATCATCGGCATTCTGGCTGCAGTCGCCATTCCGCAGTACCAGGATTACGTTTCCCGCGCCAAGCTGTCCAAGGTCGCTTCCTTCGCTGACCCGCTCAAGACGGCAATCGGCATGTATGCTCAGGAAAACAACGCATTGCCGACCTTCGCGATCGCGGACGGCGGCAGCTGGACGAGCCTGGGCCTGACGAGCGCGCCCACGCACACCACGGAAGTCAATTCCGTATCCCTCGATGCGACCGGCGCTTTGACGCTCGGCATCGGCTTCACGGTCGGATCGACTGCCGCGCCTACCGTGAAATTCGCACCGACCCTGACCGGCACGTCGGTCACCTGGACGATGACCTGCTCCCCAACGGGGAACGCCAACATGATCAAGGTGTTCGGCTGCTCCTGATAGTCTGGTCGCAACGTATAACCCGTCACCTAGGTGGCGGGTTTTTTTTGCAAAGTGCGATAATCCCATGCCGCTTTCACGCAAGCCAATTTTCAGTTTCGAATCCCCGATGCTGGGCAAGGCGCCGCTTCTGGTTCTGGCTTTCGCCCTTTTCGTCGCGGTAGACGCCCTATACGGGAAATTTCTCTGGAATCCTCTGGTTTTCGACGACCACAATTTCTTCAGGAAGGAAATCGTCGAACGCTATGCCCACTCAATGTTCGATTTCAGCATGAGATGGTTTTCCTACGCATCGATAGGCTGGACATACAGGCTGTTCGGCGAGGACATGATCTGGTTCAGGATGGGGAATCTGCTTCTCCATTTTTCAACGTCTCTTGCCTTGTTCTTTTTTCTGAGGCGTCTTTTCGGCGCCGTTCTGCGGGAGTCATCGGGCATTTCCGGAGACTGGCTCGCTTTTTTCGCTTCATTGATTTTCGCGCTGCATCCCATGTCGGTCTATGCGGCGGGCTACCTCGTCGAGCGCTCGATCGTCATGGCTTCGCTCTTCGGCTTTTTGATGCTGCGAGCATATCTCGAAGGCGTATTGAGGGAAAGCAGGACATGGTTCCTGATCTCGGCCGTGTGCTATTTTCTCGCCGTCTTCTCCAAGGAGCATGCCGTCATGCTGCCCGCAGTTGCGCTCGCGATGACGCCCTTGCTGAAGAAGCCGACGATAGGTTTGATGAAGACGCTTTGGCTGCCTTTCGTCCTGTTCTTCGCTATAGGCATGTTCGTCGTCCTGAAGCAAAAAGGCGTTCTGGGGACGCCCTACGAGATTTACGGCGCTTCCATGATCGGGTCGAAGCACGTCTCGATATCGAACGCCTATCCGCTGAGCGTGGTGACGCAGTGCTGGCTTTTCTTCAAGTATCTTGGACTCTGGCTTGTTCCTGATCCTTCATGGATGGCGGTGGACATGCGCGAGCCTTTCGCATCCCGTTTTCTGTCCATGCCCCAGTTTCTGGGATTCGTCGCATTCCTGGTTTACCCCATCATTGCCCTGAAGCTGCTCTTCAGGGGAGGGCGGGCCGGCCTTTTCGGATTCGGCCTGCTTTTTCCCTATCTCCTGTTCATGACCGAACTCTCCACGGTCAGGATACAGGAGGCTTTCGTGCTCTACAGGAGCTATCTGTGGATGGGCGGATTTTTCGCCGTTCTTCCCCTCGTCTTTGCGAAGCTCCCTTCGAGGCCGGCATTCGTCATTTTGCTCGCGTCTTCCCTGGTCCTTTTTCCGCTGTCGAGAAGCGGGCTGGTCTCGTTCTCCAATCCGGTTCTGCTCTGGGGAAATGCGGCCAGGCTGACGGAAGGCAGGGAAGGGGTCAATGGGCTGGACAGGATCTACTTCAACCTGGGAAAGGCTGAACACGATGAGGGCGACTATGCGGATGCGGCCAAACACCTGACCCGGGTCATCGAGATCAGTCCGAATGTCTATCAGGCATGGTATTTGAGGGGAAGCGCCTTCTTTTATGAAGGGAAGCTGGGTGACGCCGTTTCCGATTTCGGCAAAGCCATTGCCTTGAATCCATCCTACGGGGACGCCTATTTCATGCGGGCGGTCGCCTACGGTCAGATGAAGGAAAGGGATCTCATGCTCTCCGACTTCAGGAAGGGCTGCGATCTCGGTTTTTCCAGGGCATGCTTCAAGCTGAAGGAGGAAAGCGGCCGGCTGTAGGAAAAGCTTCGGCTATAGTGGCTAGCGCCGATATTTCCCGACGAGTTCGGCCTTGCCCAGCACATGCCCGTCCATCGCATTTTCGATCTCGCGCATGCTTGCCATGCCGAGATCTGGAAGGGCGATGTCGAGGGCATAAAGCCTGTGGAAATAGCGATGGGTGCCGATCGGCGGGCATGGCCCGCCGTAGGCTGTTTTCCTGAAGTCGTTCCATCCGGGCAACGTTCCCTTGGGCAGATGGCTGATCCCTTCGGAAAGGGATGAAACTTCAGGAGGGATGTTGTAGAGCAGCCAGTGGGTCCAGTCCATTTTAGGGTTGGCCGGATCGGGGGCGTCAGGGTCGTCGACGAAAAGCACGAGGCTTTTCGTGCCGGGCGGCAGAGCGCTCCAGGCAAGGGGCGGAGAGATGTTCTGTCCGTCGCAGGTATATTTCGCAGGGATCTGTCCGCCGTTTTCGAATGCAGAAGAAGTCAGAATCATGTTTCCTCCCGCAAGCGCCGCAGGCGCAGAAAATATAAGGATGGGCAAGAGCTTTTTCATCTACCAAGGATAGGCGAATTTTCCGCGCTCAGTGTTAAAATGACGGCATGGCAGATCCCCGTTTCGTCCACCTGAGGCTACACAGCGAATATTCAGTGTCGGACAGCATCGTCAGGCTCGATGACGCGCTGGAAGCCGCGCGCCAGAATGGAATGCCTGCGCTCGCGCTCACCGACTTGTCCAATGTCTTCGGCCTCGTGAAGTTCTACCTGGCTGCGAGAAAATCAGGAGTCAAACCGATCGCCGGCTGCGATGTCTGGCTGGAAAAAGGGCATCGCATGCTGCTGCTTTGCCAATCCCGGCGAGGCTATCTCAAGCTTTGCGAAATCCTGTCGCTCGCCTACAGGAAAAACCAGAACAGGGGCAGGGCGGAAGTGAGGCCGGAATGGTTCGAAGACAGCGAGGGCTTGATCGCGCTTTCAGGCGCGCATCAAGGCGAGATCGGCCATGCGCTCTTGAACGGCGGCGATGCGCTTGAGGCTGCAAGGAAATGGAGCGCGCTTTTCCCCGGAAGATTCTACATCGAGCTGCAGCGGCTGGATGCCCAGAGCGAACTCTGCGTCCAGCATTCGATCAGGCTGGCCTCCGAACTGGGCCTGCCTGTCGTGGCGACCCATCCGGTCCAGTTCATGAGACGCGAAGACTACAAGGCCCACGAAGCCAGGGTCTGCATCGCCGAGGGGGCCATCCTGGGGGATCAAAGGCGGGTCAGGCATTTCAGCGAGGAGCAGTATTTCAAGACCCAGGACGAGGTGGCAGCGCTTTTCTCGGACATCCCCGAAGCGCTCGAGAACAGCGTGGAAATCGCCAAACGCTGCAACTTGACCCTCGAGATCGGCAACAACAAGCTGCCGGCTTTCCCTACGCCCCAGGGCCAGAGCCTGGAAGAATACCTGACGGAGCGCGCGATCACCGGGCTGGACGCGCGCATGAAGCTACTCTTCCCGGAAGCTGGTGCACGTGAAAACCAGTATCCGAAATACAGGGAAAGGCTGGATTTCGAGGTCGCCATGATCATCAGGATGGGCTTTCCAGGCTACTTCCTGATCGTCGCGGACTTCATCAACTGGGCCAAGCAGAACGGCGTTCCGGTGGGGCCGGGAAGAGGTTCGGGCGCAGGCTCGTTGGTGGCCTATTGCATCGGCATCACCGATCTCGACCCGCTCCGATACGATCTCCTTTTCGAGCGCTTCCTGAATCCAGAGCGCGTCTCCATGCCCGACTTCGACATCGACTTCTGCCAGGACGGGCGGGAACGCGTGATCGACTACGTCAGGCAGAAATACGGAGAGGAAAGCGTCTCGCAGATAGCGACCTTCGGCACCATGGCGGCCAAGGCCGTGGTGCGCGACGTCGGGCGCGTGCTCGATCTGCCTTACGGTTTCGTCGATTCACTGGCCAAGCTGATTCCCTTCGAGATCGGCATGACGCTGAAAAAAGCGCGCGAGCAGGAACCCGAGATCAACCAGCGGGCGGAGAACGAGGAGGAGGTTGCCGAGCTCCTCGAGCTCGCCACCGTCCTCGAGGGACTCACGCGCAACGTCGGCATGCATGCGGGAGGCGTGCTGATCGCACCGGGGAAACTGACCGATTTCTGCCCCATCTATTGCGCGGAAGGGAGCGATGCGTCGGTCAGTCAGTTCGACAAGGACGATGTCGAGAAGGTCGGGCTCGTCAAGTTCGACTTCCTTGGCTTGAGGACCCTCACCATCATCGACTGGGCTGTGCGTTATCTCAGGATGCTCGACGAGAAGGCGCACGATTTTGCCATCGAAACAATTCCGCTCGACGATGCGCCCACCTATACGCTTCTGAAGTCGTGCGACACGACCGCCGTATTCCAGCTCGAATCGAGAGGGATGAAGGATCTCGTGAGGCGGTTGCAGCCTGACTGTTTCGAGGACGTCGTCGCGCTTGTCGCCCTGTTCAGGCCCGGGCCGC
Organism: Pseudomonadota bacterium; assembly: GCA_021802545.1. GTDB lineage: Bacteria > Pseudomonadota > Gammaproteobacteria > Burkholderiales > JABEVD01 > JABEVD01. Next base: position 119,452 of record JAJZRS010000001.1, read on the forward strand.
TTCAGTCGGGCATGGTCGACGACTTCATCAATCGCAAGCACGGCAGGGCAAAGGTCGATTATTTCCATCCCGACCTCGAGGGCGTGTTGAAGCCGACCTACGGCGTGATCGTGTACCAGGAGCAGGTGATGCAGATCGCCCAGATCCTTGGCGGCTATTCGCTGGGCGCTGCCGACCTGCTCAGACGCGCCATGGGAAAAAAGAAGCCCGAGGAAATGGCCGAGCACAGGACCATTTTCGTCGGAGGCGCTACAGAGCGCGGCGTGCCCGAATGGCAGGCGCAGCAGCTTTTCGATCTGATGGAGAAATTCGCCGAATATGGCTTCAACAAGTCCCATTCGGCAGCCTATGCGCTGGTGGCCTACCAGACGGCCTATCTCAAGGCCCATTATTCAGCCGCCTTCATGGCGTCCACCCTCTCGGCCGACATGGACGATACCGACAAGGTGAAGAATTTCTATGTCGATTGTCTGTCCAGCGGCCTGGAATTGCTTCCCCCCGACATCAATCTGAGCGATTACCGCTTCTTTCCAGTCGATGCCAAGCGCATACGCTATGGCCTCGGCGCGGTGAAAGGGACCGGAGAGGCTGCGATACAGGCCATACTCGATGCGAGAAAAGAGGGGCCCTTCAGGGATCTTTTCGATTTCTGCAAGCGGGTGGACAAGCGCACCGTGAACAGGCGGGTGATCGAGTCCCTGGTCAGGGCGGGCGCGTTCGATGCGCTGAATGCCAACAGGCGCAGCCTGCTCGCTTCTGTCGGAACAGCGATGGAATCCGCCGAGCAGTCGAGCCGCATGGCCAACCAGCACACGCTTTTCGGCGAAGCGGAAGAAGAATGTGCCTGCGTCGACATCCCCGATTTTTCGATGAAGGACAGGCTGAAGGAGGAAAAGGCGAGCCTGGGCTTCTATTTCAGCGGCCATCCCTTCGATGCCGATATCGAAGAGGTTTCGCATTTCTGCAAGCTGAGGCTCCGCGATCTGAACGTCGCAAAAGGGCCAGCGAAGCCCGTCCTCCTCGCGGGCATCGTGACGGGAGCGAGGATACAGCAGACGAGGCGCGGCAGAATGGCGATCGTCATGATCGACGACGGAACCGCCCAGGTCGAGGTTTCCATTTTTTCGGAAGCCTTCGAGGCCAAAAGGGAGCTCATCAAGGAAGACCAGATCCTTATCGTCGAGGGCAAGGCGAGTTACGACGATTTTTCCGGAGGGACGCGGGTCGTCGCCGAAAATCTCTACGATATCGCAGGCGCAAGAGCGAAATTCGCCAGGGCGCTCGAATTCTATTGCGATTCCGCTTCCAACGTGGAGCGGCTGATGGATCTGATCGCGCCCTTCAAGGGAGAAGGCTGCACCGCGCGCATGGTCTACAGCAACGGCAAGGCGAGCTGCGAGGTGGAGCTTTGGCAGGTGAGGCCTGAAGATACGCTGATCGAATCGCTCAGGAACCATTTCAAGGAAGTGAGGCTGGTTTACCCATGATCATCAGTGACGCCATGCTCGATGCGCTTTGCCTCGAGGCTTCAGCTTCTCCAAGGCGCAGGAAGAACCTGAATTTCCATAGAAGCGAAAACGCTTCATGCAACAGGCTGCTCAACGCCGTCGAGCCCGATTCTTACATCCAGCCGCATCGGCATCTTGATCCTGAGAAAGACGAATCGATCATCCTCTTGAGGGGTAGGCTCGGCGTGCTTTTCTTTTCGGATAGCGGGGAAATCCTCCTGAAGGCTGAGCTTTCGAAAGCACTCGGCGCTTACGGCGTCGACATCCCCCATGGCACTTGCCATACCGTGCTTTCGCTCGAGTCGGGCACGGTTTTCTTCGAGTCCAAGGCGGGCCCCTATGTCCCGTTGTCGGACCAGGAACGCGTCCTCTGGGCGCCAAGGGAAGGGGAAAGCGGTGCATCAGTCTATCTCGAATCGCTCAGACAGCTTTTCATGTCCTGATTTGCGACGCCATTACGGTGCTAATATTGAAAAGGCCTGATTAACCGCAGGGCAGCGATGAATTACAGGGAGTTTCTCGAGGAAACGCCGGATGCCTTTTTCGCCCACGACATGACGGGCAGGATAACCGACGTCAACAGACAGGCTTGCGTAAGCCTTGGCTATTCCAGAGAAGAATTGCTGAACATGTCGGTCGTCGACATCGAGCAGGATTTTTCGCCCGCCGAAGCGCAGCTGTGTTGGGAAAGGGCAAAGCCGGGGGAGGCATCGACATTCTTCGGCAGGCACAAGCGCAAGGACGGATCGGTTTTTCCGGTCGAGATCCACATGAGCATCCATGTCGAAGGCGACATGAAGACCGTCCTGGGTATGGTTCACGACATCACGAACCGAAGGGAAGCGGAAAGAAGACAGGAAAGGCTGACGAAGCTCTACAGGGCGCTCAGCGAAATCAATCAGGCCATCGTCAGGATGGAAGAAGAGGAAACGCTTTTTCCACTGGTATGCCGCATCGCCGTCGAATTCGGCGGCATGAGCATGTCCTGGATAGGCAAGGCGGGGCGCAAGGACAGGATCGAACCGGTCGCGAGCCATGGCAGCGGGCTCGACTATCTTGCCGGTCTCAGCATTTCGTCAAGCGCCGACGTTCCCGAAGGAAGGGGACCCTCCGGAACCGCCTTCAGGGAAAACCGCAGCGTGATCGTCAACGATTTGCGCAGCGATCCGCTGATGAACCACTGGATGAATGCGGCAATTGCCCACGGCTTCGAATCGTGCGCCTCCTTTCCCGTCTTCAGGGGAGAACAACCCTTCGCCGTCTTCACCGTCTATCACGAGTTGGCCAATGCATTCGATTCCGAAACGGTCGGTCTGCTCGACGAGATGGCCAGAGACATCTCGTTCGCGCTCGACAATTTCGACAGGGACAGGGAAAGCAAGCAGGCCGAAGAAGCGCTGCGCAGGAGCGAGGAAAAATTCTCCACGATCTTCCGCAATTCTCCAAACCCGACTTCCATCACCCGGCTGACTGATGGAAAGATCATCGAAATCAACGAGGCATGGAGCCGCATCACGGGCTACGACCGGATCGAGGCCATAGGCAGGACGGCTGTCGAGCTCGGCATATGGAAAAAAGCGGAAGACCGGCGGGCTGCGGTCGAAGAGCTGAAGAAGCATGGACGGATCAGCGCAATGGAGTTCGTTTTCACGAACCGGTCGGGCGGCGAAATTGTCAGCCTCGTTTCCGCCGAGATGTTCGAAATGCAGGGCGAGGAGTGCATCATACTAATCGCTCAGGACATCAGCGAACTCAGGCGCGCCATGGAAACCATCAGGGAACAGAACAATTTCCTGAATGCCGTTTTCGACAGCGAGCCGCATTGCGTGAAGGTGGTCGGGAAAGACGGCAAGCTCATCCAGATGAACAAGGCGGGGCTCGCCATGTTCGAAGTCGATACGCTCGAGGAAGTTCAGGCGTCCGGCCTGGAAGTTTTCATACTGCCCGAATACAGGAAGACCTATGCGCAATTTCATGAAAGCATCTGCGCTGGCAACAGCGGCGTCCTCGAAATTCCCATAGCCGGGAAAAAAAGGACGATGCGCTGGCTCGAGACCCATGCGACACCGTTGCGAAACGTGAATGGAGAGATCGTCGCGCTGCTCGGCGTCACACGGGATGTCACGGCGAGAAAGCAGTCCGAAGAACTGATCTGGAAGCAGGCCAATTTCGATCTGCTCACGAATCTGCCCAACCGCTACATGTTCTACGACAGGCTCGAGCATGAAATCAAGAAGGCGCATCAGGGCGGCGGTTCGCTCGCGCTTTTCTTCATCGACCTGGACGAGTTCAAGGAAGTCAACGACACGCTTGGCCACCAGATTGGCGACAGGCTGCTCATCGAGGCGGCCAGGAGGATTTCCTCTTGCCTAGAGGAATCGGATACCCTGGCGCGCCTGGGCGGAGACGAATTCACGGTCATATTCAGGATGCGCGACACGGTTCAGGTCGAAACCGTGGCGCAGCGCATCCTGGATGCTCTTGCCGAACCCTATGCCATGGAAGGCAAGCTCGGCAAGATCTACGTGTCAGCAAGCATAGGCATCACGCTCTACCCGTCGGATGCGCCTGATCCCGAGCAGCTCCTGAAGAATGCAGATCAGGCCCTTTATGTGGCCAAGCATGCGGGGCGCAACCGTTTCGGCTATTTCACCAAGTCGCTTCAGGAGAAGGCGCAATCGAGGCGCAAGCTGCTCAACGACCTGAGATATGCGCTCCAGGATAAGCAGTTCGCGCTCTACTTCCAGCCTGTCGTCGATCTTTCTTCCGGAAGAGCCGTCAGGGCGGAAGCGTTGCTGCGCTGGATGCATCCAGTCAGGGGAATCGTGAGCCCGCTCGAATTCATTCCCCTTGCGGAGGAAACTGGCCTCATCACCCAGATCGGCGACTGGGTGTTCAGGGAAGCGGCAAAATGGGGAAAGCTTTGGGCGGCGCGCTATCCCGATCTGAAGATCAGCGTCAACATGTCTCCGCTTCAGTTCAGGAGCGAAAACATCTCATCCTGGCTCGATCATCTCGAAGAAATCGGGTTTTCGGGCAGAAACATGGTCATCGAGATCACCGAAGGGCTGCTGCTCGATGCCGATTCCGAAGTCATGGACAGGCTGATCGAATTCAGGGATGCTGAAATAGAAGTGGCGATCGACGATTTCGGGACGGGCTACTCGGCGCTGTCATACCTGAAGAAATTCGACATCGATTACCTGAAGATCGACAGAAGCTTCATCCGGGATATTGCAGAGAATCCGAGCGACATGGCGCTGTCGGAGGCGATCGTCGTGATGGCGCACAAGCTCGGGCTCAAGGTGATCGCGGAAGGAGTGGAGACGGTGAAGCAGCTCGAGCTGCTTTCTCTGGCCGGTTGCGATTATGCGCAGGGCTACCTGTTTTCGGTTCCGGTTCCGGCCGACGAATTCGAAGACCAGCTCGGCGATGGCCGGCTGAATGTGAAGGACAAGGGCCACAGGACGGCCTGAAAGGGGAACAGGATGGCATGGCGATTTTTCAGGGCAGGCGGTTTCGACCAGGTCAGGCTCGAGTCGGGGGATGAGCTTTCGGATATCGGAAAGCTGGACAGGAAGCTCTGGGTCGCCCTCAGCTGTCCGATCGAGGGTGTCGAGTTCGATTCGGATACTCTCGCCATGATCGACTCGGACGGAGACGGGCATATCCGCGACAAGGAACTTGTCGACGCCGTCGAATGGGCCGCCTCCTGCCTTTCCGACAAGAAATGGCTGGCGAGCGGCGAAGATTCCCTCCCGCTTTCCGCGATCGCAAGCGAGGAAATACTCGCCGCTGCCAGGCACATGCTCAAGACGCTGGGCAAGCCGGATATGGATGAGATATCCCTGTCCGACTGCGCGGATATGAAGGAAATTCCTGTGCTGTTCAATGGAGACGGAATCGTCCCGATCGACGCTGCAGAAAGCGAATCCGAGAGGCGCATCATGGCCGAAATCCTGGACTTTTTCGGGGAAGGAAAATCTGGAATCACGCAGGACATGATCGATGCCTTCTTCGACGACATCAATGCTTACGCGGCATGGCTGGAAAAGGGCATGCGCGATCCTGCAGTCATGCCTCTGGGGGAAAAGACTGGAGAAGCCTTTTCTTCGTGGCAGGCAGTCAGGGCAAAGGCGGAGGATTATTTCAGGCGATGCCGCATCGTCGCCTACGATCCGAACAACGCTTCCGCGATCAACCCTTCCGAAACGGTTTTTTCCAATCTCTCCGCGCTCGATCTGTCTCTGGCCGACCAGGAAATCGCCTCCTTGCCGCTGGCCAGGGCAGAATCTGGCAAGGCCATGCCGCTTTTCGACGGACTGAACCCGCTCTGGATCGATCCGCTTCGCGCATTTCACGACTGCGCCGTCCTTCCGTTGCTCGCCAGGAAAAAGAGTCTTTCCGAAGAAGACTGGAAAAAATTGTGCATGAAATTGCAACCTTACCTGGACTGGCAGTCGGAAAAGCCGGAAAGCGCGGTTGCAAAGCTCGGGGACGGACGGATCCTGGAAATTGCGGCAGGCGGGGAGAATGACTTGCTTGAGAAGCTCATCGAACGCGATCTTGCTCTGGAGCCTGAAGCGAAAGCCATGGCCAACGTCGAGAAGCTTCTGCGCTATTGCAGGGACCTTTCTTCGTTTGCCAACAATTTCGTTTCCTTCAGGGATTTCTATACGGGAATGGACCAGGCCGTCTTCCAGGCCGGAACGCTTTACATGGACGGCAGGAGCTGCGAGCTCTGCGTTTTCGTGAAAGACATGGCCAAGCATGCCATGCTGGCTTCAATGAGCAGGATCTGCCTCGCCTATTGCGAATGCAGGCGAGGAGGGGAAAAGATGATCATCGCGGCAGCCTTCACCGCGGGCGATTCGGACCAGCTCATGACGGGAAGGAACGGCGTTTTCTACGACAGGAAGGGACAGGACTGGGATGCGACGATCGTCAGGATCATCGACCATCCGATCAGCATACGCCAGGCTTTCACGTCCCCTTACAAGACCATGGGAAAGATGATCGGCGAACAGATCCAGAAGATTGCCGCATCCCGCTCTCACGCCATACAGGAAAGCGCTGCCAAAGCCATTTCAGAATCGGAAAAGATGGCGGCGGCCAAGCCCTTCGACGTGGGCAAGTTCGCAGGCATATTCGCCGCCATCGGCCTTGCCGTGGGCGCCATCGGGGGGGCGATCGCTTCGATCGTGACGGGGCTCCTGGGGCTCAAATTCTGGCAGCTTCCATTCGCGCTCTTCTTCCTGGCGATGGCTGTCTCTGGCCCTTCAATGCTGATCGCGTGGTTCAAGCTCAGGCAGCGCAACCTGGGGCCGATACTGGATGCAAACGGATGGGCGATCAACACGAGGGCCAAGATCAACATTCCATTCGGCACATCCCTGACGCAGCTCGCGAAGCTTCCGGAAGGCGCTGAAAGATCGCTTGTCGATCCTTATGCGGAGAAGAAGCGGCCCTGGATAGGGTATTTCGTCATCGCGCTTCTGCTGTTTCTCGCGCTCATCTGGCGCATCTTAGGCTAGAAAAGGACTGTCGCAATCAGGCCTGCGGCGATGCCTGAAGCGGCCACGCCGGCGCCGATCAGGAACCTCGTTTTCAGGTCGAGAACCCGGCCAAGCATGGCGAGTGAGGGCAGGCTCACTGCCGGCAGCGTCATGATGAGCGCGGCAGCGGGACCTGCGCCCAAGCCCAGCGCGAACATGCCCTGCACGATGGGAATCTCTCCCGCAGTGGGAATGACGAAGAGCGTCCCGGCCAGCGACATGGCGGCAATCCATAAGACGCTGTCGTGCGCGCCGAGCACAGGGAAGAGCCATGCTCTCGCCGCGCCGAGCAGGAGCACGAGAGCGAAATATTCGGGCACGAGGCCGATCGAAAGGGCCGCGAATTCCCTGATCCAGCGCGACATGAAGCTTCCGTTCTCGTTCTCGGGCGGGATGATCGGCCCGCTCGAGACCGTTTTTTCGCCAACGCGCTCGGCGAGCAGGGCAATCCCGATCACCATGAGAACGCCCAGTGCCGCCCTGAAGATGGACCATTTCCAGCCGAGCACGAATCCCATGAAAATCAGGGTGGCCGGATTCAGGACGGGATTGGAAAGCCACCATGCGACGACGCTGCCCGTGGATGCGCGGCTTTGCCGCATGCCGACCGCAACCGGGGCAGCGCAGCAGGTGCACATCATCGAGGGCAGGCCTGCAAGACTGCCGATCGCGATATTCCTGAAGCCCATTTTTCCAAGGGCATGGCTCATCCATGCGGAAGGAACCAGCGCCTTGATGCCCGAGCCGAGCAGAAGGCCGAGAACGAGCGCCTGCCAGATCGACTTGATGTAGACGGCGGCATAGCCGAATGCCGCATGCCAGGAAGGAGAGGGAATCGATGCTGATTTTCCGGTGAGGATCGAGCCGCCTATGGCGTGATGGCTCTGCGCGACGAACGCCTTGCCGTAATAGGGGATCCACTTGACCATGGCGACCCCGGCCAGGGCGACGAGCACCAGCAACAGGATTCTCAGGCGAAGGTTGTTTTGCATGGCGGCATTCTATCAGAGTGAATCTAGTTGCGCTCATCCAGCCAAAGCAGGAGCCTGTCCTCGAAAGGCTTCGATCCGCCGGCTTTCGGGTCGTTGATGATGCATACGACGACATATCTTTTTCCTGATCTTGCCTGGGCAAGACCTGCAATCGCCCTGACATTCTCCAGCGACCCCGTCTTGATGTAGGCGCGCCCCGCCACGATGCTGTCCTTCAGCCTTTTCTTCATCGTGCCGTCTATTCCCGCGACGGGAAGGGAAGAATAGAAGACGGGCATGAGCGGGCTGTTGTAGGCGTCGAGCAGCAATTCGCCCATGTGCTCGGCGCTGATCCTGGAATGCCTGGACAAGCCGGAGCCGTTTTCCATGTAAAGCTCGGGAAAGACAAGACGCCTGCTTGCCAGCCAGGACTGCACCACGCTTCTTGCAGATTCTTCCGTGCCCGGAACGGATTTCAATGTTCCGAGGGTGAGGAAGATCTGCCTCGCCATCACGTTGTTGCTGTATTTGTTCATGTCGACGACGAGGGAGGAAAGCGGTGAGGAATAGGTCGTCGAAAAAAGCTTCGCGCCTTCGGGCAATTCTCCTTCGCGCCAGGCGCCTTCGATTCTTCCTCCCGATTCGCGCCAAAGCCTGGAAAAGAGCTGGAAAAGGTATTCCGAATGATCGTACGCTGCGACGTCGTCGAATTTCTCTCCGCAAGAATCGGGATAGGTCCCGCTGAAGGAAAGCCTTGCGCTTTTGCCGTCGCTTGATACCTCCTCAAGAATGCCGTCCTGCCAGTTCCTGCACGGGCCGGCCACAGGCCTGATCCCGTTCGATACGGAAAGGCTGGAAAAGTCGGGGAGGAGGATCAGCTTGACGGAATTGCCTTCGGGGACGAAGCGTATGCTGTTCGCCTCGAAATTGGCGAGCAGGGCGTCCGGAACCACGTTGTACGGGCGGTATCGCTTCCCGTCGAAGCCTCCCGGGTTGCCTTGAGCGCGGAAATAGCTTCTGTCGAAGAGGAGACCTCCCCTGATGTCTTCAAGTCCCCTGGCCCTGAGATCGTTCACGAAAAGCCAGAGCCGCTCGATGTCGAGCTTCGGATCGCCGTAGCCCTTGAGGATCAACGGGCCGTCGAGCACCCCGTTTTCCATTTTCCCCGAATAATAGGCTTCCGTTTTCCATTGGTAGGCCTGTCCGAGCAGGGAAAGCGACGCATAGGTCGTGACGAGCTTCATGGTGGAAGCAGGGCTCATCGGCTTGCCGGATTGCCATGAGAGGAGAGGCGTTTTTTTCGAAACTTCGCGAATGTAGATGGCGACGTTTCCAGGATCAAGTTCCGAAAGCCTCATCGATTGCGCTATTTCCCTGGGCAGGCCTGCTGCTTGGGCCTGAGTGGCAAGCATGAGGAGAAGAAGGAAGACTCTCACAATATTTCCATGGTGTTTTGAACAAGGAAATCCATTTCCTCCTCGTCGATCACATAGGGCGGCATGAAATAGACGGTATTGCCCATGGGCCTCAGAAGCAGCCCCCTTTCCAATGCCTCGAGATAGAATCGTTCCTGGAAATCCTCTCTTTCATCTTCCACTTCGAATGCCCAGATCATGCCCGCGTTCCTGAAATGCTTAACTTTCGGATGATGCGAGAGCTGATTCGATTTTTCGTTCATGATCCTCGATTTCTCGAGATTCTGCACGATCACGTTTTCCTCCTCGAAAATGTCGAGCACGGCAAGCGCAGCCCGGCAAGCGAGCGCATTTCCAGTATAGGAATGTGAATGCAGGAATCCTCGGGAAGTCCTGTCGTCGTAGAAGGCATCAAAAATCTTTCCCTGGACCAGCACGACGGACAAGGGCAGGTATCCTCCCGTGATGCCTTTGGACAAGCACAGGAAATCGGGCTTGATGTTCCCCTGTTCATGGGCGAAGAATGTCCCCGTCCTGCCGAATCCGACCGCGATTTCGTCTGCGATGAGGTGGATTTCGTATCGGTCGCAGAGCTGTCTCGCTCTTTCCAGGTAGACCGGGTGGTGCATGGCCATTCCGGCAGCGCCCTGAACGAGCGGCTCGAGTATCAGCGCGGCAATGGTTTCATGGCTCGATTCGAGGATTTTTTTAAGTTTTTCCGCCATGCGCAGCGCATATTGCTCGGATGTTTCACCTGCTTCGGCAAGGCGGAAGTCCGGGGAATCGGCCAGGATGCTTTGCGATATGAGCGGGGAATAGGTGTCTCTGAAGATCGGAATGTCGGTCACGGAAAGGGCGCCAAGGGTCTCACCATGGTAGCCGTTCTTCAGGCTCACGAAATTCTTCTTTCCAGGCTTTCCGGTGTTCTTCCAGTAATGGAAGCTCATCTTGAGGGCGATCTCGACGGAAGAGGCCCCGTCGCTCGCATAGAATGCGTGATCCAGACCAGAGCGCAGCGAGAGCCTTTCGGAAAGCTCGATCACGGGCTCGTGAGTGAATCCTGCCAGGATGACATGCTCTAGTTTTTCGAGCTGGCTGGAGATCGCGGCATTGATTTTCGGGTTGCAGTGCCCGAAGAGATTGACCCACCATGAGCTGATCGCGTCGAGATAACGCCTCCCCTCGAAATCGTAGAGCCACGCCCCTTTCCCCTTCGAGACAGGGAAAAGCGGGATCCTTTCATGCCGCTTCATCTGGGTGCAGGGATGCCAGACAGATTTCAGGCTTCTGGATGCCCAGTCTCTGTTTTTCATGCGGGGGGAGGCCCTTCTCATATATACTTTAGAGTCTGATTTTAACCTTTTTGGAAAGGAATATGGCTGAAGAATCGCTGTATGCCGTGCTCGGCGTGCCAAGGGAAGCATCCATGGCCGAGATCAGGGAAGCTTATCGCGCGGCTTCCTCTTCCTGGGAGGCGGCCGAAAAGGGAAATGCAGGCAATTTCAAAAAGCTCGCCTGCGCCTATGCACTGCTTTCCGAACCCCTGCTTCGCGCCGGGTACGACGAGAACCCGGATTCCGTCGATCTCGCGAAATACGAGCTGACCTTCGATCTCGCCCTGAAAGGCTACGACGACGAGATGCTCTCCGAATATCTGAGGCGCTTGTCCATTCCCGAAGACTCGATTGCGAGCATGGTCGCTGCCCTGGACAGGGTGAGGGACGCGCTGATCGAGCAGTCCGTCGAGCATGTTGCGGAAGAGTTTTCCGGATACAGGAAGGTGGCACCTGGACAGGGATGGCAATGGGTGATCGAGGGATTCATGATCTTCAGGAAGACCCCGCTGCTCTGGGTCGTGCTCTGCATGATCCTGACCGGAATAGGCCTCACCTTGTCGCTCGTTCCCGTCGCGGGTGAAATCGCGCTCTATCTCGTCTCCCCGGTATTCGCGGCCGGGCTGATGAGGGGATGCAGGGACGTCGAAAACGGAGGCGAGCTCGAACTCGCCCATCTTTTCTTCGGCTTCAGGAACGAAACCGGGCAGCTCCTCAAGATAGGCGCCGTCTATCTTTTGGGCCAGGCGCTGATACTCGGGATCATGATCGCATTCGGCGGAGACACCATGAACAAGCTCTTTTTCGGAACGGGCGAGATCGATCCTTCGACCCTTCCTCCGGAAGCGATGACCAAGGTGATGATTTCGCTGCTCATCGGGATGGCGATTTCCGTTCCGCTCATGATGATGATCTGGTTCGCGCCGCTGCTCGTGATTTTCAAGGGGATGCAGGCGAAGCAGGCAATGATGGTGAGCTTTTCCGCATGTCTCGCCAACATGCTGCCCTTCCTGATTTTCGGCAGCGTTTTCCTCGCCATGGGCTTCCTTTCGGGAATCACTTTCGGGCTCGGACTGCTCCTGATGATCCCGCTGATCTTCACGTCGACCTATGCGAGCTACAAGGACATATTCGAGGCTAAGGCCCACATCGACATAAGGGTTGGATGAGATGGAGCAATACCACGGCACGACCATACTTTCGGTGAGAAGGGGAGCCAAGGTCGCACTGGGCGGCGACGGGCAGGTGACGCTTGGCAACATCGTCGTCAAGGCCGGTGCGAGGAAGGTGAGAAGGCTTTTTCATGACAATATACTGGCCGGATTCGCCGGCGGGACGGCCGATGCGTTCACTCTTTTCGAGCGCTTCGAGGCGAAGCTCGAGAAGCATCAGGGAAACCTGCTCAGATCGGCGGTCGAGCTCGCCAAGGACTGGCGCACCGACAGGATGCTGAGGCGCCTGGAAGCGATGCTCGCGGTCGCAGACGCCAATGCTTCGCTCATCATCACCGGGAACGGTGACGTGCTTGAGCCGGAGCTCGGCATCATCGCGATCGGAAGCGGAGGCCCCTATGCGCAGTCTGCAGCGAGGGCGCTCCTCGAGAACACGGATTTTCCCCCGGAGGAGATCGTCAAGAAATCGCTTGAGATCGCGGGGGATCTCTGCATCTACACGAACCAGCAGCACAGAATAGAGGTTTTGGAATAGGCATGACCCAGATGACGCCACAGGAAATCGTCCACGAACTCGACAAGCACATCGTCGGGCAGAAGGAAGCGAAGCGGGCTGTCGCGATCGCGCTGAGGAATCGCTGGAGAAGGCAGCAGGTTGAAGATTCGCTCAGGCAGGAAATCACGCCCAAGAACATCCTGATGATAGGCCCTACCGGCGTCGGAAAAACGGAGATAGCGAGAAGGCTCGCGAAGCTTGCTGATGCCCCCTTCATCAAGGTCGAGGCCACCAAGTTCACCGAAGTCGGCTATGTCGGGCGAGACGTCGATTCGATCATCAGGGATCTCGTCGAGACAGCAATCAAGGATGCGCGGGAATCTGAGACGGGGAAAGTGAGATTCAGGGCGGCCGACATCGCAGAGGAGAGGATACTCGACATCCTTCTGCCCGGTTCGGATGCCGCCGAAGGATCGACACGCCAGAAATTCAGGAAGATGCTCAGGGAAGGGCAGCTCGACGAGAAGGAAATCGAAATCGAGGTTTCGGCATCCCATCCTTCCATGGAAATATACGGCCCGCCGGGTATGGAGGACCTCACCTCACAGATCCAGGGCATGTTCCAGAACATGGGGACAGGCAGGAAGAAGGCGAGAAAGCTCAAGATTAGTGAGGCGATGAAGATCCTGACCGACGAGGAGTCGTCGAAACTCGTCAACGACGAGGAGCTGAAGCTCGGCGCTCTGAAAAACGTCGAGCAGAACGGCATCGTGTTCCTGGACGAGATCGACAAGATCGCGAGCAGGTCCGAGACAATGGGCTCGGACGTCTCCCGCCAGGGGGTGCAGCGGGATCTTTTGCCGCTCGTCGAAGGCACGACCGTTTCCACAAAATACGGCATGGTGAAGACCGACCACATTCTCTTCATCGCGAGCGGCGCCTTTCATCTCGCCAAGCCTTCCGACCTCGTCCCCGAGCTGCAGGGCAGGTTCCCGATCAGGGTCGAGCTCGATTCGCTTTCCGTATCGGACTTCGAGCAGATCCTGACAAGCACCCATGCCTGTCTTACCGTCCAGTACCAGGCGCTGCTGGAGACGGAAGGGGTGAAGCTCGAATTTGCCAAGGAAGGGATCACCGAGCTTGCGACGATCGCCTATTCCGTCAACGAGAAGACGGAGAACATCGGCGCGAGAAGGCTTTACACCGTGATGGAGCGTCTTCTGGAGGAAATCTCCTTCGACGCCGCAAAGCTCTCGGGGAGCACGGTGACGGTCGACGGGCAATTCGTCAGGGATCGCCTCGCCGATCTTGCTCAGAGCGAGGACCTTTCGCGTTACGTGCTCTAGAACTTCCAGGACTCATGGAAGTCACACAGTATGATGAAAAGAAGTCTCATACTTGCAGCAGCTGTTTTCGTCGCAGCCTTCGCGGCATGGCGCTTCTCGCCTGAAAAGCGGGTGGCGATCGAAAAACGCCCGGTCTCCGGGATGCCTGCTGCTCCTGTCGAAAAACCTTCCGCTCCCCTTGCGGCGTCCGAGCCTGCCCCCGAACATGCCCATGCAAGGAAGAAGGCTTCCGTTGCAAAAAAGGGCTTGAAGCCGACCCTGAAGATCGGAAAGCTGGTCATCGAAGAAGATGAAGCGACCAAGGCGATAAAAACCCCTGATCTCTTTTCCAGGTCGCTCGTCTCGAAGGACAAATCGAACGTGAATCTGGATCTCGGGGGAAAGCTCCCCTGGCCGCTTCCCGATTCCCCCTGGATGCAGAAGAGCCGTGATCTCGGCTTCCATGTCGGGCTGGACTACCGCCTGAACGAGAATTTCGAACTGACTGGAATCGCAGGGGTTTCTGTCCCGGCAGGGACGGATGCCTATTCCATCAAGCCCAACGTCGAGCAGATCGGCGTGCGCGCGAATTTCAGGTTCTGAGGGAGGAAATGCTGATCCATGCGGCGACGGTGTTCATGGGATTTTTCGCCATCATGAATCCGATCGCGAACGTCCCCATATTCCTCAGCCTCACCGCATCGGACGACGGAAATACCAGGAAAAGAATAGCGTTGCGCTCGCTTTTGCTCGCCTTCGGAATAGTCGCCGCATTTTCGGTGGCGGGCAAGGTGATCTTCGAGCTCTTCGGCATGACCCTTCCCGCCCTCCGGATCACGGGCGGGCTTTTCTCGATGTCCGTGACAATGGGCGCTTTCGCCCTGCTCTGCCTCATCACCTATGCATTCTTTCTCCTCGGGGAGCGTTTCGTCTGTTTCATAGGCGAAGGGGCCTTGGGCGTGATCACGCGCATGATGGGGCTGATCCTTGCGGTGATCGGGACGCAGATGGCGATAGAAGGGGTGCACGGCGTGATGAAGCTGAGAGGATACTGAAATGGGAAAGCGATACGAAAGTCTGAATAGCGATCATGTCGAATTCGTGAAGAATCAGAAGCTGTTTTTCGTGGGAACGGCGGCTTGCGAGGGCAAGGTGAACATTTCCCCGAAGGGCATGGACACCCTCAGAATAATCGGCGAAAAGCGGGTCGTCTGGCTCAACGTCACGGGAAGCGGCAACGAGACGGCGGCCCATCTCCTGAAAAACCCGCGCATGACCCTGATGTTCTGCTCTTTCGAAGAAAAACCCCTGATACTCAGGATCTACGGCAAGGCGCATGTGTATCATGAAGGCGAAGGAAAATGGAATGAGCTTTATCCCCTTTTCGATCCGCTTCCGGGCTCTCGCCAGATAGTCGACCTCAATGTCGAGCTCGTCCAGACTTCATGCGGCATGGCCGTTCCCTTCTATTCGTACGAGGGAGAGCGGGATGCGCTCAACAGCTGGGCGCTGAAAAAGGGGAGTGAAGGAATCGAAAAATACTGGGAAGTGAAGAATGCGACCAGCATCGACGGCTTCCCGACGGGGATCGCCGGGAAGCCTTGAGCTCACCCTCCGTGCCTGTGGAGGAAACTGTAGCTCGATCCGAGGATGATGGCGTCGATCACGACCATCGCGACGAGTCCGAATATGACGTAAGCCATGTAGTCCATTTCGATCTCCTTCAGGTGATTGCCCCTTTTCGATCAAATGTCCATATGGACGTTTTTTCCGTCCTATGCTGGTGAGACTTCCTCCTTTCCGCATGGTTCCCGAAGGAGGATAATCGTCTTTTTGAGGAATAGTCTTGAAGCGGGAAGAAATCAAGGGCAGAGGGGCCACCCTGCAGATCGAGGGAAGGTTCGAGAGCAGGATCAGGGAGTCCTGCGACGACGGCTGGGTTCATGAGGAACTGCCGCCCTTGAAAACGACTGTGACCGTCGAGAAGGCGAAAAGCGTCATCCAGCGTCAATCTTCCCCTGACCTCCCATTTTCACAGTCGCTCAATGCCTATCGCGGATGCGAGCACGGCTGCATCTACTGCTACGCGAGGCCCAGCCATGGCTACCTCGATCTTTCCCCGGGGCTCGACTTCGAAACCAGGCTTTTCGCCAAGTCTGACGCACCGGATCTGTTGAAGCAGGCGCTTTCGAAGAAGAACTACAGTTGCGAGGTGCTCGCGATCGGAACGAACACCGATCCTTACCAGCCCATCGAGCGGGAATGGAAGATCACGAGAAAGATACTTGCGCTCCTCCTCGAATGCAGGCATCCCGTGTCCATCGTCACCAAATCGGCATTGATCGAGCGCGACATCGACATCCTCGCCGAGCTTGCCAGACAGAACCTGGCCCAGGTTTATATTTCGGTGACGACGCTGGATCATGAGCTCGCGAGAAAAATGGAGCCCAGGGCTTCTTCACCGAAAAGGAGGCTGGATGCCGTCAGGAAACTCAACGACGCAGGCATTGCCTGCGGGGTGATGGCGGCGCCAGTGATTCCCTTCCTCACCGACCACGAACTCGAATCGATATTGCAGGCTGCCAGTGAAGCAGGGGCGCAATCCGCCCATTACACGCTGCTGAGGCTCCCATTTGAACTGAAGGAGCTTTTTGCAGACTGGCTCGAAACCCATTTTCCGTTGAAGGCTGCTCACGTGATGAGCAGGCTGAGGCAGATGAGGGAGGGCAAAGAGAACGACCACGATTTCGGCAGCAGGATGAGAGGAACAGGACTTTTCGCTGATCTGCTGGAGAAGCGCTACCGGGTGGCCTCATCCAGATTGGGCCTCAACGGAAGGCAAGTCTTTCTGGATACGAGCCGCTTCAGGTCGCCTTCCGGCCAGATGGATCTTTTCTGAGGGCTGGATTTGCTTGAGCGGCTGTGCTGCCTTTCGCAGCGATTGCCGAGCGCTTCGGCCACGCTCTCGCGGTCACGCAGGGGGAGTGAAACGAAAATCGGGTCTGGCTTCATCAAATTGCGCTGTCCGTTTTGAAAATTGAGTAAAATCGAAATAGGGTCTGTCCGTGCGGTTCAATATCAACAACACATTGAATTAATGGTAAAATTTTGTAGATGATTGAAACTTTCGAAGGACTCTGCGTCTTTTCCCTGGCGCATCGACTCGTTCGCCTTCTCAAGGCTGCATCGATGCTGTCAGGCATTTTAATGATGAGTGATGCAGCAGCCTGGAGCGATGCGTCCGTCGGGTACCGGTACGGGACGGATTTTGCAGAGCCCTTTGAAGGCAACCGGGTCGCGAAGAACATCTTCAACGTGCGGTACGCCAACGGCTATGCATACGGCACGAACTTCTTCAATGCGGACCTGCTGTTATCGAACGGAAACGACCCCGCCTCTCCCGGGACTGGCAGAGGTGCGCACGAGGCGTATGTCGTCTACAGGCACACCCTCGATTTCGGCAAGGCCGTCGGCCGCAACCTCTCGTTCGGTCCATTCAAAGGCATCGGCGCGACCGCAGGCTTCGACCTGAACGCCAAGCACGACGCAGGATACAACTCGAGGAAGCGCATGCTCGCCCTGGGCCCCACGTTGATGGCGGACGTGCCAGGATTCCTCAACGCGAGCATCCTTGAACTGTGGGAGAGCAACGAACCATATGACCGCCATACCGGCGCGACCGATCAATGCAATTGCCGCTACCATTACCGCCCACATCCCGAACTGGACCTCAACTGGAGCATTCCCTTCCACTTGGGCGGCATCGCGCTCTCCTACGAAGGGTATGCGGATTTCATCTCGGCCAAGGGGAAGGACGAGTTCGGGAACGACACGGCACCCGAGACGAACATCGACTCGCAGATCATGTACGACGTCGGCCACTTTTTGGGCAAGCGGAAAAACACCCTGAAGGCGGGGTTCGAATACCAGTACTGGAAGAACAAGTTCGGGAACAGCGCGTCCGGTCCAGCAGGAAGCGGCGCGTACGCCAGGACCAAAATGATCCGTGTCGAGTACCATTATTGAATCCCGGGAATGCAATAAATGGGGTTGGGCTCGATTTTCACGGGGGTAAAGAAAAACCCGGCATCAGCCGGGTTTTTTGATAGCGCCGGCCCTTGACGAGGCAAGGGGCAGCGCTGGTGCAGTTTCGGCGCTTCAAGCTGCGCGGATATTGGTCGCCTGCAGGCCTTTTTGGCCGGTGGTCACATCGAACGTGACGCGCTGCCCTTCGGTCAGGGTCTTGAAGCCCGTACCCTGGATTGCGGAAAAATGGGCGAAAAGATCATCGCCGCCGTTTTCCGGAGTAATGAAGCCGAAACCCTTGGAATCGTTGAACCACTTTACGGTACCTGTTGCCATATCTTGAATCTCCTAAAAATGAATGAAGGGGTGCTTCCCCCGCAGGGCGAAGGTCAAGACGGCGGAACAGGGAAGAATACCGAGAGTTGCGGGTAAAAAACCGAACAGATAAGGCAGAACTTGAGAATCGCTGCTGCGCACTATCCTCCATATTCGGAAGAATTGCAACATATATTTTTCGCACGGCATGAACAATGCCTGTTTATGGCAACCGCCATATGGATCGGCATCTGGCTGACGGGCTTCGGCAAGGTGCACTGGCTGCTTTATGCGCCTGCCGCATTTCTGACTTTTGCAGGAGTGACAGGAATCTGCCCCGGGCTCATCCTCAACAGGATCATATTCCGCGAAAATTGAGACTGTTTCTCGCGGAAGAGGCTTGATGCCTCATCAAGGAGCGCCTTGTCCTTGCGCACCCGCCATCCTTCATTCTCGATGCGGCCTTGCAGCTCGGCCTGTCCGAGCAGGGAAGCAGGCAGGCCGGCCGAAATGTCCTCGGGCGTATAAAATACGGACATGGGTTGGCCGATGATTTCTTCCGCCGCATATCCCTTGAGGCGGCGCGCTCCTTCGTTCCAGGAAACGACGCGTCCACGGGGATCGATCATGATGATGGCATAGTCGCTGATGTTGTCGGTCAGGAGGCGCAGGCGTTCTTCGCTCTCCATGATCGCAGCCTGGGTGCGTTTTTCCCCTGCCCTGTAATTGCGCCACATGACGATGGCGATGCCGAACATGGTAAAGGAGGTCAGAATAAGCAGCGCGGTTGTCCATTCCGCATCCGTTTTCTGGTTTTCCTGTCTCACCAGGGCGAGTCTGGTTTCCTCGCTCTGCATGGCCCTGATGACGGCCCTGGCCCGGTCCATCAGGTCCTTTCCTTCTTTCATGGACGGAGTCAAGCTGCTGCCACGCTCGCCGCGATCGAAGGCGATTTTCGTTTGCTGCATGGTCGAAAGCACACTGTCGATCAGGCCGTTCAGCTTGCGCAAGTTCTCGTGCTGAGCGGGGTTGTCTGAGGTCAGCTCTCGCAGATGATCGAGCTGCCCGTGCCAGCGGCTCTGCGCACGATAGTAAATGTCGAGGAACTCGGGGTCGGATGTGGCGAGAAAACCGCGCACCCCGGTTTCAGCATCGATCAGGGTGCGCAACAGCTTGGATATGTTGTATTCGACTTCAATGGTGTGCACCACCATGGCCGAGAAATGCGACAGCCTGTACAAGCTGGCCAATGGGGCAAGCAGCATCGCCGCTCCGGCCAATATCACGATCAGCAGGAGTTTTGCGGGGGCGGTTTTGCCTGTTGGATTCATGTGCTGTAAATTTGCCTGCGCAAATCACCATTCGCGTGAGCTCACTCCTTCGGCCAGTAGGCCGTCGCTATTCCGTCGCCGAGATCCGCCTCGATCAGGCGGCGGCGCACTTCCATGAGGCGGGCGATCAGCGCCGGCTCGCGATTTTTGTAGGCTGCTTCGTCCGGCACGCGGTTCACCACCACGCCGAGCAGTTCCGTGATCGCATTGCCGATCGAGTTCTGGCTGATGGTGACGATCAGCTTGCCGCCATCGTTCCTGTAGATGAGCTGCTTGAAGGCGGGCTGCCAGCGGATCGCGTTGGCATATTTCGCGTCCGTGATGCAATGGTCCCGCACCTTTTTGGCCGTCTTCATGAAATCGTTGTTGAAAAGCAGCACGCTTTCGACCTCTTCCGGAAAATAGACGTCGGGAAGCATGGGTGCGTTGTGCGTGGAGACCTGGGAGAAGAATGTCCTGTAGAAATCGATGAAACCTTTCAGCACTTCGTCGTATTCCTTCCAGAAATGCACGTCCCTGAGCGCGTCAGCGCCCCCGGATACTTCCCAACTCGGCAGTCCCTGAGGGTATCCGGTGAGGCCGATGCAGGCATCCAGATCGCTCGCGGGTTTCAGTATTTTCAGATCCAGAGCGCTTTCGAAAAATTCCCTGTAGACGTTCCGCATGTAGGCCTGGAAAAGGCTGTGCTGGCCACCGTCGGTGAGATTGGGGTTGTCCGGGTCGGCCAGTTTCGCATTCTTCAATTCCTCCATGGGGAAGACGACGAAATGGTTGTGCAGCATCCTGATGCTCGGCACTCCCGGGGAAGAGAGCGGCCATGTCGCATCCAGGCTCGCCTCGCCCGCCAGGATCAGCGCTTTCCCGGGGTCGGGGTACTGCTCGAGCATGTAGTCGATGATGATCTGGTTCATCCTGTTCCAGGCATGCTTCACTTCTTCGGATACCTGGGTTCGCCTCACTGGACGCCCGAGCGGATTGAGGATGAGCTTGGAGGTGTTGTAGATGATCGAGCAGTCGAATTCGGTGCTGTGTCCCAACGCCTTCCGGTAAAGGAGCAGGTTCTCGGGATTGACCAGCAAGCCGTTATTGTTGACCAGGTCTTCGAGATTCTCGGTGCTGTTGAAGAATTCGTTGTGCTTCATCCCTTCGGGGATTTCGAGGGGAATCGGTCTGAAAGGCGTGCAAATTTCGCGAGGACCTGAGCGCATGTTGGCTTTCCCGGGATGAAGATGATATGAATTCGGGCAGGGCATTTCCTGGCGCCGCTGCTCGATAAGGTGATGCTAACATGAATGCCGGGAAATGGCTGAATCCTGCAAGGTTTCGATTGTTCGCAATTTACGGGCTGCCCCGAACATGAGCCTGCCATGCGCTGCGCTCGATTTTTTTACGAAGAGCTGGAAAAATTGCGCCGGGCATCGGACCCTTGGCGAACTGCCCGATGATTCGGACAGGCATTCATCCCGTCACAGGCTGCAGAACTTCAGCCCGGTCAGAAAATAGCCCATCAATTCCCGAACGGATCTGATCGCATTGCCAAAAGGAAGCGGCTCCGACCCCCTGAAGAAGAGCCCCTTCCTGACGTCGCCCTTGAGGGCGGCCGCGAGCTGGGCGTCGATGCAGAACTGGCCGGCCTTCGGGTTTCCATCCCTCAATCCGCAATGGAGCAGGCAGCCGAGTCCCGATGCGCAGCGCTCTCTTTCCGCTTTCGCGCAACTCTGCAGCTTTTTCTCACGGTTCAGGTAGTTCTTCAGCCACGGGGTGACTACCGCGCGTGCCGGGAGACCTGCGACGCTCATGAAGGTGACGATATCCTCAGGCTTCGCTTCGGCAAGTATCTTCTTGAAGTTGGGATGGGCGTCTCCTTCGAGGGTCACCGCGAAAGGCGTGCCGATCTGCACGGCGCTCGCTCCGAGAGAAAGAACCTCCCTGATCTTTTCGTGCGTGTTGATCCCGCCCGCGGGGATGAGCGGAATGCGCTCGCTCTCGATACCCATCTCCTTGAAGGAATTCAGCACTTCAAGCAGGACGACCTTGAAATCGAAGCGGGGATCCCCGATTTCATCCGGGTTCGGTGCGCCCAGATGGCCTCCGGCGTAGCGCGGATGCTCGATGATGATGGCATCCGGAAGCCTGCCCTTTCTCATCCACTTCTTCAGGACAAGATTCACGCCCCGCGCATCGGAAAGGATGGGAATCAGCGCGACTTCGGGATGGTCTTGAGCCAGATCGGGAAGGTCCAGCGGCAATCCGGCACCCATGACGATCGCCTGGGCGCCGCTTTCGCAGGCCTGTTTGACGAGCGCTGCGTGTTCCGTGACCGCCTTCATGACATTGACCGCCACCATGCCCGATCCTCCGGCAAGCTCAAGCGCCGAGCGTATCTCGCGGTCGAGCGCGATCAGGTTCATCCTGTCAAGCTCGGACTTTTCCCTGCAGCCGCGCAACTGCAGGTCCGGATGATGGTGCCTCAGGTCGATGCTGGCGATCGTTCCCACTGCGCCTGTCGCTGCCACGGCTCCGGCGAGCCTATGCGCCGATACGCCGACCCCCATGCCGCCCTGGACGACGGGAAGCAGTTTTTTGCCCTTGAGGCTGAATGAAGGAAGCCGGCTCCGGACCATGGGACCTCCAGATATATTAACGAATGCTGATAAGCATAATCCTGATCGATCGGCTGTCCATTGATCTGGGTCAAAGATTGGGTTCGTCCGGAAGACGATTTCCTGAACCTCAAGACTGAGGCTCATTATCATATAGAATTCAATGTGAGGGGGTATTGAAGCGTTCTAGGAGGGTTCTTGGAGTCGGACAAACACAAGATAACGCTGGTCGGCTTCATGATCCTGATGCTGCTGACGCTGGCTGCGGGCATTTCCGTCTACGTCGTGATGCTTGATGAATCGGAGGCTGTGCTCAGCAAAAGCCTCCAGTCTTCCCTGAAAAGCGGCAGTGCGCTGCTCGAAAACAGCATCGCCAACGCATTCAACAATGCGCACATGATGGCCACAAGGCCGTTCATCGTCGACAACTTGACCCGGCTCAACGCCAATCCAGGCGATCAAAAAAGCATCGATTCGCTGAACCGGATTGCGCAGTCCTTCGTTTCACCGAACAAATTCAGCGCCGTTGCCTACTACGACGCAAAAGGCAAGGAATTGGCATCTGCCGGCAGGCTCATGAAGAATCCCGACCGGCTGTTTCTGAAAAACGGCGCGTCCCTTTTATGGAAAAACGAGTTCATCATGCATGTCCGCACCTTTGTTTCAGACGAAGGAGGAAGACGCATCGGGAGCATCGTCACTGAAACCGAGCTGCTTCCGCTGAATTCGGCTATCGCGGACATGACCTCCCTTGGTCATACCAGCGAATTTGCCTTGTGCGGCGCGCTGAGCATCCCGAATTCCATGGATTGCTACCTGAGGCGGATTTCAGGAAATCGATTTCTCCATCGCCTCAACCGCATCATGGAAGACAAGGCGCTGCCCATGAATTATGCCCTGGAAGGGAAAACAGGCGTCATTTTAGCCAAGGACTACCGGAGAATGGAAGTGGTGGCGGCTTACGCGCCGCTTGCCGATACAGGCCTGGGCCTGGTCCTGAAGATGGATCAGTCCGAGCTGTACGGGCCGGTCACCGGGCAGTTGAAATACATTGCAGTGCTTCTGGCAGCGCTCGTCATGCTCGGCGCCCTGATGCTCTACTGGATGGTGTCTCCGCTCGTCCAGAAACTCATCGATTCAAGAAGGAAGGTCATCGAAAGCAACGAGGCCTTGATGCGGGCGAACGAAAAGAACCTGATGCTGCTGAGAAATGCAAGCGACGGTATCCATATTCTCGATGCCGACGGAAACCTGATCGAATGCAGCGATTCGTTCTGCGATATGCTGGGCTACTCGCGAGAAGAGATGATCGGGATGAATGTTTCGCGATGGGACGCATTCCTTTCCGAATCAGAACTCCGCGAAGCATTGATGATGCAATTCTCGAGGCAGGAGCGCACCCTCTTCGAGACCAGGCATCGCCGCAAGAACGGCGAAATATTCGATGTCGAGGTGAGCGGCTACCCGCTCAGCCTAGAAGGAAAGCCCGTGCTCTTCAATTCCGCGAGGGATATCACGGAACGCAAGAAGAGCGAAGCCATGATCAGGATACAGTCGAACGCATTGAACGCGAGCACGGACGGCATTGCCATTGCCGATGCGCGTGATCCAGACTTTCCGCTGGTCTACGTGAATCACGCATTCGAAGAAATCACAGGCTATTCCAGGGATGAATTGCTGGGCAGGAATTGCCGCTACCTGCAGGGAGACGACAATAATCAGCCCGAGCTGGAAAACATCCGAGCCAGCCTGAAGGCGGGTCGAAGCGGCGTGGCGACCCTGCGCAATTACCGGAAGGACGGCTCGCTTTTCTGGAACAGGATGCATATTGCGCCTGTCCTGGATGAACATGGCAAGCTGACCCATTTCCTAGGAGTCATCAACGATGTCACGGAGCGCAGGAATGCCGACGAATACCTCAGGATGGTCTCCAGCGTGTTTCACCATGCTGACGAAGGCATCGTCATTACCGATACGAATGCGATGATACTGGAGGTCAATCCAGCATTCACCAGCATCACGGGATACGAGCGTGATGAAGTGTTGGGCAAGAACCCCAGCATACTTCGCTCCGGGAAACATGATCGGGCATTTTACGAAGACATGTGGCGCCAGATCATCGAGGAAGGGCATTGGACCGGGGAAATCTGGAACAAGCGGAAAAACGGGGAAATCTATCCGGAAAGGCTGATCCTTTCCGCAGTGAAGAACGAGGAAGATGAAACTGTGCGCTATGTCGCGCTTTTTTCGGACATATCGGACATCAAGAGCCATCAGCAGCAGCTCGAGCGCATGGCGCACCATGACGTCCTGACAGGATTGCCCAACCGGATGCTGCTCAACGACAGGCTCGACATGGCCATCGCTCAGGCGCAACGCAGCGGTGAAAGGCTGGCGGTATGCTTCCTGGATCTCGACGGATTCAAGCTCGTCAACGACAATCTGGGACATGAAGTCGGCGATCTGCTGCTCGTCGAAGTGGCCAAAAGGCTGATTGCCGAATCAAGGGCTACCGATACCGTCGCGAGGCTTGGCGGGGACGAATTCGTGCTGGTTTTTGCCGACTTTTCCGACGAAGCGGAGTGCCTTCAGCTTGTATCCAGGATCAAGGATGCGATCAACCATCCCTTTCGCATACGCGGCCACGAAGTGCATGTCTCGGCGAGCATAGGCGTCGCGATATACCCGGATCTGGATGCGGACGGGAACACCTTGCTTCGCTATGCCGACCAGGCCATGTACAAGGCGAAGCAGTCGGGGCGCAACAGGATCCGTTTTTTCGAGCAGGAATGACTGCGACTCGGGAGTTGGCGAGCGGCAGGAGAATCTATCTCGGGGGGACGGCTGGGACCATTCTCCATCCTTCGGGGCAGACTGGCACATAAGGATAGTACGCGCCGGCGGACGCGCAGTAATACCAGTATTGAGGTGAGGGAGGGAGCTGCTGGATCACGGGAGGGGTGTAGGGATCCGGATAGGGATAAATGGGGCCGGGGTAGAAGTACCAGATCGTGCCGATTACCCACCACCATCCCAGGCGTCCGTCGTGGACTTCGTGATGCCAGGTTCCTGAGCGCCAGCGGGGAAAATCTCTGTTGTGAAATTCGCGGATGTCTCCATGCCACCTGTCTTCATGACGACGGCCCATGTCATGGGATCGTCCTTCTTCCCTGCGCTCGGCGCCTGCGGGAAGAGCGAGCACTGCTGCAAGGAAGAAAACCAGAGCTGCCTTCATTTCGTGCTCCAGGATCCAAAAGGAAGATGAATTAAAGTATAGCCCAGCCCATTCATCAGGCCCGCGAAAGATACTTTTTGTTACGATAGGATCAGTTTTTGACGGGTTTCTTGGAAAGCTTCCTCTGCAGCGTCCTTCTGTGCATGTTGAGGCTTCTTGCGGTGGCCGAGATGTTGCCGTTGTTTTCGGCGAGCACGCTCTGGATATGCTCCCATTCGAGCCTGTTCACCGACATCGGGTTTTCGCTCACCTCGGCCGAAGCATTTCCTCCCGAATCGCGCTGCAAAGCGGCCACGATCTCCTCAGCCCTGGCCGGCTTGGCAAGATAATGGACAGCGCCGAGCTTGATCGCTTCCACTGCGGTCGCGATGCTCGCATATCCGGTGAGGACAACGATCCTCGTTTGCTGGTCCAGTTCGAGGAGTTTTCCGATCAGGATGAGCCCTGATTCCCCGGGCATCTTGAGGTCGATCACCGCGTATTCTGGAGGATCTGTCTGGGCGAGATCGAGCGCATCCTCCATGCATTTCGCGGTTCTGACGGAAAACCCCCTTCTTTCCATCGATCTCGAGAGCACGGAAAGGAAGACTTCGTCGTCGTCGACGAGAAGAATGCTTTCGTTCATTTCCCTGCCGGGAGGCAAACGCGCGTCACGGCCCCCCCTCCTTCCCTGTTATAAAGGTGAACATGCCCGCCCATGCGTTCTATGCTCGCATTGGCGAGGAAAAGGCCGATGCCGAATCCTTCCTCCTTGGTCGAGAAGAAGGGCTCTCCCGCCTGGGAAGCGATTTCAGGAGAGAGCCCTTTTCCCTTGTCCCTGATTTCGATCATGACTTCCGGGCCCTTCCAGCCGAGCTCGATTTCGACATCGTTGGGGGATGCATCGGCTGCATTGTTGAGGAGATTCAATATGGCCTGGGAAAGGGTGCGCTCGGCGAGGATTTTTGGCGCATCCCCTTTCTGTTTTCCGAAGGAAATCGATGTGGCCGGCCTGACGATGCGCCATTCCTCGAGAAGATGCTCGACGAAAACGTCCGCTTTCTCCATCTTCCCGCCTTCCGCCCTCGCTTCCCCCGCGCTCGCGATGAGCCGGGTGAGGATGCGCTTGCAGTTCTCGATCTGGGAAGTGAGGATGGAAATATCCTTCTGCAACGCCTCGTCCTGATACTCGGACTCGATCTCCTCGCACACGAGGCTCATCGTCGCGAGCGGCGTGCCGAGCTCGTGAGCCGCCCCTGCCGCGAGCGTGCCGAGGGCCAGGATGCGCTCGCTCCTCAAGGCTTCCTCCCTCGCCTTGGCCAGAAGCCTGTCCCGCTCCCTGATCGATTCTCCCATTTTCACGACGAAAGCCGCGATGATGAGGGTGGAGAAGACGAAGGTCGCCCACATCGCGTAGACGTGGAGCATGAACGTCTGCTTGTGCAGCGGCTCGAAATGGGTCATGAGCAGCGTGTAGCAGGCCGCAGCAGCAGCTGCGGTCGTCCAGGTATAGCGCCATGGAAGGGATGCGGCTGAAACGACGACGGGGATGAGATAGAGCGAGACGAAGGGATTGGTCGATCCGCCGCTGAAATAGAGCAGGACGGTGAGTTCGGCAACGTCGAGCAGGATCTGGAAGAAGAATTCGGGTTCGGATACAGGCCTTGGAACGTTCAGCCTGTATTTCGTCGCGAAGTTGAATAGCAGAAGGATGGCGATCGCCGTCCCCATGGGAAGGAGGGGGAGCGGGATGGAGAGCACCCTGTGAACGAAAGCGATCACCAGGATTTGACCTGCGATCGCGATGTTGCGCATCACAACGATGCGCTCGAGATTCCTGTTCAGCGGCGTCTGCATGAAACTATGCTTAAAACGAACATTCTAACAACAATCGTCTGTGCGGGGATGGGGCAAAATGTCGCGCCCGGGCTCTTCCCTGCGGTGGTATGATGCTTCTTCGTTCAAATGGAGGTCGAATGAAATACATTTTCGGAATTTTTCTGCTTTGCGCGTCCCTGATGGCCAATGCATCCGGCATCTCCGTATCCAACGCCTGGGTTGCAGCAACCGCGCCGGGACAGCAGGTGGGCGGAGCTTACATGGATATTTCGAGCCAGACTGACGCAAGGCTCGTAGCTGCCCAAAGCCCGGTCTCAGGCAAGGTGATGATCCATTCCATGACAATGAAGAACGGCATCATGGAGATGAGGAAGATGAAGTACCTGGACATCCC
Source organism: Pseudomonadota bacterium (assembly GCA_021802545.1). Classification (GTDB taxonomy): domain Bacteria; phylum Pseudomonadota; class Gammaproteobacteria; order Burkholderiales; family JABEVD01; genus JABEVD01. Next base: position 146,950 of record JAJZRS010000001.1, read on the forward strand.
TGCCGGAAAAACGGTGAGCCTGTCGCCCGAAGGCATGCATCTCATGCTGATGAAGCTCAAGGGCCCGCTTGCCGAAGGGGAGAGCGTACCCTTGAAGCTCACCTTCGTTCAGGACGGAAAAAAGGTCGAGGTGAATGTGGATGCCAAGGTCATGAGCATGGTTCATCACATGGAGATGAACTAGGAAATCATTCCAGACGTCGGGGAGCTCGGGGAAGCGCTGTAATATTTCTTCGGCATTCTGCCTGCGAGATAGGCTTCCCTCCCGGCCATGACGGCCTTCTTCATGGCTGAAGCCATGAGGATGGGATTCTTTGCCTGGGCGATGGCCGTGTTCATCAGGATGCCGTCGCAGCCCAGTTCCATCGCGATCGCGGCGTCGGAGGCCGTTCCGACACCGGCGTCGACCAGCACGGGAACCTTTGCGTTCTCGATGATGATGGAGAGATTCCAGGGATTCAATATCCCCATTCCCGAACCGATCAGGGATGCAAGCGGCATTACCGCGACGCAGCCGATTTCCTCAAGCTCTTTGGCGACGATGGGGTCGTCGGACGTGTAGACCATCACCTTGAAGCCTTCATCGACCAGCGTTTTCGCGGCCGAAATCGTCTCGATCACGTTGGGGTAGAGCGTTGCCGGATCTCCCAGCACTTCGAGCTTGACGAGATCATGTCCGTCGAGGAGTTCGCGAGCCAGCATGAGCGTCCTCACCGCATCCTTGGCGCTGTAGCATCCCGCCGTGTTGGGAAGATAGGTGTATTTCGAGGGGGGGAGGGCATCCAGCAGGCTGGGTTCATTCTTGTCCTGGCCGATATTGGTCCTGCGGATCGCGACCGTGACGATCTGTGCGCCGCTTTCCTCGACGGCGAGCCGCGTTTCCTCGAAATCCCTGTATTTCCCCGTTCCGACAAGCAGTCGGGAAGAATAGGATTTCCCGGCGATATCGAGCATGTCCATTTCAGCCCCCTCCCACTGCGGTGACGATCTCCATCCTGTCGCCGCTCGAGATCATGGTCGAGTCGAACCGGCTCCTCGGCACGATCTCTCCGTTCAGCTCGATTGCGATGCGGCGGTTGGCGAGGGAAAGCTTTTCTACCAGTGAGGATACGCTGAGCGGCGCATCGAACCGCTTCGGTTCCCCGCCGATCGTGAGTTCTACAGTTTCCAATTGAATGCCGATCGGATAAAATGCAAAGTCTACCATGCGGGTGTAGCTCAATGGTAGAGCAGAAGCTTCCCAAGCTTAAGACGAGGGTTCGATTCCCTTCACCCGCTCCAATGTCCATGAACTTCGCATCCATCCTCATCGACTGGCAGAAAGAATCCGGCAGGCACGGCCTTCCATGGCAGGGCTCGAACGATCCATACAGGGTCTGGGTATCCGAGATCATGCTGCAGCAGACCCAGGTTGCGACCGTCATTCCCTATTACGAGAAGTTCCTCTCGGTCTTTCCCGATATTCAAAAGCTTGCCGAGGCAGGCCTCGATGAAGTGCTCTCGCTGTGGAGCGGACTGGGCTACTATTCGAGGGCAAGGAATCTGCACAAAACTGCGAAGCTGATCCGGAAAAACGGAAAATTCCCCGAAAATCCTGAAGATCTGGCCATGCTCCCGGGGATAGGCCGGTCGACAGCAGCGGCGATATGCGCCTTCTCTTTCGGGACGCGCGCCGCGATACTCGACGGAAACGTGAAGCGCGTCTTCTCCAGGCATTTCGGAATGGAAGGGTATCCGGGAGACAAAATGGTCGAGGATCGCATGTGGGAGCAGGCAGAATCCCTTCTTCCGGAAAACGAAGTGGGGCGCTACACGCAGGCCCTGATGGATCTTGGCGCGACCTTGTGCACGAGAAGGAATCCGGATTGCATGCATTGCCCACTTTCCGGGTCATGCATCGCAAGGTATGAGGGCAGGGTGGACGAGCTCCCCTATGCCAGGCCGAAGAAGGCATTGCCTTGCCGAAGAACGGCTTTCCTGCTGATGGAACGGGATGGACGGCTGCTTTTCGAAAGGCGACCGGAAAAAGGGGTGTGGGCAGGGCTGCTTTGCTTTCCCGAAGCGGACCCATCGGAATTTTCCGAATCTGAGAAGCTTTTCTCCTTCGCGCACACCTTCACCCATTTCAGGCTCGAAATCGAGGCAGTCCGCATCCAGGGGAATCGTGAAGGAATATGGCTGGCAATCGAGGAAGCGTTATCCTCGCCGATTCCGGTACCCGTCAGGAAGATTCTCGAGAAAATCCGATCGCCTTCCCTTTGACCGGGACCGGCTTTCCTTTTCTCGCGCGCTTGCCGATGTAGGACAGCATGTCCTTCTCGTTGATGGTGTGGAGCGATTCCTTGCCGCCTCGTCCCGAGACCCTGACCTGCAGCCCGTCGAGCTTCGCAATCGATACGGCATTCAGCGCTTCGCCTTTTTCGAGCGCCATCACTTGCACGCCCCTGCCGCCGTTTCCAAGCACCTTCATTTCCTCGATCGGGAAGAAAAGCAGCCTGGAAGAGGAAGAAAGCGAGGCGATCAGAAGATCTGAATCCAGGTCGAAGGCAAGCGGGGGAAGGGGGGTTTCGCCTTCCTCGAGCGTGAGGAACTGCTTGCCTGACCGGGTCTTGGTCAGCAGGTCCTCGAATCCAGTGAGGAATCCGTATCCGCCCGATTGGGAAATGAGGACGGACTGGCCTGCTTTTCCCTTGAGCATGTAGAGCATCTTCCCCGATGCATCGATCAATGTGGTCAACGGCACGCCCACGCCCCTCCCGCCGGGAATCTGGGACGCTGGAAGGGTATAGACCTTTCCCGTCGAGGAGAGGAGGACGAGCGAATCGACCGTCCTGCATTCTATCGAGGAAAGCAGAGAATCCCCTTCCTTGAATGCCGGGACTTCGAGATTGTGCCCAACCCTCGACCTGATCCATCCTTTCTCGGAAAGGGTGACGGTGACCGGCTCGTCGACCACCTGGGTGGCGAGCGATGAACGGCTCGCGGCTTCGATCAGCGTCCTCCTCTCGTCGCCGTAGGCTTTGGCGTCCTGTTCGATTTCCTTGACGATCTTCTTCTTCATGTGTGAAGGATCGGAAAGGAGCTTCTCCAGCTCAGCCTTCTCAATCTTCAGTTTCTCCAGTTCCTGCTCGATCTTGATGCCTTCGAGCCTGGCGAGCTGCCTCAGCCTGATTTCCAGGATGTCTTCGGCCTGGCGCTCGGAAAGGGAGAAGCGCTTCATGAGATCGATTTTCGGATCGTCCGAATTCCGGATGATCCGGATCACTTCGTCTATGTTGAGAAAGACGATGTGCCTGCCTTCGAGGATGTGTATCCTGTCGTCGACCTGGCCGAGCCTGTGCTCGGTCCGCCTTTTCACCGTCGCGAGCCGGTATTCCGTCCATTCCCTCAGAATCTCGACGATTCCCTTCTGCCTCGGCCTGCCGTCCAGGCCGATCATCACCATGTTGACGGGATGGGAAGATTCCATGCTCGTCTTGGAAAAGAGCAGGGATGCGAATTCGTCGACGTCCTGCCTGGAGGACTTGGGCTCGAAGACGAGCCTCACGGGCGCTTCCTTTCCCGATTCGTCGCGCACCGCGTCCAGCTGGGACAGGAAGAGCTGCTTCAGCTGGCTCTGCTCCTGGGTGAGCGCCTTCTTGCCCGGCTTGACCTTGGGATTGGTGATTTCCTCGATCTCCTCGAGCACCTTCTGGCTCGAAGTCGTGGGGGGGAGCTCGAAAACGATGAGCTGCCACTGGCCCCTTGCCAGTTCCTCGATTTTCCACCGCGCTCTCACCTGGATCGATCCGCGCCCGCTCCTGTAGGTTTCCAGGAAATCGTTCGAGATGATCTGGCCCCCACCCGGGAAATCAGGTCCCTTGATATGCTCGAGAATCTCTTCAGCGGAAAGGTTCGGTTTTTTGATCAGCGCGATCGCAGCCTCCGCCACTTCTCTCAAATTGTGCGAAGGGATTTCAGTGGCCATGCCGACGGCGATTCCGGATGCGCCGTTCAGGAGCACCATGGGAAGCCTTGCGGGAAGGAGGTCGGGTTCCTCGAATGCACCGTCGTAGTTGGGGGAGAAATCCACGGTCCCCATGTCGATTTCGGAAAGGAGCAGATTCGCGATCGGGGTGAGCCTTGCCTCCGTGTAGCGCATCGCCGCTGCGCCGTCACCGTCGCGGCTGCCGAAATTGCCGTGCCCGTCGACGAGCGGATATCTCAGCGAGAAATCCTGTGCGAGTCTCACCATCGCGTCGTACGCGGACTGGTCTCCGTGCGGATGGAATTTTCCGAGAACGTCGCCGACGACGCGCGCGGATTTCACCGGCTTGGCCGTTGGATTCAATCCCATCTCGTTCATGGCGTAGAGGATGCGTCGTTGGACGGGTTTCTGGCCGTCGCAGACGTCGGGCAGCGCGCGTCCCTTGACCACCGATATCGCATAGTCGAGATAGGCCTTCTCGGCGAAGCGGCCGAGGTTCAGTGCATCTTCTTCCTGGGAAGGGGATTGGAAAAGGTCGATCTGGTCCATCAGATGTCAGCCTCCGCCTCGTTGCCATGCTCTTCGATCCAGGATCGCCTTGAAGCCGATTCGTGCTTCGACATAAGCATGTTCATGGTCGAATTCGTTTCCTCGATGACCTCCGCTGCGACGGATATTCTCATCAGTCTTCTCGTGTCGGGATTCATGGTCGTGTCCCAGAGCTGCTCAGGGCTCATTTCCCCCAGTCCCTTGAAGCGCGATATGCTCCAGTTCTTCAATCCTTCCTTGGCCAGCCTGTCTTCGATCGAAGAAAGCTCGGCCTCGTCCAGCGCATAAAATTTCCTGGGGGGCTTGGTTTTTCCCTGCCCATGCGTGTCTATCCTGAAAAGCGGAGGCTGGGCGACATAGACATGCCCGTTCTCGATCAGTTTCGGGAAATGCCTGAAGAAGAGCGTCAACAGCAGCACCTGTATATGCGCGCCGTCGACATCCGCATCGGCCATGATGCAGATCTTCGAATACCTGAGGGAGGAGAGATCTGCACCGGCATTTCGCTCGTGAGGGTCCACCCCGATCGCGACGGCGATGTCGTGGATCTCGTTGTTGGCGAAGAGCCTTGCCGCATCCTGCTCCCAGGTGTTCAGCACCTTGCCCCTGAGCGGCAGGATGGCCTGGAATTCCTTGTCGCGCCCCATTTTCGCGGAACCGCCCGCGGAATCCCCCTCGACGAGGAAGAGCTCGGTGCGGGAAGCGTCCTTCGATTCGCAGTCCGTGAGTTTTCCGGGCAATACCGCGACCCCGGAGCCTTTCTTCTTTTCGACCTTCTGCGCTGATTTCAGCCTGTTCTGGGCCTGCTTGATGGCAAGTTCGGCAAGCTTCCTTCCGTATTCGACATGCTCGTTGAGCCACAATTCGAATGGGTCCGAGACCATGGAGGAGATGAGCTTCACGGCTTCCCTGGAGGAGAGCCGCTCCTTGGTCTGTCCCTGGAACTGCGGATCGAGCACCTTTGCGGAAAGAACGAAGCTCGCCCTGCCGAAGAGGTCGTCCGAGATCAGTTTCACCCCCTTGGGGAGCAGGTTGTGGTGCTCGACGAAATTCTTCACTGCGTGGAAGACCCCTTCCCTCAGGCCTGACTCGTGCGTGCCTCCGGCGGGAGTGGGGATCAGGTTGACGTAGGATTCCCTGCAGACCGTCCCTTCTTCGCTCCACGCGATCACCCAGGCTGCGCCTTCCCCTTCTGAAAAATCGGAGGATTTCCCCGAAGTCTTCTCTCCTTCGAAGAAGGGGATGGTCGTCTCCACGCCATCGAGCATTTCGGCAAGATATCCCTTCAGCCCATCCGGATAGCTCCATGATTTGACTTCGCCCGTTTTTTCCAGCGTGAGCGTGACATTCACTTTCGGAAGCAGCACCGCTTTTGAACGAAGCAGCCGCTCGAGTTCGGATAAGGGAATCGTGGGCGAATCGAAATAGACGGGGTCGGGGTAGACATGCAAGGTCGTCCCGGTCTTCCTGCCGCATGAACCTGTCTTCACGAGGGGTTCGGCGACGTCCCCGCCCTCGAATGCGATGTGGTGGACTGACCCTTCCCGCATGACGTCGACTTCCAGCCGCCTCGACAGCGCGTTCGTCACGGAAACGCCGACACCGTGCAGCCCGCCAGAGAAGCTGTAGGCGCCGCCGTCCTTCTTGTCGAACTTTCCGCCTGCATGGAGCCGTGTGAAGACGATCTCGACGGTGGGTATCCCTTCCTCGGGATGGATGCCCACCGGGATCCCTCTGCCGTTGTCGGTGATCGTGACCGAATTGTCCACGTGAAGAATCACTTCTATCCTGTCGGCGAACCCCGCGAGCGCTTCGTCCGATGCATTGTCGATCGCTTCCTGGACGATGTGGCAGGGGTTTTCCGTCCTGGTGTACATGCCCGGACGCTGCTTGACGGGCTCCAGCCCTTTCAGGACCTTGATCGAAGCTTCGCTGTATTTTTCGGCCATTGTCTTCCTCAGCCCGGTTTCGACGCGTGCTCCCTCGTCGCATGGAACTCGATGTCGGGCCAGCGTTCCATGACGAGTTCCAGGTTCACCCGCGAAGTTGCGAAATAGGCGAGGCTCCCGCCCGCGTCATAAGCGACCTGGTTCGCGAGCGTCTTTTCGAATTCCTCGAGCTTCTTCTGGTTTTTCGAGGTGACCCAGCGCGCAGACTGGATCGATACCGGTTCGAAGACCGCGTCGACCCCGTATTCGGATTCAAGCCTGTGCGCCACGACCTCGAATTGAAGCACGCCTACCGCGCCGAGCACAAGATCCCCGCCAGAGACCGGCTTGAAAACCTGGACTGCCCCTTCCTCGCCGAGTTGCTGCAACCCCTTGTGCAGCTGCTTGATCTTCAATGGGTTTCTTATCCTGGCCACTCTGAAGAGCTCGGGGGCGAAATAGGGGATGCCGGTGAACTGGAGCGACTCTCCTTCGCTGAAGCTGTCCCCGATCTGCACGTTGCCGTGGTTGTGGATCCCGATGATGTCGCCGGCGTAGGCTTCCTCGACCTGCTCACGCTGGTGCGCCATGAAGGTGATGACGTTGGAAACCTTGAGGTCTCGATCCAGCCTCAGATGCCTGATCTTCATCCCGCGCTCGAACCTTCCCGAGCATACCCTCAGAAAGGCGATCCTGTCCCTGTGCATGGGATCCATGTTGGCCTGGATCTTGAAGACGAATCCCGAGAAGGCGGCTTCCAGAGGGGAGACCATTCTCGATGTCGCGTCCCTGGTCTGCGGCATGGGAGCCCAGTCGACGAGCGCGTTGAGGATTTCCCTGACCCCGAAATTGTTTATCGCGGAACCGAAGAACACCGGGGTCTGGACGCCCTCGAGAAACGCCTCCAGATCGAAGGGATGGGATGCGCCCCTCACCAGATCGACTTCCATCCTGAGCTGCGCGATTTCGAGCGGGAAAAGCTCGTCGAGCTTGGGATTGTCTATGCCTGAAATCTTTTCGAAGGACTGCTTCGCGTCCTCACGTCCTGCCTCGAAAAGCAGGATCTCGTCCTTCATCAGGTGGTAAACGCCCCTGAAGGTTTTTCCCATGCCGATCGGCCAGGTCACCGGCGCGCACTGGATCTTCAGGACGGATTCGACTTCGTCGAGCAGGGAAAGCGGGTCCCTCGCCTCCCTGTCCATCTTGTTCATGAAGGTGAGGATGGGAGTGTTCCTCATCCTGCAGACGTTGAGCAGCTTGATCGTCTGCTCCTCGACGCCCTTGGCGGCGTCGATCACCATCAGGGCGGAATCGACGGCGGTGAGCACGCGATAGGTGTCTTCCGAAAAGTCCTCGTGGCCCGGTGTGTCAAGCAGGTTGAACACATGGTCGCTGTAGTCGAACTGCATGACCGAGCTTGCGACCGAGATTCCACGCTGCTTTTCGATGTCCATCCAGTCGGATGTCGCGTGCCTCCCGCTTTTCCTGCCCTTGACCGTGCCTGCAAGCTGGATCGCTCCCGAGAAGAGCAGGAGCTTCTCGGTGAGCGTTGTTTTTCCTGCGTCCGGGTGGGATATGATGGCGAAGGTGCGCCTTTTCCCCACCTCGGCTGCTATCGATTCAGTCGTCATTTAATGATTCCGCGAAACGCGTTAGTCTAATCAAAATCGCAAGGGAAGTCTCTACCAATAGAATCCCTCGCGATGCTATGATTCGCAAATGCGAAATGGCACCAAAATTGCGATTGCCCAGATCAACTGCGCTGTGGGCGACATGAAAGGCAATGCAGAAAAGATCCTCGAAATGGCGGAAAAAGCCAGGGATTCAGGTGCATCTATTCTTTTGACGCCGGAGCTTGCGATCTGCGGCTATCCGCCTGAGGATCTCCTCCTGAGATCGGGATTCTACCGGGCGTCGAACGAGGCATTGAAGCATCTCGCGCAAAGGATAAAAGGCATTTCGGTCGTCGTGGGACACCCGATCGAGCTGGATGGAAAGCGATACAATGCCGCCTCATTGATCAGGGAAGGCAGGATAGAAGCCACCTACCATAAGCTCGAACTGCCGAATTATGCCGTTTTCGACGAAGAGCGCTATTTTGAAAGCGGCAGCAATCCCGTCGTTTTCGATCTTGGCGGCATCAAGTTCGGCATCGCGATCTGCGAGGACATCTGGGAGAAGAAGGCGGCGCAGCTGGCCATGAAGGCCGGAGCGCAAGTGCTGCTCGTTCTCAACGCCTCCCCCTTCCACATGGAAAAGCAGGCGCTGCGCTACAAAATTGCACGGGAAAGGATCAAGGAAGGCGGATTTTCACTCGTCTATGCGAATCTTGTCGGCGGGCAGGACGAACTGGTTTTCGACGGCGCATCCTTCGCCATGGACGAAAAGGGGGAGGTCGTGGCGAGAATGCCTTCCTTCGAGGAGGGGCTCGGCATTGTCGAAATCGGCAAGGGCGGAGAGATCCACCCTGAATGCTCTCTGGAGGAGAGCGTGTACAAGGCATTGTGCCTGGGGGTTTCGGACTACGTGGGCAAGAACCGATTTCCCGGCGTTCTGCTCGGACTTTCAGGCGGGATCGATTCGGCCTTGACGCTTGCCGTTGCCGTCGATTCTCTCGGCGCAGACAAGGTGCATGCAGTGATGATGCCGTCACGATACACCGCGCAGATGAGCCTGGATGATTCGAGGGAAATGGCGCAAATCTTCGGCGTGCGCTATACGGAATTGCCGATCGAGGCCATCCATTCCCTTTTCCTCGAGACGCTCTCGAAAGAATTCGAAGGACGCCCTGTAGACGCAACTGAGGAGAACATCCAGGCGAGAGTCAGGGGAACGCTCCTCATGGCGCTTTCCAACAAGAGCGGTGCCATCGTGCTCACGACCGGAAACAAGAGCGAAATGGCGGTGGGTTATTCGACGCTCTACGGCGACATGGCGGGCGGGTTCGCCGTGCTGAAAGACATCAAGAAAACCCTTGTTTACCGGCTCGCGAATTTCAGGAACGGGCTGGGGCATGTGATTCCTGATCGCGTTTTGACAAGACCGCCTTCGGCAGAATTGCGCGAGGACCAGAAAGACCAGGACAGCCTCCCCCCCTACGAAGTGCTCGACGCCGTCATGGAGGCCTATATGGAGCAGGATCTTTCCCTTCATGAAGTCGCGAAATTAGGCATAAACTTGGAAGATGCGAGGCGCGTGATCCATCTCATCAAGATCAACGAATACAAGCGCAGGCAGTCGCCTGTTGGCATCAGGATCACGCAGCGCGGCTTCGGGCGCGACTGGCGCTATCCCATTACTTCGAAATTTTTGGATGAATACTGAAAAGGAGACTCGATGAAAAAAATAGAAGCGATCATCAAGCCGTTCAAGCTCGACGAAGTGCGCGAGTCGCTTTCCGAGATCGGAATCAACGGCATGACGGTGACCGACGTCAAGGGTTTCGGCAGGCAGAAAGGGCATACCGAGCTTTATCGCGGCGCTGAATATGTCGTCGATTTCCTGCCCAAGGTCAAGGTCGAGGTCGTGGTTGCCGACGCGCTCGTCGAGCAAACGCTGGATGCCATCTTGAAGGGTGCGAAAACGGGCAAGATCGGTGACGGCAAGATCTTCGTCATGGATGTCGAGCAGGTGGTGCGCATCCGCACAGGCGAATCCGGGGAAAGCGCAATCTAGGATAACCGGCAGGGGCGCAAGGCCCCTGAGGATCACTTCATCATGCCGGCGGGAGCCTTGTCATGGGTTTTGCGCATCTTCATGCGCGAGCCCTTGCGCTTCATGGCCGGTTTCTTCATGCCGTCCTGTTTCTGCATCATGCCGTCCTGCTTCTGCATCATGCTTCCCTCTTTGGGCATGTCGGCAGCGAAGGCTGTGCCGGCTGCGAGCAGCAGGCAGAGGGTCAGTGCGGTTTTCTTCATTGAGTTTCTCCTTTGTGGTTGAGTGGCATAATGCCGTGGCATCGCTGCCGCCTCAGTGGCGGCATCGAATCGGGGCGTGCATCGCACGCGTGTTCTGACAGATTCATCCGAAGGTGAAGGCGTAGGCCTCCAGTCCAGGCTCGCTCGACTTGATCTCAACAACCCCTCTGTTGGGTCTTTTCTGGTCGATCAGCTCGTACAATGCATTGCGCCGGATGGTGATGTTGCCGGCAGGGGCGTCAATCCCGGCATTTCCTCCCGACGGGGTGCCGTTCAGCAGGATGGTGGCATGCACCGGACGCCCGTTGCTCGTTCCCAGGACGAGGAAAACGCGGCTTGCCTTGAATTCGAGCCTGAGCGATGCGCCTGCCGATTTCGAGACGATTTTTTCAGATGCGACTGCCCATTGCCCGGAGAGCGCCCAGGAATCCGCCGGAAGAGAAGCAGGGAAACGGTAGTTTGCGACAGCATCCCTGGAAATCCTTTCCATTCCTGCAAAACTTTCCGCCCTGGCGTAGCCGAGATAAGTCTCCGGAGTCTGATCAGGCGCATGGAAGGCTTCGGCAGCCTGGGGGGCGGCCTTGTCCTTGATTCCAAGAAGGAACCTGATGTTGTTTTCGGTGACGTCGTAGCCGCCTTCCCCGAAGTGCGTGTAGACGACGCGCCCCTGCCTGTCTATGAGGTAATGTGCGGGCCAGTACAGGTTGTCGAAGTTCTGCCAGGTTGAAAGATCGCTGTCCAGCGCGACGGGATAATGGATGCCGAAGTGCGAGAGTGCAGCCATGACGTTCTCGGGTTTTTTCTCGAACTCGAATTCGGGAGAATGCACGCCGACGATCACCAATCCGTCTTTCCTGTATTTCCTGTCCCAGGCAGTGATGTAGGGGAGGGTGCGGATGCAGTTGATGCAGGAATAGGTCCAGAAATCGACCAGCACGACCTTGCCCCTCAGGCGCTCCATGGTGAGCGGCGGGGAATTCAGCCAGGACTTGATTCCGGAAAATTCCGGCGCATGATAGGGAGCAGCGAGTCCATCCTCAAGCGCGAGTCCGGCAACCGGGCTCGCTTGCGAGACGGGCATGGAAAGATCGTAGCCCGAGAAGATGAAGGCGACTGATGCGAAGATGACGAGGGCGAGCCCCTTTCTCAGGGCGTTCGAGTGGTGCGAGAGAAAAGCCATTCTCTTCAGGATGCTTCTTCCCGCAAGCGATATCGCGAGCATCGGCATGGCTGCGCCTGTTGAAAAGGCGAGGATGACGAAATAGCTTTCCATGTCAGTCTTCTGTCGGATGACTTCGACCAGGACGGCAGCCAGTATCGGGCCTGCGCAAGGCGTCCATACGAGCCCGATCAGGGAACCGACGACGATGCCGCCCACCATGCCGGGTTTTCCTGTTTCTGCGAGCCGGTTGCCGAGATTGGAAATGCCCTGGGTCAGTTCGCCGAATTTACTGGAGAGCTTTCTTGAAAAAAGAATCACGCCGAAGAGAAGCAGGAGGAAGAGCGAGGCGTTCTTGATCGAATCGAGTTCGATGCCGGTTGCAGCGACAAGTTTTCTCGACAGGAGCGCGAAAAGGGTAAAGGAAAGGACGAATCCGAATATGATGCCGTAGGGTCTGCCCCTTCCGCCGTCGACGGATGTCGACAATACCAGCGGAAGCACGGGCAGGATGCAGGGGGATGCGATCAACGACAGCCCCTCGAGGAACGCCAAACCTTCATTCATGGTCTTTCCTATCTGTTAACATGTGAAAATTGCAGGTCTGACCCCGGATTCGGGCGATTTTGAGAAATGGTTACATCCAAGATTGAAAATCCGGATTTTGAAGCGCTGATGCGGCAATCTCTCGAAGGAGACAGGGGGGCCTATGCCGAATTGCTGCGCGAGACGGCGCGGCTGATTCGCCCTTATCTAACTGCACGCGTGCAAAGCGAGGCGGAAGTCGACGACCTGATGCAGGAAATCCTGCTTTCGATCCACAAGGCGAAGCATACCTATGACGGGGAACGGCCTTACAAACCATGGGCTTATGCGATAGCAAGATACAGGCTGCAGGATCATTTCAGAGTCCATTACGGCGACAGGCTGCGTCAGGCTGTTGATCTTTCCGAAATCGAGTTGATCGAGCCTGTAACCGAAACCGACTTCAACTACGAATCCATCAAGGGGGAAATAGAAAGGCTCCCCGAGAAACAGGCGGCCATCCTCCGGTTGATGCACAAGGAAGGATATACGGCAAAGGAAGTGGCGGAGAAGATGGGCATGGGTGAATCGGCAGTGAAGGTGGCGGCGCACAGGGCGTACAAGGCATTGAGGAAGAGGCTGGCGGAATGACGGAAAATCTCGAAGATCTGATCGAATCGCTGGCAAGCGAGATAAGGCCTGCGAAAAAAGCGCCGCATCCTGTGCAGATATGGATGAAGTGGGTAGGGGGGGCGGCTGCCTACGTCATCCTTGCGCTATTGATTTCGGGGCATCGCCCCGATCTCGCATTGAAACTCCATTCGCCGCTTTTCCTTGCCGAAATCGCGCTGCTCGTCCTCGTGGTCTGCTCGACGGCCCTCTCCGCATCCCTGCTCGCCTTCCCAGATATGTACCAGAAAAGCGGCGCAGCCCTTCTCCCTGCCGCTTCCTTCGCGCTTTTCGCGCTGGTGATGGCGCTCGCCTTCGCATCCGACAATCCGCCATCCCCGCCGCCCGTGCACAGCTACCAATGCACTCTCAGCATCCTCCTGTTTTCCCTGCTGCCGATGTTCTGGGCGTTTCATACCGTGCGCAAATTGGCTAGCACGCACTGCCGGTTTGCAGGGGCGATCGCTTCGCTTTATGCTTTCGGAACGGGGGCATTGTGGCTCCGTCTGGAAGAGCATACCGATTCGATAGCGCATGTCCTCGAGTGGCATTACCTGCCCATGCTGGGCGTCGGAATGATGGGCGTTTTGCTCGGCAAAGCGTTCTTGAAATGGTGATGTGCAGCTAGTGCAGCTTTTGCAGCATGGGGGCAAGCCCTTTCCATATGTTGGATAAGACTTTTCCCTGCGCTGCAGCAGTGGGATGCAGGCCGTCGGCCTGGAAGTCGTCAAGGTTCTGGGCAAAACCATCCAGCATGAACGGAACGAATGCTAGCCTGCGGCGCTTCGCGATCTCAGGGTAGATCGCGCCGAATTCGGAAGCGTATCTCCGCCCATAATTCGGGGGAAGGCGCATGCCGACCAGGAGCACTTTTGCATGATGATTCTCGCAGGCGTCCACGATGGCATTCAGGTTTTTTTTCGTCATGGCCACAGGCTCTCCCTGCAAACCGTCGTTCGCGCCGAGTTCGAGAATGACGATCTCGGGCCTGAATTGCCCGAGGGCGCGGCCGATCCTGGAAAGCCCGCCTGCCGTCGTTTCGCCGCTGATGCTGGCATTGGCGACCCGATAGGGTGTTTTGGATAGCTTGGCCGAGAGCATGTCGACCCAGCTTTTTCCGGTCGGCAGACCGTATCCGGCCGAGAGACTGTCGCCGAAAACGAGCAGGGTCGAGGCGAATGTCAGTTGCGGCAGAAGGGCGAAGAGGAGCGCAAGAAAGGTCTTTTGAACCATGGAAAATTCCGTATTGAGGGTCGTCGACCTGTGCAAAAAGGTCGACCCTGACCTCGTCATTTTGAGCAATATCCGATTCGAGATCAATCCCGGGGATGCGCTTGCCATACTGGGCGCATCGGGCTCGGGCAAAACGACGCTGCTGACCCTGCTTGCAGGGCTCGACAGGCCGACGAGCGGCACCGTCTATATCGATGGAATCGACCTGTTTTCGCTCAGCGAAGACGAACGGGCGAAATTGAGGGGGAAGACGATAGGCTTCGTTTTCCAGTCCTTCCAGCTCCTTCCCGCGCTCACCGCGCTGGAAAACGTGATGCTGCCCATCGAGCTTTCCGGAAGAGGCAATGCAAGGGAGGATGCGCTTGACATCATGGGTCGCGTCGGACTGTCCGGAAGGATTGCGCACTATCCAAAACAGCTCTCGGGCGGGGAGCAGCAGCGCGTTGCCATCGCGCGCGCCTTCGCGGCAAGGCCGAGGATGCTTTTCGCAGACGAACCGACAGGAAACCTCGATTTTGCTACTGGGGAAAAGATCATCGACCTGATGTTCGACCTCAACCGCGAGCAGAATACCACCCTTGTGCTCGTGACGCACGACCCGGAAATCGCGAAGCGGTGCGGAAGAAGCATCAGGCTGAAGATGGGGAATCAGGTTGAATGATTTTCTGATTTCGGCAAGGCTGCTTGCGCGCGACTGGCGCTCCGGGGAGCTTTCCGTGCTTTTCATTTCGCTGCTCATCGCCATTTCGGCCATGACGACGGTAAGCTTCTTTTCTGACCGGGTGAAGGGAGCGCTAGAGAGCCAGGCGGAAGGTATGATGGGGGCTGATCTCGTCGTCGTGTCCGATCATCCAGTCGATGCGGCTTTCGAGGCTGAGGCGAAGATGCGCGGTCTCCGCTCGACTCTGGCTGAGAAATTTCCGAGCATGGTGAGCTCGAAGGAGGACAGCGTCCTTTCCGAAATCAAGGCTGTCGGAGAAGGTTATCCATTGCGCGGCAGGCTGAGGCTTTCGACCGGCGCAAAAGGCATCCCCGAGCCTGGAGACGTCTGGGTGGACAGGAAGCTCGTCGTCAAGCTCCATCTCCTGCAGGGCGGGAAACTGGAAATCGGGGATGCATATTTCAATATTTCGGCCATCGTGGAAGAAGAGCCCGAGGCAGCATTCTCATTCATGAGCCTGGGCCCTGGGCTCATCATGAACATGGTCGATATTCCCAAGACGAAGCTGATCACAACGGGCAGCCGGGTGCATTACATGCTTTATGCGGCAGGAGACGCAAAGCCCGTCGATGCGTACAGGCGCTGGGTGAAGGCGAGGCTGGGAAGAGGGCAGAGCATCGAGGATGCGCGCGGCGGGAGCCCGCAGGTCAAGACCATGCTCGACAGATCGGGCGTGTTCCTCGGCATGTCTGCGCTGCTTGCGGTCGTGCTCGCTTCTGTCGCCATTTCGCTTTCGGCGAGGCGCTTCATGGAGCGCCATCTCGACGGGTGCGCTGTGATGCGCGTGATGGGGATGACGGGTTCCCGTCTTTTCCGGATCTTCCTCTACCAGTTTTCGATGCTCGGGCTCCTATCCGGACTCCTGGGCTCGGGCATGGGTTTCTTTGCGCAGAACATGCTCGGCCTGCTGCTTTCGAACACTATCGGCGTCAAGCTGCCTTCCCCTTCGATGCTGCCTGCGCTCGAAGGCTGCGCAGCCTCCCTGGTCCTGCTGCTCGGCTTCGTCCTTCCGCAAGTTCGAGCCCTGTCCAAGGTTCCCGCGCTCTACGTGATCAGGCGGGAGAAGGTAAAGCCTCATGCGGGCTATGCGCTCGGTCTTGCCGCGCTCGGCCTGCTTTTCTTCTGGCAGGCGAACGATTTCAAGCTCGGCATGGTCGTGTTCGGGGGATTTCTCGCCACGATTTTCTTTTCTTCGCTCGTCTTTTGGCTTTTCCTGAAGCATCTGAAAATAGGAGGATGGCGGCTTGCCAATCTCAGGCGGCATGCTGCATCGAGCGTTGTCCAGGTGCTCGCCTTCGGGCTGGCCTTGATGGCGATTCTCGTGCTCACCCTGGTGAGGCGCGATCTTGTCACACTTTGGCATGAAAGCCTGCCGCGTGATGCGCCGAACCGTTTCGTGCTCAACATCCAGCACGACCAGTTGAAGGCGGTTGCGGACTATTTCGGAAAAAACGGGCTCGAGGCGCCTGAATTCTTTCCGATGGTGAGGGGAAGGCTCGTGTCGATCAACGGCAGAGCCGTCTCATCGGACGATTACGAAGAATTGCGGGCGAAACGGCTTGTCGACAGGGAGTTCAATCTTTCGTGGGCGGAGGAGATGCGGGCGGGAAACGAAATCGTCTCCGGAAAATGGTGGGGAAAGACGGGGCGGGGCAAGGCCATTCTTTCCGTCGAAGAAGGCATAGCCAAGACGCTTTCCATACGCATGGGAGACGTGCTGACCTTCGATGTCGCAGGAAGCAGGATTTCAGCGCAGGTCGTGAATCTCAGGAAGGTCGACTGGAATTCCTTCAGGGTCAATTTTTTCGTGATCACCCCGCCCGGGCTGCTCGAAGACTATCCGGCGAGCTACATCACGAGCTTTTATCTTCCAAGTGGAAAGGCAAGCGAATTGAACGGTCTTTCAAGACGCTTTCCGAACCTGCTCGTTCTGGATGTGTCTTCAGTGATCGCTAAGATGCAGAAGATGATGGGGCAGGCAGCGCTTGCGATCGAGTTGGTTTTCCTCTTCAGCCTTGCATCGAGCGTCATGGTGCTGATGGCTGCCTTCTCGGCGACCCTGGACGAGCGGATCAGGGAAACCGCGATCCTGCGCACCCTCGGCGCGGACAAAAGGCAGATTCTGTTGGCCTATGCTTCCGAATTCCTGGTCCTGGGCGGCCTTTCCGGTCTTTTCGCATCCTTGGGCGCTACCCTGGTGGGATGGCTCGCATCGAGCCGGCTGCTTGACCTGCCGGCTCATTTCGACCCGGAAGTGATTCTGGCGGGCCTTTTCATCGGCATGGCGGCCATTTTGCTGATGGGGCTCTTCTGGACGAGGAAGGCGCTCTCTTTTCCCCCTTCAGCTCTCTTGCGCTCTTTGGGCTAGGTCAGCTTGTGCAAAGGGCTCTGGGGTCGTTCTCCCCGGATGAGGCCATTTTCTCGAGGTTGTCGAGCACGCTCAGGCTCGCTTCCTCCATTTGGGAAACAGCCTCGACCCCTTTCGCGTAGTTTCCGGAATAGTAATGGCGGACAGCATCCTGTCCTGCCTTGTGCACCAGGACGTGGGGAGATTCGATTTCCCTGTAGCCGTTCAGCATCGAGAAGCATTCCTTGCCGTCCCCCTCGTAATACCATTTGCCCAGGCGGCAGAGAGTATGGTTGCTGAAATCCTCAGCCTTCTTGTCGGACAAGCCGAGGAAGACCTTGTAGATTTCGAATTTGTAGACGAGATGGTCGACCTTGGCGAGCTCGACGAAGCTTCTGAGCGCAGAAGAAGCGATTGCTTCTTCCATCCTGTTCGATATGGAAAGGAGTTCCTGCATGTTCGCGGTCGCAGCCGTGCCGTCGTGGCTGAAAGTTTCGGACTGCTGTGAGAGCTCCTCCATGCCGGATTTCGTTTCAGTGGTCTCGACCTGGATCGATGAGACGAGATCGGAAATTTCCTGGGTGGCGTGTGCGGTGCGCTCGGCAAGCTTCCTGACCTCGTCGGCCACCACCGCGAATCCTCTTCCCTGTTCGCCCGCACGGGCTGCTTCGATCGCTGCATTCAGGGCGAGCAGGTTGGTTTGATCGGCGATTTCCTTGATCAGATTGACGATGCCGCCGATCTGCGTGGCGCGCTCGCTGAGGCTTTCCACCTTGACAGCAGAGGACCTGGAATCATGGGCGAGACGCTGCAGGTTGGCCGATATGCTTTCGATCGATCCACGACTCTGGGCCGAGACGCTTGCAGCCTTGATCGCGTGGCTTTTTTCATCCTTCAGGGTGTGTGCGAGTTTCGAAAGGCTCTGCTGGGTTTCTGAAAAGGATCGCCCGAAGACCTGCATGTTGCGCGTCAGATCGGCGTGCATGGCGTTTTCTTGTTTGGCTTGTTCGAGCTTTTCCGAAAGCGATTCCTTGTCCAGCCTGAGGGCATCGATTTCATCCTTCAGTTGCCTGATTTCCTCGAGTTGCGCGTGATGATGCTGGCCTGAATCGGATGCCTGCTTTTTTTTGTTGAAAAACACGAATTTCCCTTTTTAAATTAGACTTCATTTTATCATTTAAACGGACGTCTTCAATAGCGCAATCAGGGCGCCGCTTCCGCCTTCTCCGGGTTTGGTCTCGCAAAAGGCGAGCACTTCAGGAATCTGCACGAGCCAGCTTCTGACCTTGGCTTTCAGGACGGGCTCTCCCTTCGAGCCGTACCCTTTGCCGTGGACGATGCGTACCGTCCTGCACCCCCTGGAACTTTCGATGAATTCCAGAAGCGTGCGCCTGGCTTCATCGCGCCTCATGCCGTGCAGGTCGAGCTCGGCTTCGATTGGAAACTTTCCGCGCTTGAGTTTTTTCAGTTCGCCTGAGAGGCCGGGTTTGCAGAAAGCGGTTTCGCCTTCGGGAAAGGAGATCGAGTCGGAGAGATAATCCCGCACGACCTCCTCTTGGATGGATTTATTCCTTGGTTTCAGCGGGGCTTTTCCTGTTTCTGCGCGCGCCTCGAATTTGAGGGGGATGGCGCCTTCTGCAGCGATCAGGAAAAGCTCCCTGTCCTTCATTTCAATTCGTCGAGATATTTTTCCGCATCGAGCGCAGCCATGCAGCCCGTGGCCGCGCTGGTGATGGCCTGGCGGTATATGTGATCCTGTACATCCCCTGCGGCAAATACGCCCGGAATGCTCGTTGCCGTCGCGTTCCCCTCGCCGCCGCCGCGCGTGACGATGTAGCCGTTCTTCATTTCGAGCTGGCCTTGGAAGATTTCCGTGTTTGGCCTGTGTCCTATGGCGATGAAAACGCCGTGCAGCGGAATCTCCTTCGTGGCATCACTCTGGGTGCTCTTGATCCTGATGCCGGTGACGCCTGAATCGTCACCCAGCACTTCGTCTAGGACATGGTTGAGCTCGAGCGAGATGTTGCCGCTTGAAACCTTTTCCATCAGCTTGTCGATCATGATCTTTTCGGACCTGAATTTGTCCCGGCGGTGAATCAGGGTGACATGCCTTGCGATGTGCGAAAGATAGAGCGCTTCTTCGACCGCGGTGTTCCCGCCGCCGACCACGCAGACATCCTGGTTCCTGTAGAAGAAGCCGTCGCAGGTCGCGCAGGCCGATACGCCCTTGCCCATGAAGGTCTGCTCCGAATCAAGACCGAGATACATGGCGGACGCGCCGGTTGCGATGATGAGCGCGTCGCAAGTATAGGTGCCGGCATCCCCGACGAGCTCGATCGGTTTTTTGGAGAGATGCGTGGTGTGGATATGGTCGAAGACGATTTCGGTGTCGAAGCGTTCAGCATGCTTCTGGAAGCGCTCCATGAGTTCCGGGCCCTGGACGCCGTCGACGTCTGCGGGCCAGTTGTCCACTTCGGTCGTGGTCGTCAGCTGACCGCCCTGGGAAAGCCCGGTGATCAGAACAGGGTTGAGGTTGGCTCTGGCTGCATAGATCGCTGCGGTATAGCCTGCAGGACCCGAACCGAGGATCAGGAGGCGGCAATGTCTTGCGTTCGAATTCATGGCGTTTCCATGTTGCGGTCAAATTGGGAAATCTAAAGCAACGGCGACTTTTTGTCGAGACGCTTCGCGTTCTGCATCTTGCGATATAATACGAATTTCGATCTACTTGCAGCCGACATGGCGAACAAATCGAACCCCTTGCCCCCCAAAATTGCGGCGCTGCTGCGGGAATCCTGGTGGCTGGTCCTGGTGGTTGCGGCGGTTTTTCTTGCCCTGATCCTGTATACCTACGATCCTCAGGATCCGGGATGGTCGCATACCGCAACCCATCCGGCTGTCCATAATGCCGGCGGCTATTTCGGCGCTGTTCTGGCCGACATACTGCTTTACGTCTTCGGCCTCTCGGCCTATTGGGGCGTGGTTTTCCTGCTTTATGCGATAGGCTGGGGATACAAAAGGATAGACCAGGTCACGCTGCTTGACGGCAGATCCTTTTTCGTCTCCCTCGCGGGCTTTTTCGTCCTGATATTTTCCAGCGCGTCCCTCGAATCCTTGCGCTTTTATTCGATCAAGGCTGCGCTTCCGGCATCAGCCGGCGGCGTATTGGGAGAAGTGCTCGGGGAACTCATGAGCAAGACCTTCGGTTTTACCGGAGCGACGCTTCTGCTGCTGATGCTGATCGCGGTCAGCTTCAGCCTCTTTTCAGGGTTTTCATGGATTTCTTTTTCCGAATGGCTGGGCGGTGCGATCGAGGAGAGCTATTTTTTCGCTTTGAAGAGCTGGGAAAACTGGCAGGACAGAAGGGCGGGCGTTGCGGCGCTCACCGAGCGCAAGGAATACATCGAAGTCGAGAAGAAAAGGATGGAGACGTTTCAGCCGATCAAGATCGAACAGGCGCCAAGCGAGATACCCAAATCCGAGCGCGTGGTGCTTGAGAAGCAGACCCCTCTTTTCGAGGAGCTGCCCGACTCCAAGCTTCCGCCACTGCACCTTCTCGACCAGCCCAAGCAGGACGTTCCCACGCTTTCTCCAGAGACGCTCGAATACATCTCCAGGCTGATCGAGCGCAAACTGATCGATTTCGGCGTGGAAGTGAAGGTTGTCGCAGCCTACCCTGGGCCCGTGATCACGCGCTACGAGGTCGAGCCTGCCGTCGGAGTGAAAGGCAGCCAGATCGTCAACCTGGTGAAGGATTTGGCGCGCGCATTGTCCGTGGTCAGCATCAGGGTGGTCGAGACGATTCCTGGCAAGTCCTACATGGGGCTCGAGATTCCGAATCCGAACCGACAGGTCGTCTGCCTTTCCGAGATATTGAGCTCGAAAATCTATGCCGACATGACTTCCCCTCTGTCGATCGCGATGGGCAAGGACATCTCAGGCAAACCCGTGGTGGCCGATCTCGCCAAGATGCCGCACGTGTTGGTTGCGGGTACGACGGGCTCAGGAAAATCCGTGGCGATCAATGCGATGATCCTGAGCCTCATCTACAAGTCTTCGCCTGAGGACGTGAGGCTGATCCTGGTCGATCCGAAGATGCTCGAACTTTCCGTCTATGAAGGCATTCCCCATTTGCTCGCCCCGGTCGTCACCGACATGAAGCAGGCCGCATCCGCTCTCAACTGGTGCGTCGGCGAGATGGAAAAGCGCTACAGGGTGATGGCTTCCCTCGGGGTGCGCAATCTTTCCGGATACAACCACAAGATTCTGGATGCAAGGCGGGCTGGGGAACCTCTGACCAATCCCTTCTCGCTGACCCCCGAGTCTCCCGAGCAGCTCGATACCCTGCCGATGATCGTCGTGATCATAGACGAGCTGGCCGATCTCATGATGGTGGTGGGGAAGAAGGTCGAGGAGCTCATCGCGAGGCTCGCGCAGAAGGCGCGCGCATCCGGCATCCATCTGATCCTGGCTACCCAGCGTCCATCGGTCGATGTCATCACGGGACTCATCAAGGCCAACATTCCGACACGCGTCGCATTCCAGGTGTCGAGCAAGATCGACTCGAGAACCATACTCGACCAGATGGGCGCAGAAGCCCTGCTCGGGCAGGGGGACATGCTCTATCTTCCGCCCGGAACGGGCTACCCGCAGCGCGTGCACGGCGCCTTCGTTTCGGATCAGGAAGTGCACAGGGTCGTCGAATACCTCAAGAAGACGCACGGCGAGCCCGATTACATCGAGGGAATACTCGAAGTGCCCGAGGAGGGCGAGGAAATGGACGGCGGTGGAGACATGGAGTCGGACCCCCTCTACGACGAAGCGGTGGGCATCGTGATGAAGACCCGGCGCGCATCGATTTCGCTCGTGCAGCGCCACCTGAGGATAGGCTACAACAGGGCTGCGCGCCTCATCGAGCAGATGGAAAAGGCGGGGCTCGTGTCTTCCATGCAAAGCAACGGCAACAGGGAGGTCCTCGTGCCTTCCAGAGGTGGAGAATGAAAAATCTGGCGATAGTGTTGGGTCTGCTTTTTTCCTTGAATGCGCATGCAGATGCGGTTCAGATGCTCAAGGACTTCGTGAACCGGACGCATGCCTTGAAAGCGCATTTCGTTCAGTCGGTCTACAACAGCAGGATGGAGCAGGCGCAGCAATCGGAAGGCGACATGATGTTTTCCCGACCCGGGAAATTCAGGTGGCTCTACAAAAAGCCATATGCGCAGCTTCTTGTCGGGGACGGGAAAAGGCTGTGGGCCTATGACGAGGATCTCGAACAGGTCACGGTGAGGAAGCTGGACAGCGCGATAGGCAGCAGCCCTGCGGCGCTCCTTGCCGGGAACAACGAGATCGAGAAGGGCTTCAATCTCGCGGACGCGGGGGAGAAGGAGGGGCTGAAATGGCTCGAAGCGACGCCCAAGGGGAAGGAGAGCAATTTCCAGAACATCAGGATGGGTTTTTCCGGGAAGCTGCTCGCCGTCATGGTGCTCAAGGATTATTTCGGCCAGGTCACCGTCATCCATTTCTCGAACATGGAAGTGAATCCGAAATTGTCCGAGGATTCGTTCAGGTTCATCCCGCCCAAGGGGGTGGACGTCATCGGTGAGTGACCTTTTCAAAAGCGAGCCTGTCCCGCCGCTTGCAGAGGCGCTGAGGCCGAGGACACTCCTCGATGTGATCGGCCAGACTCACCTTCTTGGAGAGGGCAAGCCATTGAGGCTCGCCTTTGAATCGAAAAAGCTGCATTCGATGATCCTCTGGGGGCCGCCAGGGGTGGGGAAAACCACCATCGCAAGGCTCACGGCGGATGCGTTCGGCTGCGAATTCATCGCGCTTTCCGCGGTCCTTTCCGGCGTCAAGGACATAAGGGATGCCGTTCAACTGGCGGAACAGAATCTCTCCCTGGGAAAGAAAACGATCCTTTTCGTCGACGAAATCCACCGCTTCAACAAATCCCAGCAGGACGCCCTTCTTCCCTATGTCGAATCGGGGCTCGTCACCTTCATCGGCGCGACGACCGAGAATCCATCGTTCGAAGTCAATTCCGCGCTGTTGTCGCGCGCCCAGGTTTACGTGCTGAACTCGCTCTCCGAAGAAGAGCTGAGAATGCTCTTGAATCGGGCGAGAGAGACCGTCTATCCTCATCTTGTTTTCGAAGAGAGCGCGATCGATGCGCTCGTCGGCTATGCAGACGGGGATGCGCGGCGGCTTCTGAACCTGCTCGAGCAGACCGAGACGGCGTCCCGTGTCGCGCAGGCGGAAACAATCACGGGAGAATTCGTCCAGAATGCGCTCACATTGAATGCGAGACGGTTCGACAAGGGCGGGGAGTATTTCTACGACCAGATTTCGGCATTGCACAAGTCCGTCAGGGGCTCGAATCCCGATGCCGCGCTCTACTGGCTTTGCAGGATGCTGGACGGCGGTGCCGATCCGAGGTATCTCGCAAGGCGCATCATCAGAATGGCCTGGGAAGACATCGGGCTCGCCGATCCGAGAGCCATGCAGATCGTGAACGACGCAGCCGAGACTTACGAGCGGCTGGGTTCACCCGAAGGGGAGCTCGCGCTCGGGGAAGCCGTAATCTACCTTGCTGTCGCGCCCAAGAGCAATGCGGGATACATGGCCTACAATCAGGCGATGGCCTTCGTGAAGGGAGACAAAACCAGGGAAGTGCCGCTGCACCTCAGAAACGCCCCGACTAAGCTCATGAAGGAACTGGGATACGGGCACGCATACCGCTATGCGCACGACGAGCCTGAAGCTTATGCCGCAGGGGAGCGCTACTTTCCCGAAGGGCTAAGCCAGAACTGGTACAGGCCGACCGATCGAGGGATGGAAGGGAAGATTGCAGAAAAGCTTGCGCATTTGCGCGAGCTCGACAGGCAGGCCCGGAAAAAGTCCTAGACGCCGAGCTCGGACTCGAGCAGCCGGTATTCCTTGAAATAGATTTTCAATTCCGGGGCGTACTGCCTGGACAGGTCCTTGCTGCAATCAGGTTTTCGATCCTGCGTTGAAGAAGGCTGGCGATAGGCGGCCTGGGCCGATTGGGCCGCCATGAAGAGGCAGAGTGCGGCGAGCATGGTTTTCTTCACGTTCTTTCCACTCACTCGCTCTGGTAAACGATGTCGGTGCGGCGGTTCTGCTTCCAGGCATCCTCGTCGTGGCCAAGCGCACGGGGCTTCTCCGATCCGTAGCTCACGATCGAGATCTGGCTTGGAGACACGCCTGCGGCTTCCATCAGCTTTCTCACGCTGTCCGCCCGGCGCTCGCCGAGCGCAAGGTTGTACTCGCGGCTGCCGCGCTCGTCGCAGTTGCCCTGAAGCTGGACCTTCGCTGCCGGGTGGGCGATCAGGTATTCGGAATGCGCCTTGATCATCGGCTTGTATTCGTCCAGAACATCGGCATTGCCGAAATCGTAATAGACGCTGCGCTTTGAAAGGATGTTGTTGGGGTCGTTGAGCGGGCTCGCGGAAAGCTGGCTTCCCTGAAGGCCGCTTGTCGTCGTGCCCGAGGTCGAAGCGCCTGACGCGCCCGATGCGCCCGAGCCGCTCACGATCGGCGCAGGCCCGGTGGTAGGCTCGCTTGCGCAGGCTGCAAGCAGCCCGGTCAGAAGCGCAACTGGTATCCAATTTCTCATGCATTTCTCCTTGTTCAAAAGGCCAATTTAATTCATTCGCCTTACAGCGACATTACACGCTTTGCAAACGGAAAGCGCAAGGATGCCGTCGCCTTGCAAAAGATTTACAATAGAAGGCCAACATGCAGGAAAGAAAAAATGCTAGACATCCAGATTTTGAGAAGCGACATCCAGAGCGTCGAGCGGCGCCTGGAATCCAGGGGATTTGCACTGGACGTCGCCCGATTTGAGGCGCTCGAAGCGAGACGAAAGTCTGTCCAGACGAGGACGCAGGACCTTCAGGCCAAGAGAAATGCGGTTTCCAAATCGATAGGAATGAGGAAGGCGAAGGGGGAAGATGCCTCCGACTTGCTGAGCGAGGTATCCACTCTCGGGGATGAACTGAAAGCAAACGAAGAAGCGCTGGGCAAAATCCAGGATGCGCTTCAGGAATTCCTGCTCAACATTCCCAATCTTCCGCATGAATCCGTCCCTTACGGACAGTCTGAAGCAGACAACGTCGAAGTGAGGAAATGGGGAAAACCGGGACAATTCGATTTCGAGGCCAAGGACCACGTCGAAATCGGGGAAAGGCTGGGCGGCCTCGATTTCGAGACCGCTGCCAAGATTTCGGGGGCGCGCTTCTCGCTTCTCAAAGGCAATCTGGCGAGGCTGCACAGGGCATTGTCCCAGTTCATGCTCGACCTGCACACTTCCGAGCACGGCTACATTGAGACCTATGTGCCTTATCTGGTGAATGCCGAATCGCTCAAGGGAACAGGTCAGTTGCCGAAGTTCGAGGAAGATCTTTTTTCGACGTCAAGCGGCTATTACCTGATCCCGACCGCGGAAGTGCCCGTCACCAACATCGTGCGCGGCGAGATCCTTTCTCCCGACAGCCTGCCGCTGAAGTACGTGGCCCATACCCCGTGCTTCAGGAGCGAGGCGGGTTCCTACGGGCGCGACGTCAGGGGAATGATCAGGCAGCACCAGTTCGACAAGGTCGAACTGGTGCAGATCGCCCATCCGGAGAAATCCTATTCAGTGCTCGAAGAACTCCTCGGACATGCCGAGGAAGTGCTGAAGCGGCTCGATCTTCCCTACAGGGTCGTTTCCCTTTGCACGAGGGACATGGGATTTTCGGCTGCGAAGACTTACGACATCGAAGTCTGGCTCCCGGCGCAGAAAACCTACCGGGAAATCTCCTCTTGCAGCAATTTCGAGTCTTTCCAGGCGAGAAGGATGCAGGCGAGATTCAAGTCGGAAGGCAAGAACGAACTCGTCCACACCTTGAACGGTTCAGCGCTCGCCGTGGGCAGGACGCTGGTCGCGATATTGGAAAATCATCAGCTTGCTGATGGCAGCGTGGCTGTGCCTGAAGTTTTGCGCCCTTACATGGGGGGCATCGAGATTATCAAGGCAAGCTGATGATTTCGGCGAAGACTGACCTTCAGGTTATGCCGAGGCCAAAACATCTTGTGGAAGCCGAAACCTAGAAATTCGTCTTGAAGACGGGACTGTAGGAAGGCTTGTATTTCTGCAGGATGTCGTAATAATTGCGTATGTGCGACACCATGATGACGGCTTCGCCTCCCCTCGCAAAGCCGTGCCTGAGCGAGCTGAAGAAGCGGGAGCGGCTGAGCATGGGGAGAGTTTCCTTGATGTCCAGCCATGAGTTGGGATTGAGCTTGAGCCGCTCTGCAAGGATTCTCGCATCGCCCAGATGCGCCGTGCCGACATTGTAGGCGGCGATCGCGAACCATGTCCTGTCCGGTTCCTTGATGGAGGGCGGCAGGTCGTCCTTCAGCATGGCGAGGTATCTGGCGCCAGCGACGATGCTCTGCTTGGGATCAAGCCTGTTCGTGACCTTCAGCCTGTCCGCGGTGTCGCTGGTCAGCATCATCATTCCCCTGACGCCCGTAGGTGATGTCGCCTGCTCGTCCCAGTGGGACTCCTGGTAGGCCACCGCAGCGAGCAGGCGCCAGTCTATGCCGGTGATGTCCTCGGCTTCCTCGAAATAGGGCCTCAGCGTATCGAGGCGGCCGTTCATGCTGCCCAGGAAGCTCACGATGTCGTTCTGGTCGAGGCGGTAGATATGCCCGTAATACCGGTCGGCGAGGCGGGCAAGCATGCCGTCCTTTTCGATGCCGCTGAAGAAATCCTGCACTTTCTGCAGCAAGGCCTGATCCGCGTCATCAGGAAAAGCCCAGGCGAGGCTCGTTCCTTTGCCTATGTCGAATGCAGTTGTAATGTTGGGATAATAATGTTCTGCAATGTCGACCTGGTTGGAATAGGCGATTGCATAGTCGGTCGTTCCTTCCGACACGGAGGAAAGCAGTTCGTCGCTGGAAGAGGCCTTGATTTGGCTGAAGTCGATGGCTGGGTATTGTGCCTTCAGCTGTCCCACTATGGCGGAAATGACCGGATCGTCCAGGTAGGCGATGCGCTTTCCTGAGAGCGCGTCGAGGTTTTTCGGCGCCTGTCCCGATGTGTTGAAGACGAGCTGGGGTTTGACGCCGAAATAGGTTGGACCGAATTTCAGTCCCGATTCCGTGCCTTCCAGCGGTATGGCGAGTCCGGCTGCGGCGAAATGCACCTTGTGGTGGCGAACGGCGTCAACAAGCTCTTCCCTGTTGCCGTAGACCACGAATTTCGCTCTCATGCCCAGTTGCTGGGCGAACAGGCTGACGAGATCGTGTTCGAGCCCGATGTAGTTGCCCTGCGAGTCCTCGTAGAATGTGGACGGGCCGTTGACTGTTGCGACGACGAGCTCTTTTGTCGAACCGAAAGGCGGGACATGCCATTCGGAAATGCCGCAGCCGCCAAGCGCCACCAGCAATAGGATGGCGCATCCTTTTGAAAAATATTTAAAAAGAGATTCCGTCGGTAATGTCGTTACGGTCGAAATGTCTATCTCCGGTTTCGGCATCGTCGTTAGTTTATCACCATAAGAATGAAGAAACCCTTATCGCGCTCAACAAAGGCGTCATAAACTGGTAGAATTGCGCTCTTCGGAGAGGTGGCAGAGTGGTCGAATGTACCTGACTCGAAATCAGGCGTAGGCGCAAGTCTACCGAGGGTTCGAATCCCTCCCTCTCCGCCAGTCATAAAGCGCCCCTTGCAAGGGGCGTTTTTCATTTCAGAGGCTGTGCACAAAAAATTCGATTGCAGGTCACGGAAAGAAGTTCACTTTGTATTTTCTCCGGACACGAACGCAGCGAAGAACCGAGCTAGAATTGAAAGAAAAAACCATGGAGATCCTCATGTCCATCAGATGGGCCAGGAAACTGATTCTTTCGCTCGTCGGGCTGTTCGTTCTCTATGCGCTTATCGGCTGGCTGGCCGTTCCGAGAATCCTGCAATCCAAGGCAGTGCAATATGTTTCGGAAAAGACGGGCTGTCGCCTTGCCCTCGGTTTGCCCAAATTCAATCCCTTCACGTTCGACATAGACATTCCGAATGTCAGGCTGGAAGATCCGGAAGGAAGACAACTCGTGGCCATCGCCGAGCTGGATGCGAATATCTCCATTCTGAGCCGCGGCCTGGCTTTCGATTCCGTCAGGCTGGAGAAGCCCCAGGCAGACATCGTGCTGGGGAAAAACGGGAAATCGAACTGGTCGGCATTTCTGGAAAAGATATCCGGAGGAGAAGATCATTCCGGTTCGCCGCCCCGCCTTTATTTGGCGCGTTTCGATCTCGAGGGTGGAAGGATCGATTTCAAAGATGAAAGGAAAGGCTTTCACGAGAGGATCGAACCCGTCGAGCTGAGCCTGAAAGACGTTTCGACATGGCCGGGCGAATCGGGAAGCTTCATGCTCTCGGCCAGAACGGATTCGGGGATCAGCCTCTCCTGGCAGGGCAGGACCGATCTTTCGAAAGCATCTGGGAAGCTGGCACTGGACAATCTCGATTCCAGGCCTCTTGCTGCCTATCTGAAGGGCGTTCCTTCATTCGAAAAGGGAAAGCTTTCGGCGGATATCCGGATCTCGTATGCCGAAGGAAAAATCGGACTGGATCTCGAAGGATTGCAGGTGAAGGCGGAACGCATCAGATCTAAGCCTTTGCTTTTTATCGAGTCTGTCGAGGCGAAGCAGGGCAGCTTCGACCTGAACCAGGAAAAGCTTTCGTTCGCGCAGATTTCAGCCTCCAAAGGCAGGATCGGAAAGTACGTCGAAATAGATGCATTCAGGCTTGACGACATGCATGCGGACATTTCGAAAAGAAGCCTTGCCGCGGGCAAGATGACCATCGAAAAGGGCAGCGTGAATCTGGTCAGGGATAAAAAGGGAAACCTGGATATTCCCGGTGCAATGAAGGCGCCGGCAAAATCACGCGCCTTGCCATGGCATTATCATGTCGGCAAATTCGATCTTTCCGGATTTTCAGTGAAATTGCAGGACGAGTCCGTTTCGCCTTACGCCACCCTGAGACTGAAGCGCATTTCCCTCAAGGCGAACGGAATCAGCGATGCGCCTGCCACATCCGTACCCTTCCAGGCTTCCATGGAAAGTGCGGCAGGGGGGATGCTCGAAGCGGATGGCCGATTCATGCCTTCAGGAAAATCGGCTGACATGAATCTCAAAATAAGTGATCTGTCCTTGAGTCCTGCGCAGCCTTACCTTTCATCCTTCGCCATGCTCACGATAGCGGGCGGGAAGCTCGGTGCATCCGGCCATGCAGCCTATGACAGCAAGGGGGCGAGATACAATGGCAGCTTTTCCATCGACGATCTTCGCCTTTTGGAGAAAAAGAAGCGCGTATTTCTCTCGTGGAAATCGCTTTCGACCCGCAGCCTGAAGGTGGATGGCTCGAAGCTGGCCATCGCAGCGCTCGATATCGATCGCCCCTATGCGAAACTCATCATAGCCAGAAACAGGTCGGTCAACCTCTCCAAGGTCCTGAAAAAGCGCGAAGCGGCCTCGGGACCGAGTTTCCCGGTCGATATAGGCAGGATCAGGATCAGGCGTGGGGAAATGGATTATGCAGACCATTCGCTTGCCCTGCCTTTCGGAACGAGAATCCACAGGCTGCACGGTTTCGTCAACGGTATTTCGTCTTCCCCCGGATCCATCGGACAGCTCCAACTCGGAGGGCGCGTCAATACCTACGGATCGGTTCGCGCAGCGGGGCAGATCAATCTTTTCGATCCGACAGCGCTGACGGACATCAAGGTGAAATTCAGGAACATCGAGATGGCGCGCCTGACCCCGTATTCGGCAACGTTCGTCGGCAGGAAAATCACTTCCGGCAAGCTTTCGCTCGATCTCGACTACAAGATAAAGAATCGGCAACTGACCGGCGACAATCAGATCATCATGGACAATCTGACCCTGGGTGAACGCGTGAAAAGCAGGGAGGCCAAGGATCTGCCTCTCGATCTCGCCATTGCCGTTCTGCAGGACCAGGATGGGCGCATCGACCTCGGGCTGCCCGTATCCGGCAGCCTGGACAATCCGCAGTTCAGCTACGGCGGCATCATCTGGGAAGCGGTTCTCAAGGTTCTCGGAAAGATCGTGACCTCTCCATTCAGAATGCTCTCCGCCCTTTTTGGAGGGAAGGAGGAAAGGCTCGCCAATATAGCGTTCGATCCGGGGCGCTCAGCACTTCCGCCGCCGGAACAGGAAAAGATTGCAGATCTGGCCGGTGCGTTAAAGAAGCGTCCCAGGCTCTTCCTGACGGTGCGAGGGGTCTACTCTGATTCAGACCGGGTTGCGCTGCAGGATCTGCAGGCACGCAGGGCTGTTGCCGCTGCATCGGGGCAGGATGCCGCACAGCCCGGCCCGCTCGCCTTGAATTTTCCGGGAACAAGGGAAACCATCGAAGCGCTGTTTTCGAAAAAATTCGGTTCCGCCGAACTCGATGCGATGAAGGCTGGATTCCGCAAGGCCAACCCTGGAAAGATGAAGGCACGATTGACCGAGCGCATAACTGGTTTTTTCAGGAAGAAGCGTGCGCTTGACGAGAAGGAAATGGAGGCATTCAGGGGGGCGGATTTTCATGCCGTGCTCTACAGACGCCTGCGCGATGCAGAAATTGTTCCGGAATCGGAGCTGATTGCGCTTGGCGATGCGCGCGGAAGGAAAATCTATTCCGCCCTGAGCGCTTCAGGTGCTCCAATTGACCGGATCAGACTCGCCTCTCCCGTGCATGTCGAGGGCATGGAAGATGTCGTGCCGGCCAAGCTCGAACTGGCTCCCGCCGTGAAATAGCGAGTATTACGCACCGCGATGGTGCTTCAATGTGCAAACAGCATGCAAGAATGAAGTGCGCCGATTTATGGCTGTTTATGATTCAATGGGTTGTGTTTTGGCACGGCTGTTGCTTTGGAAATCCCTGTAATGTTTAATTTCGAGGGATTCATGAGAAAGCGCGTACCGGAAAACCAGGCCAACGATATCGGCTATCTGTCCAAATTCATGAGCGGGCTGCACTGGGACCAGGAAAAGCTGCGCGAAATCCAGTCCGTCTACGACAATCTGACCCTGCTCGGGCAACTGCTTTGCGCGGGAACGGACATCACCGGCATGCGCACCGATTTCAACAACCTGGCTGGCGTCCTGCTTGACCAACTGGCCCGCGAATTGCGCAAGAAGGCCGTTTTGAGCCTGAGATCGAATTCGCGCATCGCAATCGACATCCTGATCAGGAATCTTTTCGAGCGCACGGCCGACATCGGATTCCTTGCGACCGATGCCGATATCCGCGATTTTGCGGAAGCTTACGAAAAAGATCCTTCCTGCGCGCGGGATTCGGCGAGAATCGCAGCATTGAAGGCGCGCTTCAAGGAGTACGTGAAAAAGTATTCCGTCTACCACAACATCATTCTGCTTTCACCGGAAGGAAAGATTCTCGTCCAGCTCGACGGGGAAGGATCGGGCAGGATTTCATCCGACCCGCTGGTCGAGGCTTCCTTGAATACGGACCAGCTTTATGTGGAAACTTTCAGGCAGACCGATCTGCTTCCGGGCGAAGCCTCGCCGCTCATCTATTCGTACAGGGTGATGTCCGAGGACGGCAGCCATCCTGTCGGGGTGCTCTGCCTCTGCTTCCGCTTCCAGGACGAGTGTCAGCGCATTTTCAGGAGTCTGGTCAGTGAAGACGACTGGACCGTGATCACCATACTCGACGAGGTCGGGCGCATCATCGCCAGCAGCGACATCTACCAGTTTCCAGTCGGGGCCAAAGTGGAGCGCGCGGTCGGGGACGAATGCAAGATCGTTCGCTTTGCCGGACGCGAATACCTTGCGACGACTCATGAAACCCAGGGATACCAGGGATACAAGGGGCCCGGATGGACAGGGCATGCGCTTGCTCCCCTGAACCACGCTTTTGACATGGCGCTTGCCCACGAACTGGAACAGGTGCCCGAGAGCGTGCTCGAGGGCGTGCTGGAGACGGCGACCCTGTTTTCAAACGAACTGCGCGACATTCCCGTTCGCGCAGCCAGCATACAGAAAGAACTCAATCGTGCGGTATGGAACGGCAATGTCTGGCTTTCCAGGGACAATTACGCCCTGAACGCCTCATTTGCCAAGGTATTGCTCTGGGAAATCGGCAGCACCGGGGTGAGGACCAGGAACGTGTTCAGCCAGTCCACAACCAATCTTTACGAGACAGTGGTTTCTTCTGTGCTCTACGACTGCTCTTCGATGGCCGCGCTCGCGATGGACATCATGGACAGGAATC
Organism: Pseudomonadota bacterium; assembly: GCA_021802545.1. GTDB lineage: Bacteria > Pseudomonadota > Gammaproteobacteria > Burkholderiales > JABEVD01 > JABEVD01. The sequence goes on from JAJZRS010000001.1 coordinate 179,266, forward strand.
TTTACGAACGCGCCAACGACTGCCGCTGGTGGGCGCTTACCAGCGCATTCGGCGAAGTGCTCGCGAAAAACTCTTCGGACGGCAGGGCGCGGCTCACCGAAATACTGAAAGGCATCAACGGGCTGTATACGGTCTATTCCAATCTGCTGATATTCGATTCTGCTGCGAGGATCATGGCCGTTTCCAATCCGGCCTACAACGACCTCGTCGGGCAGACGCTGCAGGCCGAATGGGTCAGGCAGACGCTTGGGCTGCCCGACACCCAGAGCTATTGCGTCTCTTCTTTCGAGAACAGCCATCTCTATGGGAATCACCATACCTACATCTATTCAGCTGCGATCAGGGATAAAGGGGAGTCCGTCGGCGGGGTGGCGATCGTGTTCGATTCGACGCCCCAGTTCGCTGCGATGCTTCAGGACGCGCTGCCCAGGAGAGAGGACGGCGCGATCGTCGAAGGGGCGTTTGCCGTTTTTGCAGAGCGGGACGGCCGCATCATCGCCAGCACGGACGACAAGCTTGCTTCCGGGGCGAGGCTCGAAATCGGGCGCGAATTCTTCAATCTCGGCCGCGGGGAAGGCTGCGCGAACATCATCGAATATCGCGGCCGCTATTATGCGGTAGGTTCGCGCATGTCCTCGGGATACAGGGAATACAAGAGCGCGGAGGATGGCTACAAGAACGAAGTCGTCGCGCTGGTTTTCGTGCCGCTTTCCGAACGCATTCTCAGTTCCGAAAACAGGCATTCGTTGCGCGCCATTGCGAAGGACAACTATTCGATGCGCCGCGCAGAAGGCGAGGAGGCCGTCGAGATCGCGACCTTCTACATCGGAACGGGCTGGTACGGCATCCGTTCCGATTGCGTGATCGAAGCCATAGACAGCGAGTTCATCACGCCGATACCGGGGATGCCGGCCTGGATCAAGGGATGCATGCTTTACCAGGAGCAGGCCATCACCATCTTCGACCTTTCCGACTTTCTGCACGGAGCAGCTCCATCGCCTGCGAAGTCGACGCAGATCGTGGTGATCAGGATGCCGGGACAGCGTTCAAGTTTCGGCATCCTGGTGGACGAGCTCGGAGACATACCCGAGATCGCCGCATCGCGCATCGAGCCCGTGCCGTCCATGATGTTCGGTTCGGGATCCTTGACGGAAAGCCTGGTGAAGCCCCATGCGGATGACGCAGAAAAGCGCATCCTGATCATCCTTTCCGCTGACAGCATCAGGCAGCGCCTGTCCAACCTGAACGTGGTGGGCGAATCTCAGCGTGTCCTGGTGGGGGAACTCGAGACGAGGTGAGAGAGGCAGAGCCCGCGCATCGCGAGTTCCTCGTCGGCTTTGACAACGAGGACGGGCTTCGATCCTTCCTGTGAAATGTTTTGGAGGCAGGATCGATTGGCTGCCTGATCCAGGGCAAAGCCGAGAAAAGAGAGCGGCGTGACGATTTTTTCGCGGATTTCGGCGGCATGCTCGCCTATGCCGCCCGAGAAGACGAGCGCATCTATGCCGCCGGCCTTGGCGGCGAAAGAACCGATCGCTCCTCTGACGGAGCGGCAGAAATAGTCGATTGCGAAAGCGGCGCCAGGCGTTTTGCTTTCGAGCAGGTCTGTCATCTCCGGGCTTTCTCCGGATAAGGCGAGCAGCCCCATTTCGTGGTAGACGGCATGCTCAAGCGCCTGCACGTCCATTCTTCTGGAGAGCTCGACCATGACGCCGGGGTCGATGTCGCCGCATCGTGTGCCCATGACGATGCCACCCGCAGGCGTATAGGCCATGGTGGTATCGACCGATTGCAGGCCTCTCATGAGGCAGAGACTCGCTCCGCTTCCCAGGTGGGCGGCGACGACATGCCCGTTCGCTGCATCTCCCAGGATCTCCGGGAGCCTGCTCGCGATGTGAGCATAATTCAGGCCGTGGAAGCCGTATCTTTCCATGCCGAATTTGTCCGGAATGGGCAGCCGTTTCGAAATTTCCGGCATATGGGCGTGGAATGCCGTGTCGAAGCAGGCTATTTGCGGTACATTGAAACGAGCGCAGAGATCTATCCCCATGAGGTTTCCCGGCAGATGGAGCGGTGCGAGCGGGATCAGGGACTCAAGCCTTTTGCGCTCTTCATCGTCGACCAGCCTTGCCGCGTCCGCGATGTTCCCGCCGTGCACGAAGCGGTGTCCGATCAGGTCGGGACGCATTCCGTCGAGGTCGGATGCGAGTTTTTCGAATGCGGCTTCGTGGTTGGAAAGATGCGCGTACCTGAAGTCGATCCGGTTTCCTGCGGAGAAGAGGCTTGCCTTCAGGGAGGAGGAGCCGCTGTTGACCGTGAGGACGCTCAGGTCGGCCATGTCCAGCCATCCGCTTCTGGCAGATCGACGCCGTTTTCGTAAGCGTAGTTGCGGCACTCGATTCGCCTGTTGAGCATCCTTTCCTTGACATGCGCGCCAGCCACTTTCAACGCAGGCACACGGTCGATCACGTCGATCACCAGGCTGAATCGGTCGATCTGGTTCTGGATGGCCAGTTCCAGCGGCGTATTGATGCTCCCTTTTTCCTTGTAGCCGCGCACATGGAAGTTCCTGTGATTGTTGCGGCGATAGGCGAGCCTGTGGATCAGCCAGGGGTAGCCGTGGAAATTGAACATGACGGGTTTGTCGACGGTGAACAGGCTGTCGAAGTCCCGGTCGGACAGGCCGTGCGGGTGCTCGGCCTCGGGGGTGAGCTTGTAGAGGTCGACCACGTTGATGAAGCGGATCTTGAGATCGGGAAAATTCTCGCGCAGGAGCAGCGTGGCTGCAAGCGCTTCCTTCGTCGGTATGTCGCCTGCGCTCGCCATGACGACGTCGGGCTCAACCCCTTCATCATTGCTCGCCCATTCCCAGATACCGATACCCTTCGTGCAGTGCTTCATTGCTGCATCGATGTCCAGATATTGCAGGTGCTTTTGCTTGTCGCTGACGATGACGTTGATGTAGTTCACGCTCTTCAGGCAATGATCGGCCACGCACAGCAGGCAGTTTGCATCGGGCGGCAGATAGATGCGCGTCACCGCCGGGCTCTTGTTGACGACAAGATCAAGGAAGCCTGGGTCCTGGTGAGTGAATCCGTTGTGGTCCTGCCGCCATACCGTGGACGTGATCAGGAGATTCAGCGAGGAAACGGGGATGCGCCAAGGCACTTCATTGGTCATGGCGAGCCATTTTGCATGCTGGTTGAACATCGAATCGATGACATGGACGAAGGCTTCGTAGGTGGAAAAGAAGCCGTGGCGCCCGGTCAGCAGATAGCCTTCAAGCCAGCCTTCCAGCGTATGCTCGGAAAGCATTTCCATCACGCGCCCGTCCGGGGAAAGTTCGCCCCCGTCTGAATCTTCGGGAAGAAAATCGGCCAGCCAGGTTTTCTTGCTGACTTCGTAGATGGCGTCGAGCTTGTTCGAAGTGTTCTCGTCCGGGCCGAATACGCGGAAATGGCCCAGGTTGTCGACCATGATGTCTCTCAGGAATCGGCCCAGCGGGCGTGTATTTTCGGCGGCATCCGACCCGGGGGAAGCCACCTTCACCGCGTAATTCCTGAAATCGGGCAATCTGAGCGCTCTGCGCAGCAGTCCGCCGTTCGCGTGGGGGTTCGCACTCATGCGGCGTTCTCCTTTTGGTGCGAGCGCCTTCAATTCGGGAATCAGTCTGCCATCGTCGTCGAACAGCTCATCAGGCCTGTAGCTTCTGAGCCAGGATTCGAGTTGGGCAAGATGCTCCGGATTGCCCATATTCGGGATGGGTACCTGGTGTGCGCGCCAGAATCCTTCCACCTTCCTTCTGTCCACTTCCTTGGGGCCTGTCCATCCCTTGGGGGAACGCAGCACGATCATCGGCCAGCGCGGACGGGAAGGAATGCCGGCCTCCCTCGCTTCCTTCTGGATGCGCCTGATTTCCAGCACGCAGGCCTCCATGGTTTCCGCCATCTTTTCGTGCATCTGGATCGGGTCGCTGCCTTCGACGAAATGGGGTGTCCAGCCATAGCCCTTGAAAAGATCTTCCAGTTCTTCGTGCGAGATGCGCGAAAGGATGGTGGGGTTGTTGATCTTGTAGCCGTTGAGGTGCAGGATGGGCAGGACGGCGCCGTCCCGCACCGGGTTGAGAAACTTGTTGGAATGCCATGAAGTCGCGAGCGGGGCCGTTTCGGACTCCCCGTCTCCGACCATGACCGTGACGATCAGATCGGGATTGTCGTAGGCTGCACCGAAAGCGTGGGAGACGCTGTAGCCGAGTTCTCCGCCTTCATGGATGGAACCCGGCGTCTCAGGGGTGCAGTGGCTGCCTATCCCGCCCGGGAAGGAGAATTCCTTGAAAAATTGGCGCAAGCCTTCGACGTTTTCACCCTTGTTGGGGTAAGTTTCGCTGTACGTGCCTTCGAGATAGACGGGGCCGAGCACGCCCGGCGCACCGTGACCGGGGCCGGCCATGAAGATGGCGTTGAGATCGTACTTGTTGATCAGGCGGTTCATGTGCAGGTAGGTGAAGGCGAGCCCGGGGCTCGATCCCCAGTGGCCGAGCAGGCGCTTCTTGATGTGCTCGAGCTTGAGCGGCTCTCTGAGCAGCGGATTGTCGCGCAGGTAGATCATGCCTGCCGCCAGGTAGTTGCTCGCTCGCCAGAGTGCATCGATGTTCCTGATTTCTTCTTGGGTCAGTAAAGACATGGTGCTCTTCCTTTAGGGTGCCGATGGGACGATGGGTTTGATTTTCCATACCTGCTCGGCATATTGCATGACCGTTCTGTCGCTGGAGAACTTCCCCATGTTGGCAATATTCAGAATGGCCCGTTTCAGCCATTCTTCCCGATCCGTGTAGAGGGCTTCGACTTCCTTCTGCACGGCGACATAGGAGGCATAATCGGCAAGCAGCATGAAACTGTCTCCATGATACAGGAGCGCATCGACAATGGGCCTGAACCTGTCGGGCTCGTCGATTGAAAAGAAGCCAGAACCGATCATGCTCAGGACCCTGCGCAGTTCGAGATCCGATTGGTAGATGTCGAACGGGCGGTACCCGTTCTTTCTGATCTTCTCGACTTCCTCGGCGTCGAGACCGAAAATGAAAATGTTTTCCGCGCCTACTTCACGCATGATCTCGATGTTTGCGCCATCCAGGGTGCCAATGGTGAGCGCGCCGTTCAAGGCCAGTTTCATGTTGCCCGTGCCGGATGCTTCCGTGCCTGCGGTCGAGATCTGCTCGGAAAGATCGGCCGCCGGCACGATGCCTTCCGCAGCGGAAACCCCATAATTGGGTATGAACACGACCTTGAGCCGGTCTGCGGTTGACGGGTCGTTGTTGACGATGTCGGCTACATCGTTGATGAGCTTGATGATCAGCTTGGCCATGGCGTAACCGGGGGCGGCTTTTCCGCCGAAGATCACGGTGCGCGGCACGGTTTCCTCTCCGTCCTTGATCCTGTTGTAAAGCGTCACGACATGAAGAATGTTGAGCAGCTGACGTTTGTACTCGTGGATGCGCTTGATTTGCACGTCGAAAAGCGAATACGGGTTGATTTCGATGCCGTGCTTCTCCTTCAGCATGCCGGCGAAGCGCATTTTGTTCGCATGCTTGATGTCCGAGAATTGCTTGCGAAAGCGCCTGTCTTCAGCAAGCGGAATCAGCTGCTGAAGCTGACTCAGGTCGTTGATCCATCCTTCTCCGATCTCGCTCGTGATGAGAGAAGAAAGCAGCGGGTTGGCCTGATTCAGCCAGCGGCGCGGCGTGATGCCGTTGGTCAGATTGATGATTTTGCCCGGATAGAATCGCTCGAAATCGGAAAAAATCGTTCTTTTCATCAGTTCCGTATGGATCGCGGCCACGCCGTTGACCTTGTGGCTGCCGATGATGGCGAGGTGCGCCATCCTGATCCGCTTGGATCCGGTTTCGTCGATGATGGACATGCGTTGCAGAATATCCGTATCGCCCGGATAGTGATGCATGACGTCCCTGAGAAAGCGGTAGTTGATTTCGTAGATGATCTGAAGGTGGCGGGGAAGGACGCGCTCAAAGAGTTCCACTGGCCAGGTCTCGAGCGCTTCGGGCATCAGGGTATGGTTCGTGTAGGAGAAGGTGCGTGTCGTGATGCACCACGCGTTTTGCCATTCCATGTGATGCACGTCGATCAGGATGCGCATCAGCTCGGCAATGGCGACGGACGGGTGGGTGTCGTTCAGCTGGATGGCGATTTTGTCCGGGAGATCTTCCAGGCTGGAGTGAGTGTTCAGGTAGTGGGCGAGGATATCCTGCAGGGAAGCGCTGACGAGGAAGTACTGCTGCTTGAGGCGCAGCTCGTGCCCGACCGCGGTTGAATCGTCGGGATAGAGCACCTTGGATATGTTTTCGGATTCGTTCTTCTTTTCGACTGCCTTGATGTAATTCCCTTCGTTGAAGTAATGCAGATCGAACTCGCGGGTCGCATGGGCGGACCAGAGCCTGAGGTTGTTGACCATGTCGGTTCCATGGCCGGGTATGGGGGTGTCGTAGGCCATGGCCAGCACGTCATCGCTATCCAGCCAGTGGTACCTGATCATGCCGTTTTCGTCTTCCAGGGCGGCCACTTTCCCATTGAAGCTGACGCGATAGAGCACCTCCGGACGCTGGAATTCCCAAGGGTTGCCGTAGCGGAGCCAGTTGTCCGGATGCTCGACTTGTCTGCCGTCCTCGATGTGCTGGGAAAACATGCCGTATTCGTAGCGGATGCCGTAGCCGTAACCGGGGAGATTGAGCGTGGTCATCGAATCCATGAAGCAGGCGGCAAGCCTTCCCAATCCCCCGTTGCCGAGCGCCGCATCGTATTCCGCTTCGCTCAAATCATCGAGGTCGATGCCCAATTCCTTGAGCGCCGATCGATACTCGCGTTCGCAGCCCAGGTGCTGCAGGCTGTTCATCAAGGTTCTGCCCATGAGAAATTCCATGGAAAAATAATAGACCTGCTTCGCATCCTGCATCTTGCAAGAACGCTTGGTTTCGATGCGCCTGTTGATGAGCTGATTCCTGAGCGCATAGGCGGTGGTGTAAAGCCAATCACGTTCGGTGGCCACCAGATGGTCCTTGCCTACTTCGCCGGTCAGTCGTTTGTAGAGATCGTCCTTGATCTCGTCTGTGGAAAAATTGCTCTTCGAAAAGGGGATGGGATTTTCGACAGCGAGTTCCAGTTTTTTTGGCATGTTCGATCTCTTTGATATTGGATATTGGCCGGGATAGGATGAAGCATTCATTTGACCATCCTATTTTTTTTTTGTTGCACGCGAATGAAACATCCAGTGGATGCCCTATGACCATAGAAAGATTGATTAACTGTCCGCAATAAAGTAATCTCGATCACATTTTGGAAGCCGAATGACTAGAGAGTGATATTCAACGCTCCGGACAAACAAATACAGCGTATCCTGACTGAACAGATCAGGATTCTGTTCACGCGCGCGCCGGTCGTTTATTCGATCAACATCCTTGTGGCTGCGGTCAGCATGGCCGTGCTTTGGGGCGTCGTCCCGGAAGACAGGCTTGTTTTCTGGTGCTCGTCCATCATCGCTTTATCGCTGCTGAGATTCTATTACCTACACGTCTACAGGAAGGAAGGCGGAAATCGGCCGGAATTCTGGCGCCGTTTTTCGATAGCGACTTCGGCATTTTCAGGTTTGCTCTGGGGCGGGATGGGCGCAGCCCTGTTTCCGGAGGGTTCGGTCGTCTATCAGTGTTACCTGTTGCTCGTCGTGAGCGGAATGCTGGCCGGCGCCGTGTCTTCCTGGTCGGTCTATATGCCGGCGTTCAACGCCTATTTCCTGCCCGCCAGCCTCATCTTCGCCGTGCGCATTGTGTCCGCGGCTTTCGTTGCGGGAAGCGGCGTCATGTTTGGTCTCGCTCTGCTTTTTTCCGCATTTTCCATGGCGCTCTATTTCTTGGCGCAGAATGCCTACAGGGTGCTGCTCGATTCCTTGCACAACCAGTTTGAGAAACAGTCGCTTGCGCACTCCCTGGACGAAAAGAAAAGGGAGGCAGAGCATTCCGAAGCGAATCTCAAGCGCGCGCACAGGGCACTCCAGGCGATCAGCGAATGCAACAAGTCCATGGTGCGCGCCAACTTTGAAACCGAGTTGCTGCATGAATTTTGCAGCATTCTGGTGAAGCGCGGCGGCTACCGTTTTGTATGGGTGGGCCAGGTACAGAGTGCATCGAAGGCCATCGTTCCCGTGGCCAGCGCGGGGTTCGACGGCGGCTATCTCGAAGCGAGGCGGTTTTCCTGGGATGAAGACGAACAGGGAGACGGGCCGGTCGGCATTGCGGTGCGCACGGGAAATGTCGTGGCGATCGGCAATCTGGAACTGGATCCGCGCTTCAAGCCATGGCGCAAGGAAGCTGTAAGGCGCGGCTATGCCTCGATGATTGCGCTGCCGCTCAAGACGGGCGGCATGACGGGCGGGGTGCTGAACATCTATTCTGCTGAACAGAATGCTTTCGACAAGGAAGAGACCGAGCTATTGCTGCAGTTATCCGACGACCTCGCCTACGGTATACAGAGCCTGAGGACGAGGACCGAAATCGCCAAGCAGGCTTGGCACGATTCCCTCACCGGACTGCCGAACCGCTCCCTGCTGCGGGACAGGATGCGCCAGGCGATGGCATCTGTTAAGCGGACCGACCATATGCTGGCCATCCTGTTTCTCGATCTGGACGGCTTCAAGCTGATCAACGACCAGTACGGGCATGCTTCAGGGGATGCGCTCATCAGGGAGGTTTCGGCGAGGCTCGTTACTTCTGTCAGGGCGGGGGATACCGTATCGAGACTGGGTGGGGACGAGTTCGTGATTCTTCTGGATGTTTCCTCCATCGAAGAGATGCGGCAATGCATTGCGCGGATCATGAGCGAAATCAGGAAACCGATTGCCCTCGACGGGCAGGACGCCATGATTTCGTCGAGCATAGGCGTGACGCTTTATCCCCAGAACGACGCGGATGCAGATGCGCTGATTCGACACGCCGACATGGCGATGTATCAGGCGAAACAGGCGGGAAGAAACTGCTACCGCATCTTCGACGTCAACATGGACTTGTCGGCAAGGATCGGCTTTCAAATGCGCGACAGGATCGCGCAAGCCATCGACAGGCAGGAATTCTGTCTTTATTACCAGCCCAAGGTGAATCTCAGGACAGGAAGGCTGTTCGGCGTGGAGGCCCTGATCCGCTGGAACCATCCTGAAAAAGGGCTGCTTCCCCCCGTCGAATTCCTGCCTTTCGCCGAAGGGTCTGACCTCATCGTCAGAATAGGCGATTGGGTGATCGAGGAGGCGTTGCGTCAGGTCTCATCATGGCACGAGGCAGGCATCGACATCGAGGTGAGCGTGAACGTCGCTTCCGAGCAGCTTCACGAGGCCGGTTTCTCCGCCAAGCTCAAGGCTGCGATCGAACGGTATCCCAACATCGAGCCCAAACACCTCGAGCTCGAGGTGTTGGAGAGCGCGGCGCTGCAGGACATGCGTCTCGTCAAACAGGTCCTGGGCGAATGCAAGGCCCTCGGCGTGGTGCTGTCACTGGACGATTTCGGAACAGGCTATTCTTCGCTTGCCTATCTGAGGCATCTGCCGGTCGACATGCTCAAGATAGATCAAAGCTTCGTGCGGGACATGATCGAAGACAGGGAAGATCTCGCAGTGATCGAAGGGGTGATCAGCTTGGCGAAAATCTTCGACCTGGATTTGATCGCGGAAGGGGTGGAGAGCGCCGAGCATGGCAAGATGCTGCTCAATCTCGGGTGCGACAAGGCGCAGGGATACGGTATCGCCAAACCCATGCGTGCCGAGAGCCTTCAGGAATGGCTCGTTGCAGGTCACTCCGATTCAGTTGGCAGCCTGCACTGGATGGGAAATGAAGAGTTCTCTTTCGAGTATGCGGATTGATGTCTCGATCGTGCCAAACAGATCTTCGGCGCGCTCATCCCAGGAAAGCCCAAGTCTTTTGCAGGCGCCTTCTGAAAGATAGGTGACGCTGGAATCTGGGGCGAGATCCAGGGCATTGCCGATGACTTCAGCGACATGCACCGCATCGGCATAAGGGTTCCCTTCCGCCTGGTCGGGATCGCAATGATACCGGATCGCATCCATGACCTGGGGCGGAAGCGACCAGAATTCCGCAAGCCAGCTTCCAATCATTGCGTGATCAACGCCGAACGTTTCCCGTTCGATTCGGCATAGGGGGGCGAACGACTGCTCCCGCCGTTCCAGAACCGAGCGATAAGCTTGCGGCAGGAAACGATGAAGCCAGAGTTTGCCGACATTGTGCAGGAGACCTGCAATCAGCGCCGTATCGTCCGAGATCCCTGAAAATGCTGCGACATGCTGCGCGCATAAACCGGTCGCCAGGCTGCGCTCCCAAAGGATTTCGGGCAGGTTGCCGCCCGACGTATCTTCGAAATGATTGGACATCGAGGCGAGAATGACCATTTTCTGAAGTTTCATGACGCCGACCAGGGAGGTGGCCTTGTAAAGATCGTTGATTTGCAGATCGTGGTGAATATGGGTGGCTGCCTGATTGGCGATCGAGAAAACTTGCCCGGTCAGAACCGGATCGCGACTGACGTGCTTCACCAGCGAGTTGAAGTTGAAATTCGGATCGTCGATCGTATGCAGGATTTCGTTGATGATGCGGGGGAAAACAGGGAGCTGTTGGGCGGTATCGAGCACCTGGTTTTTCGAGATGACCATTTATCTTGAGAGATGCGTGCGGATTCGGTCGAAGAAAGCGGCCATGATGGGCTGGGTAAGATCGGAATGCGCAAAGAGTCTGCGGAGCTTCGCTTCCACTTGCAAGGCGTTCGCGGCGATTTCCTCGTCGGTCCGGTCGTCGGCTAGCCAGACGCATACGGCTTCGGCATGGTGCGAGGCGAGCTGTCTGACGTTGTCCTCGGTCAATACATGTCCTTCGGGCAGCATGTAGCGTAGAATGCGCTTCTCCGTTACGGCGAGCGGCTTTGCGAGCGTCATCCCTGAGGCGATTTCCTCGATCGACAAATAGGTGGCGCGCATTCTGTTCGGCATGGGCGGGCTTCTCGACATGAACGCTGTTCGCTTGATTTTCACCCTATTGCAGTCAAATGACAATGCCTTGCGATGGAAATCTTCCCGGAAAGTCCAAAACGACTTTGACAATCGCGGACAAGCTCATTAGAATAGACGGTTTCGCTCCGGAGGGGTTCCCGAGCGGTCAAAGGGATCAGACTGTAAATCTGACGGCTCTGCCTTCGAAGGTTCGAATCCTTCCCCCTCCACCAGATTTGATGTGGCCGGAGAATATCCGGCAAATTGCGGGTGTAGCTCAATGGTAGAGCAGAAGCCTTCCAAGCTTACGACGAGGGTTCGATTCCCTTCACCCGCTCCAGTGTTAAAGGTTCGCCCATGTAGCTCAGTGGTAGAGCACTCCCTTGGTAAGGGAGAGGTCACCAGTTCAATCCTGGTCATGGGCTCCAGGATTTGCGATTGTTGAGAGGAAACCATCATGGCAAAGAGCAAGTTTGAGCGGACGAAGCCGCATGTGAACGTAGGGACGATTGGTCACGTTGACCATGGCAAGACGACGCTGACTGCGGCGATCACGACGATTCTGACGAAGAAGTTCGGCGGCGAAGCGAAGAGCTACGATCAGATTGATTCGGCGCCCGAAGAGCGCGCTCGCGGGATCACGATCAACACCGCGCACGTGGAATACGAGACGGAGACGCGTCACTATGCGCACGTTGACTGTCCCGGCCACGCTGACTACGTGAAGAACATGATCACGGGCGCAGCGCAGATGGACGGTGCGATTCTGGTGTGCTCGGCCGCTGACGGCCCGATGCCCCAGACGCGCGAGCACATTCTGCTGGCACGTCAGGTTGGCGTTCCTTACATCGTGGTTTACCTGAACAAGGCGGACATGGTTGACGATCCCGAGCTGTTGGAGCTGGTGGAGATGGAAGTCCGCGAACTGCTTTCGAAGTACGATTTTCCCGGCGACGACACGCCGATCGTGGTGGGTTCGGCACTGAAGGCGCTGCAGGGCGACCAGTCGGAAATCGGCGAGCCTTCGATTTTGAAGCTGGCTGCCGCATTGGACAGCTACATTCCCGAGCCGCAGCGTGCGATTGACGGGACGTTCCTGATGCCTGTTGAAGACGTGTTCTCGATTTCCGGTCGCGGCACGGTGGTGACGGGTCGCGTTGAGCGCGGCATCATCAAGGTTGGCGACGAAGTGGAGATCGTCGGGATTCGTCCGACGACGAAGACGACGTGCACGGGCGTTGAGATGTTCAGGAAGCTGCTTGACCAGGGTCAGGCAGGCGACAACGTTGGCGTGCTGCTGCGCGGCACGAAGCGCGAGGAAGTGGAGCGCGGTCAAGTGCTGGCGAAGCCTGGTTCGATCACGCCGCACACGAAGTTCAGCGCAGAGATTTACGTGCTGTCGAAGGACGAGGGCGGTCGTCATACGCCGTTCTTCAACGGCTACCGCCCGCAGTTCTTCTTCAGGACGACGGACGTGACGGGATCGATCGACCTGGCCGAAGGCACCGAGATGGTGATGCCTGGAGACAACGTGTCGGTGACGGTTTCCCTGATTGCGCCGGTTGCGATGGAAGAAGGTCTGCGCTTTGCGATCCGCGAAGGCGGCAGGACCGTGGGCGCCGGTGTCGTCGCCAAGATCATCCAGTAAGGTTTGTAGAATTAGGCCAGTAGCTCAATTGGCAGAGCGTCGGTCTCCAAAACCGAAGGTTGGGGGTTCGAAGCCCTCCTGGCCTGCCAGAATAGTGGCGGCGCGAAATTGCCGCGCCGCACGGATTTAGGAAATATGGCGGATAAGATAAAACTCGGATTGGCGGCGCTCCTTGTGGTTGCGGGCATTGCCGGATTTTACCTGTTGCAGGGCAGCGCCATGGTGCTGCGCGTGGTGTCGGTCCTCGTGGGCATCGCGTTGGCTACGGGCGTTGCATGGCTTTCCGAACCCGGAAAGCGCTTCGTGCAGTTCGGAAGAGAGTCCGTGGTCGAGGCGCAGAAGGTGGTCTGGCCGAGCCGCAAGGAAACCCTGCAGACTACGGGCGTGGTAGTGGCTTTCGTGGTGGTCATGGCGATTTTCCTGTGGCTGGTCGATGCGACCTTGATGTCTGCCGTAAAGTTATTAATGGGCCGGGGGGATTGATGGCTAAGCGCTGGTATGTTGTTCATGCCTATTCTGGATTCGAGAAGAGCGTGATGCGTGCGCTTCAGGAGCGGATCGAGCGTTCTGGAATGAGCGACAAGTTTGGCAGGATTCTGGTGCCTGTCGAGGAAGTCGTCGAGATGAAGGGCGGTCACAAGAACATCAGTGAGCGCAAGTTCTTCCCGGGCTATGTGCTGGTCGAGATGGAGATGACGGACGAGACCTGGCATCTCGTCAAGAACACGAACAAGGTGACGGGTTTCGTCGGCGGCAGCGCGATGAGGCCCACGCCGATCAGCGAGAAAGAAGTCGAGAACATCCTCAGGCAGATGCAGGAAGGTGTCGAGAAACCGAGGCCCAAGGTGCTGTTCGAAGTCGGCGAATCCGTCAGGGTCAAGGAAGGACCGTTCACGGATTTTCATGGCGTTGTCGAGGATGTCAACTACGACAAGAGCAAGCTCAGGGTTTCGGTGACGATCTTCGGGCGGGCTACGCCCGTCGAATTGGGTTTCGGTCAGGTCGAAAAAACCTGATTTTTTCGGGGAGCCTGAAAAGGCGCTATTACCCATTTAATAGGAGCATCACATGGCAAAGAAAATCGTCGGCTATATCAAGCTGCAGGTGCCGGCCGGAAAGGCCAACCCCAGCCCCCCCATCGGGCCAGCGCTGGGTCAGCGCGGTCTCAACATCATGGAATTCTGCAAGGCCTTCAATGCCGCAACCCAGGGCATGGAAGTGGGTCTTCCGATTCCGGTCGTGATCACCGCCTATGCGGACAAGAGCTTCACCTTCGTGATGAAGACGCCGCCTGCGACGACCCTCATCAAGAAGGCGGTGGGCATTCAGTCGGGCAGCGCAAAACCCCATCTGGACAAGGTCGGGAAATTGACGCGCGCCCAGGCAGAGGAAATCGCCAAGACCAAAATGCCGGATCTCACCGCGGCCGATCTGGACGCGGCGGTCAGGACCATCGCGGGTTCTGCCCGCAGCATGGGAATCGAAGTGGAGGGCATCTAAATGGCAAAGCATTCCAAGCGCGTGCTGGCGGCACGCTCCAAGGTTGACCGCAGCAAGACCTACGTCCTCGAAGATGCATTGAAGCTCGTCAAGGAAAACGCGACGGCCAAGTTCGACGAGTCGATCGACATCGCCGTCAATCTGGGTATCGATGCAAGGAAATCCGACCAGCTGGTGAGGGGCTCCGTTGTGCTTCCCAGGGGCACCGGCAAGACCGTCAGGGTGGCGGTTTTCGCGCAGGGCGACAAAGCCAAGGACGCTCAGGCAGCGGGCGCCGACATCGTCGGGTTCGAAGACCTTGCCGAGTCGATCAAGGCTGGCAATATCGATTTCGACGTGGCGATCGCAAGCCCCGATGCAATGCGCATCGTGGGTACGCTCGGACAGATCCTGGGGCCGCGCGGTCTCATGCCCAACCCGAAGGTCGGAACGGTGACCCCTGACGTGGCAGGAGCCGTGAAGAATGCCAAGGCCGGACAGGTTCAGTACAGGACGGACAAGGGCGGCATTGTGCAATGCACCATTGGACGCGCCTCGTTCGGCGTGGATGCGCTCACCGAGAATCTCCGTGCGCTGATCGACGCATTGAACAAGGCAAGGCCTGCCGCAGCAAAGGGGGTTTATCTGAGGAAAATTTCCGTCTCCAGCACGATGGGGGCGGGGATCAGAGTTGATTCGTCGAGCGTCGTAGCGGCGCAATAAAGACTTTGGGCTCCCGTCACCTCACCGGGTGACGGGAGATTGTCAAAGACCGCAGGAGTCTTAGGACTTAATATGAGCAGCATCCTGCGCAGATGGTGGTCCCAAACAGGTTGATCATATCTCCTGATTTGAGGTCGCTGTAACCGCCGGTACATGCCGGCATACCCTAAACGCAACAGGAAGGGGGTAGACCTTGGGTCTTAACATTGAAGAGAAGAAAGCGGTTGTCGCCGAGGTGAGCGGCCAAGTGGCCAATGCCCAGGCGATCGTCGTTGCTGAGTACCGTGGTCTCGAGGTCGGTGAGATGACTGCGCTGCGCGCGAAAGCACGCGGAGCGGGAATCTATTTCCGCGTCTTGAAGAACACGCTGGTTCGCCGCGCAGTCGCGGACACACCCTATGCCGGTCTTTCAGAGCATATGGTGGGGCCGCTCGCCTATGGCATCGGGTCCGACCCGGTCGCCGTGGCGAAAGTGCTCAGCGAATTCGCCAAGTCCAACGATAAGTTCGTCATCAAGGCGGGCGGCATGGCAGGCAAGGTTCTGACTGCCAAGGATGTCGCAACGCTTGCCAGCATGCCGAGCCGCGAGGAACTTCTGGCGAAGCTGCTGGGAACGATGCAGGCACCCGTCGCGAAATTTGTTCAGACACTCAACGAAGTGCCTTCCAAATTCGTTCGCGGCCTCGCGGCCGTCAGGGACCAGAAAGAAGCCGCTTGATTATTCGCGGGATATTCCCGCATCTACATTTTTTAGGAGACTAATATGGCAATCGCCAAAGCAGACATTCTCGACGCAATCGCAAACATGACGGTCCTGGAACTGTCCGAACTGATCAAGGAAATGGAAGAGAAGTTCGGCGTTTCCGCAGCCGCTACCGCAGTCGCGGTCGCCGCGCCCGCAGCAGGCGGCGCAGCACCTGCAGCAGCAGAAGAGCAGACCGAGTTCACCGTCATCCTGAAGGCTGCCGGAGACAACAAGGTCAACGCCATCAAGGTGGTCCGCACCATCACCGGCCTGGGCCTCAAGGAAGCCAAGGACCTGGTCGACGGCGCACCCAAGCCCGTCAAGGAAGGCGTTTCCAAGGCGGATGCGGACGCCATCGCAAAACAGCTTACCGAAGCCGGCGCGGTTTGCGAAATCAAGTAATTGTAGTGAACGTGAAAGGCTGGCGGTTTTCCGTCAGCCTTTTGCCGCTTTTGGAAAGAAGCCAGAAGTCAGAAGATGCAACTTATGAACCGGAGGTCCGCTCTTAGACTATGATTGTTCTACCGTCTTCTTACTCCTGTCTTTTATCCCTGTCCCCTGTCGTGGAGATGTCATGAGCTATTCTTTTACCGAGAAAAAACGCATCCGCAAGAGCTTCGCCAAGAGGGCGAGCGTGCTGCAGATCCCATCCCTGCTCGCGATGCAGCTTGATTCCTACTACGCATTCCTCCAGGCCGAAATTCATCCTCACGAAAGGAAGAACGAAGGGCTGCAGGCCGCATTCACTTCCATTTTCCCCATCGTCAGCCACTCGGGAAACGCCAAGCTCGACTTCGTCAGCTATTATCTCGGCACGCCGCCTTTCGACGTCAAGGAATGCCAGCAGCGCGGGCTGACCTTCGCTGCCCCGTTGCGCGCAAGGGTCAGGCTCACGATCATGGACAAGGAAGCCTCCAAGCCGACCGTCAAGGAAGTCAAGGAGCAGGAAGTGTACATGGGGGAAATCCCGCTGATGACCACGACGGGTTCCTTCGTGATCAACGGCACGGAGCGCGTCATCGTGTCCCAATTGCACCGCTCTCCTGGCGTGTTCTTCGAGCATGATCGGGGCAAGACGCATTCTTCCGGAAAGCTGCTTTTTTCGGCCAGGATCATTCCCTACCGCGGTTCATGGCTGGATTTCGAATTCGACCCGAAGGATTACCTCTATTTCCGCGTCGACAGGAGGCGCAAGATGCCTGTCACGACGCTCTTGAAGGCGATCGGCTATACGCCTGAGAAGATTCTTTCCGAATTTTTCGTCAACGACACCTTCCATCTCGACAAGAAGTATGTCGAGTTCGAACTCGTCCCGGATAGGCTGCGCGGCGAGGTTGCGCGCTTCGACATCGTGACGAAGGGCGGCAAGACCATTGTGGCCAAGGACAAGCGCATCACCGTCAAGCATATCCGCGAAATGCAGGAGGCCGGTATCGACAAGCTCGCCGTTCCGGATGAATTCCTGATCGGGCGCGTTCTCGCTTCGAACGTCGTCGACAAGTCCAGCGGGGAGATCGCCGCCTTTGCCAACGACGAAATCACCGATGAGTTGCTCGGCAAGCTCAGGGAAGCCGAGGTTTCGTCCGTTACGACGCTCTATACCAATGACCTCGACCAGGGTGCCTACATTTCCCAGACATTGAGGATAGACGACTCAGAAGACCAGAATGCCGCTCAGGTTGCCATCTACCGCATGATGCGTCCCGGCGAGCCGCCCACCGAGGAAGCTGTCCAGGCGCTCTTCGATGGCCTTTTCTATAGCGATGAGCGCTATGATCTTTCCCCTGTCGGGCGCATGAAGTTCAACAGAAGGGTAGGGCGCCCCGAACTCACGGGCGCAGGCACGCTTTCGAACGATGACATCGTCGCCGTGATCAAGATCCTGGTCGAACTCAGGAACGGGCGCGGCGAGATCGACGACATCGACCATCTCGGAAACAGGCGCGTGCGCTCGGTGGGCGAACTTGCGGAAAACCAGTTCCGCTCCGGGTTGGTGCGCGTCGAGCGCGCAGTCAAGGAAAGACTTTCCCAGGCAGAATCCGAGAACCTGATGCCGCATGACCTGATCAATGCGAAACCGGTTTCGGCCGCGATCAAGGAATTTTTCGGCTCATCCCAGCTCTCCCAGTTCATGGACCAGACCAACCCTCTGTCCGAGATCACCCACAAGCGTCGCGTCTCGGCGCTCGGCCCGGGCGGACTGACGCGCGAGCGCGCAGGCTTCGAAGTGCGCGACGTGCATCCCACCCATTACGGCAGGGTCTGCCCGATCGAAACGCCTGAAGGTCCGAACATCGGCCTGATCAATTCGCTCGCGCTTTACGCCAGAACGAACGAATACGGCTTCCTGGAGACGCCCTACCGCAAGGTTGAAAATGGGCGCGTCACGGACAGGATCGAATACCTGTCCGCGATCGAGGAAGGGCAGTACGTGATCGCCCAGGCGAACACGGAAGTCGATTCGCAAGGCAAGTTCGTGAGCGATATCGTCTCCGCCCGCTACAGGAACGAATTCGAGCTCTCTTCCCCTGACAAGATCGAATACATGGACGTCGCGCCGGCGCAGATCGTGTCCGTTGCAGCTTCCTTGATTCCATTCCTCGAGCATGACGACGCGAACCGCGCGTTGATGGGCTCGAACATGCAGCGCCAGGCCGTTCCGTGCCTGAGAGCCGAGAAGCCGCTCGTGGGAACCGGCATCGAGCGCACGGTTGCGGTCGATTCCGGAACGGCTGTCCAGGCGCTGCGCGGCGGCGTGGTGGATTATGTCGATGCGGGCAGGATCGTGGTCAGGGTGAACGATGCTGAAACGCGTGCAGGGGAAGTGGGCGTCGACATCTACAACCTCATCAAGTACACGCGCTCCAACCAGAACACCAACATCAATCAGCGTCCTCTGGTCAAGCGCGGCGACGTGATCGCCAGAGACGACGTGATCGCAGACGGCGCCTCCACCGACATGGGCGAACTCGCGCTCGGGCAGAATCTGCTCGTCGCGTTCATGCCCTGGAACGGCTACAACTACGAGGATTCGATCCTGATTTCGGAGCGGATCGTCGCGGAGGACCGCTTCACCTCGATCCACATCGAAGAGCTTTCTGTCGTGGCGCGCGACACCAAACTGGGGCCCGAGGAAATCACGCGTGACATCTCCAACCTGTCCGAGACCATGCTGGGCAGGCTGGACGAATCTGGTATCGTCTACATCGGTGCCGAGGTCGATGTCGGCGACGTGCTGGTCGGCAAGGTGACGCCTAAGGGCGAAACGCAGCTCACACCCGAAGAGAAGCTGCTTCGCGCGATCTTCGGCGAGAAGGCTTCCGACGTCAAGGACACCTCGCTGCGCGTGCCGGCAGGCATGTCCGGTACGGTGATCGACGTCCAGGTCTTCACGAGAGACGGCATCGAGCGCGATGCGCGTGCCCAGCAGATCATCGATGACGAGCTGAACCGCTACAAGAAGGATCTGGCTGACCAGATGCGCATCGTCGAAGGGGATGCCTTCCAGCGTATCGAGCGCCTGATCGTCGGGCAGGTTGCCAACGGCGGTCCCAAGAAATTGGCCAAGGGAGCGAAGGTCACCAAGGAATATCTCGACTCGATCGAACATCACCACTGGTTCGACATCCGTCTTTCCGACGAGAATGCGAGCCGTCAGCTCGAGCAGATCCAGGAGAGCCTCGCCCAGAAGCGTCTCGATTTCGATGCGGCCTTCGAGGAAAAGAAGAAGAAGCTCACCAGCGGAGACGAGCTTCCCGCAGGCGTGCAGAAGATGGTCAAGGTCTATATCGCGGTGAAGAGAAGATTGCAGCCCGGCGACAAGATGGCTGGACGCCACGGCAACAAGGGCGTGATCTCGAAGATCGTCCCCGTGGAGGACATGCCTTACAGCGCGGACGGCACACCCATGGACGTCGTTCTGAATCCGCTCGGCGTGCCTTCCCGTATGAACGTCGGGCAGATCCTCGAGACCCATCTCGGCTGGGCCGCGAAGGGACTCGGCAAGAAGATCGGCGACATGCTGGCCGCGCAGGCGAAAATCGCCGAGTTGCGCGATCTTTTGAACAAGATCTACAACAGCAGCGGAAAAGCAGAGGACATCGACTCGCTGTCCGATGAGGAAGTGCTCGAATTGTGCCGCAACCTGAAGAAGGGCGTGCCTTTCGCAACGCCCGTCTTTGACGGCGCCGTGGAAGACGAGATCAAGTCCATGCTGGAGCTCTCCGGGTTCCCGCGTTCAGGCCAGATCCAGCTTCACGACGGCAGGACGGGGGACGCATTCGACCGTCCCGTGACCGTCGGCTACATGCATGTGCTGAAGCTGCACCACCTCGTCGACGACAAGATGCATGCGCGCTCCACCGGCCCATACAGCCTGGTGACGCAGCAGCCGCTCGGCGGCAAGGCGCAATTCGGCGGACAGCGTTTCGGCGAAATGGAGGTCTGGGCGCTGGAAGCCTACGGCGCAGCCTATACCCTGCAGGAAATGCTGACCGTCAAGTCCGACGACGTCAACGGCAGGACCAAGGTTTACGAGAACATTGTCAAGGGCGAACACAAGATCGAGGCCGGCATGCCGGAATCCTTCAACGTGCTGGTGAAGGAAATCAGGTCGCTCGGCATCGACATGGAACTCGACCACTACTGATTCGATTTTAAGCTACGGCAGAAAGCCAAAACTGGAGGTTTTCATGAAAGCATTGCTGGATTTGTTCAAACAGGTGACGCAGGAAGAAGAGTTCGATTCGATCAAGATCGGGCTTGCCTCCCCGGACAAGATCCGCTCCTGGTCGTACGGCGAAGTGAAGAAGCCGGAAACGATCAACTATCGCACTTTCAAGCCCGAGCGCGACGGCTTGTTCTGCGCCAAGATCTTCGGTCCGATCAAGGACTATGAATGTCTGTGCGGAAAATACAAGCGCCTGAAGCACAGGGGCGTGATCTGCGAAAAATGCGGCGTGGAAGTCACGCTTTCCAAGGTCAGGCGCGAGCGCATGGGGCATATCGAACTGGCCAGCCCCGTCGCGCATATCTGGTTCCTGAAATCGCTGCCCTCCCGCCTCGGCATGGTGCTCGACATGACGCTCCGCGACATCGAGCGCGTGCTCTATTTCGAAGCCTATGTCGTGACCGATCCGGGCATGACGCCGCTCGCGCGTTGCCAGCTGCTCACGGAAGAGGATTATCTCAACAAGCTCGAAGAATACGGCGACGAATTCTCGGCCAGCATGGGCGCCGAAGGCATTCGCGCGCTCTTGGCCAACCTCGATCTCCATTCGGAAATCGACGTGCTGCGGAGCGAGCTTTCTTCCACCGGGTCGGACGCCAAGATCAAGAAGATTTCCAAGCGTCTCAAGGTAATGGAAGCTTTTGCCAGGACCGGGATGAAATCGGACTGGATGATCCTGGAGGTGCTTCCCGTTCTTCCGCCCGAATTGCGCCCCCTGGTGCCGCTTGACGGAGGCAGGTTCGCAACGAGCGATCTGAATGATTTGTATCGCCGCGTGATCAACAGGAACAACCGCTTGAAGCGCCTGCTTGAGCTGAAAGCGCCTGAGATCATCGTCAGGAACGAAAAGCGCATGCTGCAGGAAGCGGTCGATTCCCTGCTCGACAACGGCCGCCGCGGCAAGGCGATGACGGGTGCAAACAAGCGCCCCTTGAAGTCGCTTGCGGACATGATCAAGGGCAAGGGCGGACGATTCCGTCAGAACCTGCTGGGCAAGCGCGTCGACTACTCGGGGCGTTCCGTCATCGTGGTGGGCCCGCAGCTGAAGCTGCATCAGTGCGGACTGCCCAAGAAGATGGCACTCGAGCTCTTCAAGCCTTTCATCTTCCACAAGCTCGAAATCCTTGGATTGGCCACCACGATCAAGGCGGCCAAGCGCCTGGTGGAGCAGGAAGTGCCGGAGGTGTGGGACATCCTGGAGGATGTGATTCGCGAACATCCGGTGCTTCTCAACCGCGCGCCGACGCTCCACAGGCTGGGCATCCAGGCTTTCGAGCCCATCCTCATCGAAGGCAAGGCGATCCAGCTCCATCCTTTGGTCTGCGCGGCCTTCAACGCCGACTTTGACGGCGACCAGATGGCCGTCCACGTCCCGTTGTCACTGGAAGCGCAGATGGAGTGCAGGACGCTGATGCTGGCCAGCAACAACGTGCTTTTCCCGTCGAACGGCGAGCCTTCCATCGTGCCTTCCCAGGACATCGTGCTGGGCCTCTATTACGCGACCCGCTCAAAGATCGGCGCGAAGGGCGAGGGCATGCATTTCTCCGACGTGGGTGAAGTGCAGCGTGCTTACGATTCGCAGCAGATCGAACTCAATGCGAATATCGTGGTGAGGTTGCGCGAGACCGTGAAGAACGAAGCAGGTGAACTCGAATCCAGGATCAAGCGCTACGAGACGACGGTCGGCCGCTCGCTGCTTTCCGAGATTCTGCCGGAAGGCTTGCCTTTCTCAGCGATCAATAAGGCGCTCAAGAAGAAGGAAATTTCGAAGCTGATCAACACCGCTTTCAGGAACTGCGGATTGCGCCAGACGGTCATTTTCGCCGACAAACTGATGCAGAGCGGATTCTCGCTCGCAACGCGGGCAGGCATTTCGATCTGCGTCGACGATATGCAGGTGCCTGGACAGAAGGAGCAGATCATCGATGCGGCGGAAGCCGAAGTCAAGGAAATCGAGGCGCAGTACACATCGGGCCTCGTGACCCAGGGCGAACGCTACAACAAGGTCGTCGACATCTGGGGCAGGGCCGGCGACATGGTCGCAAAGGCGATGATGGAGCAACTCGGCTCCGAACCCGTAATGGTCGAAGAGAACGGCCAGATCGTCCAGAAGCAGAATGAAAACGGTCAGGGCATTTCCCAGGAATCCTTCAATGCCATCTACATGATGGCGGACTCGGGCGCGCGCGGTTCCGCTGCACAGATCAGGCAGCTGGCCGGAATGCGCGGACTGATGGCCAAGCCGGACGGTTCGATCATCGAAACGCCGATTACGGCGAATTTCAGGGAAGGGCTGAATGTTCTGCAATACTTCATCTCGACCCACGGCGCGCGCAAGGGCTTGGCCGACACCGCGCTGAAGACCGCGAACTCGGGCTATCTGACAAGGCGTCTTGTCGACGTCACCCAGGATCTTGTGGTCACCGAAATCGACTGCGGCACGACCCAGGGCGTTCCGATGAAGGCGCTCGTCGAGGGCGGCGAAGTGGTGGAAGCACTGCGTGAACGTATACTCGGGCGCGTGGCCGCAGTGGACATCGTGGATCCCGAAACCGGCGCGACCTTGATCGAGGCCGGGGAACTCCTCAACGAAGACCAGACCGATCTCATCGAGGCGAAGGGCGTGGACGAAGTCAAGGTCAGGACGCCGCTCACTTGCGAGACGCGTTATGGCCTTTGCGCAAAATGCTACGGAAGAGATCTCGGGCGCGGGCATCTCGTGAATGTCGGCGAGGCTGTCGGCGTGATCGCCGCCCAATCGATCGGCGAACCCGGCACGCAGCTGACCATGCGCACGTTCCACATCGGCGGTGCAGCTTCGCGTACCGCGGTGGTCAGCCAGATCGAATCGAAATCCGCAGGTATCGCGAAGTTCACGCCTGCATTGAGAATGGTGACCAACGGAAGAGGCGAGCAGATCGTTATTTCGAGGAGCGGCGAGGCGATCGTCCAGGACGAGAACGGCAGGGAGCGCGAGCGCCACAAGGTGCCTTACGGTTCGACCCTGACGATCAAGGAAGGGGATACGATCAAGGCGGGACATGTGCTTGCCACATGGGATCCGCATACTCGTCCGATCATCACCGAATACGGCGGCATCGTCAGGTTCGAGAACATCGAGGAAGGCGTCACCGTCGCCAAACAGATCGACGAGGTGACCGGGCTTTCCACCTTGGTCGTGATCGATCCGAAGCGGCGCGGCGCGGCCCAGTCCAAGGGACTGCGTCCGCTCGTCAAATTGCTCGACGAGAACGGGAACGAAGTCAAGATCGCGGGTACTGATCTGCCGGTCAGCATCACCCTGCAGATCGGCTCGATCATCACCGTGAAGGACGGCCAGCCCGTATCGGTCGGTGAAGTGCTGGCGAGGATACCCCAGGAGTCTTCCAAGACGCGCGACATCACGGGCGGTCTTCCCAGGGTGGCCGAGCTCTTCGAAGCGCGCTCTCCCAAGGATGCAGGCGTGCTTGCCGAAGTTACGGGAACGGTTTCCTTCGGCAAGGACACCAAGGGCAAGCAGCGCCTCGTGATCACCGATCTTGACGGCGTCGCGCACGAATACCTGATTCCGAAGGACAAGCATGTCACCGCGCACGACGGACAGGTGGTCAACAAGGGCGAGATGATCGTGGATGGCCCGGCCGACCCGCACGACATCCTGAGGCTGCTCGGGGTCGAGGCGCTCGCGGTGTACATCACAGACGAAGTGCAGGACGTGTACAGACTGCAGGGCGTGAAGATCAACGACAAGCACATCAACGTCATCGTGCGCCAGATGCTGCGCCGCGTCGTGATCTCCGACGCCGGGGATACACGCTTCATCCAGGGCGAACAGGTCGAACGCGCCGATGTGCTCGAGGAGAATGCCAGAATGGCCGAGGAAGGCAAGAATCCGGCCAGCTACGACTACATGCTGCTCGGCATCACGAAGGCGTCCTTGTCGACGGATTCCTTCATCTCCGCCGCTTCCTTCCAGGAAACCACGCGCGTGCTCACCGAGGCTGCGATCATGGGCAAACGAGATGACCTGAGGGGGCTCAAGGAGAACGTCATCGTCGGACGCCTGATCCCGGCAGGTTCCGGCCTTGCCTACCACAACACGCGGCGCAGGCAGCGTGCGGGTCAGGACATCGCCGAGAGCAGGGAGATTCTGGAAGCCGAAAAGCTCTTCACGACGGAGCAGGATGCTTGACATATTGCTCATAACGCAATAAAATCCACAATCTTTTTAGCCGCAAAACGGCTAAGGTTGATCTGATTGGGACGGCTCAGGCCGTCCCGGTTTTTTAGGAATAGACGATGCCAACGATAAACCAGTTAGTGCGCAATCCCCGCAAAGAGAAGCGCGTGAAGAGCAAAGTGCCGGCCTTGGAGAACTGCCCGCAGAAGCGCGGTGTATGCACCCGCGTTTACACGACCACCCCGAAAAAGCCGAATTCGGCGCTCAGAAAGGTTGCGCGCGTGCGCCTGACCAACGGGTTCGAGGTGTCGAGCTACATCGGCGGCGAAGGCCATAATCTTCAGGAGCACTCGGTCGTGCTGATCCGTGGCGGTCGTGTCAAGGATCTCCCGGGTGTGCGTTACCACATGGTGCGCGGCAGTCTGGATACTGCTGGCGTGAAGGATCGTAAGCAGGCACGCTCGAAGTACGGCGCAAAGCGTCCGAAAAGCGCATAAGCCATTTGATTGAATCGAGGAAGATATGCCAAGACGTAGAGAAGTACCGAAACGCATGATTCTGCCGGATCCCAAGTTCGGGAGCCAGGATGTGGCCAAATTCGTCAACGTGCTGATGCAGGACGGCAAGAAGTCGGTTGCCGAGCGCATCATTTACGGTGCGCTTGATCAGGTTTCGAAGAAGGGCGGCAAGGATCCCGTGGAGGTGTTTCTCCAGGCCTTGTCCAACGTCAAGCCGCTCGTTGAGGTGAAGAGCCGCCGCGTGGGCGGTGCGAATTACCAGGTTCCCGTCGAAGTGCGCGCATCGCGCCGCACTGCGCTCGCCATGAGGTGGCTGAAGGATTCCGCCAGAAAGCGCGGCGAGAAGTCGATGGGTGCAAGGCTTGCTGGCGAATTGATGGATGCTGCGGAAGGTCGCGGCGGCGCAGTGAAAAAGCGCGAAGAAGTGCATCGCATGGCGGAAGCCAACAAGGCATTCTCGCATTTCAGATTCTGATGGTTTAAGGGTATATCGTGGCACGCAAAACACCTATCGAGCGTTATCGTAACATTGGCATCAGTGCGCATATTGATGCTGGAAAGACGACGACCACCGAGCGCATTCTTTATTACACAGGCGTATCGCACAAGATCGGCGAGGTGCATGACGGCGCTGCGACCATGGACTGGATGGAGCAGGAACAGGAGCGCGGTATCACCATCACTTCCGCTGCGACCACCTGCTTCTGGAAGGGCATGGACGGGAAATACCCCGAGCACCGCATCAACATCATCGACACCCCTGGGCACGTCGACTTCACCATCGAAGTCGAGCGCTCCATGCGCGTCCTGGACGGCGCGTGCATGGTTTACTGCGCAGTGGGTGGCGTTCAGCCCCAGTCCGAAACCGTGTGGCGCCAGGCCAACAAGTACAAGGTGCCGAGGCTTGCGTTCGTCAACAAGATGGACCGCTCCGGCGCGAACTTCTTCAAGGTCTATGACCAGATGCGCTCGCGTCTGAAGGCGAACCCGGTTCCCATCCAGGTTCCCATCGGCGCTGAAGACAAGTTCGAAGGCGTGGTCGACCTCGTCACCATGAAAGCGATCTACTGGGACGAAGCTTCCCAAGGCATGAAGTTCGAATTGCGCGACATTCCTTCCGAGCTCCAGGCGGTTGCTCAGGAATGGCGTGAAAAGATGGTGGAATCCGCAGCGGAAGCCTCCGAAGAGCTGATGAACAAATACCTCGAGGAAGGCGATCTTTCCGAGGCCGACATCAAGAGCGCGCTGCGCGCGCGCACCATTGCCGGCGAAATCGTGCCCATGATGTGCGGTTCCGCGTTCAAGAACAAGGGCGTGCAGGCGATGCTGGATGCGGTCATCGATTACATGCCTGCGCCCGTCGACATTCCCGCGATCGCGGGCGAGAACGAAGACGGCTCCGAGGGCGAGCGTCATGCGAGCGACGACGAGCCCTTCTCGGGTCTCGCGTTCAAGATCATGACCGATCCTTTCGTGGGTCAGTTGATCTTCTTCCGCGTCTATTCCGGCGTCGTGAATTCCGGGGATACGATCTACAATCCGGTCAAGGGCAAGAAAGAGCGCATCGGCCGTATCCTGCAGATGCACGCCAACCAGCGCGAGGAAATCAAGGAAGTCCGCGCGGGCGACATCGCCGCTGCCGTCGGCCTCAAGGAAGCAACCACCGGCGACACGCTTTGCGATCCCCAAAAGGTGATCACGCTCGAGCGCATGGTGTTCCCTGAGCCCGTGATCCACGTTGCTGTGGAACCCAAGACCAAGAGTGACCAGGAAAAGATGGGTATCGCGCTGAACCGCCTCGCCCAGGAAGATCCTTCGTTCAGGGTCAGGACCGATGAGGAATCCGGCCAGACCATCATCTCAGGCATGGGTGAGCTGCATCTTGAAATTCTGGTCGACCGCATGAAGCGCGAATTCGGCGTTGAAGCGAACGTGGGCGCACCCCAGGTCGCCTACCGCGAAGCGATCAAGAAGGCGGTCGAAGTCGAAGGCAAGTTCGTCAAGCAGTCCGGCGGTCGCGGCCAGTACGGTCACGTATGGATCAAGATGGAGCCGAACGAAGCTGGCAAGGGTTTCGAGTTCGTCGACATGATCAAGGGCGGAACCGTTCCTCGCGAATACATTCCCGCAGTCGAGAAGGGGCTTATCGATACGCTGCCGAACGGCGTGGTCGCCGGTTTCCCGGTTGTCGACGTGAAGGTGACGCTGTTCGACGGTTCCTACCACGATGTCGACTCGAACGAAAACGCGTTCAAGATGGCCGCTTCGATGGCATTCAAGGATGGCATGAGGAAGGCGAATCCCGTTCTGCTCGAGCCGATGATGGCTGTTGAAGTTGAAACGCCGGAAGAATACACGGGTACCGTGATGGGTGATCTGTCTTCGCGTCGCGGCATGGTGCAAGGCATGGAAGACATGACGGGCGGCGGAAAAGTTGTGAAGGCCGAAGTGCCGCTGGCTGAAATGTTCGGCTATTCGACCGCATTGCGTTCGGCGACCCAGGGGCGCGCGACCTATACGATGGAATTCAAGCATTACAGCGAAGCACCCAAGAATGTGGCGGAAGCCGTCGTCAACAAGAAGTGATTACTTTAAATATTGGAGCCCGCAGGGCGTAACCAGAGGAAACCATCATGGCAAAGAGCAAGTTTGAGCGGACGAAGCCGCATGTGAACGTAGGGACGATTGGTCACGTTGACCATGGCAAGACGACGCTGACTGCGGCGATCACGACGATTCTGACGAAGAAGTTCGGCGGCGAAGCGAAGAGCTACGATCAGATTGATTCGGCGCCCGAAGAGCGCGCTCGCGGGATCACGATCAACACCGCGCACGTGGAATACGAGACGGAGACGCGTCACTATGCGCACGTTGACTGTCCCGGCCACGCTGACTACGTGAAGAACATGATCACGGGCGCAGCGCAGATGGACGGTGCGATTCTGGTGTGCTCGGCCGCTGACGGCCCGATGCCCCAGACGCGCGAGCACATTCTGCTGGCACGTCAGGTTGGCGTTCCTTACATCGTGGTTTACCTGAACAAGGCGGACATGGTTGACGATCCCGAGCTGTTGGAGCTGGTGGAGATGGAAGTCCGCGAACTGCTTTCGAAGTACGATTTTCCCGGCGACGACACGCCGATCGTGGTGGGTTCGGCACTGAAGGCGCTGCAGGGCGACCAGTCGGAAATCGGCGAGCCTTCGATTTTGAAGCTGGCTGCCGCATTGGACAGCTACATTCCCGAGCCGCAGCGTGCGATTGACGGGACGTTCCTGATGCCTGTTGAAGACGTGTTCTCGATTTCCGGTCGCGGCACGGTGGTGACGGGTCGCGTTGAGCGCGGCATCATCAAGGTTGGCGACGAAGTGGAGATCGTCGGGATTCGTCCGACGACGAAGACGACGTGCACGGGCGTTGAGATGTTCAGGAAGCTGCTTGACCAGGGTCAGGCAGGCGACAACGTTGGCGTGCTGCTGCGCGGCACGAAGCGCGAGGAAGTGGAGCGCGGTCAAGTGCTGGCGAAGCCTGGTTCGATCACGCCGCACACGAAGTTCAGCGCAGAGATTTACGTGCTGTCGAAGGACGAGGGCGGTCGTCATACGCCGTTCTTCAACGGCTACCGCCCGCAGTTCTTCTTCAGGACGACGGACGTGACGGGATCGATCGACCTGGCCGAAGGCACCGAGATGGTGATGCCTGGAGACAACGTGTCGGTGACGGTTTCCCTGATTGCGCCGGTTGCGATGGAAGAAGGTCTGCGCTTTGCGATCCGCGAAGGCGGCAGGACCGTGGGCGCCGGTGTCGTCGCCAAGATCATCCAGTAAGAGACAGATTATGCAAAGCCAGAAAATCAGGATTCGCCTCAAGGCGTTTGACTATCGTCTGATCGATCAGTCGGCGCTCGAGATTGTCGATACGGCCAAGCGTACCGGCGCGGTGGTCAAGGGGCCTGTCCCCCTGCCCACCAAGATCGAGCGTTTCGACGTGCTGCGCTCGCCGCACGTCAACAAGACTTCGCGCGACCAGTACGAAATCAGGACACATCTGAGGCTGATGGACATTGTCGACCCGACGGACAAGACGGTCGATGCGTTGATGAAGCTCGATTTGCCCGCAGGTGTGGACGTCGAGATCAAGCTGTAAGCTGTAAGGTATCGGGGGATTTTCCCCGTTGGATGCCGGTCAATCGTAACCGGCGGTTTTAAAGGATAATAATCATGACATTAGGACTTGTCGGTCGCAAGATCGGCATGACCCGCATTTTCACCGAGGATGGCGCAAGCCTTCCCGTGACGGTGCTGGACATGTCCGACAATCGCGTCACCCAGATCAAGAACGACGGCACCGACGGCTACAACGCCGTTCAGGTGACTTTCGGCACGCGCCGCGCGAGCCGCGTCAACAAGGCTACCGCAGGCCATTGCGCCAAGGCGGGGGTTGAATCAGGATCGGTCTTCAAGGAATTCCGCCTTGATGCCGCGCCTTCTTTCCAGCCTGGCGAGAAAATCTCTGTCGAAATCTTCTCCGTCGGCCAGATGGTCGACGTGACGGGCACTTCGAAGGGCAAGGGTTTTTCCGGCCCCATCAAGCGCCACAATTTCAGCTCCAACCGCGCAAGCCACGGCAATTCGCGTTCCCACAACAGCCCGGGCTCCATCGGTATGGCGCAGGATCCGGGTCGCGTTTTCCCAGGAAAGCGCATGGCCGGACAATACGGCAACGTGAAAAAAACGGTGCAGAATCTCGAAATTTTGCGCATCGACGCAGAGCGCCAGCTGCTGCTCGTCAAGGGCGCGCTGCCCGGTTGGAACGGCGGCACGGTAATCGTACGTCCCAGTGTCAAGGCAGGTGCATGATGGAACTGAAACTGATAGACGAACAAGGCAAGGCCTCCACTGTCGCAGCTTCCGATACGCTTTTCGGGCGCGATTACAACGAGGCGCTGGTTCACCAGGTCGTGACCGCGTACCTCGCAAACGCAAGGAGTGCGAATCGCGCACAGAAGGGGCGCTCCGACGTCGCAAAGTCGACGAAGAAGCCCTTCCGCCAAAAGGGAACCGGCCGCGCTCGCGCGGGTATGGCATCCAGCCCATTGTGGCGCGGCGGCGGCAAGATTTTTCCGAACAGCCCGGACGAGAATTTCGGCCACAAGGTGAACAGGAAGATGTACCGCGCGGGCATCTGCGCGATCCTTTCGCAACTCGTCAGGGAAGACAGGCTGTCGGTGATCGAGAACCTGAG
This sequence comes from Pseudomonadota bacterium, assembly GCA_021802545.1. Classification (GTDB taxonomy): domain Bacteria; phylum Pseudomonadota; class Gammaproteobacteria; order Burkholderiales; family JABEVD01; genus JABEVD01. Next base: position 209,578 of record JAJZRS010000001.1, read on the forward strand.
CCTCGAGACCCCCAAGACCAAGGAACTGGTTTCCAAGCTGAAGGGCATGGGGCTGGAGCAGGTTTTGATTGTGACAGATGGCTTCGACGAAAAGCTCTACCTTTCTTCGCGCAACCTGCCGAACGTTTACGTTGTCGAGGCGCAGTATGCCGACCCGGTCAGCCTGGTGCGCTCCCCGTCCGTGCTGATGACAAAAGGCGCGGTCGCCAAGATTGAGGAGATGCTGGCATGAGTGGAATGAACAAAGAACGCCTGATGCAGGTGATACTCGCACCGGTGATTTCCGAGAAGAGCACGTTTGTCGCCGACAAGCACGAACAGGTGATCTTCAAGGTCGTGCCGAACGCGACCAAGCCCGAGGTCAAGAGTGCTGTCGAACTGATGTTCAACGTCAAGGTCGATTCCGTGCAGATGGTCAACGTCAAGGGCAAGAAAAAGCGCTTCGGACGCTTCATGGGCAGCCGCAAGAACTGGAAGAAGGCTTATGTTTGTCTGCAGCCCGGCCAGGAAATCAATTTTGCGGCCGGCGAAGGCTGAGGATAAGGATCGAATATGGCACTCATCAAAGTAAAACCGACTTCTCCCGGCCGCAGGGCCGTGATCCAGGTGAAGACGCCCGGGCTGCACAAGGGTGCGCCCCATGCGAAGCTCATCGAAAAGCAGTCGAAAACTGCCGGCCGCAACAATAACGGCCACATCACGACGCGCCATATGGGCGGCGGGCACAAGCAGCATTACCGGATCGTGGATTTCAAGCGCAACAAGGATGGCATTCCGGCGAAAGTGGAGCGGCTCGAGTACGATCCGAACAGGAGCGCGCATCTTGCATTGCTTTGCTATGCAGACGGCGAGCGCCGCTACATCATCGCGCCGAAAGGTCTGACGGAAGGCACGGTTCTCTTCAACGGACCCGAGTCGCCGATCAAGCCTGGGAATTGCCTTGCACTGCGCAACATTCCAGTGGGTTCGACGATTCATTGCGTCGAAATGCTTCCCGGCAAAGGCGCGCAGCTTGCGCGTTCCGCTGGCGCTTCTGTCCAGCTGCTGGCCCGCGAAGGCACTTACGCCCAGCTGAGGCTGCGCTCCGGCGAGATTCGCAAGGTGCACATCGACTGCCGCGCGACCCTAGGCGAAGTGGGCAACGAAGAGCATTCCCTGCGTTCCATCGGCAAGGCTGGCGCGAACAGGTGGCGCGGCATCAGGCCGACGGTCAGGGGTGTCGCGATGAACCCGATCGACCATCCGCACGGTGGTGGCGAAGGAAAAACTGCTGCTGGACGCGATCCGGTCAGCCCATGGGGTACCCCTGCCAAGGGCTATCGTACCCGCAGCAACAAGCGTACTTCGGGCATGATCGTCCGCAGTCGTCACAAGAGATAAGAGGTAGCATATGGCACGTTCCGTTAAGAAAGGCCCGTTCGTAGATGCCCACCTGATCAAAAAGGTGGAAGGTGTGAGAGCGACCAACGACAAGCGCCCGATCAAGACCTGGTCGCGCCGTTCGACCATCCTTCCGGATTTCGTCGGACTCACCATCGCCGTCCACAACGGCAAGCAGCATATTCCGGTATACATTTCCGAGAATATGGTCGGCCACAAGCTCGGCGAGTTTTCGCTGACCCGCACGTTCAAGGGTCATGCAGCCGACAAGAAAGCCAAGAAATAGGAGCTCTAAATGAAAACTTCTGCAATATTGCGCGGCGTCAGGCTTTCCGCCCAGAAGGGCAGGCTGGTTGCCGATCAGATCAGGGGCTTGCCTGTCGACAAGGCGCTCAATATTCTTGCGTTCAGCCCGAAAAAGGGTGCCGAAATCATCCGCAAGGTGCTTGAGTCGGCGATCGCCAATGCCGAGCACAACGAAGGCGCGGACATCGACGAGCTGAAGGTATCGGAGATTCTGGTCGACGAAGGTTCAACGCTGAAGCGTTTCACCGCAAGAGCGAAGGGACGCGGCAACAGGATCAGCAAGCGTACCTGTCACATTCAGGTTACTGTGGGCACGAAGCCCTAAAGCAAAGGATAGACAATGGGTCAGAAAATACATCCTACGGGATTTCGGTTGTCGGTACTGAAGAATTGGTCTTCCAAGTGGTACGCGAGCAACAAGAAATTCCCTGCCATGCTGCTTGACGACATCAAGGTCAGGGAGTTTCTGGGCAAGAAGCTGGCGCATGCATCCGTGGGCAAGATCGTCATCGAGCGCCCCGCCAAGAATGCGCGCATCACCATCTTCAGCTCGCGCCCCGGCATCGTGATCGGCAAGAAGGGCGAAGACATCGAAGTGCTGCGCGCTCAGCTCCAGAAAATGATGGGCGTGCCTGTGCACATCAACATCGAGGAAATCAGGAAGCCCGAGATCGATGCCAAGCTGATCGCTGACAGCATCGCTCAGCAGCTCGAGAAGCGCATCATGTTCCGCCGCGCGATGAAGCGCGCGATGACGAATGCGATGAGGCTCGGCGCCCAGGGCATCAAGATCATGAGCTCCGGAAGGCTGAACGGGATCGAAATCGCAAGGCGCGAATGGTACAGGGAAGGCCGCGTGCCGCTGCATACCCTGCGCGCAGACATCGATTATGGTGTCTCCGAAGCGAAGACGACCTACGGCGTGATTGGCGTCAAGGTCTGGGTTTACAAGGGCGAAGGCAACAGGGCAGAAGCGCCTGCTCCCCAGCCTGCAGAGCCGGAAAAAAAGAGCAGGAAGACAGGAGTGAAAAATGCTGCAGCCGTCTAGAACAAAGTTCCGCAAACAGCACAAGGGCAGGAATACCGGCCTTGCAACGCGGGGAAACAAGGTATCCTTCGGCGAGTTCGGCCTGAAAGCCGTTGAGCGCGGCCGCCTGACGGCCCGTCAAATCGAGGCTGCTCGTCGCGCCATGACGCGTCACATCAAGCGCGGCGGACGGATCTGGATCAGGATCTTTCCTGACAAGCCGATTTCCAAGAAGCCTGCCGAGGTCCGCATGGGTAACGGCAAGGGAAGTCCGGAGTACTGGGTCGCTGAGATCCAGCCGGGCAAGATGCTGTATGAAATGGAAGGCGTTGACGAGTCGATCGCCAGAGAGGCTTTCAAGCTTGCGGCCGCCAAGTTACCGATTTCCACGACTTTCGTCGTTCGCCAGGTAGGATAAGCCATGAAAGCAAATGAATTGAGGCAGAAAGACAGCGAGGCACTGAAGGACGAGCTGCTCGATCTTCTTAAGGCGCAGTTCAGCCTGCGCATGCAGCATTCGACCCAGCAGCTCGCCAATTACAGCCAGATGAAGAAAGTGCGTCGCGACATCGCTCGCGTCAGGACCGTCATGAGAGAAAAGTCATGAGTGATATCAATAGCTTGAAAAGAACGCTGACCGGTTCTGTGGTCAGCGACAAGATGGACAAGACAGTGACCGTGCTGGTCGAGCGCAGGGTCAAGCATCCCTTGTATGGCAAGATCGTCAAGCGCAGCAAGAAGTACCATGCGCATGACGAAAACAACGAGTTCCATATGGGCGATGTCGTCGTGATCGAAGAATGCAGCCCGTATTCGAGAACGAAGAGCTGGCGTGTCGCCAAGCTCGTCGAAAAGGCGCGTACGGTCTAAGCTTGCAATGCTCGGGGAATCGCGCTAGAATTCCCCTCTTTTGTGTAGAGCCTATAAGGCTGCCTGACCCGGACGGGATCCAATACTGGTCGACAAAGCGGCTTGAGCCGTGGTCGGGATAAGTTGGAGTAGAAAATGATACAAATGCAATCGAGGCTCGATGTGGCCGACAACACTGGCGCTCGCTCAGTGATGTGCATCAAGGTGGTAGGCGGTTCCAAGCGCCGTTATGCTGGAATCGGCGACATCATCAAGGTGAGCATCAAGGAAGCCGCGCCGCGTGGCCGCGTCAAGAAGGGCGAGGTCTACAATGCTGTCGTGGTCAGAACGGCGAGCGGCGTACGTCGCCAGGACGGGTCCTTGATCCGCTTCGACAAGAATGCCGCAGTGCTCTTGAACAACAAGCTCGAGCCGATCGGAACGCGTATTTTCGGCCCCGTGACACGTGAGCTCAGGACAGAGCGTTTCATGAAGATCGTGTCGCTCGCGCCCGAAGTGCTTTGAGCTAAGGAGATAAAATGCGCAAGATCAGAAAGAGCGACGACGTGATCGTCATCGCTGGCAAGGACAAGGGCAAGCGCGGTGCAGTGCTGCGCGTGGTGGACGATGAGCATATCGTCGTGACCGGCGTAAACCAGGTCAAGAAGCACAAGCGTCCCAATCCGGCCAAGGGAGATCAGGGCGGGATCGTCGAAAAGGAGATGCCCATCCATGTTTCCAATATCGCGATCTACAACCCGGCAACCAAGGCGGCTGACAGGGTGGGTGTCAAGATGCTGGAAGACGGGCGCAGGGTGCGCTATTACAAATCGAACGGCGAAGTGATCGGAGCATAACATGGCCCGCTTGAAAGAATTTTACAGGGAAAAGGTCGTAGCCCAGTTGACTGAACAGTTCGGCTACAAGTCGGTCATGGAAGTGCCCAAGATCGAAAAAATCACTCTGAACATGGGTGTCGGGGAAGCGGTTGCCGACAAGAAAGTGATGGATTTTGCTGTCGGCGATCTTCAGAAGATTGCAGGGCAAAAGCCGGTCGTGACGAAGGCGAGAAAGTCGATCGCGGGTTTCAAGATTCGTGAAGGCTATCCCGTCGGCTGCAAGGTGACGCTGCGCAACGTCAGGATGTACGAGTTCCTGGATCGCCTGGTCTCGATCGCAATTCCCAGGATACGCGACTTCCGCGGCATTTCCGGAAAATCCTTCGATGGCCGTGGAAACTTCAACATGGGCGTCAAGGAACAGATTATCTTCCCGGAAATCGAATACGACAAGATCGATGCGCTGCGTGGCATGAACATCACGATCACCACCACGGCGAAGACAGACGAAGAGGCGCGCGCGCTGCTTGCGGCCTTCAAATTTCCATTCAAGAATTGAGGTAGGCGATGGCCAAAATAGCTTTGATCAACCGCGAACAGAAGCGCCGTGACATGGTGGCGAAATACGCAGCCAAGCGCGCTGAATTGAATGCGATCATCAAGAATGTGTCTCTCAGCGAGGATGAGCGGCATGCTGCGCGCCTGGCCCTCCAGGCTTTGCCGAGGAATTCCAGTCCCGTGAGGCAGCGCAATCGTTGTGCATTGACCGGACGCGGCCGCGGCGTTTACAGGAAGTTCGGTTTGGGAAGGATCAAGCTGCGTGAAACCATCATGCGTGGCGAAGTTCCTGGCGTAGTCAAGGCGAGCTGGTAGGAGAATATCAAAGATGAGTATGAGCGATCCCATTTCCGACATGCTGACGCGCATCAGGAATGCGCAGATGGCGGAAAAGCAGTCGGTTTCCATTCCTTCTTCGAAGCTCAAGGTGTCGATCGCCAAGGTGCTGCTCGACGAAGGCTATATCGGAGACTACAAGGTTGTCGGTGAGGCCAAGCCCACCCTGGAAATCGAGTTGAAATATTATGCCGGACGTCCTGTGATCGAGAAGATCGAGCGCGTGAGCCGCCCCGGACTGCGCACCTACAAGGGCTGCGCCGACATTCCGAGCGTGATGAACGGTCTCGGCGTTGCGATCGTTTCGACCTCGAAGGGCGTGATGACGGACCGCAAGGCGAAGGCCAGCGGAGTTGGCGGCGAAGTGCTGTGCATAGTTGCTTAAGGAAGAAACATGTCTCGAGTTGCTAAAAATCCGGTGGTCGTGCCGAAAAACGTCGAAGTTTCCCTCGCGGCTGGGAATATCTCGGTGAAGGGCCCGTTGGGCACCCTTTCCCAGAGCTATCCCGACTATGTTTCAGTCGAATCCGATGGCGACAACCTGCTTTGCAAGGCGGCCAATGATTCGGCTCAATCGCACGCGATGTCGGGCACATTGCGCGCCCTGGTGGCCAATATGGTGAAGGGTGTGTCAAGCGGATTCGAGAAGAAGCTGACCCTGGTCGGCGTGGGCTACCGTGCCCAGGCTGCAGGCGACGTTCTGAATCTCACGCTGGGCTTCTCTCACCCCGTTGCATACAAGATGCCGGAAGGTGTGAAGGTTGAAACGCCGACACAGACGGAAATCGTGATCAAGGGTGCCGACAAGCAGAAGGTCGGCCAGGTTGCCGCTGAAATCCGCGCTTACCGCAGCCCCGAGCCTTACAAGGGCAAGGGCGTGCGCTATGCGGACGAAGTGGTGATTCTCAAGGAAACCAAGAAGAAGTAATTCGCTAAGGACTGGAACATGATCAACTTTGACGCGCGTCAGCGCAGAGCACGCAAAACCCGTGCCAAAATTGCTGAGCAAAGGGCGATCCGCCTGTCGATCCACAGGAGCAATTCGCACATCTATGCACAGATTATCGATGCGAACGGCGACAAGGTTCTGGCCAGCGCATCGACCCTCGAACCCGAGGTGCGCAAGGATCTGAAGAACGGCGGGAATGTTGCTGCCGCGGCGCTTGTTGGAAAGCGCATCGCCGAAAAGGCGAAACAGGCAGGTATCGAAACGGTTGCCTTCGACCGTTCCGGATTTAAGTATCACGGCCGCATCAAGGCGCTGGCTGAAGCGGCGCGCGAGAACGGTCTCGTGTTTTAATCGGGGTTTAGACAATGGCGAAAATGCAGGCTAAGGTACAGCAGACCGAGGAACGCAACGACGGTCTCAGGGAAAAGATGATCAGCGTCAATCGCGTGACCAAAGTGGTGAAGGGTGGCCGTATCCTCGGCTTCGCTGCACTCACGGTGGTCGGCGATGGTGACGGCGGCGTGGGAATGGGCAAAGGCAAGTCCCGCGAAGTGCCGGTCGCTGTTCAGAAGGCGATGGATGAAGCGCGCCGCAAGATGGTGAAGATCGATCTCAAGAACGGCACGCTGCACCACGCCGTCATCGGTCGCCATGGAGCAGCCAAGGTTTACATGCAACCCGCATCCGAAGGTACCGGCATCATCGCTGGCGGCCCGATGCGCGCCATATTCGAAGTGATGGGCGTGACCAACGTGTTGGCAAAATGCATCGGTTCGACCAATCCTTACAATATGGTGAGGGCGACCCTGAACGGTTTGTTGGCGATGAATTCGCCTTCCGATATCGCTGCAAAGCGCGGCAAGAGCGTCGAAGAGATTCTGGGGCAATAATCATGGCAAAGGCTAAGAAGGCGGAACCCAAAAAGATCAGCGTCACGCTGGTCAGGAGCCTGATCGGAACCAAGGAGTCGCATCGCGCCACCGTGCGCGGACTCGGTTTGCGCAGGATGAATCATACCGTTGTTGTCGAAGATACGCCCGCAGTGCGCGGCATGATCGACAAGGTGAGTTATCTTTTGAAGTGCGAGGCATAAGATGCGATTGAACGACATCAAACCCGCCGAGGGCGCGAAGCATGCGAAGCGCAGGGTAGGGCGTGGCATAGGCTGTGGGCTTGGCAAGACTGCGGGTCGCGGCCACAAAGGACAGAAATCCCGCTCGGGAGGATTCCACAAGGTCGGCTTCGAAGGCGGGCAGATGCCGCTGCAAAGGCGCCTTCCAAAGCGCGGATTCGTTTCCCTGACGGCAGGCTCGACTGCCGAAGTGAGACTGTCAGACCTGGAAAGGCTTCCGGTGGATGCGGTCGATCTGCTCGTTCTCAAGCAGTCGGGAGTGATCCCGCACGACGCGCTTTCGGCGAAAGTCATCCTGAAGGGTGAAATCAAGAAAGCAGTGAAGCTCCAGGGTGTTGCTGCAACCCGTGGCGCGAAGGCGGCCATCGAGGCTGCCGGCGGATCGGTCGAGGGCTGATTTGGCGAATTTCGGGCAAGCTTCATCCGGAAAGTACGGCGACCTCAACAAGCGCCTGATTTTCCTGCTGGGAGCATTGATCGTCTACCGGATCGGGGCGCACATTCCCGTTCCAGGGATAGACGCGAACGTGCTCGCCGATCTTTTCAAGAATCAGCAGGGCGGCATCATCGGCATGTTCAACATGTTCTCGGGCGGTGCGTTGCGTCGATTCACGATCTTCGCGCTCGGCATCATGCCCTACATTTCGGCCTCCATCATCCTGCAGCTCGGCGCGGTGGTGATACCTCAGCTCGAGCAGCTGAAGAAGGAAGGGGAATCTGGACGCAAGAAGATCACCCAGTACACGCGTTATGCCACGCTTGGACTCGCCGTTTTCCAGTCGGTCGGCATTTCGATCGCGCTGGAAGCTCAGCCCGGACTCGTCCCTGACCCTGGGTTCTTGTTCAGGATGACGACGGTGATCACCCTGGTGACAGGTACCATGTTCCTGATGTGGCTCGGCGAGCAGATTACAGAACGCGGGATCGGGAACGGCATTTCGATGATCATCTTCAGCGGTATCGCGGCCGGACTTCCGCACGCGATCGGCGGTACGCTGGAACTGGCCAGGACGGGCGCATTCTCCATTCCCATGGTGCTGTTGCTTCTGGCTGGCGTGATCGCAGTGACCGGGCTCGTCGTCTTCGTCGAACGCGGCCAGAGGAAGATACTGGTGAACTACGCGAAGAGGCAGGTGGGCAGGAAGGTCTATGGCGGGCAGAGCTCGCATCTTCCCCTGAAGCTGAACATGTCGGGCGTGATCCCGCCGATCTTCGCTTCGTCGATCATTCTTTTCCCCGCAACCGTTGCGGGATGGTTCGGCAGCCACAAATCGCTTTCCTGGCTGACCGACATCAAGGATGCATTGTCGCCCGGGCAGCCGATCTATGTGATCTGCTATGCGGCCGCGATCGTATTTTTCTGCTTCTTCTACACGGCGCTCGTCTTCAATCCGAAGGAGACCGCTGACAACCTGAAGAAGAGCGGGGCTTTCGTGCCTGGAATCAGGCCTGGAGAACAGACCGCGCGGTATATCGAGCGCATCATGATGAGGCTGACGCTGATCGGGGCGTTCTACATCACGCTGGTTTGCCTGCTTCCGGAGTTTCTGATCGTGAAGTGGAACGTGCCTTTCTATTTCGGCGGCACATCGCTTCTGATTATCGTTGTCGTGACGATGGATTTCATGGCGCAGGTTCAGGCCTACATGATGTCCAACCAGTATGAAAGCCTCTTGAAAAAGGCCAATTTCAAGGGCGGCGTCTGATGGCGAAGGAAGAAACGATTCAGATGCAGGGGGAGATCCTCGAGACACTCCCGAATGCGACCTTTCGCGTGAAGCTTGAAAATGGCCATGTGGTGCTGGGACACATTTCAGGAAAGATGAGGATGCATTACATCCGCATTCTGCCGGGTGACAAGGTCACTTGCGAAATGACCCCATACGATTTGAGTCGCGTGAGAATTACGTTTAGAGCGAAGTAACAGGAGAAGAAAATGAGAGTTCAGGCTTCGGTGAAAAAGATTTGCCGCAATTGCAAGATCATCCGCAGAAACCGCATTGTGCGCGTCATCTGCACCGATCGCAGGCACAAGCAGCGTCAGGGCTGATTGAGTTCAGGCTGGCATTGGTGTTATAATTATTAATTTTTCTGGATTGGAGCGATGAATGGCCCGGATAGCTGGGGTTAACATTCCGAATCATCAGCACGCAGAGGTCGCGCTGACCGCGATCTACGGTGTGGGTAGAGCCCGTGCGCGTGAAATTTGCGTTGCCGCGGGAGTCGAAACCTCGGCAAAGATCAAGGACCTGACCGAGGCTGAAGTGGAGAAGCTGCGCGAAAAGGTGGCTCAATACACGGTCGAAGGCGACCTGAGGCGCGAGATTTCCATGAACATCAAGCGTCTGATGGATCTGGGCTGCTACCGCGGTCTGCGTCACAGGCGCGGTCTTCCCGTTAGAGGGCAACGTACCCGTACCAATGCCAGAACCCGCAAGGGTCCGCGCAAATCGGCGCGCTAAACATCATTAGGGAATTGCTATGGCAAAGACGAATACCAGGGTGCGCAAGAAGGTCAAGAAGAATGTCTCGGAAGGCATTGCGCATATCCACGCTTCTTTCAACAACACCATCGTGACGATCACCGATCGCCAGGGTAATGCGCTTTCCTGGGCGACCTCGGGAAGCGGCGGTTTCAAGGGCTCGAGGAAGAGCACGCCGTTCGCAGCTCAGGTCGCGGCAGAAGCTGCCGGCAAGGTGGCTCAGGAGTACGGGGTGAAGAATCTGGAAGTGCGCATCAAGGGGCCCGGCCCCGGGCGCGAGTCCGCTGTGCGCGCACTAAATTCTGCTGGGTTCAAGATCACCAGCATTTCGGACGTGACCCCCATTCCTCACAACGGCTGCCGTCCGCCCAAGAAGCGCCGTATTTAATTCAGGAGTCAGACTGTGGCTAGAAATCTCGATGCAAAATGCCGCCAGTGCCGGCGTGAAGGGGAAAAGCTCTTCCTGAAAGGGGAGAAGTGCTTTTCCGACAAGTGCGCCATTGAGCGCAGGAATTATGCGCCTGGCCAACACGGTCAGAAGAAGGGCCGTCTTTCGGACTACGGCGTGCAGTTGCGCGCCAAGCAGAAGCTGCGCCGCATCTATGGCGTGCTCGAAGGGCAGTTCCGTCTTTCCTACAAGGAAGCTGAAAGAAAGCGCGGCATCACCGGCGAAAATCTGCTCCAGCTGCTCGAATGCCGACTGGACAATGTCGCCTACAGAATGGGCTTCGGCATCTCCAGGAACGAGGCACGTCAGGTCGTGCGTCACAACGGCGTCCTGGTGAACGGGAAAAGGGTCAACATTCCTTCCTACCAAGTGAAGCCTGGCGATACGGTCGAAGTGGCTGAAGGCGCCAAGCAGCATCTCAGGATCAAGGCATCCGTCGAGGCTGCGGAACAGCGCGGCTTCCCCGAATGGGTCGATGTGGACGCCAAGGCAATGAAGGGCGTGTTCAAGGCCAAGCCGCAGCGCGCCGAGTTGCCTTCGACCATCAATGAGAATCTTGTTGTCGAGTTGTATTCCAAGTAATTCGCAACCGAGGGAATCCTGATATGCAAAGCAGTACTCTTCTTAAGCCGCGTATTATCGAGGTCGAAACATTGGCGCCTTCGCACGCGAAGGTTGTCATGGAACCTTTCGAGCGCGGTTACGGCCATACGCTTGGCAATGCGCTGCGCCGCATCCTGCTTTCTTCGATGACGGGCTATGCCCCCACCGAAGTGCAGATCAGCGGTGTGCTCCATGAATATTCCAGCCTTGACGGCGTTCAGGAGGATGTCGTCGACATTCTGCTCAACCTCAAGGGCATCGTGCTCAAGCTGCACAACAGAGACGAGGCTTTCCTCTCCCTGAAGAAGGAAGGAGAAGGCAAGGTCACCGCAGGCGACATCGAGACCTCCCATGATGTCGAGATCGTCAATCCCGATCACGTGATCGCTCATCTGACCGAGGGCGGCAAGCTCGAGATGGAAATCAAGGTCGAGAAAGGCCGTGGTTACCAGCCCAGCACCGTTCGCGTCAAGTCGGGCGAGAACAGGACCATCGGCAGGATCATGCTCGATGCCTCCTTCAGCCCAGTGCGCCGCGTCAGCTATGCCGTCGAAAGCGCTCGCGTCGAGCAGCGCACCGATCTCGACAAGCTGGTGATGAACATCGAAACCAACGGCGTGATCGATCCCGAAGACGCGATCCGGCATGCTGCAAGGATCCTGGTCGATCAGCTTTCGGTCTTCGCTGATCTGGAAGGCACGCCTGCAGCGCTCGAGGCGCCCAAGGCACCCCAGATCGACCCGATCCTGCTGAGACCCGTCGACGATCTCGAGCTGACCGTGCGGAGCGCGAACTGCCTCAAGTCGGAAAACATCTTCTATATCGGCGACCTGATCCAGTGCACTGAGCACGAGCTTCTGAAAGCGCCGAACCTCGGGCGCAAGTCGCTCAACGAAATCAAGGAAGTCCTCGCTTCGCGCGGCCTTTCCCTTGGAATGAAACTGGAAAACTGGCCTCCTGCTGGGCTGGAAAAGCCTTAAGAAAGGATAAGACATGCGCCATCGTCTCGGATTGAGAAAACTGAACGTCACGAGCAGCCATCGCCTTGCGATGCTCCGCAACATGACGAATTCGCTCCTGAAGCATGAAACCATCACCACCACGCTGCCCAAGGCAAAGGAGCTGCGCCGTGTCGCCGAGCCCCTGATCACCCTGGGCAAGAAGCCGTCGCTGGCCAACAGGCGCCTCGCATTCGACAGGCTGCGCGACCGCGAGATGGTCGTCAAGCTTTTCGACGAGCTCGGCCCGCGCTATGCCAACCGCAACGGCGGCTATCTGAGGATCCTCAAGACCGGATTCCGTCATGGCGACAATGCGCCCATGGCACTGGTCATGCTGATGGACCAGCCTGAAGCAGAATAAGCCTCGAAGGCTGCATGAAACCCGTCACCCGAAAGGGTGGCGGGTTTTTCATTTCTTGAGCACCTTTTCGAGATAGTACCCGGTGTGGCTCTTCGGATTCATTGAAACCGCTTCCGGGGTTCCCTGGGCGATGATCTCGCCGCCGCCGAATCCGCCTTCTGGGCCGAGATCGACGATCCAGTCCGAGGTCTTGATCACATCCAGGTTGTGCTCGATCACGACCACGGTATTGCCCTGCTCGCGCAACCTGTGCAGCACTGTAAGAAGCATGTCGATGTCCTGGAAGTGCAGGCCCGTTGTCGGCTCGTCGAGGATGTAGAGCGTCCTTCCGGTGTCGCGCTTGGAGAGCTCGAGGGAAAGCTTGACGCGCTGCGCTTCCCCGCCTGAAAGGGTGGTCGCGCTCTGACCCAGGGTGATGTAGCCCAGGCCCACGTCGAGCAGGGTCTGCAGCTTCTTGGCCACGACGGGCACGGCGTCGAAGAAGGCATGGGCCGCCTCGACCGTCATTCCCAGGATCTCGTGGATGTTCTTCCCCTTGTACTGGATCTCGAGCGTTTCGCGGTTGTAGCGTTTGCCGTGGCAGACATCGCACGGCACGTAAATGTCTGGAAGGAAATGCATTTCCACCTTCAGTACGCCGTCTCCCTGGCACGATTCGCATCTCCCCCCTTTGACGTTGAAGGAGAATCGTCCTGGACCGTATCCGCGCTCGCGCGCCTGAGGAGTTCCTGAGAAGAGTTCCCTGATCGGGGTGAACAGCCCGGTATAGGTTGCAGGATTAGACCGAGGCGTCCTGCCGATCGGGCTCTGATCCATGTTGATCACCTTGTCGAAAAATTCGATGCCCGATATCGAGCCATATGGGGCGATATCGCGGCTCGATCCGTAGAGATGCTGTGCGACCGCAGCGTAGAGCGTGTCGTTGATCAAGGTCGATTTCCCTGAGCCGGAAACCCCCGTGACCGAGGTGAGGAGCCCGACGGGAAGTTCCAGATCGACGCCCTTCAGATTGTTTCCCGATGCGCCTTTCAGCTTCAGCCAGCGCGATTCCTTGGGCGCTTGGCGCATTGATGGGACGGGAATGGATTTTCTCCCGGAGAGGTATTGGCCGGTGAGCGAATCGGGATGCTTTTCGATGTCGAGCGGGCTGCCTTCGGCGATGATGCTTCCGCCGTGAACGCCTGCGCCGGGACCGATGTCGACGACATGGTTCGCGCATCTTATCGCATCTTCGTCATGCTCGACGACGATCACCGTGTTGCCGAGGTCCCTCAAATGCTTCAGGGTGTCGAGCAGACGCGTGTTGTCGCGCTGGTGAAGCCCGATGGAAGGCTCGTCCAGGACATACATGACGCCTGTGAGGCCGGATCCGATCTGGCTCGCCAGGCGGATGCGTTGCGCCTCCCCTCCGGACAGGGTATCCGCGCTCCTGTCCAGTGAAAGGTAATCGAGCCCAACGTTGTTGAGGAACTTCAGGCGGCTGACGATTTCGTGCGAGATCTTTTCCGCAACGGCTTTCCTGCTGCCCTCCAGGGAAAGCGTCTCGAAGAAAGCCAGCGCATCCTTCAACGGCTTCTGGCTGATCTCGTGCAGGGTGAGACCGGCCACGTTGACGTATCTCGCCTCACGTCTCAATCTCGTGCCGTGGCATTGGGGGCAGGGGCTGTTCGTCAAATACTTGGCAAGCTCTTCTCTCACCATCACCGAGTCGGTTTCCCTGTAGCGCCGCTCCAGATTGTGAATGATGCCTTCGAAAGCATGGTGCTGGATGCGCTTTGCACCGCGCTCGGCAGGATAATAGAATTCGATCTTTTCCCGCCCGGATCCGTAGAGGACGATCTGCTTGGCCGGGTCCGGAAGCGCCTCGAAAGGCGAGTCGACTTCGAATCCGTAATGGGCGGCGAGCGATTGGATCATCTGGAAATAGAAATGGTTGCGCTTGTCCCATCCCTTTATCGCGCCCGAGGCGAGCGACAGATGGGGAAAGGCGACCACCTTTTTCGGATCGAAGAGGCTCACCTGGCCGAGCCCGTCACACTTCGGGCAGGCGCCCATCGGATTGTTGAAGGAGAACAGCCGGGGCTCCATTTCGGGAAGCGAATAGGAGCAGACGGGACAGGAGAACTTCGCCGAAAAGAGATGCTCTGTGCTGCTGTCCATCTCGACCGCTAGCGCGCGTCCGTCGGCATGCCTCAATGCCGTTTCCAGCGATTCGGCGAGGCGCTGCTTGGCGTCCTGGTTGACCTTCAGCCTGTCCACCACGACTTCGATGGTATGCTTCTTGTTCTTCTGGAGCTTGGGCGCCTCGTCGATCTCGTGAATCTCGCCATCTATCCTGACCCGGACGAACCCTTGCGCGCGCAATTCGTCGATGAGGTCGATTTGCTCGCCTTTCCTTCCCACGACGAGCGGAGACAAGATCATCAACCGGGTGTCGACGGGAAGGGCGAGGATATGGTCGACCATCTGGCTCACGCTCTGGGCTTTCAGAGTGATGCCGTGATCGGGGCAGACCGGATCTCCCGCTCGGGCAAAAAGCAGCCTCAGATAGTCGTGGATTTCTGTCACCGTGCCGACCGTCGACCTCGGGTTGTGGCTGGTCGCCTTCTGTTCGATGGAAATGGCCGGCGACAATCCCTCGATGAGATCGACGTCGGGTTTTTCCATGAGATGAAGGAATTGCCTTGCATAGGCCGAGAGCGATTCGACGTATCGCCGCTGTCCTTCGGCATAAAGCGTGTCGAAGGCGAGCGAGGATTTTCCGGAGCCCGACAGGCCCGTGATCACGATCAGCTTGTTCCTCGGAAGGTCGAGATTGACGTTCTTGAGGTTGTGCGTCCTGGCGCCCCGGATTCTGATATATTCCATGGAATGTAAAAATATTGAACTCAACCTGCTAATATACCGTCTTATTTGATTTTGCGGAAACGGAGCCATGAGAAAAACCAACAATACTGAAAGCATGACCCCCTTCGAGCGTCGTGCAAGCATGGTACTTGCCTGTATCTTCGGGCTGAGGATGCTGGGCATGTTCCTGATTCTTCCTGTCTTCGCGATCTATGCAAAATCGCTTCCGGGGGGAGACGACCATGTGCTGATCGGGCTTGCGCTCGGCATTTACGGCTTGACCCAGGCAGTGTTGCAGCTTCCTTTCGGCATGGCGTCCGACAAGTTCGGCAGGAAGCCGGTCATCTATTTCGGCCTTGCGATATTCGCGATAGGCAGCTTCGTCGCCTATTCGGCGCACGACATCTACTGGATCATCATTGGGCGATCCATCCAGGGAGCAGGCGCGATCTCTGCAGCGATCACCGCGCTGCTCGCCGATTTGACCCGCGAAGAGCACAGGACCAAGGCGATGGCCATGATCGGGACGACCATCGGCATGACCTTCGCTGTTTCCATGGCAGTGAGCCCGCTGGTCTATATGGCGATAGGCGTGCCCGGCATGTTCGCCCTGACGGGCGTTCTTTCCATTCTCGCGATTTTCGTTGTCGCAAAAATGATTCCCGATCCCCAAAAGAGCGCTTTCCACTCCGATGCGGAAGTGTCGACGTCGAAGCTTTCAGGCGTGATCAAGAATGCGCAGCTGCTGAGGCTCGATTTCGGCATCTTCAGCCTGCATGCAGCTCAGATGGCGATGTTCGTCGTGATCCCTGCCACGCTCATCGCCTCCGGCCATCTTCCCGAGAGCCAGCATTGGAAAATCTATGTTCCGGTGATGATTCTCGCCTTCGTGCTGATGGTGCCGCTCATCATCTATGGCGAGAAGAAGGGCAAGCTCAAGAACGTTTTCGTCACTGCGATCATCCTGCTGCTGATCTCTCAGCTGCTGTTCTCTTTCGTGCTTTCCTCTTTCTGGGGGACGGTGTTCAGCCTGCTGCTCTTTTTCACCGCATTCAACATCCTGGAAGCCAGCCTGCCTTCGCTCGTCTCCAAGATCGCGCCTGCCACGGCCAAAGGGACGGCGATGGGCGTGTACAACACTAGCCAATCTCTGGGCCTGTTCACGGGCGGCGCAGTGGGCGGGGTTCTGGCAAGCTACGGCGGGCATGCTTCCGTTTTCCTTTTCGGTGCGGCGCTGAGCGTGATCTGGCTGCTTCTCGCTGTCACGATGAAAGCGCCTCCTGCAGTGAGGACCAAGATGTATCATCTGAACCAGATGGACGAGGCCCAGGCAAGGCTGCTTTCCGACAAGCTTTCCGCGCTTTCCGGGGTATATGAGGCAGTCGTGGTGGGTTCGGAAGGGGTGGCCTACCTCAAGACCAGCCTCACCGGCTTCGACGAGGCAGGCGTGCTTGAGCTTGCGGGCATCAAGGCCTGAAACAGACAACCCTGTTTCTTCCTGAGCGCTTCGCTTCGTAAAGCGCCTTGTCGGCTGCGCTCAGGAGGACGTCGATGTCGTCGCTCGAGGGGGAGAGGGTTGCAACCCCGATCGATATGGTGAAATGCACCGTTTTCCCGCCTTCGCCTTCGACCTTTTCCCCTGCAACGCTGCGTCTGAGCCGCTCGGCTGCATCGAGCGCTTCCTTTTCTTCGGTCTCGGGAAGGAGGATGGCGAATTCCTCGCCGCCCAGCCTTCCGGTGACGTCGATGGCGCGCATGCTTTTTCTGCAGATTTCAGCGAATTTCACGAGGACCGTGTCGCCGGTCTGGTGCCCGTAATTGTCGTTGATCGATTTGAATTCGTCCAAGTCTATCATGAGGACGGAAAGCAGCTTGACATAACGCCTCGATCTCGCAATTTCCTGGCTGGCGAGCTCGAGGAAATAGCGCCTGTTCGGCAATCCGGTCAGCATGTCCGTCGTGGCCTGTCGCACGAGCTCCATCTCGAGCAGCTTGCGCTCAGAAATGTCAGTGCCCAGCCCGACAAGATACGATTTGCTGGTGAATGTGATCCTGTGCCCGTTGAAATAATAGGGGATTTTCCTGCCGTCTTTGACGACGAGGTCGGCTTCCACCCAGGCTTCCCCTTTTTCGAAAACCTCGCGCATCTTGTTGGTGATGAGCTGCTTTTCTTCCGCCTCGAAGAAATCCAGGGCTGACATGGCCAGGATCTCGCCCATCGAATAGCCGGTGACTACGGAGAATCTTGGGTTCGCCCTGACGAAGCGGCCGTATTCGTTCAGCATGTAGAAAATGCCTGGAAGGCTGTTGATGATGTCGTCGGAGAGCTGTTTCTGCTGCTGGAACTGTTCTTCGGCGAGCTTTCTTTCCGTGATGTTTTCTTGGATCGCAACATAATGGGTGATATTGCCCACGGCGTTTCTGATCGGAGAAATGGAGGCATGGTCCCAGTAGAACTCGCCGTTCTTCTTCTTGTTGTGGAATTCCCCATGCCATTCGTTGCCGGAACTGATGGTCTTCCAAAGCTTTTCGTATTCGATGTCGGGCGTCTCCCCCGATTTCAGCACCCTGGGCGTCTTTCCGTCCAGTTCGTGAAAACCATAGCCGGTCAGCTCGGTGAACTTGGGGTTCACGTATTCGAACATTCCCTGGCTATCCGTGATGATGATCGAGACGGGACTATGCTCGACTGCACTGGAGAGTTTCCTCAATTCGAATTCGGTAAGCCTGTGCGAGTCGATTTCCCAGCGCAGCCTGCGCTTCGCTTCCAGCAGCTCGTTCGTCCTTGCGGCCAGGCTGTCGTAGAGCCTGTTCATGGCGGAAAGCAGGATTTCTCCGCTGTCCACCATGGCGTCACTCGCCTTCAATTCGGCCTCTTTTTCGGATGCGCCCGATTTGACCGCCAGAAGCTTCTTGGCCAGATGCCTGTCCGTGCCGATGATGTGGAACATCAGCCATCTGGAGAGAAAGGTGAGCAGGTTCCCCGTAACCTCATAAGGGGCAGCCTTGGCTTCACGCCGCGCTTCTTCTAAACGTGCCTTGAAGTCCTCATGGGCCTGCCTGTGCGCCCTTTCGCTTTTGGAAGCTGCGACAGTGCTCATCAGCATTTCCTCGTAGCCGAAATGGAAAGTGACGTAGTCGGCAAGTTCGTCGAACACGGAGAGCAGGGGGCTTTCGATGGAATCCGTTTCTGTGGCGAGCATTCTTGCCAGCGAATTGACGAGATCGACAAGGTGCCTGTGCTGCCTGTCGAGCTCGGGCAGGCCTGTCTCGAACTGGCTGTCCCAAACGAAGATGTCCGACCCCTGCATGATATTAAATTCGTTATGAGTATTGATTTAATTGTAACACCACATTTGCTGCGGGTATGTGAGCATTCCAGCATTCCCTAGGTTTGGAGGGGCGAATCGGATAGAATGTGTGCTGTGGATAATCATTAGGAGAGGGCGAATGGCATCTGTGAACAAGGCGATTTTGATCGGCAATCTGGGCAAGGATCCCGATGTGCGCTATTCCCCTGACGGATCGGCAATCACCAACATCACGCTCGCCACCACAGAGACCTGGAAGGACAAGAGCGGGGAAAAGCAGGAGAAGACCGAATGGCACAGGGTTGCCTTTTTCGGCAAGCTCGCCGAGATTGCCGGTGAATACCTGAAGAAGGGCAGCCAGGTTTACGTCGAGGGCAGGATACAGACAAGGAAATGGCAGGACAAGGAAGGTCAGGACAGATACACCACCGAGATCGTCGCGGACAAGATGCAGATGCTGGGAGGCCGGGCGAACAGCTTCGAGGTGACCGACTCTCCTCAAGAATCCAGATCCCAGCGCCCTGCGCAGCCCAAGGGCGGCTTCGATGACATGGATGACGACATCCCGTTCTGAGGCTGGCAAGACCGAAAAAAAGGCCCGCATTGCGGGCCTTTTTTGTCGCCCAGACGACGAACGGATCGGAGCCTGAATTGCACAAAACTGACATGAAACTTATAAGAATCTGAAATTTCGAAGCTGAAGAAGAAGTCATGAGACGGGTCGGATTTCCATGCTATACAGCGCACAAACCGGCGCATGAGAAATTGCTCGCCCAGATAAGGGCTTACGAAGGTATGTTTGAGAAGCGGCAAAGCCATGCCGCAGTAGACATTGTTGCTTTTCTCATCAAAAGCGTGCTGCTAGAGCTGACGATGGACAGGGCATACGGCCGCCATATCGCCACCCTATCCGCGTCTCAAGCCGCATAACCGTCTATGCGTCTTGCTTCGAGGCGGCTTTTTCACGCATCGACTTGATGTTCTTGCGCCATTCCGCGAGCTGCTCGTCTTCCAGTTCCATCTGGATGGCCAGCGCTTCTGCGTCGCTGATCTTGTCCTTTTCAAGCCTGCGCGGCAATTTCCCCTTCATTCTGCTGAACAGGCGTTCGCGCTCTTCGGTAGCCAAGTTTTTCACCTTCTCCAGATATTCCGGCTTGCAGCTTTTCATGGTTCACCTTTCGGTCGATGTATTGTGATCGATGAAAGGATACCCTTTTTCCGGAAAATTTCGAAGATCTGCATGCTTCATCCTGGCATGGGCGCATTGCGCAAGATCCAGAAGCTGGTTGAGGTGCAACTGGTAAGCTTCGATGATCTTGAGGATTTCATCGTACGAGTTCGGTTCGTTGAGGCTGAGCTGATTGAGCGCATCTAAAGGGCTGGAGCAGGCGAACAGGCACAGGCGGCGCTGCTGCTTTTTTGCGAAGCTGTTTTCGTGCTGCTCGATATGCCTAACCAGATCGCTGGGAATGGCCGGATTGAAATCGAAAACATCGGTGATCTTTTCGGTAAAGGGCATGCTTTTCAAAGTGACCTCGCCTGTTTGGATAGCCGGAAGCTGAACGTCCTTTGATGCCATTTTAGCCAAGAAAAGATTACGGTTTCATTGCCAGGCGTGCATTTCGAAGAAGAAATCGAATGAGTTTGATCCAAATCAACAAAGATGCCATGAAGGCGCATCGGGGCGGCGATTTTTGTAACCAAATGGCAAAAAACCCCCTGTAAGATCATGGCCTATAAATAAGACCAATGGATGAGCGCGTGAATGTCTCAGGTATTTCAAGCCAAGCTTCATGTGTGGAAAAAGCGGTGAGCAAGTTTCCAGAACCCTCCCATGTGTTCAATTCCCTCATGGAGCACCAGCGGCTCGAGGCGCTTTTCCAGCCCGTGGCCGACATCGCAAGCGGAAATGTTGTCGGGTTCCAGGGCACAGTGCGCGGACCATCCAACGATTTCCTTTATTCCCCCCACAGGCTTCTGCATCTCGCCCATCAATCCGGGAAACCGCTCGAGTTTGAAAATCTCCGCTGCCAGATCATGGCACTGCGTTTTGCCGAGCTCGGCCTGTCGGGAAAGCTTTTCATCACCCTGAATGCGGATATCTTTCTCTCGCACAAGTTCAAGGACCTGCATGTTGGAAAATTCATCCATCAGGCCGGCCTGGATCCCGAGCAGGTCGTCATCGAGCTGAGCGGTGAAAATATTTACAGCGCAGAACGCCCCAGTTTCCTGCAGAAAATCGTGTCAAGGTATATTGATCTGGGCTACCAGGTAGCAATATCGGATCATGGCGAATTTTTCCCTTTCCTCGATGCAGACATCGAGAATCCGCCAAGTTATGCGAAGCTCAATCCCTATTTGATCCATGACATCGACAAGATGCCAGAAAAGGCGCAGTTCGTACAGTCCTTGCTGGAAACCGCACAGGCGGCAAACTGCAAAATCATTGCCGAGGGCGTCGAGACAAGAGGGGAGCTGCTTCTGCTCAGGGATATCGGCATCCATCTGTGCCAGGGAATTTTTATCGCAAGATGGCAGAAGAACCCATCTTCAGCATTGTCCAAGGAAGCTTTCGGAGCGCTTGCGCTGCACGCATCGACAGAGGCACCCGATCAAAAGGACTGCAATCCGCTCATGGAAGCGGCGCATTGCTTCCACATGAAGGACATCAACGAAAATGTCTTCATGCATCTCGAAGAAAACCCGATGCTGCACGTTGCAGCCGTGGTGGACAACAAGAACGCCCCTGTGGGCCTTATCAATCGAGCCAGCTTCATCGACCGATTTGCGAGGACTTATCAGCGCGAACTCTACGGGAAGAAACCCTGCACCCTGTTCATGGATCCGGAACCGCTGATCGTCGACAGGAACATATCGATACAGGACCTGAGCCGCCTTGTTTCAATGGACCATCGGCATGTTTCGCAAGGATTCATTTTCACCGAAAAAGGCCAATATGTGGGCGTCGGAACGAGCCAGAGCCTGATTCACGAAATCACCGAAATGCAGATTCGTGCCGCACGATACGCCAACCCGCTTAGCGGCCTGCCCGGCAATCTTCCCATCAACGAGCATATCAACAACCTTCTGAACGCTCTAGAGCCGTTCTGCGTATGTTATTGCGACCTGAATCATTTCAAGCCCTTCAACGATGTGTACGGATTCAGCATGGGCGACTCGATGATACAGATGACGGCGAAGATCCTGGTTGAAATTTGCGATCAGCATCTGGATTTCGTCGGGCATATCGGCGGGGACGACTTCATCATCATTTTCCGCAGCGCCGACTGGGAAGATCGATGCAGGAGCGGTCTGGAAAAATTCGGGAAGAATGCATTGTCTTTCTTCAGATCGGAGGATATCGAGCGTGGCGGTTATGTCACGGAGAATCGGCGCGAAGAAGAGGAATTCCATCCGCTGACTTCGCTCTCCATGGGGGCTGTGGTCGTGGAGCCGGGCATGTTCGAGTCGCACCGAGAAATTGCTTCGGTTGCCGCCGAGTCGAAAAAAATGGCCAAAAAGAATCAGGGAAACAGCCTTTACATCAATCAAAGGCGATATTGCATCACTCAATAATGACAATAAGGGGAAACCTCTGATGGAAAACCATCTACTCGAAAATTTTCCTTTGCCCATTTTTATCGTGGACAAAGCTGAAGACAGGGTCGTCTATCTCAACAGAAAATTCAAGAACCTGTTCGGCTACAACCTGAAGGACATTCCGACTGTCCGTGACTGGAATTGCCGCGCCTACCCCGACCCCACATACCGGATGCAGACGTCCGACGAGATCCTGTGCGCTGCGGCCGAGGCAAACGGAAGGGTCGCGCCTTCCAGAGAAGTCCTGGTGTGTTGCAAGAACGGTTCGACAAAAGCCGTTGAATTGACCAAGACGCTCTACCAGGAAAAGATCATCGTCGTATTCAATGATCTGACCGAGCGCAAGCTGGCCGAAAAAATGCTGACGGAGAGCGTTGCGCAGATCAAGGAAGATCATCAGCGCCTCAATTTCCATTTCAACCGCATGCCGCTTGCATACATTGCATGGGACAGGGATTTTTGCGTAACCGAATGGAATCCCGCTGCCGAAAAAATGTTCGGCTGGACGATGGAAGAAGCCAGGGGACAGCACGCGTTCAAGCTGATCGTTCACCCGGATGCCCAGCCGCTGGTTGCTGCGATCTGGACGGAAATCATCAAGGAGGGGAACGAAGAAAGCAGTTTCATCAACGAAAATGTGACCAAGGATGGGAAAAGGATTATTTGCGAATGGTTCAATTCGCCGCTTTCCAAGGAAGGTCGCATCGTCGGATGCCTTTCCATCATCAACGATATCAGCGAACACAGGCTCATTCAGGCGCAAATCGAATTTCTCGCCCATCACGATGTCTTGACCAAGTTGCCCAACCGCTTGCTTGTCACGGACCGCATGGAACAGGCCATGGCCTATGCTGACAGGGTCGGCTCCAAGGTGGCGCTTGTCTTTATTGACCTGGACAACTTCAAGTCGGTCAACGATTCCCTTGGGCACACCATAGGGGATGAATTGCTGAAAGCGGTGGCGGAGCGCATGCTGCTGTGCGTGAGAGATACAGACACCACCAGCCGGTTGGGAGGGGACGAATTTCTGATCGTCATTTCCAACATCGTGGACAGCAATGCGATCAGCGACATCGCAGAAAAAATACTCGAGCGCATGGCGCAGCCTTTCAAGATCGAAGGGGATAACATCTTTACATCCATTTCGATGGGAATAGCCGTTTATCCTGATGACGGAGAGGATTTCGAAAGTTTGCGAAAAAAGGCGGATATCGCCATGTATTGCGCAAAGGAAGCGGGACGAAACACCTACCGCTTTTACGACGACCAGATGAACCAGCACGCAATCGAGCACATCCATATCCTCAACGGCCTGAGAAGCGCACTGGAGAAGGATGAATTCTTTCTTTTGTACCAGCCTCAAATCAACATCGTCAGCGGAAAAGTGGTGGGTGTCGAGGCGCTTATCCGGTGGAATCATCCAGAGAAAGGCATGATTTCCCCACAGCACTTCATCCCCGTCGCTGAAAGCAGCGGCCTGATCGTGCCGATCGGTGAGTGGGTACTCCACATGGCCTGCAATCAGGTCGTCGAATGGGAAAAAGCCGAGATATGCGATCTTGTCGTTGCGGTCAACCTTTCCGCAGTTCAATTCAGGCGCGGCGAACTCGCGTCCAGCGTTTCCAGCGCGCTCTCTTCGTCGGGATTGAATCCGGCGCAACTCGAACTCGAATTGACGGAGTCCATCCTGATCGACAATGCCGAGAATGTTTTGGATACGGTAAGAAGGCTGAAGGCGCTCGGCGTCAGGCTTTCGATCGACGATTTTGGCACAGGATACTCGAGTTTCTCATACCTGAAGCGGTTCGATGTCGACAAACTGAAGATCGACAAGTCTTTCATCCGGGAAATGGCCACGAATCCGGACGATACGGCTATCGTTGCGGCCATCATCAATATGGCGAAAAGCCTCAACCTCACGACCATCGCAGAAGGCGTCGAGCACGACCAGCACCTCGAATTGCTGCATTTGCATGAATGCGACGAGGCCCAGGGCTACCATATCGCAGAACCCATGCTGCCCGAGGAATTCATTCGGTTCTTTTCCGGAAAGCACAAAATCAAGTCGGTTCAGCGTGTTGGTAGGTAAGCAACTATCATGTTGCTTAAATGAAAATGACATGTTCCCCGGCTATCCTGAATGTCCAATCATCAATAATCTTGAGGGGGCAAGCCATGTTCAATACTTCGCAAGGGCACGATTCTACGATCATCCAGTACAGAAGGATGAAGATCGCTTTTGAAAATAGACTGCTTGCCCTGGGATGGATGTTTTTCCTGGGATACATCGTAGTCATGCTGGCCTATGCGCATTATGGCTGGATGCTGGGGGCAGTGACTGCCTGACTGAGTCACGGAGCGCGGTTATCCGCGCTCCGTGCTCACACCTGAAAATTCCTGATCGATTTCTGCAGTTCGCCTGAAAGATTCTCGAGCATTTGTACCGCCTGCGAAATTTCTCTGACGGCTTCGTTTGTTTCTTCCGACATCCTTGCGACCTTCTCGATGTTGACTGCAATATTGCGGCTTGCTTCGCTCTGCTCGCTTATTGAAAGAGAAATGTCCTCTACCCCCTGGAGCACCCGGCCTGCCCCCTCGTCGATCTTGCTTATGGCGGTTCCGGCGTGCTGGGCCAGTTCCAAACCTGATTTGACCATGGAGACGACTGTCTCCATTTCATGCACCGAAGAGTTCGTACCGCTGCGGATTTCTTCGATGATGCCTGCAATTTCGCGGGTGGCGCTCGAGGTGTTTTCCGCCAGCTTCCTGACCGAGTCCGCTACCACGGCGAATCCGCGTCCGCTTTCTCCAGCGCGCGCCGCTTCGATCGCTGCATTCAGGGCTAGCAGATTGGTCTGTTCGGCAATATCCTTGATCGTCTTGACGATACCCTGTATCTGGTCTGATTTTTCGCCCAGCACATGAATGGATTCGGCTGCCTCCATCACCCCATCCGTGATCCTGGCCATCTCGGCGACCACGTTCTGGACGATACCGCTTCCTTCGGCAGCCAGTGCTTTCGATCTTCCAGAAATCTTGCTGACTTCTTCCGCATTCATCGATACCTGATCGATGCTCACTGTCAATTGCTCGACTGCACTGGCCATCTGGCTTGCCGAATCGAATTGCGTCTGCGCACTATGCGACACTTTCGATACCGAATGGGAAAGCTGGCTGGCATGATCGTCGACATGCAGGGAAACCGAGGCAATTTGGTCAATGATGGAACCGAGCAGAACTTGAGCGGTTTGGACAGCGCAGAGCACTTCTCCCATTTCGTCTCGACCGGAAATATCGACTTGGCCGGTCATGTTTCCTCTGACTATCCCATACATTTGAGTCGTGATATTTTCGACGGGCTTCGCAACAAAACCGCCTACGATGCGCCTGATGAAGAAGAAGAGCAGCAGTTGCAGGAACGCCTGGCCGATCACGAGCATTACGGCGGTCTTGAACAGCTTGGCCAACTCAGGGCTCATGTCGATTTCGATGTCGGATGCGCCATTGACACTGCCCACTTCGACCTGATGGCATTTTAGGCAATCCGTACCATGGAAATCGTGGCTGACAATATAGGGCGTGACAGCATGGAATACGGGTTGGCCTCGATGATTTTCCAGGGCGTAATAAGGCTTCTTGTCGGCAATGACCTTGCGCTCCAAATCGGTTTGCACGTGCTCTTCGGGCAAGCCTGGTCCAAACTGCCTGACGACCTGGTCCGATCTAACCAGTCGAGCGCTCATCACGTTACCTGAATCGGTCACTTTCTTGATCAACAGCTTCCTGGTTTGCGTATCGCTGATGGTACCCGTCACCATCATCATGTTCGCGCTATCGATGATCTCGTTGGCTGTTCCCTCAGCGCGCCTTTGGACCGAGGCAACCAAGTTGTTCTTGTCCTGCACGTAGATGGCGACGTTGGCTGCGCCGAGAAGAATCATGATGAAAGGTTGGACAAGGAGCTGCAATTTTGTCTGCAGCCTCATGTTGCGGAATTTCTTTCTCAGCAAAAGCGGCGGCGAAGGAGGGGAAGCAATTTGGTAAAGTTTTTCAGCGGAAGCGATTTCGTCCCTGCTCGGCTTTCTTCTCAAGGAGATGTAGCCGACAATGTCATGGTTTTCAATGATCGGGGTGACCGTGGCGCGTACCCAGTAATGGTCTCCATTCTTTGCTCGATTCTTGACGATGCCGCGCCACGGGTGCCCGCTCTTGATCGTTTTCCAGAGGTCTTCGAATGCCCATGGCGGCATGTCCGGATGACGGACGATATTGTGATTCTTTCCGATCAGCTCTTCCCGAGAAAAACCGCTGACCTGAACGAATGAATCGTTTGCGTAGGTGCAGATCCCCTTTGTGTCTGTTTTCGAAATGAAGATGGTCGATGCAGGATAGTCAATCTCATGCTGCGTGATGGGCAGGTTCTTTTTCATGATTTATATCTATCTTATTTGTATGGTTATTTGGTTAAGTTAACATTTCAATATGAAGCTTCGTTTACAGTAGGCGCGATCGTAGAGAAGGGTCGACGTCCCCCCATGTTGAGTAGCAGTTGAAATTAGAGTCCAATCTTAACCATGAAGGAGATTGGACATGAAGAAGAGATTTACGGAAGAGCAAATCATTGGATTCCTGCGAGAAGCGGACGGCGGG
>JAJZRS010000012.1 GCA_021802545.1 Pseudomonadota bacterium
CTCGACGACGGGAATTTCAGCAGAAAGTCGAAACACTGACGCCCTGAACAGGGCTTTCGGGAAACGCCTTGGGAAGATGGGGTGGCTGATGGGACTCGAACCCACGACGACAGGAATCACAATCCTGGACTCTACCAACTGAGCTACAGCCACCATAGATATTGGCGTGCCCGACAGGAATCGAACCTGTAACCCCCAGCTTAGAAGGCTGGTGCTCTATCCGGTTGAGCTACGGGCACAGAGCCGACCTTATGGTCGGGGTGGAGAGATTCGAACTCCCGACATCCTGGTCCCAAACCAGGCGCGCTACCAGGCTACGCTACACCCCGGAAGGCGAGACTATACCCTTACCCGTGCAAAAGGTCAATTCAACCTTCGCATGGGACGGGGAAAACACTCTTGTGATATGATCGATGTTATGCTATTTAATCGTTTTTGCTCGAACAGGAAAGAATGATGCCCGAAGAAAAAGTGAAAATTCCCTACGTGCCCGAGGAAGGCGAGGAATACATGAACCCGAAGCAGCTCATGCATTTCCGGAAAATTCTCGAAGGCATGAAACTCGAGCTCGGCCAGGATATCGACAGGACCGTCCACACCATGCAGGACGAAGCTACCGTGTTCGCTGACCCCAACGACCGAGCAAGCCAGGAATCCGACATGGCGCTCGAACTGAGGAGCCGCGACCGCGAGCGCAAGCTGATCAAGAAGATCGACGAGATCATCGCCAAGATCGATTCCGGCGAATACGGCTACTGCGAAAGCTGCGGCGTCGAAATCGGCCTGGGTCGGCTCGAGGTGAGGCCTACCGCCACCCTCTGCATCGACTGCAAGACCCTCGACGAGATTCGCGAAAAGCAGATCGCCAAATAAGCGCAAGGCCATCCGGCCTTGCCGTCCAATATGCAAGAAGAACAAAGCAAGACGAGCCGCAAGAAGGAAATGCAGGCTCTTCAGGATATGGGTGAAGAGCTGGTCGAACTCTCTTCCTCTCGCCTGTCGGAGCTCGAACTGCCTGAGAAGCTCATGGAGGCCGTTCTCGAGGCGAAGAAGCTCACCCAGTTCGGCGCGATCCGCCGCCAGATGCAGTATATCGGCAAGCTGATGCGCGAAATCGAAGTGGACGAAATCAGGGCGAAGCTCGCCCTCTGGGATGCGCAATCCAAGGAAAATGCAGCCGAGCTTCATCAGGTCGAGCGCTGGCGCAGCAGGCTTCTGGATGAGGAAAACGCCTTCGAGGAATTCGCGAGAAGCTATCCGCAGGCCGACAGGACCCATATCCGCAATCTGGTGCGCAGCATCCAGAAGGACAGGGATGCGGGCAAACCACCCAAGCAGTTCAGGGCCCTGTTCAGGGAGCTGCGCGACATCATCAGGGGCGATCAGAAAAGCGGAATCGTGTAGAATCGATCCATGCTCAACGAACGCGCCCAAATCCTGCTCAAGACGCTGATCGAAAGATACATCGAGGAAGGTCAGCCCGTCGGTTCGCGCGCACTTTCGCATTATTCGGGACTCGACCTGAGCTCGGCATCCATTCGCAACGTGATGGCCGACCTCGAAGCGCTCGGCTTCGTCGAAAGCCCGCACACTTCGTCTGGACGGGTACCGACAGCGAAAGGCTACCGATTCTTCGTCGACAGCCTGCTTGTCGTCAAACCGCTCGAGCAGCACGAAATCGAGCAATTGGGCGGCAACCTGCTGCCCGACAATCCTTCCCGCCTCATCAGCTCGGCATCCCATCTCCTGTCCGACCTCACCCGCTTCGCCGGCATCGTCATCGCCCCGAAAAGGGATGCACAGGCTTTCCGGCAGGTCGAGTTCCTGAAGCTTTCCGAAAAGCGCGTGCTGCTCATCATCGTCACGTCCAACGGCGACGTGCAAAACAGGGTGCTCTTCACCGAAAGAAGCTATAGCGCTTCAGAACTCACCGAAGCCTCCAATTACCTCAACAGGAATTACGCAGGTCTCACGTTGAACGAAATCCACCGGCGCGTGAAGGAAGAACTGGGGCAGCTGAAGAGCAACGTCAGCGAACTGATGTCGGCCGCGATCGAAACCACGACGCGAACCGACCTGGAGGAGGAATGCGTCATTTCCGGGGAGCGCAATCTGCTCGAAATCCATGACCTTTCCTCCGATCTGGCCAACCTGAGGCGCCTGTTCGATCTTTTCGAAAAAAAAACCATGCTCCTACAATTGCTCGATGCGAGCCGCACGGCCCAGGGCATGCAGATCTTCATCGGATCCGAATCCGGCCTCGGCCAGCTCGACGAATGCAGCATCATCACCGCCCCGTACGGCGCAGAAAACCAGGTCGTCGGCACATTGGCCGTGATCGGACCCAAGCGCATGGCTTACGAGCGCGTCATTCCGATCGTTGACATCACCGCCAAGCTGTTGAGCGGCGCGCTTTCCCATCACTGATGTATAAACCGGAACCAGATCACAGGCACGGCCTGCAGAAAAGGACTGGCGTGCTCATCGTCAATCTGGGCACCCCCGAGGCCCCTACGAAGGAGGCATTGAGGCCTTACCTGAAGGAATTCCTTTCCGACCCGAGAGTGGTCGAGATTCCGAGAGCGCTCTGGTGGCCGATTTTGAACGGAATCATCCTCAACACCCGCCCTGCCGAATCGGCCAGGAAATATGCATCGATCTGGACGAAGGAAGGCTCACCCCTGAAGGTCCATACGATGCGGCAGGCCGCGCTCCTCGGGATTGAGCTCGGCAAGCTCGAGCACCCGCCGCTCGTCGATTACGCGATGCGCTATGGCACCCCTTCCATTTCAAGCGTGCTCGAAAAAATGAAGCTAGATGGATGCGACAGGATCCTCGTCATCCCTCTTTATCCCCAGTATGCCGCGAGCTCCTCCGGCACCGTATATGACGCCGTGTTCAAGGTCTTCGAGGCGATGAGGAATCCCCCCGAGCTGCGCATCATCAAGCATTTCCACGACGACAAGGGCTACATTGACGCGCTGGCCGAAAACATCTCGAATTACTGGGCGGCGTCGGGCCGCCCCGAAAAGCTGCTGATGAGCTTCCACGGCGTGCCGAAAAGAACGCTCGAACTGGGCGACCCCTACCACTGCGAATGCCTGAAAACAGGCAGGCTGCTCTCCGAAGCGTTGAATCTTGCCGAAGACGAATACATGATCTCCTTCCAGTCGCGTTTCGGCCGCGCAGAATGGCTCAAGCCCTACACGGTCGAAGCAGCCGAACAGTTCGGGAAACAGAAGATTTCCAGGATGGACGTCGTCTGCCCGGGATTCGTGTCCGACTGCCTGGAAACGCTCGAGGAAATCGCCATGGAAGTGAAGCAGGTGTTCCTCAATGCGGGAGGAGGCGAATTCAACTACATTCCCGCGCTCAATGAAAATCAGAAATGGATCGAGGCGCTTGCACGCATCGCCATGGACAATCTCCATGGCTGGATGGATGCGCCTCCCGACATGGAAACGGGACGGATGCTGGCCTTATCGAAAGGCGCAAAAAACTGACTCTTGAAAATCGGATCAATAGCGCCATATAAAAAAGGAATCACGAGGAGGAAACTATGCAGGAAGATCAGAACGAAGCGCAAACCGAATCCATGCCGGGCACGGAAGAACTCCTGAGGCAGGCCGAGCTTCTCATCGAGGAGCACAAGGATGCCTGGATGCGCGCCAAGGCCGAGACCGAAAACGTCAGGAAGCGCGCTCAAGCAGACATCGCCAATGCACACAAGTACGCCGTCGAGAACTTCTCGAGCGAGCTGCTTGCCGTCAAGGACAGCCTTGAGAAAGCCATATCGGTTGAGAACGCCTCGCTGGAAGCCATGAAGGACGGCGTCGAGCTGACCCTGAAGCAGCTGAATGCCGTTTTCACGAAATTCAATCTCGAGGAAATCGATCCTGCGGGCCAGAAATTCGATCCGCATCAGCACCAGGCGATCAGCGCGATCGATTCGAAAGAAGCACCCAACACCGTTCTTCAGGTGCTGCAGAAGGGCTACAAGCTCAACGACAGGATCATCAGGCCGGCGCTCGTCATCGTCTCGAAAAGCGCTTGAAATTCAGCGGCGCGCCCGCATATAAGCCTCAACCTATTAAACAGTCAAAGGAATTGCAATGGGAAAAATCATCGGCATCGACCTGGGAACGACGAATTCCTGCGTCGCCATCATGGAAAACGGCAAACCCAAGGTCATCGAAAACGCGGAAGGCACGAGGACCACGCCTTCCATCGTCGCCTACACGGATGAAGGAGAAATCCTTGTCGGCGCGCCCGCGAAAAGGCAGGCCGTCACCAATCCCAAGAATACCCTTTTCGCAGTCAAGAGGCTGATCGGACGCCGCTTCGCCGAAAACACGGTGCAGAAGGACGTGTCCCTCATGCCCTACAAGATCGTCAAGGCGGACAACGGAGATGCCTGGGTCGAGGTGCGCGACAGGAAGATCGCGCCGCCCGAGGTTTCAGCCCAGGTCCTGGTGAAGATGAAGAAAACCGCCGAAGACTATCTGGGAGAACCCGTCACCGAGGCCGTGATCACCGTTCCCGCCTACTTCAACGATTCGCAGCGCCAGGCGACCAAGGACGCTGGCAAGATCGCAGGGCTTGAAGTCAAGCGCATCATCAACGAGCCGACTGCGGCCGCGCTCGCCTTCGGCATGGACAAGAAAGAAGGCGATCGCAAAATCGCGGTCTACGACCTGGGCGGCGGCACCTTCGACATCTCGATCATCGAGATTGCAGAAATCGACGGCGAGCACCAGTTCGAAGTGCTGTCCACCAACGGCGACACCTTCCTCGGAGGCGAAGATTTCGACCAGAGACTGGTCGATTATCTCGCCGAAGAGTTCAAGAAGGAACAGGGGATCGACCTCAAGAACGACAAGCTCGCGCTGCAGCGCCTAAAGGAAGCCGCGGAGAAGGCGAAGATCGAGCTCTCCTCCTCTCAGCAGACCGAGATCAACCTGCCCTATATCACGGCGGACGCATCGGGTCCCAAGCACCTCGCGATCAAGATCACCCGCGCTAAATTCGAATCCCTGGTCGACGATCTGATCGAGCGCACCGTGGAGCCCTGCAAGATCGCGATCAAGGATGCAGGCGTTTCCATTTCCGACATCGAGGACGTGATCCTGGTGGGCGGACAGACCCGCATGCCCAAGGTCCAGGAAAAGGTCAAGGCCTTCTTCGGCAAGGAACCCAGGAAGGACGTCAATCCTGATGAAGCCGTCGCAGTGGGCGCTTCGATCCAGGGCGGCGTGCTCCAGGGCGAAGTCAAGGACGTGCTGCTTCTCGACGTGACCCCGCTCTCTCTGGGCATCGAGACACTGGGCGGCGTGATGACCAAGCTGATCCAGAAGAACACCACGATCCCGACCAAGGCGAACCAGGTGTTCTCGACCGCAGATGACAATCAGACGGCCGTGACGATCCACGTGCTGCAGGGAGAGCGCGAAATCGCCTCGGGCAACAAGAGCCTGGGTCAGTTTAACCTGACCGACATTCCGCCCTCGCCGCGCGGCATGCCGCAGATCGAAGTCACTTTCGACATCGACGCGAACGGCATTTTGCATGTATCTGCGAAAGACAAGGCTACCGGCAAGGAAAACAAGATCAAGATCCAGGCGAGCTCCGGCCTTTCCGACGACGAAATCGATCGCATGGTGAAGGATGCCGAAGCGCATGCAGCCGAGGACCGCGAGGCGCTGGAGCTGGTGGAAGCCAGGAACCAGTGCGATGCAGTGATCCATTCGGTCAGGAAGATGCTCGACGAGCACGGCTCGAAGATCTCATCCGACGAGAAGTCGAAGATCGAAGGCGCGATAAAAGCAGCCGAGGAAGCCGTGCAGGGCAACGACAAGGAAGCCATCCACGCGAAGCTCCAGGAACTCAGCAATGCCTCCCAGAAGCTTGCCGAGGCAATGCAGGCAGCTGGGGGGAGCGACGCACAGCCCCACGCGCCTCAGGACGCCGAGGTCGTCGATGCGGAATTCGAGGAAGTCAAGGACAAGAAGTAAGACAAGGACCGAAGGCGGGGCAACCCGCCTTCGCTGCATATAAATGAGCAAAAGAGATTATTACGAAGTCCTCGGGGTCGGCAAGGATGCCTCCGACGAGGACATCAAGAAGGCCTATCGCAAGCTGGCCATGAAGCATCATCCGGACAGGAATCCGGACGACCCGAAGGCGGAAGAGCTCTTCAAGGAAGCGAAGGAAGCCTACGAGACGCTTTCCGACCCGCAAAAGCGCGTTGCCTACGACCAGTACGGCCATGCCGGATTCGAGGCCGGCGCGGGGGGATTCGGCGGATTCTCGGGGGGGTTCGCCGACGCTTTCGGCGACATTTTCGGCGACATTCTCGGTGGCGGCATGCGCGGACGCTCCAACGTCTATCGCGGCGCCGACCTTCAGTACAACCTCGAAATCACGCTGGAAGAAGCCGCTCGCGGCACTGAAACCCAGCTCAGGATCCCCACCCAGCAGCCCTGCGAAACCTGCAACGGCAGCGGCTCCAAGCCCGGCACCCAGCCGGCCACCTGCCAGACCTGCGGCGGGCACGGCCAGGTCAGGATGCAGCAGGGCTTCTTTTCGATCCAGCAGACCTGCCCCAAATGCCACGGCAGCGGCAAGGTGATCACCTCCCCCTGTTCCGACTGCGGCGGCGCAGGCCGCGTCAAGCGCCACAAGACGCTTTCTGTCAAGATCCCGGTCGGGGTCGACGAAGGGGACAGGATCAGGCTGTCAGGCGAGGGGGAAGCCGGCGTCAACGGCGGCCCTTCCGGGGACCTTTACGTCGTCATCCACCTGAAGCACCACCCCATCTTCAGGCGCGAGCACAACGACCTGCATTGCGAGATGCCGATCAGCTTCGGCACTGCGGCGTTGGGCGGGGAAATCGAAGTGCCTACGCTGGACGGCTACGCGAAACTCAAGGTGCCGCACGAAACCCAGACAGGCAAGGTGCTGAGGCTCAGGGGAAAAGGCATCAAGGGCGTCCGATCAAGCAACCACGGCGACATCCTGTGTCACCTCGTCGTCGAGACGCCGCTCAACCTGACCGAGCGCCAGAGGGAACTCTTGACAGAATTCGACGAAATCAGTCAGAAAGACAAGTCCAGGCACAACCCCAAGTCCGAATCCTGGATGGACAAGGTGAAATCCTTCTTCGCGCAGTAATCACGCAGCAGAGATCAGCAGGTCGACCTCGGCTTCCGCCATCAGCCAGTCTTCGGCGGGGTCGTCCGGCTGGGCTCTCCTTCTCCGCTCTTCGCCGAAAAAATAAGCCTTTTCAGAGATCATCGCATAGCGGTCCTGCGGCGACGGCCTGACTTTCTTTACCTCGTCATCCATGAACTTCCCCCGAACATCTTGCTACTATTATCTATAGCACATGTTTTCGTAAGCATTCATGAATGCTTGTTTCACCATTGCCCTTTCGCTATTCTTTCCGCCCAAAAAAGACCCGAGACGGTCTTGTTGTCGGTGATCTCTCCCCTCCTCACGTATTCCAGGGCTTCCTCAAGCGGGAGCTCGAAATGCTCGATGAATTCTTCCTCGTCGAGCCTCTTTTCAGAATAGGCGAGGTCCTGGGCATGGAAGTAGATCAGCCGCTCGTCGGAATAGCCGATGCATGGATGCAGGGTCGCAACTTCACGCCAGTGTGAAGCTTCGAATCCCGTCTCCTCGAGCAATTCGCGCTTCGCGCAGGCAAGGACATCTTCTCCGGGGTCGATCTTGCCTGCCGGCAATTCGATGAAGACTCTGCCCAAGGGGTATCTGAACTGGCGCTCCAGAAGCAGGTTGCCGTTCGGCAGGAAAGCGATGACGACGACCGCCCCCGGGTGCCTGAAGTATTCCCTGAATCCTTCCCTGCCGTCCGGCAGGCGCACCTTGTCCTGTCTGACCTTCAGCAGCTTCCCGTCGTAGACGAGACTGGAATCGATCTTCTCTTCCAGAAGGTTCCTGGACACCTAGAATCCCGAAAACGAGCTCTGGATGGATTGGGCGCAAAGCGCCATCAGGGATTGGGGAAGGATGCCCAGCAGCAGCATGGCGATGCCGTTGATGCCGAGCAGTATCCTTGCATCCTGGTTGGCGATGATCGGCGCATCAATGATCGGCGCATCGAAATACATGAGCTTCACGATGCGCAGATAGTAGAAGGATCCGATCAGGGAGAACAGCACCGCTGCGACGACGAGCCAGACATGCCCTGAATTGAGCGCAGCCTGCAAGACGGAGAACTTGGCATAGAATCCGACGGTTGGGGGTATGCCCGCCATCGAGAACATCAGGAGCAGCATGACGAACGCGTTCCATGGGCTCCTCGCATTGAGTCCCTTGAAGTCGTCGATCTTGTCGGCCTCGAACCCCTCCCTGGACATCAGCATCACCATGCCGAAGCCGCCCAAGGTCATCAGGGCATAGATGAGGACATAGAACATCGCCGAGCTGTATCCGTTCACGTTCCCGCTCAATATGCCGAGCAGCAGGAAGCCCATGTGGGATATCGTCGAATAGGCAAGCATGCGCTTGATGTTCGCCTGGGCAATCGCAGTGATGTTGCCGATCGCCATGGAAAGCACGGCGAGTATCTCGAGCATCTGAGACCAGTCATGGACCAGGGGCTGAAGGCCGCCGGACAGTATTCTCAGCACGAAGGCGAATGCGGCGAGTTTGGGGGCAGAGCCGATGAAGAGCGTGACCGCAGTGGGGGCGCCATGGTAGACGTCAGGGACCCACATGTGGAAAGGAACGGCGCCGAGCTTGAAGCCAAGCCCTGCGACGACGAAAACGATGCCGAAAACGAGCACGTCGGGATTCGCCTGGCCGCTTTTGATCGCTTCCAGCACGCGGTTGATATCGAGGGAGCCAGTCGCGCCATACAGCATGGACATCCCGTACAGCAGGAGGCCCGAGGCGAGCGCGCCGAGGACGAAATATTTCATCGCCGCCTCGGTTGCGACATGGGAATCGCGCTGCAGGGCGACCATGGCGTAAAGGCTGAGCGACATCAATTCAAGCCCGAGATAGAGGGTGAGGAAGCTGTTGGCTGAAATCATCACCATCATGCCGAGGGTCGCGAAAAGGGAGAGCGTATAGAATTCCCCCTTGCACAGTTCCCTTGACTCGATGTAGCGCCTCGAATAGATCAGGAGCATGAAGACGCATACATAGACGCCGACCTTCAGCACGGCGGTCATCATGTCGGAGACATACATGTTGTCGAAGGTGTGGACCACCTTTCCGCTCGCATTCATGATCGTGATGATCGCGCAAACGAGCAATGACGCCTGGGTCAGCAGAAAGGTTGCGAAGCGTTTGGGATCGGCGACGAAAAGATCAACGATCAAGATCACCGACAGCGCGGCCAGAAGAAAGATCTCGGGCAGCGCAGGGGTCAGTTCAGGCATGGTGAAATTCATTCATCGTCCCTATTGTAGTTTGCTTTGTGCGACATGCAGCAGAAGGTCGTTCACCGAGGCATGCATGATGTTGGCGACCGGGAGCGGATAGAGGCCCATGCCGAGCACGCCGACCGCCAGGATCGCGAGAAACAGGAATTCGCGCGAATTGATGTCCATGAGTTCACTCACATGGCTGTTGGCAACCGCGCCGAATATCACGCGCTTGTACATCCAGAGGGTATAGGCTGCGCCGAAAACCAGGGTGGAGGCCGCTGCGAAGGCAAGCCAGAAATTCGCCTTCATCGCTCCCAGAATCACCATGAATTCGCCTGCAAATCCGCTCGTTCCGGGAAGCCCGGAATTCGCCATCGAAAACAGCATGAAGAAGGCAGCGAACATCGGCATCTTGTTGGCCACGCCGCCGTAATCGGCGATCTGCCGCGAATGCAGCCTGTCGTAGAGCACGCCGACGCAAAGGAACATCGCGCCTGATACCAGCCCGTGGGAAATCATCTGGACGATCGCCCCTTCCGTGCCGATCGCGTTGAAGATGAAAATGCCCAGTGTGACGAATCCCATGTGCGAGATCGACGAATAGGCGATCAGTTTCTTCATGTCGGATTGCACCAGGGCCACCAGCCCGATGTAGACCACGGCGATCAGGGACAGCGTGATCATGAAGCCGGACAGCGCATGGCTCGCGTCAGGCGCGATCGGCAGTGAAAATCTGAGGAAACCGTAAGCGCCCACCTTCAGCATGATCGCGGCCAGCACCACGGAACCGCCAGTCGGCGCTTCGACGTGCGCATCCGGCAGCCAGGTGTGCACGGGCCACATCGGCACCTTGACTGCAAATGCGACGAAGAAGGCAAGGAAGATCAGCACTTGGGCTGCCATGGAAAGCGGCAGCTTGTAGTAATCGAGGATGCTGAAGCTGCCCGACTGATGGTAGAGATAGATCAGCGCAACCAGCATCAGGAGCGAGCCGAGCAGCGTATAGAGAAAGAACTTGATCGCGGCGTAAACCCTGTTCGGTCCGCCCCATACGCCGATGATGATGAACATCGGGATCAGCATCGCTTCCCAGAAAACATAGAAGAGCAGCGCGTCCAGCGCCATGAAGACGCCGTTGACGATGCCCGACATGATGAGAAACGCAGCCATGTACTGCGCGACCTTCTTTTCGATCACTTTCCATCCCGCGATCACGACGAGCGGCGTGGTGAAGCAGTTGAGCAGCACGAGCCAGAGCGAAATGCCGTCGACGCCCAGATGGTAGTTGACATGGAAACGCTCGACCCAGGGCTGCAATTCTGTGAACTGCATGCCGCCCTGGAGCGCGTTGAATCCGGTATAGATCGGAATCGCGACGATGAAGCCAAGCACAGACCCGACGAGCGCGATCATCCTGGCCAGGTTCGCATTGCGGTCGCCGCCGGTCGCGAGTACGGCTACCCCTGCCACGATCGGCAGCCAGATCACCAGAGAGAGAAGCGGAATTCCGAGAATCATAGCTATCCTATTTCAAAAGATCATGGCTTGACGAACCATGCGTCGATAAGACCGCTCAGGCTAAGCAGCGCGAACAACCCGAATATCATGGCAAAAGCGTAATGGTAGACATAGCCCGACTGCAGTTCCCTGATCAGCCTCGAGATGCCGCCCACCACTTTCGCCGACCCGTTCACGAAAAATCCGTCGATGATCTTGACGTCGCCTAGGCGCCAGAGGAAGTTGCCTATCCTTCTCGCGCCGCCCGCGAAGAACCGGTCGTTGAATTCGTCGAAATAGTACTTGTTGTCGAGCACGATGTAGATGGCCCTGAAGCGATCGGCTATTTTCGCGGGCCATTCGGGCTTCAGGATATAAAGGACCCAAGCGCTGAAAATGCCTAGCAGCGCGAGCAGGAAAGGCAGATTGGTGAGATTCTGCACCACGATCTTCCCTGGCGTGATCGCCTCCCTGAGATGGCCGATGACGTCATGGCTCTCGCTCACATGGATGGCCGATCCGAAATAGTTGCCGTAGAGCAGCGGCCCGATGTAGGCCCAGCCAGCATAAACGGAAGGGATCGCGAGCATGACGAGCGGCACGGTCACCGTCCACGGCGATTCGTGCAGATGGGACTCGGTATGGTGATCCATCCTGGGCTTGCCGTGGAAGGTCATGAAGAGCAGCCTGAAGGTGTAGAACGCGGTCACGAACACGCCGCACACCACGGCGAAATAGGCGAATCCTGCCCCTGGGATCTGGCAGTCCCTGACGGCATCGATGATCATGTCCTTGGAGAAGAAGCCGGCGAAAGGCGGGATGCCTGACAGGGCGAGCGAGCCGATGACGACGCACCAGTAGGTGATCGGCATGTATTTCCTCAGGCCGCCCATCTTTCTCATGTCCTGCTCGTGGTGCATGGCGATGATTACAGAGCCTGCGCCGAGGAAAAGCAGCGCCTTGAAAAAGGCATGGGTCATGAGATGGAAGATCGCGACCGAATAGGCGGAAGCGCCTAGCGCGACCGTCATGTAGCCGAGCTGCGACAAGGTCGAATAGGCGACCACGCGCTTGATGTCATTCTGCACCACGCCCAGGAAGGCCATGAAGAGCGCGGTGATTCCGCCGATCACGAGAATGAACGACAAGGCCGTCTCGGAAAGCTCGAAAAGCGGCGACATCCTCGCCACCATGAATATGCCTGCCGTGACCATGGTTGCGGCATGGATCAGGGCCGAAATCGGGGTCGGGCCTTCCATCGAGTCGGGCAGCCAGACGTGCAGCGGGAATTGCGCAGATTTGCCCATCGCGCCGATGAAGAGCAGGATGCAGACCACGGTGATGACGAGCCATGGGGAGCCGGGAATCAGCTCGACCGTGTCCTGGGCGATAGAAGGCGCCCTGGCGAAAACCGCAGCATAGTCGAGCGTGCCGAAATGGGCGAGAATCATGCCGATGCCCAGCAAAAACCCGAAGTCGCCCACCCTGTTGACGAGAAAGGCCTTGAGGTTCGCATAGATCGCCGTCGGCCGCGTGAACCAGAAGCCGATCAAAAGATAGGAAACCAGGCCGACAGCTTCCCAGCCGAAGAAGAGCTGCAGGAAGTTGTTCGACATCACCAGCATCAGCATCGAGAAGGTGAAGAGCGAAATGTAGCTGAAAAAGCGCTGGTAGCCGTCGTCATCGTGCATGTAGCCGATGGTGTAGACGTGCACCATGAGCGAGACGAAGGTCACCACGAGCATCATCAGCACGGTCAGACGGTCGATCAGAAAGCCCACCTCGAAGCGGACGTCTCCGGTCGTGAGCCAGGTGTAGACGGCGCCGTTGAAGGTATGCCCCGCCTTCACGTCCTGGAATACCGCAAGGGATGCGATAAAGGCCACAGCGACGCCGAGGATGGTGATCCAGTGGGAGGCGCTCCTGCCCAGCTTCCTGCCGAATAGCCCGGTCACGGTTGCCCCGGCGAGCGGGGCGAGCGGCACGAGCAGATAAAGTTTTTGCATATCGGTCATGCTTATCCTTTGAGGCTGTCGAGGTCGTCCACGTTGATCGTTCTGAGATTCCTGAACAGCACCACGAGGATCGCAAGACCGATCGCCGATTCGGCTGCTGCAACGGTCAGGATGAAGAAAACAATGATCTGCCCCGCAGGGTCGCCCAGGAAGCGGGAAAAGGCGATGAAGTTCATGTTCACGGCGAGCAGCATCAGCTCGATCGCCATCAAGATGATGATCAGATTCTTCCTGTTGAGGAATATGCCAACGATACCGATTGCGAACAAAATCGCGCCCAGCACCAGATAATGCGATAGTGACAGCACCCTAACCCCCTTTTATTTTTTGCCCGATGGCATCGACACCAGGCGCACCCTTTCTTCCCTTCTCGCCGCAAGCTGCTCGGAAGCAACCTGGGACTTGGTGTCCTTCCTGCGCCTCAATGTCAGCGCAATCGCCGAGACGATTGCGACCAGCAGGATCACCGCCGCGATTTCGAACGCGTAGACGTAATGGGTGTAGATCAGCCTGCCCAGTTCCTTGGTGTTGCTGTATCCGGCAGGATGCCCTTCCGGCGCGATGGTGCCCACCAGGCCGAACCGCTCGCTTCCCAGCACGATCCACATCTCGAGCACCATGACGACCGCAAGGAGCGCGCCGAACGGCAGCCATGCCCAGATTCCTTCCCTGAGCCTAGCGATGTTGATGTCGAGCATCATCACCACGAACAGGAAAAGCACCATCACCGCGCCGACATAGACAAGCACCAGCACGATTGCGAGGAATTCGGCTTCAAGCAGGAGCCACAGGCCAGCCGCTGTGAAAAAGGCGAGCACCAGGAAAAGCGCGGCGTGCACCGGATTCCTCACCGTGATCACGGCGAGCGATGAAGCCACCAGGATGGCCGAGAAGAAATAAAAAACCAGCGTCTCTATCATATTGTCTGCCTAGCGGTAACGCGCGTCCTGCGCCCGGTCTGCTGCGATCTGCGCTTCATGCTTGTCTCCATTGGCGAGCAGCATCTGCTTGTTGTAGAGCAGCTCGCTGCGCTTCTCTGCGTGGTATTCGAACACCCTCGTCTCCACGATCGAATCAACAGGGCAGGATTCCTCGCAGAATCCGCAGAAGATGCACTTGGAAAGATCGATGTCGTAGCGCGTCGTCCTTCTGGTGCCGTCCTCCCGCTGCTCGGATTCGATGGTGATCGCAAGCGCAGGGCATACCGCTTCGCAAAGCTTGCAGGCGATGCAGCGCTCTTCGCCGTTCTCATAGCGCCTCAGGGCGTGCAGCCCCCTGAACCGGTTCGATTGCGGCGTTTTTTCTTCCGGGAACTGGACGGTGATCTTTCTCGCGAAGAGATAGCGGCCGGTGAGCACCATGCCCTGAACCAGCTCGACCAGCAGGAACGTTCTGAAGAAATCCTTGAACCATTTCATGTCAACTCTCCTCACCACAGCCAGAGCGGCGTCTGCATCCAGGCACCGACGACGACGATCCAGACAAGGGTTAC
Source organism: Pseudomonadota bacterium (assembly GCA_021802545.1). Taxonomy (GTDB): domain Bacteria; phylum Pseudomonadota; class Gammaproteobacteria; order Burkholderiales; family JABEVD01; genus JABEVD01. The sequence goes on from JAJZRS010000012.1 coordinate 14,400, forward strand.
GGGAATGAATACCTTCCAGCCCAGGCGCATGATCTGATCATAACGGTAACGCGGAAAGGTTGCCCTGAACCACAGGAACAGGAACAGAATGAAGGCGATCTTGATGAGCAGCCAGAGAAAGCCGGGTATCCAGGTGAACGGCGCGAAATTGAACGGAGGAAGCCAGCCGCCCAAAAACATCAGCGAACAGAGCGCCGAGACCAGGATCATGTTGGCGTACTCGGCTAGATAGAAGACCGAGAAGGTCATGCCAGAATATTCGACATGGAAGCCCGCGACGATTTCCGTTTCGCCTTCGGCCACGTCGAACGGGGCGCGGTTGGTTTCCGCCACGCCCGAAATCAGGTAGACGAGAAAGAGCGGAAACAGCGGAATGAAATACCAGCTCCAGAATCCGCCGCCCGTCTGCCCCTTGACGATTTCGCCGAGGTTCAGGCTGTGCGCCACCATGAGCACTCCGACGAGCGCAAATCCCATCGCGATTTCATAGGAAACGATCTGGGCTGAAGAGCGGATCGCGCCCAGGAAAGCGTATTTCGAGTTCGATGCCCAGCCTGCGACGATGACGCCGTAAACGCCCAGAGACGTCGCCGCGAGAATGAAGAGAAGTCCAGCGTCGATATTGGAGAGCACCATCTCTGGGGAGAACGGCACGACCGCCCAGGCGACCAGGGCAGGCGCGATGGCGAGCACAGGAGCTAACACGAACAGGATTTTGTTCGACCCGGAAGGAATGATGATTTCCTTGAGGAGAATCTTGACCGCGTCGGCGATCGGCTGAAGCAGCCCGACGGGACCGACACGGTTCGGCCCTATCCTCACCTGGATGTAGCCGATCACCTTGCGCTCGGCGAGCGTGAGGTAGGCCACCGTGCCCATGATGGGAAGCGTCAGCGCCACGATCTTGACCAGCGTCCAGACGAGTGGCCAGGCATCCCCGAAAAGATTCTGAAAGAATTCCATCACAAACGCTCCACGCTGATCGCGCCAAACAATGCGCCAAGTGCCGAAGTCTGGGGGTGACCGGACGCCACGAACACGCAATCGTCGGCAAGCCTGTCGTCAAGGGCGGCATTCAGCCGGGCTTCCCCTTCTCCCTGCTTCACGAGAACCGGGTTGCCTTCCTCTATTCCTAGCTTCTTCAAAAGCTTAGCATTCATGAAAGCTGCCGGTGCTGCCGAAAGCCGGGTCGCCTGGAGCGACTCGGAACGCCTGGCCAGACCGTCGGCGAAATAGATCGGCGCATGCCCTATTCTCTGCAGCCCTCCGGCGGCAGGCAGCGCATCCGGTTCAGCATCGATGGAATTGTCGCATTGCGCATACCCGGCGATGCCGATTTCCTGCATGACCGATTCCGTATCCTCGTAATCGAACCCTTCCAGTTCGAGCAGATTGCCCAGCACGCGCAGCACCTTCCATCCTGGACGGCTCTCCCCGCGCGGAGCAACCGCGCCCTTGAAGCTTTGCACCCTGCCCTCGGTATTGACGAACGTGCCCGAAGTTTCGGTAAAAGGCGATATCGGCAGCAGTACATCAGCGTATTCGTGCGCCCTGTGACGGAAGGGCGAGAATGCCACCACCATTTCCGCCTTGTCCATGGCTGCAAGGGCTGCTGCAGGATTCATCATGTCGAGCTCGGGTTCGCAATTCCAGAGGAGATAACCCTTCCTCGGATCTTCGATCATCTCGCGCGCGTTCAGACCGTTAGATGCCGGTACCGCTTTCACGAGATGCCCGCCCACGCTGTTCGCGGCTTCCCCCAGAAAGCCGAGCTTGCCTTCGCATTTTTCGGCGATTTGGGATGCCAGCCTATGCAGTCTGGATGCGTCCTGATGCTGCTCGGCGATGTTCCCCAGGAAAATGCCCACGTTCTTGCCTGATTTCAGGCTTTGCGCGATGGCCTTGGCTTCTCCCTTGCCTTTTCCCGAAAGCCCGGCGAGGATCGCTTCCAGGGCGGCAGCCATTTCCGCTACGGGTACGACAGCTTGATTGGCCAGCTTGATCCTGAAATTGTCCGATGTCGGGTTGACGACATTCACTTCAACACCTTTCTTGGCCGATTGCCTCATGCGGTTGGCGATCAGGGGCTGATCCTGATTCAGCATGCTGCCGATCACCAATACCCTGTCCAGGATTGAGAGGTCGGCGATCTTCATGCCCAGCCATGGCGCCTTGGGGAAAGCCCTGAAGTCCGAGCGCCTCAGCCTGAAGTCAATGTTTTCGGAACCCAGGCCGCGCGCGAGCTTCTGAAGAAGATGCAGCTCTTCGAGGGTCGAATGCGGGCTCGCCAGCGCGCCGATTCCTTGGGCGCCGTGGCTCCTTGCGATGTCTTTCAAGCCTCTCGCCACATAGTCGAGGGCGACAGTCCATTCGACCTCTCGCCATTCCCCGCCCTGCTTGATCATCGGCTTTTCCAGCCTGTCGGAGGAATTCAGTCCCTCGTAGGAAAACCTATCCTTGTCGGAAAGCCAGCATTCGTTGATCTCTTCATTGTCGAGGGGCAGCACGCGCATGACCTTGCCGTTCTTGACCTGGACAGTCAGATTGCTGCCCAGGCTGCAATGCGGGCTCACCGATCTGCGATTCGACAGCTCCCACCCCCGCGCACTGTAGCGGAAAGGCTTGCTGGTGAGCGCGCCGACCGGGCACAGGTCGATGACGTTGCCTGAAAGCTCGGAATCGACCGTCTTGGAAACGAAAGGCATGATCTCGGAATGCTCGCCGCGCCCTGCCATGCCGAGCTCCATGACGCCCGCGATTTCCTGGCCGAAGCGCACGCAGCGCGTGCAATGGATGCAGCGGGTCATGTCCGTCGAGATCAGTGAACCCAGGTTCTTGTTCGGCACGACCCGCTTGTCTTCCCCGTATCTGGATTCCACGCCGCCGTAGCCGACGGACAGATCCTGGAGCTGGCACTCGCCGCCCTGATCGCAAATCGGGCAATCAAGCGGATGGTTGATCAGCAAAAATTCCATGACCGCCTTCTGCGCGGAGGCTGCGGCGTCAGAATGGGTCTTCACCTTCATGCCGTTCGCAACCGGAGTGGCGCAAGCCGGCAGGGGCTTGGGCGCCTTTTCCACTTCCACGAGGCACATGCGGCAGTTGGCCGCGATCGAAAGCTTCCTGTGGTAGCAGAAATGCGGCACGTAAATGCCGAGCCGGTTGGCGGCCTCCATCACCGTGCTGCCTGGCGGCACGCTGAGCGTCTTTCCGTCTATTTCGATTTCGAACATGGTCTTAATGTCAAGAAGATACGAGGCAATGCTTGTGGTCGATGTGGTACTGGAATTCGTCCCTGAAATTCCTGACGAAACTCCTCACCGGCATCGCCGCAGCGTCCCCCAGCGCGCAGATGGTGCGCCCCTGGATGTTGTCCGTCATGTTGAGCAGAAGATCGAGGTCTTCGTTTCTGCCCATCCCGTTCTCAATTCTGTCCACGACGCGGTAAAGCCAACCCGTTCCCTCGCGGCAGGGCGTGCATTGTCCGCATGATTCCTCGTAGTAGAAGTAGGAAAGCCGCTGCAGCGCCTTCACCATGCAGACGGTTTCGTCCATGATGATCACGGCCCCCGACCCCAGGTACGAACCCGCCTTCGCGATCGAATCGTAATCCATGTCGAGATCCATCATGACATCTCCCGTCAAGACGGGCATGGAGGATCCGCCGGGTATGCAAGCCTTGAGCTTGTGCCCTCCCCGCATGCCGCCCGCCATTTCCAGGAGTTTCGCAAAGGGCGTTCCCAGCGGCACTTCGTAGTTGCCTGGACGCTCAACATGGCCAGAAACGGAGAAGATTTTCGTTCCGCCGTTGTTGGGGCGGCCCAATTCGAGGTATTTTTCGCCGCCGTTCAGAATGATCCAAGGCACGGAAGCGAAGGTTTCCGTGTTGTTGATGGTGGTGGGCTTGCCGTAAAGGCCGAAGCTTGCCGGGAAAGGCGGCTTGAAGCGGGGCTGCCCCTTCTTGCCTTCTATCGATTCCAAGAGCGCGGTTTCCTCGCCGCAGATGTAGGCGCCGTATCCCATGTGGCTGTGCAGCTGGAAGGAAAAATCCGTGCCCAGGATGTTGTCCCCGAGAAACCCTGCCGCCCTCGCCTCTTCCAGCGCTTCCTCGAACCGCTCGTAGACCTCGAAGATCTCGCCGTGGATGTAGTTGTATCCCGCCTTGATGCCCATCGCATAGGCTGCGATGATCATCCCTTCGATCAGCTGGTGAGGGTTGTGATAGAGGATGTCCCGATCCTTGAACGTGCCGGGTTCGCCTTCGTCCGAATTGCAGACCAGGTACTTGTCCCCCTCGTAATTCTTGGGCATGAAGCTCCACTTGAGGCCCGTGGGGAATCCGGCGCCGCCGCGTCCGCGCAATGCCGATTTCTTGAGCTCGTCGATCACCTGCTCAGGCGTCATTTTATCGGCGAACATCTTCTTCAGCGCGGCATAGCCGTCGCGCTTCAGATAATCGGCAAGGCGCCAATTGCCGCCGTCGAGTCCTTTGAGAAGAATCTGTTCCATGTTATTCGAGCTCCGCAAGGATCCTGTCGACTTCCGCGAAAGTCAGCGAGCCGCACATCTTCCTGTTGTTGATGAGGAAGACCGGCGCATACCCGCATGAGCCGAAACATTCCCCTTCCTTGAGCGTGATCTTTCCGTCAGGCGTGGTCTCGTTGAATCCGATGCCGAGCTTTTCCTTGAGGTAAGCCGCGACATCGTTCGCGCCCGACAATGCGCAGGGCAGATTGGTGCACAAGGTGAGCTTGTACTTGCCGACCGGCTCCAGGTTGTACATGTTGTAGAAGGTTGCGACCTCGTAAACCGCGATCGCTTCCATGCCGAGATAATCGGCAACAAACTCGATGGTCTCCGGTGCGAGCCACCCTTTCTCGTCCTGGGCGATCCTGAGGGCCGCCATGACGGCAGACTGCTTCCAGTCTGCGGGATATTTCGCAACTTCCCTGTCTATTTTCTTTTTTGATTCGGCGCTCAGCATCAGCGGTCGACCTCCCCGAAAACGATGTCCTGCGTGCCGATGATCGCCACGACGTCCGCAAGCATGTGCCCCTTCGACATTTCGTCAAGGGCGGCAAGATGCGCGAATCCCGGAGCCCTGATCTTCATCCGGTAAGGCTTGTTGGCTCCGTCTGAAACCAGGTAGATGCCGAATTCGCCCTTGGGGTGCTCGACCGCGCTGTAGGCCTCGCCTTCCGGCACATGCATGCCTTCCGTGAACAGCTTGAAATGGTGGATCAGATCTTCCATCTTCTCCTTCATGGCGACGCGCGAAGGCGGCGCAACCTTGTGGTTTTCGGTGATCACCGGGCCCGGGTTGGCGCGCAACCAGTCCACACACTGCTTGATGATGCGGTTGGACTGACGCATTTCCTCGACTCGCACGAGGTATCTGTCGTAGCAGTCCCCGTTCTTGCCGACCGGAATGTCGAAATCCAGCCTGTCGTACACTTCGTAGGGCTGCTTCTTGCGCAGATCCCATTCAATTCCAGAGCCCCTCAGCATGGGCCCCGTGAAGCCGAGCTGAAGCGCGCGCTCGGGCGAAACGACACCGATACCCACCGTCCTCATCTTCCAGATGCGGTTCTCGGTGAGCAGCGTCTCGTATTCGTCAACGTACTTGGGGAAGCGCTGAGCGAAATCCTCGATGAAGTCGAGGAGCGATCCCTGGCGGTTCTCGTTCATGGATTTCACTGCCGCAGCATTGTGCCATTTGGAGGCCTGGTATTGCGGCATGACATCGGGCAGATCGCGATACACGCCGCCCGGACGGTAATAAGCGGCGTGCATCCTCGCGCCCGAGGCCGCTTCGTAGCAGTCCAGCAGATCTTCGCGCTCGCGGAAAGCGTAAAGAAAAACGGTCATCGCGCCGATATCGAGCGCATGCGCACCAAGCCAGAGCAGGTGGTTGAGCAGCCGCGTGATCTCGTCGAACATCACCCTGATGTACTGGGCGCGCACGGGAACCTCGATCTGCAACAGCTTTTCTATCGCCATCACGTAGGCATGCTCGTTGCACATCATCGACACGTAGTCGAGGCGGTCCATGTAGGGAACGGCCTGCAGGAAGGTCTTGTGCTCGGCGAGCTTTTCCGTCGCGCGGTGCAGCAGCCCGATGTGCGGGTCGGCGCGCTCGATCACCTCGCCGTCGAGCTCAAGCACGAGGCGCAGCACGCCATGCGCAGCCGGATGCTGCGGACCGAAGTTGAGCGTATAGTTTCTGATTTCAGCCATATCTTACGCCTTGCCGTAATTCTCTTCGCGCACGATGCGCGGCGTGATTTCTCGTGGGAGAACGCTGACCGGCTGATAGACCACTCTTCCCAGATGCGCGTCGTAACGCATCTCGACATTGCCGGAAAGCGGAAAATCCTTGCGGAAAGGGTTCCCGACGAAGCCGTAGTCGGTCAATATCCTTCTGAGATCGGGGTGTCCCGAGAACATGATGCCGAAAAGATCGAAGGCCTCGCGCTCGTACCAGCTGGCCGACGCCCAGATCTCGATGCAGGATTCCAGGACGGGGAAATCGTCGTCTTCTGCGAAGACCCTCACCCTGAGGCGGTCATTGTTCGCGACCGAGAGCAGGTGGTAGACGGCAGCGAAGCGCTTACCCTCCCATGCCCCATCCCCGTAGGCCAAATAATCGACCCCGCAAAGATCGATGAGCTGTTCGAAACCCGCGTCTCTCAGCTTCAAGAGGGAATCCGACATGCCGATTGCGGAAACCACGATGGTGGCCTCTCCAAGTCTTTCCGTATGGCTCAGGAGGGACGCTCCGAGCAGGGATTCGAGCTTTGCGATCATGATTGCCTGGCGATGGTATTGGTGCGCTTGATCTTGTTCTGCAGCTGGATGATGCCGTAGAGCAGCGCTTCAGCGGTAGGGGGGCATCCAGGCACATAGATGTCGACGGGAACGATGCGATCGCACCCTCTCACGACGGAATACGAATAATGGTAATAGCCGCCGCCGTTCGCGCAGGATCCCATGGAAATGACCCAGCGGGGCTCGGCCATCTGGTCGTAGACCTTCCTCAGCGCGGGGGCCATCTTGTTGCACAAGGTGCCCGCCACGATCATCACGTCCGCCTGCCTCGGACTCGCCCTGAACACGACGCCAAAGCGGTCCAGATCGTACCGGGATGCGCCTGCATGCATCATCTCGACCGCACAGCAGGCGAGGCCAAACGTCATCGGCCAGAGAGAGCCGGTTCGCGCCCAGTTGATGACATTGTCGATCTGGGTTGTCGCGAACCCTTTATCGAGCACGCCTTCTATTCCCATTCCAATGCCCCCTTCATCCATTCATAGGCGAATCCCACGGTCAGGATGCCGAGAAACACAAGCATCGCGACAAAACCGAACATGCCGATTTCCTTCAGCACGATGGCCCAGGGAAACAGAAATGCAATCTCGAGATCGAACAGGATGAACAGGATTGCGACGAGATAGTACCGGACGTCGAATTTCATCCTGGCGTCTTCGAACGCTTCGAAGCCGCATTCATAGGGAGAAAGCTTTTCGTCGTTCGGACGATGCGGACCGAGGATGGCGCCAGCGAGCATGGGAGCGACCCCCATGACAATACCGACGAAAATGAACAGCAGAATTGGAAAATACCCTTCCAGCATGATGCCCCTCCAAACATATCCGCGGACTTGGCCCGGGACCGGTTTATGGTGTACCGGTAATCGTTCGCTTTGTTATTGGTGCCGATGGCCAGACTCGAACTGGCACAGCTTGCGCTACCGCCCCCTCAAGACGGCGTGTCTACCAATTTCACCACATCGGCATTGAGAGACATTTCAATCCCTCAATTTTAATTTAACCTAACCTTTCCGGCAAATTATTTCGGAATATCGCCGGACTTCTGAGCGGGATGGACAACCACGTTGGCCATCACGCCCTTGGACGCAACCTTGTGGCTTGAAACATAGGTCAGCCCAAGGCTCGTCGCAAAGAAAATCGTTGCAAGCACCGCGGTCGCCCGGCTCAGAAAGTTCGCAGAGCCGCTCGATCCGAAAAGGCTGCCCGCGGATCCGCTTCCGAAAGCCGCGCCCATGTCGGCGCCCTTGCCGTGCTGCAGGAGCACCAGAGCAATGATGCCGACAGCAGCCGATGCATGAAAAACAAGTATCAATATGTCCATAATATTCAGGCCGCTGCGCGGCAAATCTCACAAAAATCACCCGATATCAGGGAAGCGCCGCCGATCAGGCCTCCATCGATATCCGGCATGGCGAAAAGCTCGGCTGCATTCGATGCCTTGACGCTTCCGCCGTAAAGAATCCTGACATGCCCAGCCACCTCGGCGCTCAAATGCGCGATTCGCTCCCTGAGATGGCGGTGCACTTCCTGCGCCTGCTCCGGGGTGGCCGTCCTGCCGGTGCCGATCGCCCAGACAGGCTCGTAAGCCAGAACTGCATCTTCAAGCGCCTCCACCCCGACAAAACCGGTCACGGCTTCGAGCTGCTCGCCCACCACCGCGAAAGTCGCGCCGGATTCCCGTTCGGCCAGCGTCTCGCCGAGACAGAGAATCGGGATCAGCCCCGCGTCTTTTGCAGCCTTGAATTTCTCGGCGACCATCACGCTCGTTTCGCCGAATATGGCACGGCGCTCGGAGTGCCCGATGATAACATAACTGCAGCCGAAATCATTCAGCATGGAAGCCGAAACCTCTCCCGTGTACGCGCCCTTGTCATACTGCGAAAGATTCTGCGCGCCCCATGCCACATGCGTACCCGAAAGCGCCTTCTGCATCTGGAACAGGTACGGATAAGGGGAACAGCACACCACCCCCTTGAGACCGGCCGTGCCGTCCACCACGCCCTTGAGCAGCGCCTCGTTGTCGACAAGACTGCCATTCATCTTCCAGTTGCCAGCGACTATTTTCTGACGCATCTCTATCCCTGAGCAAAAAAACCGTTAAATCTTACCTATGAAATTGTGGCCGGTCAATTCCAGATCGATCCTCATGAATTCGTGACAGTGTAACAATAATGAAACATCACTAGGCTAAGATTCATCGGGCAAAACTTCGGGGAAGACGGGTTTTCTTATACCCATTCCATTTGTTTCTGTGTACATCGAAAAAAGGAGTAGAAATGTCCGCCTTCAAAAGCAGCATCATCGCATCGGCGATCGCCTGCAGCATGACAGTAGCAGCCAGCGCATTTGCGACCGACATCACCGGCGCAGGCGCAACCTTTCCTTATCCCATCTATTCCAAGTGGGCTGAAGCTTACAAGGCCAAGAGCGGCGTCGGCCTCAACTATCAGTCCATCGGCTCCGGCGGCGGCATCAAGCAGATCAACGCGAAGACCGTTGATTTCGGCGCATCCGACATGCCGCTGACCCCTGACGTTCTTGAAAAAGACGGCCTGATGCAGTTCCCCGCAGTCATGGGCGGCGAAGTGCTCGCAGTCAACCTGCCCGGCATCAAGAAAGGCGAAATCAAGCTGACCGGCAAACTGATCGCCGACATCTATCTCGGCAAGATCAAGAACTGGAACGACCCCGCCATCGAAGCCGTCAACAAGGGCATCAAGCTGCCCAACACGAGGATCACCGTCGTGCACCGTTCGGACGGTTCCGGCACCACCTTCATCTTCACCAACTATCTTTCCAAGGTCAGCCCTGAGTGGAAAGTGAAGCCCGGCGTGGGCACCGCTGTCGACTGGCCCATCGGCGTGGGCGGCAAGGGCAACGAAGGCGTCGCTTCCTACGTTGAGCGCATCAAGGGTTCCATCGGCTACGTCGAGTATGCTTACGCGCTGCAGAACAACATGGTCTACACCCAGCTGCAGAGCCATGACGGCTCCTTCCTCTCGCCCTCCAGCGAAACCTTCCAGGCTGCTGCTGCCGGCGCCGACTGGCCCCACGCTCCCGGGTTCTATCAGATCCTGACCGACGAGCCCGGCAAGAACTCCTGGCCGATCACCGGCGCGACCTTCATCCTGATGCACACCGTTCAGGAAAAGCCCGCCAATGCCAAGGAAGTGCTGAAGTTCTACTCCTGGGCCTACGACAACGGCGGCAAGATGGCCGAGGAACTGATCTATGTTCCGATGCCCGCCTCCGTCGTGAAGCTGATCAGGCAAGCCTGGCACGACAAGATCAAGGATACGGCAGGTCATTCCGTTTGGAACTGATTTTTTGTAACATAACTTGATCTATAATAAGGGGCCAAGTTCGGCCCCTTTTAATTCTGAAATATAATGACGACATCAAAAACGGAATCACGGGAAAAAATCCAGGCTTTCCTGGATATTGCCTTCAAGCTTCTCACCCGGTTTTTCGCTTTCGCCGTTCTTGCGCTTCTTGCAGGCATCATCATCGAGCTTTTCGTCGGCGCCATGCCGTCGATCAAGGCGTTCGGCTGGAAGTTTTTCACGAGTTCTGACTGGGATCCGGTCAACAACAAATTCGGGTCTGTCATTCAGGTCTACGGCACGCTAGTCACTTCATTCATAGCGCTCCTGATTGGCATCCCGGTGAGCTTCGGCATCGCGCTCTACCTCACCGAATTGTCGCCGGCATGGCTCAAGCGCCCGCTCGGCATTGCCATCGAGCTGCTCGCCGGCATCCCGAGCATCATTTACGGCATGTGGGGCCTTTTCGTGTTCGCCCCGAAGCTGTCCGACAATTTCCAGCCATGGCTGATCGACCATCTCGGACCGCTCCCGGGCATAGGCGTTCTCTTCCAGGGCGCACCGATGGGCATCGGCATGCTTACTGCGGGCATCATCCTCGGCGTCATGATCATCCCATTCATCGCTTCGGTCATGCGCGACGTCTTCGAAATCGTTCCGCCGACGCTCAAGGAATCCGCCTACGCGGTGGGCTGCACCACCTGGGAAGTCGTATGGAACGTCGTCCTGCCCTACACCAAGATCGGGGTGGTAGGCGGGATCATGCTGGGGCTTGGACGTGCACTGGGGGAAACGATGGCGGTGACCTTCGTCATCGGCAATGCGCAGAATCTGAGCTTTTCCCTGCTCGATCCTGGCAGCAGCATCGCTTCCACCCTGGCCAACGAATTCAACGAAGCCTTTGGAAACCTGTATACTTCCTCGCTTATCGAGCTCGGCCTCATCATGTTCCTGATCACATTCATCGTGCTGGCCCTTTCCAAGCTGCTCCTGTTCAAGCTCGGAAAAATGGAAGGTGAAAAGACATGAATCTCTACAGAAAAAGACGCATCATCAACGCCATCAATCTGACGCTCTCCATGGTGGCCATGGCCTTCGGCCTGTTCTGGCTCGGCTGGATCCTGTGGACGCTGATCGACAAGGGGCTCACCGCCGTATCCCTGGACGTCTTCACAAAGATGACCCCGCCTCCAGGCAGCAGCGGCGGACTCCTGAATGCGATCGCGGGGAGCATCGCCATGACGATCGCAGGGGTTGCGATCGGCACGCCCATCGGCGTGCTCGCAGGCACCTATCTCGCCGAATACGGGCAGCGGGGATGGCTCGCGCCGACCACGCGCTTCATCAACGACATCCTGCTTTCCGCGCCTTCGATCGTGATCGGGCTGTTCGTCTATGAAGTCTATGTCGCATCGACCCATCACTTCTCCGGCTGGGCAGGCGCTTTTGCATTGGCGTTGATCGTGATCCCTGTCGTGGTGCGCACCACGGAGAACATGTTGAAGCTCGTGCCGAACGGCCTCAGGGAGGCGGCTTCCGCGCTCGGCGCGCCGCAATGGAAGGTCATCGTCCTCGTGACGCTGCGCGCATCGAAAGCCGGGATCATCACCGGCATTCTGCTGGCGCTCTCCAGGGTCAGCGGCGAGACGGCGCCGCTCCTTTTCACCGCGCTGAACAATTCATTCTGGAGCGCCAACATGAACGCGCCCATGGCGAATCTGCCCGTGGTGATCTTCCAGTTTGCCATGAGCCCCTACGATGACTGGCACAAGCTCGCCTGGGCCGGGTCGCTCCTGATCACTTTCGGCGTGCTCGGGCTCAACATCGTGACCCGATTCTTTTTCCGAAGCAAGACCACTTTACACTAAAATATGGATATGGAAGCTATCAATTCGCTCAAGCCGAAAATCGAAGTTCACAACCTGAATTTCTATTACGGCAAATACCACGCGCTGCGCTCGATCAACCTTTCCATGCCCGAGAAGAAGGTAACCGCGTTCATCGGCCCTTCGGGATGCGGAAAGTCGACGCTGCTTCGGACGATGAACTGCATGTATGCCCTCTATCCCAACCAGAAGGCTGTGGGCGAAATCATGCTTGACGGCGAGAACATCCTGGATGGAAAGCAGGACATGAACAGCCTCAGAGCCAAGATCGGCATGGTTTTCCAGAAGCCCACCCCTTTCCCGATGTCGATCTACGACAACATCGCTTTCGGAGTCAAGCTGCACGAAAAGCTCGGCAGGGGCGACATGGACGACCGTGTGGAATGGGCGCTCAAGAAGGCGGCTTTGTGGGATGAGGTGAAGGACAAGCTGAAGCAGAGCGGAAACAGCCTGTCGGGCGGCCAGCAGCAGCGTCTTTGCATCGCCCGCGGCATCGCGGTCAAGCCCGAGGTACTGCTGCTCGACGAGCCCGCATCCGCTCTGGACCCGATCTCGACGGCCAGGATCGAGGAGCTCATTTCCGAGCTCAAGGAAGACTACACGATCGTCATCGTGACCCACAACATGCAGCAGGCGGCGCGCGTCTCCGACTTTACCGCCTATCTCTACCTTGGTGAGCTGATCGAGTTCGGCGAAACCACTTCGATCTTCACCACACCGAAGCAAAAGGCCACCGAAGACTATATCACCGGAAGATTTGGCTAAATCTTCCGGTGATATAGCGGCGTAGACTCATGCGCGCAGTGGTCGAAGCCACAATATCACGGGTAGATTTGGTTAAAATCTACCCGTGATGGGCATCGGCTAAGGCGCAGCCTGGCGCACCGCCTCGGCGATCTTCTCTGCCCAGTAAACCACTTTTTCGCTCTTCTCCCCTTCGACCATGACGCGGATCAGGGGCTCCGTGCCCGAGGCCCTGAGCAGCACTCGTCCCTTGCCGTCGAGATCCCGCTCTGCGGCCTGCCTGGCGGCGGCCACGCCTTCGTTCTTCTCGAAATTGAACTTTCCTGAAACCCTGACGTTCACCAGAACCTGGGGATAAAGCGCCAGATCCTTCGTCAATTCTGATAGCGATGCATCGTTTTGCCGCATCGCCTCCAGTACCTGCAGGCTGGATACGATCCCGTCACCCGTGGAGTGCCTGTCCAGGCAAATGATGTGTCCCGAACCTTCTCCGCCGATATGCCAGCCATTTTGCCTGAGCATTTCCAACACATATCTGTCCCCGACCTTGGCACGCTGGAAAGGGATGTTCATTTTCCCGAGCGCATGCTCGACGGCCAGATTGGTCATCAAGGTGCCGACCACGCCGCCTTTCAGGTTCCCCTTGCTCATCCTGTGCCTGGCCAGCACATAAAGAAGCTGGTCTCCGTCGTAGAGCGCGCCAATGGAGTCGACCATGACCACACGATCCCCGTCCCCGTCGAAACCGATGCCCAGATCCGCCTTCTGCTCGAGCACGGCGCGTCTCAAGGCTTCGGGCTCGGTCGCCCCGCAATCGCGATTGATGTTGAGCCCATCCGGAGATACGCCGATAGCGACCACGTCCGCCCCGAGTTCGTGGAAAACAGGTTTCGCGACATGATAGGTCGCGCCATGCGCGCAATCGATGACGATGCGCAAGCCCCTGAGATCGAGATCGAACGGGAACGTGCTCTTGCAGAACTCGATGTAGCGGCCTGCAGCATCGTTGATTCTTTTTGCACGGCCGAGCTCGGACGAGGCCATGGTCTTCATCGGTTCTTCCAGACCCGCCTCGATTTCCTGCTCCACCTCGTCAGGCAGCTTGCTCCCCGAATCCGAAAAGAACTTGATGCCGTTGTCCTCATAAGGATTGTGGGAAGCGCTGATCACGATGCCTGCCTGAAGCCTGAGCGCGCGCGTGAGATAGGCGACCGCCGGCGTCGGAATGGGACCCGCCAGGAAAACGTCGACGCCTGCAGCTGAAAGCCCGGCCTGGAGAGCCGATTCGAGAAGATAGCCCGACACCCGCGTGTCCTTGCCGATCAGGACGCTCGGGCGCTCTCCGCGGGCCAGGTGCCAGTCCCTGGACGCAAGCACCTTGCCGGCCGAATAGCCGAGATGCATCACGAATTCAGGGGTGATCGGCGCCTTCCCCACTTTTCCCCTCACCCCGTCCGTGCCGAAATACTTTCTGCTCATGCTCTTCCTTCTACAGCATTCAATATCTTCAATGCATCCCTCATCGCGCTCACATCGTGCACCCTGACGATGGAAGCGCCCTTCTGAACAGCAATGAGGGAGGCTGCCACACTGGCGTGCACTCTTTCACTTACAGGTCTACCCGTGATGGCCCCCAGCATGGATTTCCTGGAAAGACCCGCCAGTATCGGCAGGTCGAGCGCCAGAAACCGATCGAGGTGACGCAAAAGCATCAGGTTCTGCTCCAGCGTCTTGCCAAATCCGAATCCCGGGTCGATCAGCAGGCGTTCTTTCGATATCCCCGCTTCCACAAGCGCATCGACCCGCTTTTCCAGGAATCCGTAGACTTCCTCTAGAACGTCATTATAGCTTGGGTCGAGCTGCATGGTCATGGGGTCCCCCTGCTTGTGCATCAGGCAGATGGAAATGCTGGCGTCGATAAGAAATGAAACATCGATGTCCGAGAGCGCGTTGATGTCGTTGATCATCGCAGCCCCGGCGGAAATCGCATCCATCATGACCTCCGGCTTCACGGTGTCGACTGAAACAGGAACCGATCGTGCGAGCGCTTCGACGACGGGAATCACCCTGGAAAGCTCTTCGTCTGTCGGCACGGGAAGCGCCCCCGGTCGGCTCGATTCTCCGCCGACATCGATGATGTCCGCTCCTTCCTCGATCAGTTTAAGGCCATGATCGATCGCTGATTCGACGGAAAAAAATCTACCCCCGTCCGAGAACGAATCGGGGGTGACGTTGACGACCCCCATGATCAGGGGTGAGGAAATTTTGCCGATCAGCATAGGCGCAGAAGCGCCCTCTGTCACACTGCTGCGGCAGGTTTGGCGCTGCTTGCGCTCCCCCCGTCAGTGGGCGGGGTGGCGGGCGCTGCGGGCGGCTGGGTCGGCTTCGGCGGCCTGGGGTCCTTGCCTTCCATGATGTCATTGATCTGGTCGGCATCGATCGTTTCCCATTCGAGCAGCGCCTTGGCCATGGCTTCGACCTTGTCGGCATGCCCCTCGATCAGGCCGCGCGCCAGCTTGTACTGGGTTTCAATGATGGTGTGTATCTCGCTGTCGACTTTCTGCATGGTCGCTTCAGACAGGTTCTTGTGCGTCGTGACCGAACGTCCAAGGAAAACCTCTCCCTCATTCTCGCCGTAGACCATTGGCCCGAGCGCATCGCTCATGCCCCACTGCGTCACCATGCGGCGCGCCATGTCTGTGGCCCGCTCGATGTCGTTGCCGGCCCCTGTCGTCATCTGCTTCATGAACACTTCTTCGGCTATCCTGCCGCCCATCAGGACGGCGATATTCTTCAGGATATGGTCGCGATTCATGCTGTAGCGGTCTTCCTGGGGAAGCTGCATCGTGACGCCAAGCGCGCGCCCCCTGGGAATGATGGTGACCTTGTGCACGGGGTCCGTTCCCGGAAGCAGCTTCGCGACAATCGCATGACCGGCTTCGTGATAGGCGGTATTTTTGCGCTCCTCTTCGGGCATCACCATGGAGCGGCGCTCAGCGCCCATCATGATCTTGTCCTTGGCGCGTTCGAAATCTTCCATGTCGACGAGGCGCTTGTTGGTCCTCGCTGCAAAGAGTGCCGCCTCGTTCACCAGATTGGCAAGATCCGCGCCGGAAAATCCGGGGGTTCCGCGTGCCAGCACAGGCGCGGACACATCGGGGGCGATCGGCACCTTTCTCATGTGCACCAGGAGGATCTGCTCGCGCCCCCTGATATCGGGTAATGGCACGACCACTTGGCGATCGAAGCGCCCCGGCCTCAAAAGCGCCGGATCGAGCACGTCGGGACGGTTGGTGGCGGCGATCACGATCACGCCGGAAGCGCCTTCGAAGCCGTCCATTTCGACAAGCAACTGGTTGAGCGTCTGCTCGCGCTCGTCATTGCCGCCGCCGAGACCTGCGCCGCGCTGCCTGCCCACCGCATCGATTTCGTCAATGAAGACGATGCAGGGCGCATGCTTTTTCGCCTGGTCGAACATGTCGCGCACGCGCGATGCGCCCACGCCGACGAACATTTCGACGAAGTCAGAGCCCGAGATGCTGAAAAAAGGCACTTTCGCCTCACCCGCGATCGCGCGAGCGAGCAGCGTCTTGCCCGTTCCCGGGCTGCCGACCAGCAGGACGCCGCGCGGGATTCTGCCGCCCAGCTTCTGGAACTTGGACGGATCCCTCAGGAAGTCGACCAGTTCGCTCACCTCTTCCTTGGCTTCCTCGCAGCCAGCCACATCGGCGAAGGTGATGGGATTGGAGTTCTCGTCAAGCAGCCTCGCTTTGCTCTTGCCGAAGGAAAATGCGCCGCCCTTGCCGCCCCCCTGCATCTGGCGCATGAAGAATATCCAGACGCCGATGAGGAGCAGCATCGGGAACCAGGAAACGAATATGTTCATCAGCATGGAAGGCTCTTCCTCTGGTTTTGCATCGATCAGGACGCCGTATTTCAGCAGATCGCTGACCAGCCAGGGATCCGAAGGTGAATAGGTGACGAAACGCTTGCCGTCCGTCCTCACGCCTTTCAGAAGATGGCCCTCGATCGTCACTTTCGCGATCTGACCCTGTTTCACCTCGCCGATAAACTGGGAATATTCCAGCTGCCCCTGGGTCGCATGACGCGCGCTGAACTGATTGAAAACAGACATCAGCACAAGCGCAATAACGAGCCAAATGACAATGTTCTTCAGCAGACTGTTCAACTTCTCTCCTTAAATCATCCTGTTCATTCAATTCTAAACCGATTTCATTCAATGTGTAACGTCTTTTTTCCGAGCCCGAGCAGGTAAATTTCGCTGCTCCTGTCGCGCGAGGCTTTCGGCTTTCTGGACACGACCTGCCTGAAGCGGCTTTTCATCTCCTTCAGGAATTCCTCGTAGCCTTCCCCTTGAAACACTTTGACGATGAAGCTGCCATTGTTTTTCAGGTTGTTGCTGCAAAATTCCAGCGCCAGTTCGGCAAGATGCATGCTTCTTGCCTGATCGGTTACGCCCACACCGGATAAGTTGGGGGCCATATCCGAAATAACAAGATCGATTGCATGACCTTCCAGCACTTTTTCAAGCTCAGTGAGCGCTTCGTCTTCCCTGAAGTCCCCCTGGATGAATGTCACGCCATCGATGGGGTCCATGGGCAGGATGTCGAGCGCAACCACTTTCGCACCGTATTCCAGCGCGACCTGCGACCAGCCGCCCGGCGTCGAACCCAGATCGACGACGGCCATGCCCGGCTTCAATAGCCTGTCCTTCTCGAGTATCTCCATCAGCTTGAAAGCTGCGCGAGAACGGTATCCTTCGCTCTTTGCACGCTTGACGTAAGTGTCCGTGACATGCTCTTTCATCCATGCACGGCTGGTTTTGCTGCGTTTCATCGGTTAAGATAGCCTATTTTGAACAACATGCTCACTCAAGAACAAAAGCGTTTCCTCGCCGGCCTCGCCCATTCCATCGACCCCGTCGTGCTGATCGGCAAGAACGGCCTGACGGATGCCGTCTTGAAGGAAACCGACGCCGCGCTGAAAAGCCACGAACTCATCAAGATCAGGGTTGCCTCGGGAGAAAAGGAAGACCGCCAGGCGATACTCGAATCCGTCTGCAAGCAGCTCACCGCCCATCCTGTCAAACTAGTCGGCAAGATTCTCGTCGTCTACAGGCGTGCCGAGAAACCCAAAATCGTTTTGCCCTAGTCTTTTCTTTTGGATGCGACGAGAAACAGGCCGAGCAGGCTCTGGATCAGATAGAGGATGCTCGATATGCCGTGCCAGGCCCTGAATCTGTCCCTGAACACGCTCTGCATCACGTCACGAGGCAGCGCCGCTTCCTTCAGGCGCTCGATGATCGGTTGAATGCCGAAATGCCCGGCGAGCGTCAGGAGCAGCATGATAAAGACCGCCCAGAAAAATCCTTCCCTGAAAGCGGATGAGCCTGCTCGCGCAATCCGATAAATGAGCAGATAAACGCCGCAAGCCATGCCGATGTAGGCAATCGCCGTGAACATCCTGCCGGCCAGCATGCCGGCAAGCATCTTGTCGGCGAGCGCATGAAAAAGGACCGGGGCCGCCATGTAGCCCGTGACCCAGAGCCCGCCCACCCAAAGCGTGATGGCGACCTCTTGCAGCCCTCTTTTCATCAGATGTATTTGACGTCCAGAATTTCGAGTTCGCGCACGCCGCCGGGCGCCATGACCTCAGCGACATCGCCCTCCGATTTTCCGATGAGCGCGCGCGCAATCGGCGAGCTCACCGAAATCTTGTTAAGCTTGATGTCCGCCTCGTCGTCCCCGACGATCTGGTAGGTCACGATCTCTCCCGAATCCAGGTCTTCGAGTTCGACAGTTGCGCCAAAAACACAGCGCCCGTCCGCATCGAGCAGCGCGGGATTGATGATCTGCGCGTTGGAAAGCTTGGATTCGAGCTCGGCGATCCTGCCCTCGATAAAGCTTTGCCTGTCTTTCGCCGCATCGTATTCGGCATTCTCCGAAAGGTCGCCGTGCGATCTCGCTTCGGCGATTGCTGCGATCACGTTGGGACGCTCGACCGTTTTCAGGCGGTGCAGTTCCGCCTTCAGCATTTCCGCCCCCGTCACCGTCAATGGAATCTTGTTCATATCTCCCTCTCTTTTTATTTCCGATGCAGGCCCTGAACGCTGTAGGCGTTGAGTTCCTGCATGTGCTGTATGCCGACGCAGGCCGCCTTCGCTTCGGACATCGTCGTATAATAGGTCACCCTGCCATGGAGGGCCGCGTTCCGGATCGAGTACGAATCCCTGATCGCGCCCTTCTTCTCTTCCACCGTGTTGACGATGAGATCGATTTCGCCGTTCTTGATCATGTCGACGACATGCGGGCGACCTTCTGCGACCTTGTTGACGGTCTGGACCGCAACACCGGCCGCACTGAGCTCCAGCGCAGTGCCTCGCGTGGCATAGATGCCGAACCCCAGCGATGAAAGTATGCGCGCGATCTCGACGGACTTGGGCTTGTCGACCTGCTTCACGCTGATGAACGCATTGCCCGACTGGGGCAGCTTGACGCCTGCCGCGAGCTGGGACTTGAAGAAGGCCTCGGGAAAGCTCCTTCCCACGCCCATGACTTCTCCGGTGGATTTCATCTCAGGCCCGAGCAGCGTATCCACCCCTGGGAACTTGATGAAGGGAAACACAGCTTCCTTCACGGAATAATGCTCGGGGATCACTTCCTCCTTGACGCCCTGTTCGTCCAGGCTCTTTCCGGCCATGGCGCGCGCAGCAATCATGGCAAGCGGCAGGCCGGTCGCCTTCGAGACGAAAGGCACGGTGCGCGAGGCCCTCGGATTCACTTCCAGCACGTACACGTCATCACCCTGAATCGCGAACTGGATGTTCATGAGCCCCACCACATCGAGCGCGCGGGCAAGCAGCAGCGTCTGCCGCCTCAGCTCGTCCTGGATCGATTGCGAGAGCGAGAACGGCGGGAGCGAGCAGGCCGAATCGCCCGAATGCACGCCCGCTTCCTCGATATGCTCCATGATGCCGCCTATCATCACCCGCTTCCCGTCGCAGACCGCATCCACGTCGACTTCGAGCGCATCGTTCAGGAAGCGGTCGAGCAGCACAGGGGAATCGTTCGAGACGCTCACCGCCTCCTTCATGTAGCGCTTGAGATCCTCCTGCCTGTGGATGATGCGCATCGCGCGGCCGCCGAGCACATAGCTCGGCCTTACCACAAGCGGATAGCCGATCTCTTCAGCGAGCCTCAAGGCATCTTCTTCCGTCCTTGCGGTACGGTTGGGCGGCTGCCTGAGCTTCAATTCGTCGATCATCTTCTGGAAGCGCTCGCGATCTTCTGCGCAATCGATCATGTCCGGACTCGTGCCAATGACGGGCACGCCGTTCGCGGCCAGATCGTCGGCAAGCTTCAG
Source organism: Pseudomonadota bacterium (assembly GCA_021802545.1). Taxonomy (GTDB): domain Bacteria; phylum Pseudomonadota; class Gammaproteobacteria; order Burkholderiales; family JABEVD01; genus JABEVD01. The sequence continues at coordinate 34,566 of JAJZRS010000012.1, forward strand.
GGGCGTCTGCCCGCCAAACTGGACGATGACCCCGACGGGTTTCTCGATGGCCACGATCTCGAGGACGTCCTCCAGTGTCAGCGGCTCGAAATAAAGCCTGTCCGACATGTCATAGTCGGTCGAGACGGTCTCCGGATTGCAGTTCACCATGATCGTCTCGTACCCGTCCGCACGCATGGCGAGCGCTGCATGCACGCAGCAGTAGTCGAATTCGATGCCCTGCCCGATGCGGTTCGGTCCCCCGCCCAGCACCATGATCTTTTGCCTGTCAGAGGGCCTCGATTCGCATTCCTCTTCGTAAGTCGAATAGAGGTAGGCCGTCTTGGTGTCGAATTCGCCCGCGCAGGTGTCGACCCGCTTGTAGACCGGGTGAAGATTCAATTCCCAGCGCTTTGCCCTCACATCGCCCTGGCTGCAGGCGAGGAGCTTCGCGAGCCGCCTGTCGGAAAAACCGCTGCGTTTGAGCTTCCTCAGTTCTCCATAGCCCAGATCGGAAAGCGCCTTTCCTTTCAGATTATTTTCCTGATTCACCAGGTCCTCGATCTGTGCAAGAAACCATGGATCGATGTCGGAGAGCTTCCTGATCTCTTCGAATTCGAATTTCGCCCTGAAGGCGTCTGCAACGTACCAGATCCGTTCCGGGCCCGGGTCGCCGAGTTCGGCTTCGATCTCGTCGACGTCCAGGGTCAGCTCGTCCAGGCCGTCCTTGCCCGTCTCCAGGCCCCTGAGCGCCTTCTGGAAGGATTCCTGGAAGGTCCGGCCCATCGCCATCACCTCCCCCACGGACTTCATCTGCGTGGTGAGCCTGTCGTTCGCCTGGGGAAACTTCTCGAAGGCGAATCTGGGAATCTTGGTCACGACATAGTCGATGGAAGGCTCGAAGGAAACGGGGGTGGCGCCGCCCGTGATCTCGTTCCTCAGTTCGTCGAGCGTATAGCCCACGGCGAGCTTGGCCGCCACCTTGGCGATCGGAAAACCCGTCGCCTTGGATGCCAGGGCTGACGAGCGCGAAACCCTCGGGTTCATTTCGATCACCAGCATCTGGCCGTTCTTCGGGTTCACCGCAAACTGAACGTTCGAGCCCCCCGTGTCGACGCCGATCTCGCGCAGCACGGCAATCGAGGCGTCGCGCATGATCTGGTATTCCTTGTCGGTGAGCGTCTGGGAAGGCGCGACCGTGATCGAATCTCCGGTGTGCACGCCCATGGGATCCAGGTTTTCGATCGAGCAGATGATGATGCAGTTGTCGTGCCTGTCGCGGACAACCTCCATTTCGTATTCTTTCCAGCCGATCACCGATTCCTCGATGAGGAGTTCGCGCGTAGGCGATGCATCCAGTCCGGATTCGCAGATCGCGACGAATTCGTCCCGGTTGTAGGCGATGCCGCCGCCGCTTCCGCCCATGGTGAAGGAAGGTCGGATGATGACCGGGTAGCCGATGGAAGCCTGCACCTGAAGCGCTTCTTCCAGGCTGTGCGCAATCATGGATCGGGCGCTTGCCAGGCCGATTTTCGTCATCGCGGCCTTGAATTTCTCCCTGTCCTCGGCCTTGTCGATGGCTTCCCGCGTCGCACCGATCATCTCGACGCCGTGCTTTTCCAATACGCCGTGCTTGGCGAGATCGAGCGCGCAGTTGAGCGCGGTCTGTCCGCCCATGGTGGGAAGCAATGCATCCGGCTTTTCGATCTCGATGATCTTCTCCACCATCTGCCAGGTGATCGGCTCGATGTAGGTGGCGTCCGCCATTTCCGGATCGGTCATGATCGTCGCCGGGTTCGAATTGACCAGGATGACGCGATAGCCTTCCTCGCGCAGCGCCCTGCAGGCCTGCGCCCCTGAATAGTCGAATTCGCAGGCCTGGCCGATCACGATGGGACCAGAGCCGATGATCAATATGCTGTTTATGTCCGTGCGTTTCGGCATGTCAGACTTTCGAACCTTCCATCATTGAAACGAATCTGTCGAAAAGATAATCGACGTCCCTGGGACCCGGGCTCGCTTCCGGATGCCCCTGGAAGCAGAAAGCCGGCCTGTCCTGCAAGGCAAACCCCTGAAGGCTGCCGTCGAAAAGGGAAACATGGGTGACTTTGGCATGCCCGGGCAGTGAGGCCGCGTCGACCGCGAAGCCGTGGTTCTGGCTTGAAATCACCACCTTGCCCGAATCCAGGTCCTGGACGGGATGGTTCGCGCCGTGATGCCCGAATTTCATCTTGAGCGTCTTCGCGCCGACAGCGAGCGCGAGAAGCTGATGCCCGAGGCAGATGCCGAAGAGCGGAATCTTGTGTTCGAGCAATTCCCGGATCGCCGAGATCGCATAGTCGCAAGGCTCAGGATCTCCCGGGCCGTTGGAAAGGAATATGCCGTCCGGCTTCAATGCCAGCACGTCCCCGGCGGACGCCTTGGCCGGCAGAACGGTCACGTTGCAGCCGCGGGCAGCCAGCATCCTCAAGATGTTGCGCTTGATGCCGTAATCGAAGGCCACCACATGATGTTTCGGATTTCCAAGCTTTCCGTAGCCGGAATCCAGCGCCCATTCGGATTCTTCCCAGACATAGGGCGCATCGCAGCTCACGGTCTGAGCGAGATCCATGCCTGCAAGCCCGGGGAATGCTCGCGCAAGTTCGATTGCCCTGGCTTCGTCGATGTCTCCCGCCATGATGCAGCCGCCCTGCGCCCCCTTTTCCCTGAGGATGCGGGTGAGCTTCCTGGTGTCGATGTCGGATATCGCGACGATGCCGTTCTTTTCAAGGTATTCGGAAAGTCCGGCGCTCTCCCGCCAATTGGACGAGGCGAGCGGAAGATCGCGGATCACGAGGCCGCTCGCATAAATCCGCCCGGACTCGACGTCTTCGATGTTGATGCCGGTATTGCCGATATGGGGATAGGTCAGCGTGACGATCTGTTGGCAGTAGGATGGGTCGGTGAGGATTTCCTGGTATCCCGTCATCGACGTATTGAAGACAACCTCACCGGTACTCGCGCCTTGCGCCCCGATGGATCTGCCGCGAAAGATCGTGCCATCTGCGAGCGCAAGAATTGCAGTCTGTGGCACTTGAGACTCCTAGGATGCGGATGTTCGATGGAATGTCGGGTTATAACCCGAACCGTATGAAGGATTATTGTACCACCTAACCCCTCCCCTCATCAACGCAGCCCCAACACGTCCCTCATGTCGTACAGGCCTGCCCCGCGCCCGTGGATGAAGCGCGCGGCACGCAACGCGCCGGTTGCGAAGGTGGCCCGGCTGCTCGCCTTGTGGGTGATTTCGATGCGCTCCCCCGTGCCTGCGAAGAGCACGGTATGGTCCCCGACGATGTCTCCTGCTCGCACCGTCGCAAAACCGATCGTCTTCGAGGAACGCTCCCCGGTCACGCCTTCCCTGCCGTAAACAGCGCATTCGGAGAGATTCCTGCCCAGGGCCTCGGCCACCACTTCGCCCATCTTGAGCGCGGTCCCGGACGGCGCATCGACCTTGTGCCTGTGGTGCGCCTCGATGATCTCGACGTCGTAATCGTCGCCCAGCACGGAAGCCGCGATCTCGAGCAATTTCAGGGCGAGATTCACGCCGACGCTCATGTTCGGCGCAAAAACGATGGAAATGTCGTCCCCTGCGCTCGCCAGGATCGATTTCTCTTCGGCAGACAAGCCTGTCGTCCCGATCACCATGTCGACCTTCGCCTTCCTGCAAAACTCGAGGTGGGCGAGCGTCGCCTCTGGGCGCGTGAAATCGATCAGAACGTCCGCCCCGGACACCGCTTCGATTTCGCCCGAAATCGCCACGCCGCAGCGCGCGCCGACAAGTTCCCCTGCGTCCTTGCCGACCCAGTCGCTCCCCGGCCGCTCGAGCGCGGCATGCAGGGTCATGTCGTCTGATTCGAAAATGGCGGAAAGAAGGCTGCGCCCCATGCGTCCCGAAGAGCCTGCGATTGCGATCTTCAGCATGTCACAGCCAACCGAAAAGTTTCGAGAAGAAGCCCTTCTCCTCGGGCGTCGAATAGAGCAGCGGCGCCTCGGGCAGCCCCTTGCCGTCCACCTTCGCCAGGCTGTCGCCTTCGAAGTAGACGGCTATCTTGTTCTCGGTCACATGCCCCTTGCCGTCATCAAAGCGATAGACGTAATCCCAGCGGTTTTCGTGGAACATGTCCTGAATCAGCGGACTGCCGAGTATCGCCTGCACCTGGGAACGGCTCATGCCCGAACTCAGCTGGTCCAGCTTTTCCTGAGTGACGTAATTTCCCTGCCGAATCGGCATATGATATTCGCTGAGCGAAGAACAGGATGCGAGGAAAACGAGGAGCAGCAAATAGACGATGCGCATAACTGTTTCAATGGGCTCTGAAACGCTATATCATACAGTAAAACCCAACCCGATATAAGGCATCATGAGCAACGCGAACGATCTAAAGAACATCGGCCTCAAGGCAACCCTTCCCCGCATCAAGATCCTTGATCTGTTCGAAAACAACCCCGCCCACCATCTCACAGCCGAGGACGTCTACAAGCTCCTGATCAACGAAGGCATGGATACGGGTCTTGCCACGGTCTACCGTGTGCTGACGCAATTCGAGCAGGCAGGACTTCTGGTCCGCCACCATTTCGAAGGCGGCAAGGCAGTTTACGAGCTCAACAAGGGCGGCCATCACGACCATATCGTCTGCCTGCAATGCGGCAGGGTGGAAGAATTCTACGACCAGGAAATCGAACGCAGGCAGTCCAAGATTGCGAAGGAGATGGGATTCGTGATCACTGACCATTCCCTCTATCTTTACGCCGACTGCATCAAGCCGAACTGCCCCTACAAGACCTGATCGCCCAGCATTTCCCTGGCGTGCCTGCGCGTCGTCTCGGTGATCTCGAGACCGCCGAGCATCCTCGCGATCTCCTCGATCCTGCCTTCTCCTTCGATGCGCAGAACGCGGCTTCTGCCCCCCTCCTTCATGACCGAGAACTGGCAGCTTGCCAGGGAGGCCACCTGGGGAAGATGCGTGACGCAAAGCACCTGCCTGCTCTCGCCCAGCTCGGCAAGCAGCCTGCCCACGATTTCCGCGACTTTCCCGCCTATCCCCACGTCCACCTCGTCAAAAATCAATGTCGGCACTTTCTGAGCGCGGCTTCCCAACACCTGAATGGCGAGACTGATGCGCGAAAGCTCGCCGCCGGATGCAATCTTCGCGAGCGGCTTCAAAGGCATGCCCGGGTTCGCCGTGACATGAAATTCGACCTTTTCCATGCCGTGCGCATCGCCCTCATCAAGGGATTCAAGCCGCACTTCGAAAGCGCCGCCCGTCATGGACAGCAGCTGCATCGATTCAGTCACCCCGTGCGAGAGTTTTTCGGCCATGCCCCGTCTTTCCGCGCTCAGCATGGTTGCCAATTCGACGTAATGCTTTCTCGCCGCCTCTTCCTTTTCGAGGAGCGCCTTGATGTCCCCCGAGTCTTCCAGCGCAGCGAGCTTCGATCTCGCCGACTCAAGCAGGGCTGCCAGCTCTGCAGGCTGAACGCGGTACTTTCTGGACAGGGTATGCACTGCGTCGATCCTGGCTTCCAGTTCCACCAGCCTTTCCGGATCGAGATCGAGCCTGTCCGCATAGCGGCGCAGCGCATGGGAAGCCTCCTCCACCTGGATTTGAGCCGCTTCGATGTAGGGTCTGAAGGCGGCGATTTCCGGGTCGAACGATTCCACTGAGGAAAGCTTCGAGTCGACGGAGGCGAGCCTTGAAGAACAGGAGTCTTCCGATTCGGAGAGGATATCGAGCGCGTACCGTGCGCCCTCGATCAGGCTGACGGCATGGGAAAGCCTGCCGTGCTCGCGCAGCGCCTCCTCCCATTCATCCGGATCGAATGCGAGACGGGAAAGCTCGTTCACCTGCCAGGATAGCGCCTCCCTTTGCGCATCGATCTCTTCCCTGTTCGCTTCGAGCGCCATCCTGCTCTTTTTCAGCGAAGACCACGCTTTGTGTGCCCCGGCAACGTCCAAGGCAAGCTTTTCGGCACCTGCCAGCGCATCCAGCATCTCGCGCTGCATGGGGGGCTTCACCAGTGACTGGTGCGCATGCTGTCCATGGATGTCGACCAGATGTTCTCCCGACTCTCGCAGCTGCTGCAAGGTGACGCTCTTGCCGTTGACGTAGGCTCGGGTGCGCCCCGAAACATCGATGATGCGCCTCAGAAGGCAAACCCCTTCGTCGCCTTCCAGATCCGCATCGATGAGCCAAGCCGAGAATCCAGGCACGGCATCGGTCGCGAACTCTGCGCTCACTTCCGCGCGCTCCGCCCCAGCCCTCACGATGCCTGCATCCGCACGCTCGCCCAGAACGAAGGCAAGCGCATCGACGAGTATCGACTTTCCTGCGCCGGTTTCCCCAGTGAATACGGAGAAGCCCGGATCGAAATCGATTTCCACTTTTTCCGCGATGGCGAAATCACGTACCGACAGATGGACAAGCATCAGAAACTCTCGCTCCAGTGAAGCTTTTCGCGCAAGGTATGGAAATAGTTGTGGCCATGGGGATGGAGCAGTCTGATCATTTTTTCATAGCGGCGCACGAAGACGCAGTCCCCTTCCTTCAGGTCGAAATGGGAATGGCTGTCGAAATGCACCATGGAATCTCCGCTCTTCTTCATGATGATCTCGATGAGCGAATCTCCGCCGATCACGATGGGCCTGTTGCTCAAGGTATGCGGATTGACAGGCACCATCGCGATCATGGGAAGCCCTGGATAGAGGATGGGGCCGCCCGAAGACAGCGCATAGGCGGTCGAACCCGTCGGCGTCGCGACGATCAATCCATCCGATCTTTGCGTATAGACGAAAAGGCCGTTGATCCTGACCTCGAATTCGATCATGCTGCCCGTGTTGCCCCTGTGGACGACGACGTCGTTGAAGGCCAGTCCCTGGAACAGCTTCTCTTCCCCTCTCATCATCCATGCTTCCAGGAGCATCCTGTTTTCCGTGACATATTTTCCCTCGAGCATGGCACCGATGGTGTCCAGCATGGAGTCGATCGATATGTCGGTCAGAAAGCCCAGCCTGCCCTGGTTCACGCCGACCAGCGCGACCCCGTACGGCGCCAGCGTCCTCGCGATGTTGAGCATGGTGCCGTCCCCGCCGAGCACGATGGCAAGACCGGCCATCCTGCCGATTTCTTCCAGGCTGTGGGCGGGAAAATCGCTCCCTTCGACATTGCCCGCGGTGAGTTTGTCCTGGATGACTGTGACCCCGCGGCTTTCCAGGAATTTGCCTAGGCGTATCAAGGGCTCCGCGATCTCGGGACTCTTGTATTTGCCGATGAGCGCGACGGTTTTGAAGAGAGTGTCCATGGGTGCGATTAAACCATGCGGCAGGGACAATTTCAAACCAGTCCCAAGGCGACATGGATGCCGTCTTTTTCGGTCTTGATGCGCTTTATTCCGATGAGATCGAAAAGCTTGATGCGCCCGACCTTCAATGAGAGCGTCTTTTCCAAGGAAGGAATCCTGTCAAGCAGGATGCCCACCTCGTCCTTATCGATCTTGTAATAAGGCTTGCCCTCGACAAGCTCGGCGACATGACCCGATCCCGATGCCGCCTCGAAAGCGGCGATCGCGATGGTGCCGAAAAGCCTGCCGAGCACGGTGTCGCTCGCCGAATGCGTCGCCTCGCTGTAGCGCACCCAAACCGTGCGGTTGGGCCAGTCCACGTCGAGGAACTCGAAGTCTATCCTGATTTCTGCGCTGAGCGCATCCTTGGAAAGCAGCACGACCGTTCCCTTCCCGTCCGACAGCAGCAGATCCTTCACTTCGATTTTTTTCGAATCCAGCTTCTTCTTCAGCTCATCGAGCAGCAAGGCGCGGGGCAGGACGATGCCGTCCCGTGCAAGCCCGGGCATCTTTCCGGCCGCATCCAGCGCCCTGGTTTTCTCGATGAAAGATGCCCCCGGGCTGACGCAAGGGACACAAAGCAGCATAAAAAGGAGGAAAAAGCGCATCAGGCGAGCAGCACCGCCACGATGCCGGTGATGAATATGCCGTCGAAGCTGCCTGCGCCGCCTATGGCCGCGAAAGGCGCGCCCATGCGCCTCAGATCCTTGAGATGCAGCAAATCCGACCCGATCAGCACGCCCAGGGTGCCGCTGATGTAGGCGAGCGGCGCTGCATTCTTCGCGTCGAGCAGATACGAGACAGCAGCAGCCGTGACCGGAGCGAGAAAGACCGGCATGCCGATGCCGAGTCCCGGAACCTGGCGGCTCACCTTCCAGGAAAGCAGGGTCACGGTCGATACCGCGGCCAGCAGGGCGACGGGATCAAGCGGATGATGATTGACGAGATAGATGCAGAACGCCACTGGAACGACGCATCCCCCGACATTCACCGAGATCCTCGTCATGCCTTCCTCGAATGCATCCGACTTCATGTCGAACAGCGGCACATTGATCATGCTCCCGACCAGAATGGTCAGGAACAGGAGATAGGCAGAATCTGCGGACAGCCCCAGCTTGTCGAAGGCGATCGTCAGCACCCCGACCTGGACGAAGGCCACGAAAAACATGAATGCGGCAATGAGAAGCAGGATGCGGGCCGGCATGGTTATCCTCCTACCCCATTATATGCGGCAAGAACGTATTCAGCTTTCCTTGCCCGAATTTGCCCTGGCGAGGAAGCTCGTGGCCATCGTCTTGTAGAGCGGCGTCGGGCAGACGATGCGTGAAACCCCATAGGCGATGACCGAGGTGGTCATGAGCGGAATGGTCATGGTGTGATTGTCCGTCATCTCCATCACGATGACGAATGCCGTGATCGGCGCCTGAACCGCGCCCGTAAAATAGGCCACCATGCCCAGGGTTGCAAGTGCGCCCGCAGGCGCATTGGCGAAAAGGCTCGTGAGATTGGAGCCGAAACCCGCGCCTATGGCCAAGGACGGAGCGAAAATCCCGCCGGGTATGCCGCTCACGTAGGACACGATGGTGGCGAACATCTTGAGTATGCCGTAGTCCTGGGGCATGCTGGCCGTCCCTTCCAGGATGTGCTTGGCTTCGGAATAGCCCGTACCGTAAGTGGAGCTGCCGGACAGAATGCCGATGACGGCCAGGACAAAGCCGCATGCCGCCGCAAACTGGACAGGTTTTTCCTTCATGAAGATGCTCGCCTTGGCCGGCAGCATCTTGTCTGCATTGAGCAAGGTGAGGCTGAAAAGCCCCCCCATGAAGCCGCCCGTGATGCCGCAGACCAGGACGTAAGCCCATCCATGCCTGAATCCGATTGAATCGTTGGTATGGCCGAAATAGGTGTAATTGCCCAGCATGGCCAAGGATGCCATACCCGCCAGGATGATGGCGGTGAGCACTGCACCGCTGGTGCGTTCCTCGAAGGAGCGGCTCATTTCCTCGATGGCGAAAACGATCCCCGCAAGCGGCGTATTGAAAGCCGCGGCAACCCCTGCGGCGCCGCCGGCCAGGATCAGGCTGCGCTCGGCATCGACCTTGGAAAAGAAGCCCAGCTTGCCCAGCGCATGCATGATCGATGCGCCGATTTGCACGGTCGGGCCTTCGCGGCCGGCGGATGCGCCTGAAAACAGGGCGAGCAGGGTCATGAACATCTTGCCGACTGCAATTTTCAACGAAAGTACGGATTCGCGCTTCTCAGGGTCGGAAATCTTGAGCGCGGCGATCGTCTGAGGAATACCGCTTCCCTGCGAGCCCGGAAAATATTTCCTGGTGATGGCGACGACCAGCGCAAGTCCTGCCGGGGTGACGATGAGCGGCAAGTACGGGGAAACATCGAGCAGATCATGGAACACTTCATTGGCATAGGCGCTCGCCACCGCGAACAGCACGGCCACGATGCCGAGCAGCAGGGCGCCTCCCCAGAATATGAGCCTGCGCTTCCAGTGAGTGGTGGAAAACCAGATGTACTTCGAACGTCTGTAAAAGCGGTTTTGCATTTGGATAGTATACCAGAGCTTCAGCCCATGTCAGAGACGCCAGAAAGCCTCAGGAGGCGATGAATCGACCACATCCCCAGGCCGGAAATTCCCACGATGAAAAACCATGCAACAGGATGCAATGCGCTGAGGCCGAAGAAATGGTCCAGAAGCGGATTGTAGACGGCGAAAACCTGAAAAAGCGCAGCGCCCAGAATGAGTGCCCATACCCCCAAGCGATGCCTGGGAATCGAAGCCCTTTCGATGGAAGAGACATGGAAAACCGCATAGAGGCCCATCATCACGATGACCGAAACGGCCGCCGTCCTGCCTTCAATGGAGCCTCCATCCAGGAAAAAGAAATTGACGTAGACGAAGAGCGTGAAAAAGGCGATGGTGAACCCGGTCACGAGCGCGAATTTCGTCGTCTCGTAGAGAAAATGTTCGACCGATTGCCTGCTGAAAACAGGCGTCATGAACGTCAGCGCCGTCGTCGGAACCCCGATGGTCAGCACGTCGATCCAGGTGATGTAGCGCGGACTCAAGGGAAATTCCAGTCCGACGAAGCCCGAAAACAGAATGAAGAACAGCGTGTAGATGTTCTTGGTCAGGAAAAGCCTCGAGACGCGCTTGATGTTGTAAATGATCCTGTCGCCTTCCTCGGAAGCGCCGGGAAGATAGGTGAATGCGTCCTTGAGGAGCACGATGTCGGAAACGTCGCGCGCCGCAGCAGCCCCCGTGTTCATGGCGACGCCGATATCGGCCTGCTTCAGGGCCAGGATGTCGTTGATGCCGTCCCCCACCATGCCGACGAACTCGCCGGAATTCTGGAGATGCTTGACGATGTGCATTTTCTGCTGCGGATCGAGGCGCCCGAAAAACTGTCCGCGAGAGACGGCGTCCATGAATTCGCGCGAGTCCGCATCATGAAGATCCTCTCCGCTCAAAAGATCGCCGTGCACCGTCATGCCGGCCTCTCTGGCCAATGCGGCAACGGTTTCAGGATGGTCCCCGGACAAGATCTTGAGTTTGACGTCGCGCGCTTCGTAGAATCTGATCGCGTCGATGACGTCCGGACGCAATTCGTCCTTCAGGACGATGAATGCGAGCAAGTTCAGGTCATCCCGATAGGGTAGCGGCTGGGGAGTGGCGCCGAAAGCGAGCACTCTGAAGCCCTTTTGCCTGAATCCGGCCAGAATTGCCTCTTGCGACGCATTCAGTTTCTTCCCGCAAAGCACTTCAGGCGCCCCTAGCCAGAGCGAAATATCGGCACCACCTTCCTTCACTCTCGCCGCGCTCATTTTCTGCCCGGACGAAAAAGGAACCTCGTCGATGACCTGGCAGGGAACGGGAGGATACTTCGCTTCGATGGCGAGCATGGTCTGGTTCTTTTCGCTCGCAGCAAAGTTGAACATCCTGATCCGCTTCACCGTCTCGTCAAAGGCGGATCCGAAGAAGACGAGTTCCTCGAAATTCAGCTTGTTGGTGCCCAGAGTCCCGGTCTTGTCGAGGCAAAGCGTGGTAATGTGGCTCATCGACTCTATTGCGCAAAGCCGCTGCACGAGCACATGACGCCTTGCTGCACGCAATGCGCCGAGCGCGAAAGCCAGTGTGAGGATCAGCACCAGCCCCTCGGGTACCAGCGACTTGATGACGGTCACGATGGACAGGATGTTCGCCTCGAGGGTGACCTGCTTGACGAAATTCGCCAGCAGGAGAAGCAGCACGAAAAGGATCATCACGGCAGTCAGAACCTGGATGATCGAATTGACGTCGTGCTGCAATGGGGAGCGGATGTTTCTGTATCTTCTCGCCTGCTCGGACAGCTCGTTGACCTTGGCTGCCCTGCCCACGCCGGTGGCGACATAGCGCCCCGATCCGCGCATGCAGTAGCTTCCTGAAAAGACCGTCCCGCCGCCAGCTTTTTCTACGGCATGGGATTCGCCAGTGAGCAGTGATTCATCCATGAAAACGGACTTGTCGGAAACCAGTATGCCATCTGCGACGATCTGATCCCCGGGGCCGAAAACGATGAGATCGTCCTCGACGACTTCCTCGCTCCTGATTTCCTGTTCCTCGCCATCCCTGACCACCATAGCGGTTTTCTTGCGCAGCAGCGCGATCCTGTCGAGCGCCCATTTCGCGCGCAACTCCCCGGTGATGCCGACCACCATGTTGCCCAAGGTGACGATGGCGAGAAAAAAAGCGTCGCTGTAGGACTCGATGACCAAAAGCGCAGCGATGGAGCCGGCGAGCACGCCGTTGAACAGGGTGACGATGTTGCTGCTCAGAATCCCGGAAACGGGGCGCGAGGTCGCCCTTTTGACCCAATTGACCTTCCCGTCCCTGACCCTTTGCGCGACTTCTTCTCGAGTCAGCCCATTTCCCTGGACGGGAGGAATTTCCGAAATTTTCTGCATCAGGCTTTATAACAAAAAGGGAACGAAACAGGCAACCATTTACGTGCCGAGGATATGACCCATCGTCCGGTTTCGTTATACAATCCCCTATCCTGAACTGAGGACAAACATGCTCCTGCTCGGCCTTGACCTCGAAACCGGCGGCGAATTCAATTCATCGTCAGACAAGAATTTCATCATCGAAATCGGCATGGTATTGTGGGATACGGAATTCAGCCAGCCCGTCGCGCTCTTTTCCGTCCTCGTCGACAACGATCGCCCGGTGTCTCCTGAGGCCGCCGAATATACCGGAATCACAGACGCACTCCTGAAGCGGCACGGGGAGAAGCCTGACATCAGGATGCTCAATCCGATCAAGGACCTGATGAACAAGGCGGACTATATCGTTGCGCACAACGGGCGCGATTTCGACCGTCCGCTCATGGAAGCCTTCTTCAGCCAGCAAAGCCACAAAATGCCGGCCAAGCCATGGATAGACACCCTGCATGACGTGGATTATCCGAGAAACTGCAAGAGCCGCAACCTCACTTATCTCGCCGGCTTCCACGGCATCCTGAACAGTTTCCCGCACCGTGCCGTCACCGACGTGCTGACGATGCTGACCATCCTGTCACGCTACGACATCGAAAACGTGATCGCCAATGCCAGCAATCCGAGGCTTGTCGTCAAGGCGGAGGTCGGTTTCAGCGAGCGCGAAAAGGCCAAGGCGAAGCGCTTTAGCTGGGAGTCTGCCGGAAAAGGCGGGGGCAAATTCCCGAAAAGCTGGGTCAGGATCATACGCGAGGATCAGCTCGAGGCATTGAAACAGGAATGCGATTTTCCCATCGTAATCCTCGAGCGCCTGAAGCCGTCCTCGATGGTCTAGTTGCCGCCCATCCCCCTGCCGGGACCCATCCCGCCGCCCATGCCGCCTCCCATTCCCTGCCCAGGAGGGCCCATGCCGTCCGGCCCTCTGCCGCGCATCATGCCTTGCTGCGGCATGTCAGGAAGCTTCATGCCCCGCTCCTTCGCCCTTTCCTGCATTTGCTTGTGATGTTCCCTGCGGAAAGCTTCTCGCTCCTCGCGGGTCTTCATGGAACGCATTTTTGATCGGTATTCCATTCTCTCCTGAGGCGTCATCAGCTGGCTGCCGTAGATGCGCTGCCTCACCTGGTCCTGAGACTGCACGGCATCCGCAGAGAAGGACATGCCAGGGTATAGACAAAGCGCTGCGAGAACAACAAGCATTTTTTTCATTTGTTCCTCCACTGTTGGTATCCCGCTTTCAGTATAGAACATGTAACCTTTTTCTTTCCGCTGAGTATAAGGGGAACCACGGGGAGGAATGGGATTGAAACTCGAAGCGTCGATTGGGAAAAGCTTATCTGGCGACAGGGGCGAATTTGCCGAAATAGTCAGACAGTTCCAGCGCCCGCTGTTCTCCTTCCTTGCCCGCATGGGTCTGGATCGTCCGGTCAGCGAGGACATTGCCCAGGAGACGTTCGTCCGGGCATGGATCAATCTCGGGCGATACGACCCTGCCGTGTCCAGGTTTTCGACATGGCTATTCACGATAGCGAGAAATCTTGCATTGAGCGAACTCGATCGGGCCGAAAAGCGTCCTGAAGCTCGGGAGACGCTTCCGGATATCGCCTGCGAACAGCCCGGTCCTCATGAAAAACTCGATTTGTCGAGATCGATGAGCCGTCTCAGGCATGCCCTGTCCGGGCTTTCCCAGGCGGACAGAAGCATCCTTGCGCTTGCCTATGTCGAAGACATGACGCTGTCCGAAATTGCGAAAATCGAGGGCTGTACGAAAGTTGCTGCCAAGGTCAGGATTCATCGCGCAAAAATGAAGCTGCGCATTTTGATGGAGAAGGAAAATGGTTGATGAACTCGATGGTCTGATGGGGAAGCTTTCCCAAGAACCTCCGGACGACTTTTTGGAGGTGGTCATGCAGCGCATCGATGACCTCCCCCTTCCCGTACGCGCGCCCCGAGCCGACCTGCAATGGATCGCATTGATTGCAGCCGCGCTTGCCGGATTCGCACAACTCATCGCATTCCTATTCGGAATCTGGGCAGCCTCGGCTGCCGTTTGATACAGGAGAAATGATCATGCAACCGTCCTTCCAGCCAAGGAATCCCTATTTCGCCCTTGTCATGTCCCTCTTTCTGCCCGGATTCGGCCAGCTCTACAACGGCGAACCGAACAAGGCGATCTGGATTTTCCTGACTTTCTTGCTATTCTTCATTCCCGGATCAGCGCTGGTCGCGCTTCACCTGCCGAGCCTCCTGGTGGTCCCCGCACTTTTCTCCGGTCTCGCCCTGACGCTCTGCCTGTGGCTCTACGGCATGATCGACGCATGGCGAGGCGCGAAGCAGGACTATGTATTGCAGTCCTGGCAGAAAAGCGGTCTTTATGCGCTGGTCTTCCTGGCCTGCAATATGCTCGCCTTTCCCCTTCTCATCGGCTACGTGCGCGCCCATGAAGTGGAAGCCTTCAAGATCCCGAGCAAAAGCATGGAGCCCGATATCCTCAACGGCGACTTCATTTTCGCCGACAAGCGCTACAATTGCCCGGGTTGCAAAGAGGCGGTGCGTCGAGGCGACATCGCCATTTTCGTCTATCCCAACGATCGCACGCGCTATTACATCAAGCGCATCATCGGATTGCCGGGAGACCACGTGACGGTCAGGGGTCATGAAGTGACCCTGAACGGCAAGGCGCTTTCGGTGCGCGAAGCACAAGACAAAAGCGGGACTCAAGTCACCGAGGCAGTCGACGGAAGAAGCTGGCAAGCGCAATGGCTCAATGACGCCAAGGACACGCCCCAGGTCGACGAAATCGTCCCGCCAGGCCAGGTTTTCGTGATGGGCGACAACCGCAGGGAGAGCGTCGACTCACGCTTCTTCGGCACTGTCCCCCTCCAGGATGTGGTCGGACGGGCGCGCCAGGTATGGTTCTCGAAAAATCGCGACGGCGTGCGTTGGGGAAGACTGGGCAAGGTGCTGGAGTGAATCCCTCAATCCTTGCGTATCCAGAACTTCATCTGCCCATGCGTCTCCTCGCTGGAAACCAGCGTGTTTCCGGTCTGCCTGCAATAGGCCGGAATATCCTTGTTCATCGAGGATTTGTCCGACAGGACCAGGAGCACATCGCCACGCTCCAGCGCTTTCATCTGCCTGGTGATTCTGATGATGGGCTCGGCGCAGCACAGGCCGTTCAAGTCCAGGGTCTGATCGTGATTCATGTTCAATCCTCCAGAAGATATTCCCGCATCAAGAGGCGCGCCCTGTGCAGCCTGCTTTTGACGGCCGCGGTCGACAGGCTCAGGGAGGACGCCATTTCACCGATGGTGAGCTCTTCCAGGTCTCGCAGCAGGATGATTTCGCGGTAATGGATGGGCATGGATTCCAGCGCCTGGACCAATTCTATCCGCACCGCATCGTCCACGTCGCTCGCCATGCAGTTTCGCCTCGCATAGCGGCGTATGTCAGGCTGACAGAGTCTCAACAGCTGATCGAGCGCGCCCGGGTGCCCCGTTCGCGCCGCTTCAAGCAATGATTCCACGTTCGGCATCACGATTTCTCCTGGCGTCTCTGCAAGCGCCGGCCGGCCAGGGCGCACATCGGGCAGAAGCCGATCAGACCGGATGCCGTCAAGCCTGCAGCCGCCGCAACCAATATCCATTCGGCCATCCCGCCAAGCGCGAATGCGGAATAGCCCATCATGACCAGACCGCCCCCGACGCGCATTGCTCTTTCCCAGACAGGCAAATTCTTGACGTAAAACATTTCGCTTCCCTCCCTTGTGTAATGATCACGAGGGCTAAGAGGCGCGAAAACGCAAAAACGATTCGAATCTGGTTCAGCGGATGCGTTAAGACCCCTGATCCTTGTTTCTCATGAAGTCCGCTGTCTTGTGGAAGGACATCAAGAGCTGCTCGTAAAGGAGGCCGTCCAATCCGACGTCCAGCATCGCCTGCTTCATGCAGGCCATCCAGGCATCCCGCTCTTCGGTGCCTATGGAAAAAGGCAAATGGCGCTGTCTCAGCTTGGGATGGCCGAATTTCTCGACATAAAGCTGGGGACCGCCCAGCCATCCCGAAAGGAAAAGAAAAAGCTTCTCTCGCGAATCGGCAAGATCCTGCGGATGCAGCTTGCGGATATTTTCGTAGCCTTCCATGAGGTCATAGAAGCGGTCGACGAGCCGCCTCACCCCTTCTTCTCCGCCGACGCGCTGGTAGTGTGTTTCCTGCATCAGATCACGGCCTCGAAAAGCTCCAGGTTGGGCGGGCCCATGTAGACGTTCTTGGTCGATCCTGCGTGGGCATGGGCGCGCCTGAACGCTTCCGACCGGGTCCAGTCTTCGAAAACCTGAGCCGAATCCCATACTGAATGGGAAGCAAACAGGGTGTAATCGTCGAACGTCTGCCCCTGGAGCAAATGGAATTCGCGAAAACCCGGCACGCCGTCGAGATAGCTCTCGCGCTTTTTCCAGATGTCGACGAAATCGTCTTCCATTCCCTTGATGATCTTGAATCGGTTCATTGCAATAAACATGTCTGCTCCTATCTGCTGATGGGTTTGTACCTGAGGCGTTTGGGCTTGGCCCCTTCCACCCCCAGGCGTTTCTTCTTGTCTTCCTCGTATTCCCGGTAATTGCCGTCGAAGAAGGTCACGACCGAGTCCCCTTCGAATGAAAGGATATGAGTTGCGATCCTGTCGAGGAACCAGCGATCGTGAGAGATCACCATCACGCAGCCCGCGAATTCGAGCAATGCCTCCTCGAGCGCGCGCAATGTCTCGACATCGAGATCGTTGGAGGGTTCGTCCAGCAGCAAAACATTTCCTCCTGAAATCAGCATCTTGGCAAGATGAAGCCTGCCTCGCTCCCCGCCTGAAAGATTGCCGACGATCTTCTGCTGGTCGCCCCCCTTGAAATTGAACCTGCCGATATAGGCGCGCGAAGGAGTTTCGTATTTGCCCACGGCGAGGATGTCCGCCCCGCCTGAAATCTCCTCGAAAACGGTCTTGTCTGATGAGAGCGCGTCTCTGGACTGGTCGACGAAGGAAAGCTTCACGGTAGGGCCGATGTTCACTTCTCCTGAATCGGGCGACTCCTTCCCGGTGATCATCCTGAACAAGGTGGATTTTCCCGCACCGTTCGGACCGATGATGCCGACGATCGCCCCGGGCGGCACCTTGAAGCTGAGCTTGTCCATCAGGAGCCTGTCGCCGAAAGCCTTGGTCACTTCCTTGAATTCGATCACTTCGTTGCCCAGCCGTTCGCCGACGGGGATGAAAATTTCCTGGGTTTCGTTGCGCTTCTGGTATTCCTGGGAGCTCAGCTCCTCGAAACGGGACAGCCTTGCCTTGGATTTCGCCTGGCGGCCCTTGGGATTCTGCCTCACCCATTCGAGCTCCTGCTTCATCGCCTTGATCCTGGCCGCTTCCTGCTTGGCTTCGGTCTCCAGCCGCGCTTCCTTCTGCTCGAGCCAGCTCGAATAATTCCCCTTCCATGGAATGCCGTGGCCGCGGTCGAGCTCGAGTATCCACTCGGCCGCATTGTCGAGGAAATACCGGTCATGGGTCACTGCAACGACCGTCCCGGGAAAGCGGGTCAGGAACTGCTCGAGCCATTCGACGGATTCTGCATCCAGATGGTTGGTCGGCTCGTCGAGCAGCAGCATGTCGGGTTTGGAGAGCAGCAGGCGGCATAATGCGACGCGGCGCTTCTCACCCCCGGAAAGATGGCCGATTTTGGACTCCCATGGCGGAAGCCTCAGGGCATCCGCAGCAATTTCCATCTGCTGGGCTGTGTTGTGCCCGTCCGATGCGGCAATGATCGCCTCAAGCCTCGCCTGTTCCGCAGCCAAGGCATCGAAGTCGGCATCGGGTTCGGCATAGGCGGCATAAACGGCCTCCAGTTTCTGCTGGGCCTCGAAAACCTCCCCGAGCCCCTGCTCGACCGCTTCCTTCACGGAAAGCTCGGCATCGATCTGGGGTTCCTGGGGAAGATAGCCGATGTTGAGATTGGGCATGGGAGTCGCCTCCCCTTCGATGTCGCGATCGACCCCTGCCATGATCTTCAACAGGGTGGACTTGCCGGACCCGTTGAGGCCCAGCACGCCGATCTTCGCTCCAGGGAAAAAACTCAGCGAAATGTCCTTGAGGATCTGCCGCTTGGGCGGAACGATCTTGCCCACCCGATTCATGGTGAAAACGTATTGTGCCATGTGTTTCTTGAATGCTGTTCGAAACGATGAAGCTTAACCGATGCCGATCCATTTGGGTAGACGCTTGCTTCTCGCCGTCCCTGGTCTATAAATGGAGGAAAAGCGAAAGGAGGCGAGATGTCCAGAACCCAGCCACACGACAGTCCGGAAGAGCGCATCAGAATGATCGCCGAATCGGCCTATTTCAGGGCCGAGAAGCGGGGATTCGAGGATGGCCGCGACGTCGACGACTGGATCGAGGCCGAAGAGGAAATCGACAGGATGCTGCTCGAGTCCGGGCATGCTTCGGAGCGGCAGGCTCTGCTCAAGAAAATCGAAAAACAGCTCGAGAATTGGGATGAGAAAATCACTGCGCTGAAGTCGTTCTCGGATGAGGCGGGCACGGAAATCAGAAAGGAGCTGGATCTCCTTGCGGTCAAGCGCGCCGAACTGGAAGCAAGGATGCAGGCGCTTGCGCATCGGGGCGGCGAGGTATGGGAAGACCTCAAGTCCGGCGCGGAAGCAGCCAGGGGCGAGATGCGCAAGGCCTTCGACAAGATTGCCAGGCGCCTCAGGCAGAAATGAAAGACGTCCTGCAGAAAATGGCGGACTGGCTCGACGATCATGAAGGCCCCGTCCTGCTCATTGCTGCCGCGATCGCTTCCCTTTCCGCGGCACTCAGGATGTTCGTTGCAAGATAGCTATATGCCCAGATCCGATTCAAGCATGCGGTACGCATCGAAATAGACCTGCAGCCTGGAATCATGAATCGGCCGCAAGTGCGCCTCTTTTCCGCAAGCCAACGCCGGCAAAGTCAAGCCCGAAAGCAGGCAGATCGCGATCAACATTCTCATGTTCTTCCCTCCTTGTGTCCATTGAAGCGCCGTGGTGTAAGCAGAATGTTTCGGGAAGGTTAAATTTCGTTACGATTGATTTTCCCCCGGATCGGGGTCATGATGAAAAAAACCATACATGACGGTGCATCTTGGATTCAGATCGATACAGTCGCGGCGTGGCGAAATTGCGCGAGATTCACGGGGAGGCCGGGGAAAAGATAGTGGACGCGCTTGGCGATGTTTCCCCCGATCTCGCACGCTACATTTTCGAATTCCCTTTCGGCGATGTCTATTCCCGCGAAGGCCTTTCGTTGAAAGAACGGGAAATCGTCACCGTCTCGGTCCTGGCCGCCCTGGGCAACGCGGAATCTCAACTCAAGACCCATATCCATGCTGCGCTCAATGTCGGTTGCAGCAGACAGGAAATCCTTGAAATCATGATCCAGATGGCCGTCTATGCCGGTTTTCCCGCAGCGCTCAACGGCACATTCGCTGCGAAATCCGTATTCACGGAGCGGGACGCTTCCGGAAATCAAGACCGATAGATCAGAATCCGATCTTCCTGGATTGCCTTCTGGCAAGACGCTTGATGTCGAGGTCCTTCGCGAGAAGATGGTTGCGCCGCTCCAGCGTCGCATTGCCGAAAGCGTCCATGAGCAGTTTTTTCATGTCGCGCGGCGGAATTTCTGAAAGCATGGCCATGACTTCCTCTTCCGGCTCCTCCGGAAAACCCCAGTTGTGTTCGCTCAGAATGTCACGGTAGACGGCGCGCGCGATCTTCACCGCTCCTTCCCCGCAAGGCCTGTCGATGACGTAGACGTTCATCCTGTTGAGCACGGGCTCGGGAATGGCCGATTCGTCGTTGGCGGTGGCGATCCAGAGGATGTGGCTCGCATCCATTTCGACTTCGATGAACTCGTCCCTGAAATGCATGGCGGTATCGCGCTCAAGGAGGCCATAGAGCGCCCCCATGGGGTCGTAACGCGCATCCCCCCCGCATTTGTCCACTTCGTCGAGCGCGACGAGCGGGTTGGCGAATTCGCCGTTGACGAGGGACTGTGCGACCTTGCCGGGCTTCGCATTGTTCCATTGGGAAGACGCGCCCGACAGTATCCACCCTGCAGTGAGCGAACTCATCGAGATGAATTCGAAATGCGTGCCCAGCGCCTTCGCGACGCTTCTGGCGAAATGAGTCTTGCCGAGCCCGGGCTCGCCGAGGAGCAGGATGGGGGTGAAATTGACGGGTTCGTTGCCTGATACGGCAAGCGCCAGCTGCTTTCTCAAATCGTCGATCACCTCGCTGAAATTCGGCGCGTTCTCGTAGAGGGAATCCAGCCCTTCTTCGCTCGATGGCTTCACGATGTACCGGATGCCGCCAGCCTGCCTCATCTTCTGATAGAGGCTGTTGAGCGAATCGTTGCCTCTGGAGGAGGATTCCTCCATCGCCCGCTCGACGTCATCGACACTGTAGATGGACTTGTAGTCCGCTATGGGTATGTGAAAAGCATTGGCCATGATCATCTCCTTCGACTCAATGAAATTCAAGCATGTTTCGTACCCGAATTTGGAGCCAAAACATGGCCATTTTCGCACCATCATGGTGCATTATTCGGAAATCATTCCTTTTTTCAGGCAATCCTCGTGATAGCCGAACACCACGTCGGGATTGGGAAGCGTGGTCTTCTCGTCCTTGCCGTCGTATTCGAGCCGGGTCAGGATGTCCTTGATCACGCTGACCCGTGCAAGCTTCTTGTCGTCAGCCCTGACCAGCGTCCAGGGCGCAACGACGTTGTGCGTGCGCGCGAACATCTCGTTGCGCGCGCGGCTGTAGGCATTCCAGCGGCCAAGCGCTGCTTCGTCTATGTCGCTGACCTTCCATTGCTTGAGCGGATCGCGCTTGCGTTCCTCAAGGCGTTTTTTCTGCTCCTTCTTGGAAATGTCCAGGTAATACTTGAACAGCTTGATTCCTGCGTGGACCAGGAGATGCTCGAATTCGCAAACGGACCCCATGAATTCCTCGTATTCCGGTTCCGTGCAAAACCCCATGACCCGCTCGACCCCGGCCCTGTTGTACCAGCTCCGGTTGAACAGCACCATTTCCTGCGCGGCAGGAAGGTGGGGCGCAAAGCGCTGAAAATACCATGAGCCCCTGTCCCGGTCGGAAGGCTTGCCGAGCGCGACCACGCGCGTTTCCCTGGGGGAAAGATACTCGACGATGCGCTTGATCGTGCCGTCCTTTCCGGAAGCGTCGCGCCCTTCGAAAAGGATCAGTATCCTTTCGTTGTACTTGATGAAGTGGCGCTGCAGCTTGGTCAGCTCGATCTGCAGCAGATGCAGGCCTTCCTCGTACTCGCGCTTCGAAATTTTCGGCAGCTTCCCGTCCATGCACCCTCCCGAAAAGCCGATTATGCCACGCGAAAATGCCTTAGCCCAATGCTTTCGTCGCAGCTTCCAGCGCAGCGCCTTTCTTCACAGGCGCATTCAGCCTCGTGAGCACGTCTTCCATGGCCGAGAGGCATAAGAGGACGTTCCTCGCATTGCAGGCATGCCCCATCAGTCCGATCCGCCATACCTTGCCGGCCATCGCGCCCAAGCCCGCGCCGATCTCGAGCTGCCAATCGGAGAGCAGCATGCCGCGCACCCTAGCATCGTCCACCCCATCGGGAATGGCGATCGCATTGAGCTGAGGCAGGCGCTCTCCTTCGGGCACGACGAATTGGAGGCCCATCGCCTCGATTCCGGCGCGCAGGGCGAGGTGGTGTTTGTCGTGCCTCGCCCAGGCATTTTCCAAACCTTCTTCTTCCAGGATCACGAGGGCTTCGTGCAGCCCGTAAAGCGCATTGATCGGGGCAGTGTGGTGGTAGGCGCGCTTCGCGTTGGCTCCCCAATAGCCCATCACGAGATTGAGATCGAGGAACCAGCTCTGCACTTTCGTTTTCCTGTTCCTGATTTTCTCGACGGCCGCATCCGAGAAGCTCACAGGGGAGAGCCCAGGCGTGCACGAGAGGCATTTCTGGGTACCCGAATAAATGGCGTCCAGCTTCCATTCGTCAACCTTCACGGGAGATCCGCCCAGGGAAGTCACGGCATCGGCGATGACGAGACAGCCATGGCGGTGCGCTATCTCCGTCAAGGTTTTCGCATCGGAAATCGCGCCAGTCGAGGTTTCCGCATGGACGAAAGCGACGATCTTCGCGTCCCCATTGGCCTTCAGCGCCTCTTCCAGCTGCTGCGGATCGATCGCCCTGCCCCATTCTCCCTGCACCATGACGGGAATTGCCCCGCAGCGTTCGACGTTTTCCTTCATCCTGCCGCCGAACACGCCGTTCTGGCAGACGATCACCTTGTCGCCCGGCTCCACCAGGTTGACGAAGCAGGTTTCCATGCCGGCAGAACCCGGAGCGGAAACGGGCATGGTCAGTTCGTTCTGCGTCATGAAGGCATATTTCAACAGCGCCTTCACTTCGTCCATCATGGAAACGAAGACGGGGTCCAGATGGCCGATCGTGGGCCTTGCCATCGCTTCCAGAACCCTCGGGCTGACGTCGGAAGGACCGGGACCCATCAGGGTGCGTTGCGGTGGATGGAAGGATTTCATGCTTTACTCCTCAAGGTTGATCAAAAAGTTCTATCCAGTGCCTGACCGGGGTATCCGTCCCGCTTTCGAGATGCATCTGGCAGCCGACATTGGCCGTGGCGATGATGTCAGGATTTTCCGCCTCCAGGGCGGCGAGTTTGTTTTCCAGAAGCTTCCCTGAAATTTCGGGCTGAAGCAGCGAATAGGTGCCTGCCGAACCGCAGCAAAGATGGGAATCCGGGACGGGACAAAGCTCGAAACCGCATTGCTCGAGCATCCTGTCGACGAGTCCTGCAAGCTTCTGGCCATGCTGCAACGTGCAGGGGCAATGCCAGGCGACCTTCCTGCCGCGTCCTGCTTCCCTGAATCGGCTCATGTCCTCAGTTGCCATGATCTCTGAAAGGTCCTTGGCCAGCGACGCGATTCTACCTGCTTTTTCCGCATATTCCGGATCATTCTTCAGCAATGCTCCGTATTCCTTCACGGTTGCGCCGCAGCCGCTCGCCGTCATGACGATGGCTTCGATTCCCTGTTCGACATGGGGCCACCATGAATCGACGTTGCGGCGAATCAGGTCACGCGGATCGTGTCCCATGTGGCTGTGCATCGCCCCGCAGCACCCCTTTCCCGTGATCAGTGAAATGCCCGTCCTGTCCAGCACCCTGGCTGCCGCACGATTGGTGTTCGGGTGGGACAGGCTCTGCACGCAGCCTTCGAGGACGAGCATTTTCCGCGAATGAGCACCCTCGGGGACGGGAAGGACGGCTTTTTTCGCAATGATTTTCTTCCTGAATCGGGATGGAAGAAAGGGCTTGGCGATTCTTGCCAGCGCAAGAACCGGTCTCAGCCTTTGCGGATACGGAAAGACGGCCAGCATGAGACGTCGATAGGCTCTTTCGAAAAAGGGCCTTCCCTCTTCGACCAGGCTTCGGCCGATGTCGGCAAGATGCCCGTATTGGACGCCCGAGGGACAGGTCGTCTCGCAGGAGCGGCAGGTGAGGCACCGGTCCAGGTGGAGGCGCGTCTTGGCCCCGGCTTCTCCCGTTTCGAGCATGGTCTTGACGAGATAGATCCGGCCTCTCGGCCCATCAAGCTCCGAGCCGAGCAGCCCATAGGTCGGACAGGTGGCATTGCAGAATCCGCAATGCACGCAGCTGCGCAAAACGGACTCCGCCTCGATGATTCTCGGATCGTTTTTCAAAGACAAAGGGATGTTCGTCTGCATGTCAGAATTCAGGACAAAGCCGGCCGTGATTGAAAACGCCTTCCGGATCGAAGGCCGATTTCAGATTCCGGTGGAGAAGAAGGAGGGTGCCGGTCAATGGCTGCATGAATCCTTCCCCCCTGAACAGGGCGGCATGGCCGCCGGCCTCCATGGCTTTCTGCCTGATTTCGCCGGTCTCTGCAGCACTCTTCAGCCAGCGTTGAGAGGCGCCCCAGTCGATCATCCAATGCCCGGGAAGATCGAGCATTGGAGACGCGGGCGGACAGGCGATCCGCCAAAGAGGAAGATCGGTATCGAAAAAGGGCAGCTTTTGCTCGCGCAATCCTTCCCAGAAAACCTCGCCACCGGCCAGCAGCTCACCTTGCAAGCGCTGTTTCGCCTCCGACACGGCCTGGTCGCTGCCCGACAGGCGCACATAGCACAGCCCGTCGACATGGGCTGCCGCATCGACAGGGAGCGGGGATGCAGAAAGGGAATTCAGATAGCCGACCGGATCACTGCACTCATGGACCAGGGTGAGGGATGAAGCGGCTCTCGGCAGCACCTTGAAGCTGACTTCGAGCAAGATGCCCAAGGTGCCGAAAGCGCCCACCATGAGGCGGGAGGCGTCGAACCCCGCCACGTTCTTCATCACCCTTCCGCCGAAATCCAGGATCTCCCCTCTGCCGTTGATCATCCTGCAGCCCAGCACGTGGTCCCTGCATGAACCCGCATAGGGGCGCCTGGGACCTGACAGCCCGCAGGCGACCGTCCCGCCCAATGTCGCCGCCGTGCCGAAACGGGGCGGCTCGAATGCGAGCATCTGGTTCGCATCACGCAGGGCGGATTCGATTTCCGCAATCGATGTTCCGCAACGCGCGGTCATCACCAATTCCTTCGGATCGTAATCGACGATGCCGCTGTGTCCCGAGACTTCGAAAGCCTCCCCCTCAATCCTTGCGCCGAGGAAGGTTTTCGTGTTGCCCGAGACGATGTTCAGCCTGCGCTTTTTGGCAAGCGCATCCCTCACCCCGTCCTGCAGGTCCTTTTCGATGTCCGCCATCAGAACCGCTCCAGTTCCGGATGGGGAAGCTTGCCGCGATGCACGTGCATCGCGCCGAATTCGGCGCAGCGGTGCAGCGTCGGCACGCCCTTTCCCGGATTAAGCAATCCATGCGGATCGAAGGCCGCCTTGATCGCATGGAACTGGGCCAGCTCGGCGGGTTCGAACTGGGAACACATGGAATCGAGTTTTTCCACACCCACGCCATGCTCGCCCGTAACGGTTCCGCCCGCTTCGACGCAAAGCTCGAGGATATCCCTGCCGAAGGCTTCGGCTTTGTCGAGCTCTCCCGGCACGTTCGCATCGAACAGGATCAGGGGATGGAGATTGCCGTCCCCGGCATGAAACACGTTCGCCACCCTGAGTCCGTATTGCCTGGAGAGCTGGGCGATGCGATCAAGCATTTCGGGCAGGTTCTTGCGCGGGATGGTGCCGTCCATGCAGTAGTAGTCGGGAGAAATGCGCCCGACGGCCGGGAAGGCCGATTTCCTTCCCTTCCAGAACATTCGCCGCTCTGCCTCGTCGCGCGCTGTGCGCACTTCTGTCGCACCGCTCTTCTTCATGAGATCCCTGACCGTCATGACATGCTCCGAGACTTCGGCGCTGGTACCGTCCAGTTCGCAAAGCAGCAGGGCTTCGGCTCCGACAGGATAGCCTGCATGGACGAAATCCTCGGCTGCGCGGATCGCGAGGCTGTCCATCATTTCGAGCCCGGCGGGAATGATGCCGGCAGCAATGACTTCCCCCACCGCTTCGGCCGCCCGCCTGACGTCGCC
This sequence comes from Pseudomonadota bacterium, assembly GCA_021802545.1. GTDB lineage: Bacteria > Pseudomonadota > Gammaproteobacteria > Burkholderiales > JABEVD01 > JABEVD01. Next base: position 60,540 of record JAJZRS010000012.1, read on the forward strand.
GAAAGCGGCAAGAATCACTTGGGCACGCTCCGGCCTGGGAAGCAGCTTGACGGTCGCCTCGACGATGACGCCGAGCAGCCCTTCGGAACCCGTCATCAGTGCGAGCAGATCGTATCCCTGGGCATCCGGCGCGTTCGAACCGATTTCGACCAGTTCCCCTGCCATGGTGACGAACTTGAGGGCGAGGAGATTGTGAACGGTGAGTCCGTACTTGAGGCAATGGACGCCGCCCGAGTTCTCGGCAACATTGCCGCCTATGGTGCATGCGATCTGCGAGGAAGGATCGGGCGCATAGTAAAGGCCATGGGGGGCTGCCGCATCCGAAATGGCGAGATTCCGAACGCCCGGCTGTACGGTCGCGCTCCTGTTCAGGGGATCGATTTTCAGGATGCGGTTGAATCTGGCAAGGCTGAGCAGCACGCCGTCTTCCAGGGGAAGCGCGCCGCCGGACAAGCCCGTTCCTGCCCCCCTGGCGACCACGGGCACCCGATGCGCGCCGCACAGGCGCAAGATTTCCTGAACCTCTTCGACGGTGGAAGGCAGGAGGACCGCCAGAGGCCTACGGCGGTAGACGGAAAGCCCGTCGCATTCGAAAGGGGCGAGCTCTTCCCTGTCTGTCAACACCGCCTCGCTCCCGAGCCGGGCGCGCAGCGCCCCAACAAGGGAAGGGATGTTTCCCTTGTCCAATCCTCCAACCTGCATCTATTACCCTAATTGTTTAGTCGGGTATATTCCAACAGAGTTGGACAGGAATTGCAACGACTATCGGGTAGATCGGGCACGTCACTTCTTCAGTTCTTCGGCGCCCGGCACAGTGAACCTTCCCGTCGACCCGATGAGTTCGTCCCGATGCAATCGGGCGAGCGCTTCGATCATCCTGTCCCCTTCCGGCGTGAGATGAACTTCCACGGAACGCTTGTCTTCTCTTCCCTTCATGCGCGTGACAAGCCCCAGCTTCTCGCAGCGCGACACCAGGGAAACCGCGCCATGGTGGTGTGATTGGAGCTTTTCGGCCAGCTCCCCGATGGTCGCCCATTCCCTGCCATGGTAGCCCTTGATGTGCAGCAGCAGAAGATACTGGAGATGGGTCAGTCCATAGCTATGCACGGCTTCTTCGCTAAAGCGCAGAAAACGCCTCAACTGATAGCGAAAGTTGGAAAGGGTTTCGAATTCCTTTTTGGCGAGCTTCTCTTCCATCATAATTCACTCCGTTTCATCGCTTCAGGATACGCAGACCACCTTGCCTTCGTGGAACATCCACAACGTACCCGGATCCATGATCGTCCAGGTTTCATTGTCCGTAAGCGGTACGGTCGCGATCACCGCGACGCGGTCGCGGTTCCCGGCGAGTTCGCTGAAATCGACCGAAACGTCTTCATCCATGAGGTGGGCAACGGTGAAAGGCGCCTGACGCACGATATAGGCAAGATTTGTCGAGCAGTGGGCGATGAGGCAATCCCCATTGGACAAGAGGAAATTGAACGGGCCGAGTTCTTCGAGTTCGGCGACGATACCTGACAAGGCCGCAAAAAGCGCAGGGCGCTCCGGCATGACATCGCCGAAACGCGTTGCCAGGCGCTGAAGCAACCAGCAGAACAGGCGCTCGCTGTCCGTATCGCCGACTGGCGAAAAAGCGCCGTCAAATGCCGGATAAAAATCGGCCAGGTTACCATTGTGCGCGAATATCCAGTATCTTCCCCATAGCTCGCGCATGAACGGATGCGTGTTCTCGAGCGCCACTCTTCCCTGAGTTGCCTTGCGAATATGCGCGATGACATTGAGCGACCGGATGGGATAATGGCGCACGAATTCCGCGATGGGTGATTGCGCGGAAGGCTGAGGATCGACGAAAAGCCTGACGCCCTTGCCTTCGAAGAAAGCGATTCCCCATCCGTCGCCGTGTATGTCGGTTCCGCCGCCCCGTTTCTGGAATCCGGTGAAGGAAAAGCAGATATCAGTGGGAACATTGCAGTTCATGCCAAGCAACTGGCACATTTCGCCCTCCGGTTTCTCTGACTGATTCTAGCACGAAGGGGGGAAAAAGACTCCGCCTAATGATTAGACGGAGCAACGCTCTCCTCAACAGGATCTGATCGATGCACCGGCGCACATCATTTCCGCCGCCGGTGTATCATATTCGCCTGAACGCTGTCCGGAGCGGCAGCGGGATACATATTGTACAAATATATTTTGCATAAAATCAAATGGCACAGCAATCTGCATCCCATCATGAAAAAGCGCGCGAAGCCCTGAAGAAATTCAGGATCGTATTCAGCTCGGTAAAGAAGCATTTCGAGGACATCGAGGCGCGCTGCGGGGTAAGCGGCGCACAACTGTGGGCTTTATCGGAAATCTCCAAGGCGCCCGGTTTGCGCGTTTCCGAGCTGGCGAATGCCCTGCTCGTCCATCAGTCCACCGCCAGCAACCTGCTCATCAGGCTGGAGGAAAAGGACCTCATCAAGCGGGAGCGTACCAGCATTGATCAGCGGGTGGTCAGGCTTCACCTGACCGACAAGGGCAAGGACATCATCTCGAGAGCACCTAAACCGATGATCGGCCTGCTGCCGGACGCGCTGCAAAGACTGCCTGAAGGCGTGCTCGAAAACCTGCTCGGCAACATGGAAGTGCTGGTTTCGACAATGCGCATCAAGGACGAAGGCGCGACCGAAAAACCTCTTTCCGATATCTGATGGCCTTCTTCGGGCACCAGGAAAAGCACCGTACCCATCGCATCGGCTGGCTGCGCGCGGCAGTTCTGGGCGCGAACGACGGCATCGTCTCGACGGCAAGCCTGGTGGTCGGGGTCGCCGCTTCCGGCGCGAGCGGCAGGGAAATTCTGGTGGCCGGCGTAGCAGGACTTGTCGCCGGCGCGATGTCCATGGCTGCCGGCGAATATGTCTCGGTCAGTTCCCAAGCCGATACCGAACAGGCCGACATCGAAAGGGAGAAGCGAGAACTCGCCACTGATGTCGAACACGAAAAGCGTGAACTCGCAGCAATCTATGTCAATCGGGGAATCGAACCTCATCTCGCCGAAAAGGTCGCCTTGCAGCTCATGGAGAAGAACGCGCTCGAAGCGCACCTGCGCGACGAGCTCGGCCTTTCGGAAACCTTGGAGGCGAAACCGATCCAGGCCGCACTCACTTCTGCCGCCACATTCTCCATCGGCGCACTGCTGCCGATCGCCGTCATTCCATTGTCGCCTGCCAAGCATCTCATTGCTGCCGTCTGTACAGTCTCGCTTGCCTTTCTCGTCCTGCTCGGCGCGCTGTCCGCCCGTACGGGCGGCGCATCCATGGCAAAGGCTGCGGTCAGGGTGGCATTCTGGGGCATGCTCGCGATGGCGCTGACTGCTGGCGCAGGCATGCTATTCGGCGGTCATTCGTAGCGCAAGAAACGCTCAGCAAGCGCGCCTTCGCCGAAACGCGCACTGAGATCCTCGATTTCCTGAAGCAGCGTTTCATCCTCATCCTCTTCCAGCGCGCCTTGCGCGACAAGCTTGGCTACCAACCCGGAGAACACCGCTTCCCGCACATCGTGCAGGGTGGGCGGGTTCTCGGATGATTCCATCGTCGCCTGAATGAGTCTGGACAAGGCCTCGCTCGCCTCATCTTCCAGAAAATCCGCCGCATTCGCCTCACTGCCGAACTGGTCGATCAGGGCGTCTATTTCGTCGATCAGGGAAGCACCGTCGTCCATGTGGTGCATGCTTTCCGATTCATCATATCCCTCGGGAAGCACAGAAGAAACGAAACGCCTGATCGAGGCAAGCGTGACGGGCTCCTCTATCTCAGGATCGTTTACCCGGTCCGAAATGAGCCGTGCAAGCTCCTGGCTGATGCTGACACCAAGCGGGTTTCTGATCATGCTGAACTCCTGCACCCATCTTAGTCGAAATTATTACATTTTTCCCTCTACCTTAAATAAATATTAAGGTTTTGTGAAAAAAGATGCATAATGCCGGATTGGCCGGAAATGCGCGGAAACCATCTTGGGCGTTGTCGAACTGCTGAAACAGGACTTGGCGATCGAACCGGATTTGCAGAATTTCGTCGCCTTCATTCTCGAAGCCGTTGAAAAACTCGGCGGGAGTGCATTCGCCTCCGTCCCCCCCACACTCCGACTGATGCAGAACCTGCGCAAGAGCGGCGCCGCGACGGGTTATCCTCTGGAAGCCAGCCTGCAACTTCATGACACGTATCTCGTCGTAACCTGGGAGAAAAACCGCGAAAAGCTCACGGAACTCCCCGAACCTCCGGAACAGGAAGCAGTCGATGAGCTTTGCAGGCATTTCAGAGACTCGACGATGACGTACGACCCAGAGCTCCTGCGCCAAAAGAATGCAGAAATGGCACGCCATCTCGAAGAAACCCGGGAACAGGCCAAAAAGGAAATGGCGCAGCTGAAGCAGTCCCTGGAAAAACACCAGAACAGGCTTTACGAATCGCTTCGCCAGGCTGAAACCGACCCGCTCACAGGCCTTTTCAACCGGCGCGCCTTCGATGCAAAGATCAAGCAGGCATTCAGGCATACCATGCGTCAGCGCAACGCACCGCTCACCCTCATGCTCCTCGACATCGATCATTTCAAGGAGATCAATGACAAATTCGGCCACCAGTACGGCGACGCCCATCTCATCAAAACAGCAGAAATCTTGCGCAGCGTCATCAGGGTAGATGTGGATTTCGCGTTCAGGATAGGCGGCGACGAATTCGCCATCCTGCTTTTTGCAGATACCCAGCTTGCCTTCGAAAAGGCGAAATACATGCTCGAATTGTCCGGGAACAAGCTGAGCATCGGCATTGCCTCCATTTCACAGGAAACCGACCCGTCCCTGCTGCTCGAGGCCTTCATTCATTGCGCAGACGAAGCGCTTTATGAAGCGAAACACCTGGGCAGAGGCCAGTATGCCGTCGGCTTTCCGGAACAGAACGCCGCCGTCCAAGGTCAAGCATGGCTCACGTCCTAGACAGCGCAAAAGACTGCAAACTGCTGTATCATGGCACGACCCAGAACCAGGGCGCGCTCATGGTGCTGAGATCCAAACTTTCCGCCATCGCGAAACGTTTGAGCATCCCGGATACCAGGCGCGAAAACATGCTGCTCGTCGCCGCCGAACTGGTGAGCAACAACATCAAGCACGCAGCAGGCAAGGGACTCATCCAGGTCTGGCTGCAGCCAGGCCCGGTACTCGACATCTTTTCCCTCGATTACGGTCCGGGCATACCCGATCTTGCCAAAGCAGAAGAAGAGGGCTATTCAAGCCAGAACACCCTCGGAAAGGGACTGGGCAGCATCCGCAGGCTGAGTGACGAATCGCACTTCTACACGCAGCCGCAAGGAACGACCAGGAAATGGGCGGGCACTGCATTCCTCTCGCGCTTCAGACTGGGCGAGGCTTACCCGAACGTCGGCCTGTTCTCCAGATCGCTTTCGGATGTGCGCTACAACGGCGACAGAATCTATCTTTGCGAAATGCATGAAAGACTCCGCTGGTTCCATCTGGACGGCCTGGGGCACGGCATCGAGGCCCAGGCTGCGACAAGCGACCTCGCATCCTGCCTTTCCCACTTCGAGGATCTCGATGAGGCGCTGGCTTCAGCCGATGCGCAGCTCGAATCAAGGCGCGGCGCGGTTGCGATCTTCGGCGAAATCGAAATGAAAAAAAGAGACGTGAAGCTGCTCGGCGTGGGCGACATGCACGCCCATCTCTACCAGGACGAGCAGTTGCGAAACATTGCTTTCGCTCCAGGCATCCTGGGCAGAGAACATCGCTCCCCATCCCTGTTCGAGGCGCCCATCTCTAGAAAAAGCGTGATCGTGACCGCAACGGACGGCATCCGCCGCAACCTGGACACATCCAATTTCGTCGGCCTGTTCAGCCAGCATCCTCAACTCATTGCATACGTGCTAGGCAATATCATGGGCAGGATATCGGACGACCAGTCCCTGTTCGTAACAACGGTAAGATAAGGAGAAGCGGAAGTGAATCAGAAACTCAGCGAAAAGCTCTCGGCGCTGTTCAATCTTGAAGTCGGCAGCATCTCAACCTTGCTCGAGGAGCCGGGCAGGCTTCATTTCGGCAGGGATGGCCTGATGGACGAAGAGGAAATCGTCGACCTGAGCGCAGAATTCCTCAATCTCATGGCCGGCCTGCTCGGAGCGAAAAATCCCAAGGACAGGAATTGCCCTGAATTTCATGCCCTCGAAATCTTCTTCTCGGCACTCGCCCAGAAAGTCCTGATCCGCGGCGGAAAAGTCGAGGAAGTGGTGCGCTATGCGCAGCTCATGCAGTACACGCTGATCGAGGCGCTCGAGCAGGACAGCGGGATCGCCTTCACCGAATCCCGATCCGTCCTGCTCTACTTCAACAGCCTTTTCAACGAACTGATCATGGAAGTATTCCGCACGTATCTCGCGGAAAGGGAACGCGTGCTGGAAGCACAGGAAGCCGAACTCAGGGAAACCTCGACGCCGATCACCGAAATCTGGGACGGCGTGCTGACACTTCCCATTATCGGCACGCTGGATTCGAGCCGCACCATGCTGGTGATGGAAGCGCTGCTCTCGCGCGTTGCAAAAGATCATGCTGAAGTGGTGGTCATGGACCTGACCGGCGTGCAGAACATCGACTCGCAAGTATCCCACCATCTCATCCAGATCGTCAGAGCCGTGCAGCTGATGGGGTCGAATGCCATCATCACGGGCATCCAGCCCGAAATCGCGCGCGCACTGATCAGCCTGAATATCGACTTCACAGGCATCACCACGCGCGCCAGCCTCTCAGACGGACTCAAAGAAGCCTTCCGCCAAATGGATATCCACGTCAGCCACAAGGCATCATGATTGCAGGTCTCCATCTGACCAGGATCGGCAAGGATTCCTTCTTGCTTGAACCTTCTCAGGCGCTCAACATCAGGGACCAAGCCAGGCTCCTGGATGCGATCGCAGGCGCCCTGCAGCAGAAAAGGGCGGTTTGCCTGTATTACGACCTGGCCGGACAAAAGCTCATCGATCAGGTCTATTACGCATGGCTGGAAGCGCTTGCGCGCACTCTGGCGGCCGTCAACGTCAGGATGGTGTGCATTCACATGCAGCCTACAGCCGCCTTTGCGCTTTCCGTTTTCGTCAAAGGGAAGCCGTGCTTCGAAACCGCACTGGACATCCCCGACAATCATTTTTCTGCGAGGCCGGTAGAAGGATCCAGGATGAGCTGATCTTTTCCAGTTCTGGAAAAGTCGAACAGATCCATGAGCGACCCTGCCTTCTCGTCGAAGGAATCGTTCCCTATTCTCCCCAGGGCCCAGTTGTCCTCGATGAAGCGCAGAACGGAACTCTGGTCGGAAATTGTATGGCTCACATAGTTGGATTTCGACCAGGGCGAGATCGCGAGCAGAGGCAGGCGCGGACCGTAGCCGCAGCGGACTGCATAGCCCTTCGTCTTACCGCAATTCGCATCGAGACTTGTCCCCGAATGGTTCACGATCGGACTCATCGCATGGTCGTACCAGCCGTCCGAATCGTCGTAGGTAACGAACACGACCATGTCCTTCCATTCGGGCAGCCTCTGCAGCCTGTTCAACGTTCCGACGATGAAGCGTTGCTCGTCGAGCGGTCCTGAATAACCCGCATGGCCATCCTCGGCCATTTTCGCTTTCAGAAAGCTGACTTCAGGAAGATGCCCCGATTCGGCTGCCGTCCAGAAATCCTTCAGGTCGTACTGGTGGTTCGCAGGCCCTGCGTGGCCGATCTCGAGCATTGAAGCAGGCGCCAGATGATGGGGGTTGGATGTGGATGCGTAATACTGGAATGGCTCGTGATGGGGACTGTAGTCGGGAATGATTTTTCCCGAAAGATTGCGGCTTTTCGCCCCGCATGAGGCTTTTCCCCCAACATGGCCGGTCGGACGGAAGCCTCCTTGGAACCATCCCCAGGTGACGCCATTCGAATTCAGCAAATCGCCCACGTTCTTCCCGGACAGGGCGATTTTTTCGCCGTGAGCGCAGTCGTCGAATGCCGGATCGGCGTCTCCATAGACTGTTCCTTCATGAGTCGCGTCAGCAAGATTTTCCGGCTTTGCGCCATGGGTCTGGCCGGAAACCAGATTGATCGCGCCGGGGGTGGATGGACCGAAGGTCGTCCCGAAATAATTGTCGCTCATGGCAAAATGCTGCGCGTAGTTCCAAAGCGCGGTGACGGTATTGCCGTCGTAATATCCCATCACCATTTTCGGATCGCAATGCCTGGACGAAGTGTATTCGACGAATTTGTCCATCAACCCCGCATCGAAAGCAAGCTCCTCGGCCGCATATTCGTGCCCCATGTCGCAAGTCGAAAATTCCTCTCTGGAAAACCTGAATGGATTGGCGGAATTCGGATTATGCTCGAGGAGAAATTCATTCAGCCCATTCACCGAGGGCGTATTTTTCAAGGCGTGAAAGGGGGGCTCGCCGGGCGCGTTACGCGCTTTTGGGTAGGTCGCGAAATAATGGTCGAAGGAAACATTTTCCTGGAAGATCACGACCACGTGCCTGACGGGGGAAGCATGAGCCAGGCCATGGCAAAAAGCCAGCATCAAGGCGATTTTTTTCATGAAGACGGATTGATTTGCCGAGCGATCTCGTAGGCGCGCACGACAGCCGGGCGGATCGATATCGCGTGGAACCACCGAGCAACGTTCGGAAAGGATTCAAGATCGATGCCTTGCATGGCGTGGGGAACGATCCAGGGATAGGCCGCGATGTCGGCAATGGAATATTCTCCGCAGATGAATTCCCTGCCTTCCAATCTGCTGTCCAGCACGCCGTAAAGACGTTCGGCCTCCTTCTGGTAGCGCGAAATGGCATAGGGTATCTTTTCGGGTGCATAGCGCGAGAAATGATGATTCTGGCCGAGCATGGGCCCGAGCCCGCCGACCTGCCAGAAAAGCCAGGCCATGACTTCCGTCCTGCCGCGCAAATCCTTGGGAAGCAGCAGCCCTGTCTTTTCCGCGAGGTAAAGGAGAATGGCACCAGATTCGAAAATGGGGAAGGGTTCCCCTGCGTCCTGCGGCGCATGGTCGACGATGGCTGGAATCTTGTTGTTCGGGGAAATGCTCAGAAAGGCGTGCGAATACTGCTCACCGTTTCCGATATTCACCGGCTTGATCGCATAAGGAAGCCCAGCCTCCTCGAGGAAGATCGTGATCTTGTGGCCGTTGGGCGTGGTCCAGTAATAAAGATCAATCATTTCTTCTTCAGGAAAAGCAGGGAGCCGTTGCTGTCGATATCGTAAGCCGTCACCGTGTTGTCTCCGCCGTTGGCGACATAGGCATATTTCCCCCTGGGATCGACCGACACGGCCTTGGGCGCATTGCCCGTCTCGAATGGGCTTCCGGCAAGTTCGGATAGCGCTCCGGTTTTCGAATCGACGCTGTATCCGGATATGCCTCCGAGCCAATCGGCCACGTAGACATTCTTTCCCGAAGGAGAAATCGTAATCCAGAGCGGCGTCATGCCCGTCCTGAAAGGGCTGCCCGGAAGCGGCTTCAACGCGCCTGTCTGCTCGTCGACTGAAAAGGCGGAAACGTTGGTGGTCAGGGAATTCGCCACATAAACATATTTGCCCGAGGGCGCCACAACGAGGGAAAAGGGGCCGGACCCGGTTTTGAAAGGACTGCCTGGAACCGGTTCGAGAGAACCGTCATGCCTGATGGAAAACACGGAAACATCGTTCGAATTCGAATTGGCAGCGAAAACATGGCTGCCATAGACCGCAACGCAGGTCGGCGCTTTGCCCGATTCGAAGGGCGAACCCGGAACAGGTTTCAGCGCCCCCGTCTTCCCGTCGACGACAAAGGCCGATACGGTGGTTGAGCCGAAATTGGCCACATAAGCGTATTTACCGGACACCGTGAACGCGATGAAGGTGGGATTATGGCCTGTCTGGAATGGACTTCCCGCAATGGGCTTCAAGGCGCCGTTTTTCGAATCGACGGCATAGGCCGAAATCGTGGTCGAATCGGTGTTCGCCGTATAGGCGAATTTCCCGGAAGGGGATATGACGATCTGATTGGGCCCCCAGCCTGAGAGAACAGGAGAGTCCTTGATGGTCTCTAGACTGCCGTCTCCTGCAATGCTGTAGATCATCACGTTGCCGCCATTGGCATTCGTCACATACGCATATTTGCCTGAAAAAGCCACTGAACTGGGCGTGATCCCTGCCCTCACCGTGCCGTTCGCGCGCTGCCTGCCGGCCGGATTGTCCTGGTTTTTGACGATATCGGAAAACCTCGAATCGACGGGATTCGTCGGAGAAGGGCCGCATCCCGCAAGCAGAAAGGAAAGCAGCAAAAACCACCTGGAAAGCATCTTACCCCCTGTACCTGAATGCCCATTATTATGCCCTCTTCGGCGCTTCGTGGGAAAGACCCTACATAAGATGCATTTATAATGCATTTTATTTGACAGATCGATGGGCCGAAGGTAGCATTTGAGCAGAATACATCAACTCCTGATGTATTCTGGTTTGAGACGGTCACTCCCCTGACCGTCGCGGCATTCGAGGGGGGCTCCCCCCCTCATTTTTCAGATTGTTCCGAAAAACTCCCGCATCAGAAAGGCTTCAAGTTCCGCATTGTCCTTGGGACGGGCAGAAAGAACGACCTCGCCGCCCAATCTGTCCGATTCCCAGTTGAAGTTTCCTTGGTAATACCGCCTGATGATTTCGATGATCTTGCGCACGATGGCGATCTTGATGTCGCCGTCTGCCCCCGCTTCGACTTCGAATGCTTCCTTGCGGGCATTGCTGTATTCGGAATGCCAGCCGAGGAAAGTAATCTCAGCGGTATCGTCATTCATTCTGATGATTTGGAATAAGCCGCTCGTTCCTTTCGGATGGATTCCCTGCTGAGGGAATGGACCGACCGGCAGCGGCGAGGCAGGGTATTCGTCCTTCGCCGCATCGCGCCTTTCCCTCGCCTTGTTGACGTAGTCGAGGAAGCTCATCTTCGGCGCAGGCATGCTCATCGAAGGAGAGTCCTTCTTCACGGCGATGACCCTTCTCTGGATCGGGTGGGGCGCCTGCCTCGGAGACGGTTTGGCAGCCTTGGAAGGCTGCCGCGCACGCTCAGGCGGCCTCGAAGGCACCAGTTCGACGGACAGGGGCATGCCTAGATGGGTAAGTGGCTTCAGCTGCGTGGAGCGATGCGCAACATGGTAAAAAAGGAAGAGCGCGTGGAGAAGCAGCGACGCTGCAATCGCAATCGTCAAATTGCGTACATGGCGGCTCCAGATCGAAGGAGTCAGGTTCCGCAAGATATCGTCGTCGAAGCTAGTCAAGTAATCGCGCATTCTGTGGAGAATGCGGGATTCTCCACCCTCGAGCGAAATATTTCAATCTGCGCTCATTGAGTCTGCCCTTGACCCCGGATAGAATTCCATATTTACAGTATGGTTTTAATGATGACTCAGACTGGAGAAGACGGCGCGCTGGTTTTTTTCAAAGCGCAGCATCGCGCATTTCTGGACGCGATCAAAGGGAAGCGCGACATCATCCCCGCACTGATGTCCCTCGCCTGCAGCAGTTTCGACGGCAACGTCGAAATTCAGGCGCAAGGCCAGCCGGATATCGCCTGTCACAAGGGATGTGCCACCTGTTGCACGATCAGGGTGGTTGCGACCGCACCCGAAGTGTTGATGGCTGCACGCTATATCCGTCATACCAAACCTGCTTTTGCAAAGCAGCATATCGATTTGCTGCAAAGATTGAATGAGGCGGATACGGCTACTCGAAACCTCGCTGAGCTGGAACGCGTTGCGCTCAGGCGCCGCTGCCCTTTCATTTCACAAGGCGTCTGCGTCATTTATCCCGTGCGCCCGCTGGCTTGCCGCGGCCATGCCTCGCACAACAAGAAAGCCTGTGTGGACGCGGCAGCATCCCGCCTGGACAGCATCCCATTTTCCATGCCGCACATGATGGTGCGCTCTCTGGTGCAAAATGCGATGCAGTCCGCGTTGCGCAATAGCGGACTGGCTTGGGCCGTTTACGAACTCAACCATGCGCTGGTCATCGCCTTATCCGACGAATGCAGCGAAAGCGATTGGGTGGCAGGCAGCGACGTCTTCGCGGATGCGCGCATCGCCGATATCGACCCGAATGAAATGGCAAGCGTCTTCGACAGCATCAGCGCAGCCTGATGCGCCCTGCCTGAAAACGGATCACTTTCCCGAACGGCTCGCCAGATCGTTGAGATAACGCCTGAAATTCGCAGTACGCTCGGTTCCCGGCCTGATGCTTTCAACCTTGTCCAGATAGGATGCAGCCTTCTCCGCATACGAATCCTCAAAGCCGTTCTGGCTCATCCACAGCAGGTTGAGCTGGGCCGCGGCCAGCAATGTTTCCACATGGTTCGGCGCGCGGGCGAACGCCTGATCGAGCTTGTCGAACGCTTCGAGGAATTTCGCCTTGCGCATGAGGCTGGCCGCCTCGGAGACGATGGCCAGCACCTCCCTCTTCGCGGGATCCACGATATCTTCGACGTGAGCCTCCAATCCGCTGTCGGTTAATGCCTTCTTTACGAAAGCAACGATCTGCTTGTTGTTTTCGTCAGCTTTCACAGCGAGCGAAAGCAGTCTGATTCCCTCTTCCTGTTCACCCAACGCGAGGCATGCCTTGGCCATCGACACGGTCGCCAAATCCCCCTGGGGATCGCGGATCAGGTTTCTCGCTCGATCGAGCGACTTCTTCGCAAGCTCCGGCTCGCCGAGCTGAATGTGGGCCTGGGCCTTCACGGACGCCTTGACCTGGCCGTACATGCCGCTGTCGCCGAACGATTTCGTTCCCGTATCGAGCACCTGGAGGGCCTTCTCGGGCTCTCCTGAATCCACGTGCGCCTGCGCGAGCGCGAGAAAGTCGGTGGACTGTTCCGTCATCGAACCTTTCGTGTGCTTGATGACACGCTCGTAGGTCGTCTTTGCCGTTTCAAGATCATTGGCGTGATAGGCAGCCTCCGCGACTATCCTGTGTCGCCTCGGGCTCGGCACGATGCTTGACGCATGCTTGAGGATGTCGAGTGCGCCCGTCTTGTCTTCCTGCTTTTCGGCAATGTCGGCCATCAGATCGTAAGCTGCGACGAAATTGCCGTATTTCTCGAGCACACTGCTGGTGACGGACTTGGCCTCTTCGATCTTCCCCAAAGCCAGAAAACACTTGGCGAGACCGAGTTTCGCCCATCCCAGATCCTCCCTGAGGCGCAATACGGATTCGTAGACCTCTTTCGCTTCTTCGGCCCGGCCCAGTTCGAGAAGAATGGCTGCCTTCTGGCGATGCGCTTCTATCCCCCATTTCGTATCGAAAAGCTTGTCGCACTCGATGAGCGCCTTGTTCAGGTTTTTCTCATTGAGATAGTCCATGATCGGCTGAATAGCGCTCTGCCTCTCGAGAAGCCTGCTCAATCTTGCACGCAGTGCGTCAGACGTGAACGGCTTGAGGAGATAATCGTCGGGCTGGAATTCGGATATGCTCGCGACAGCATCGTAATCCGCTTCCGCAGTGACCATAAGGAAAAGGGTATGCATTGGAAGGATGCCCTGCCCTCTCAGAAATTCCAGAAAATGCTGGCCCGAAGTTGCCTTGTTCAGATTGTAGTCACAGAGAATGAGGTCGTAGTCTGCCTTCCTTATCCTATCGAGCGCATCATCTGCATTGGACGCCGTGTCGACGTCCGTGATGCGCAGTTGCAGAAGCTGGGTTTTCAGCGAATTGCGCATGGATCCCATGTCGTCGATGATCAGCGCCTTGAGTCGCGATAACTCTCTTTCCAATTCCATTGCCTTTTCGTAGAAATATTCCGTACATATTACGGCAATTCAATGGAAAAGTTGAACTTTACCTCTAAAAAACCGTTTGCATCCGCAGGAAGCGGAAGCGCAGCAGCAATTGCAAAAATCATGCTCACAAGCCGGCGCAGGATCTCGTGCCATCCTTGCTTGTGCAGCTGAAACTGCTCGCGGATTTCTGATCGGTCATGCCTTAAACCGGCTGATGAACTGCTTTCACCGCCTTCCTTTCTCGCACGCAAAATGACAACGAGACGGCCAAAAAATCGTAACCTATTGTTTATTAAAATTCATTTCCAGGAATCGAAAGGGCTTCAATCCCTCACTTAGGCATCCATTCTCATGTTCAGGATGGGATAGTAGCGTTAACTTCATAATCGATATGAACAATTTTTGTAATCCACATTTTCTGTGGATAAGTTTGTTGACAAATGAATGACGAAAATCACAACGCATTTGCAGCAAAGGATTTTTACGGTTGCGCCTATTTTTTGAGCGGATATTTTGTTCTATAAAAACAATATGTTACTTATTATTAAAAACTTTGCACCATCTATTGACATTTCCTATGCAAGCGTCTCCATGTGGTGGATAACCTTATCGAATTTGGCAGATACTTCGCCACAACCCATTGTCCAGCCAAGAAATCTGGCGCAGTTTGGCTTTCTGGACTCCGAAAAATAGATGAATTGACGTTCACGCAGGTCTGATTTATCTATCAGGAAGCCCAAGATAAGGCATCGCTCTTTACATTCCGGATCGAGCATTTTCTAGACCCCGACGTCCCCCCTGTTTTCAGTAGCACGGGGCTTTAGAGTCCGATGATACTGTAACCGATTTTCTTGCCAATTGCTTTGCATAGGCCGAGGGTGTTAAGCCACCCAGCGATTTCTTCGGCCGCT
>JAJZRS010000038.1 GCA_021802545.1 Pseudomonadota bacterium
AGCGGCCGAAGAAATCGCTGGGTGGCTTAACACCCTCGGCCTATGCAAAGCAATTGGCAAGAAAATCGGTTACAGTATCATCGGACTCTAAAGCCCCGTGCTACTGAAAACAGGGGGGACGTCGGGGGCAGCGCTTTCCTATGAGCGCCTGCATCAGCGGCTGGGCCATGCTCAATCGACAGTCCGCCGTCATCGAAGACATCTACGCAGATCCCCGCATACCGGCTGACGCATATCGCCCCACATTCGTTAAAAGTCTGGCCATGGTGCCAATAAGGACCATGCAGCCTGTCGGTGCGATAGGCATATACTGGGCCGAGCGGCATCAACCCTCTTCAGAAGAGGTCAGGATTCTTCAGGCGCTTGCCGACACCGCTTCAGTTTCCATGGAAAACGTGAATGTCTATACGGAGCTGGAAGTTCGCGTCAAGCTACGTACCTCCGAGCTCCAGGCCATCCTCGACAATGTTCAGGCGGGGATTGTTTTCTCCGTGGACGGGAAAATCGTGAGGGCCAACCCTAAATCGGCCGAGATATTCCGCCTGGATATGGATGCCATGATCGGCATGACAACCGAAAAGCTCTTCGGCTCCGAAGCATTCCGCCTTGCCGTCAGGCAGCTATCGGAAGCAAAAGTGTTCGATACCGAAACGAAGATCATCATGCAGGATGGAACAGAATCGTGGGTGCGCATGATTGCCAAATCTCTCGATTCTGACTTCCATAGTGAAATCTGGGTAATCAATGATATCGGCGAGGCGAAAGCGAGGGAAAGAACGCTCGACGAGCTTAGAATTGCAGCCGAAGCGGCAACCCAATTCAAAAGCGGATTCCTGGCCACCATGAGCCATGAGATCAGAACACCGCTGACAGGCATGCTGGGAATGCTGGAACTCCTTTCCATGACCAATTTGGACAGCGAGCAGCATTCCACCATGACTGCTGCGTGGAATTCGGGAAGGGGGCTGTTGCGCATCGTAAACGATATTCTCGATTGGTCGAAGATCGAGGAAGGAAAGCTTGCCTTATCCCCTCGATCCACCTCAATCCCCAAGCTTCTCCAGGAGTCCGTCAATACCTATTCTCGAGTTGCAAGCGCAAAGGGATTGCTTCTGAAGGAAAGCTCTGATCCCAGGTTGAGCGCAGCCTATATTGTCGACCCGCTGCGTCTTTCGCAAATACTCAACAATTTCGTCAGCAATGCGATCAAGTTCACGCAGCATGGGGAAATCGAGCTGCGCGCAGAACTTCTGAACCATCTTGAAAGCGGCGACAGGATCAGGATTTCCGTCAGGGACACTGGGATCGGCATACCTAAGGATGTCCAGGAAAAGCTATTTCAGCGTTATAGGCAGGAAAGCGCCGATACTGCAAGAATGTATGGTGGAACGGGGCTCGGGCTTTCGATCTGCAGCCGTCTTTCGGACATGATGGACGGAAAAATTGATCTGGAAAGCGAACCTGGGCAAGGATCCGTCTTCAGCATCACGTTGGTGCTGCCTATCTCGGCTGCACCAGGGGAGGTGGCTGCCAGCCATCATCCTGAAATTGAACAGAGGACTGTCGAACCGCTTCTTGAATCGGCTGATTATGCCCCCAAGGTATTGGCTGTCGACGACCATCCGATCAACAGGGATCTGCTTTGCCGTCAAATCAGGCTACTCGGCCTTCGCGCCGAATCAGCCGAAAATGGCGCATCCGCGCTTTCAATGTGGAGAAATGACGGCTATGCCATGGTCATCACCGACTGTCACATGCCTGAGATGGACGGCTACGCTTTTGCCAAAGAAATCCGAATGATCGAGAAGGCTGATTCCCTCCCCAGAATACCGGTGATCGCCTGGACAGCCAATGCGCTTGCTGAAGAGTCGGAGCGCTGCAGACAGGCAGGGATGGACGACCTTCTGGTGAAGCCCGCAGACATGATGCAACTCAGAAACGTCCTGGGGAAGTGGCTCAACCTGTCGGCAAACAAACGGGCACCTGACTCCCCGATCGACCATCAAGTATTGAAGACGATCGTTGCCGATGAGGTGGCGCAAATGCAGGTATTGAAAGATTTCCTGAGCCATATCCGATCCGACCAGGAAAAGCTTTTAGGAATGTTCGACAAGGGAAGTCTCGAAGACATCTTGAATACGGCTCACAGGATGAAGGGATCGAGTCGCATGGTCGGAGCAAACCATCTGGCTGATGCCTGCGAACAGGTGGAGAAAGCCGCAAGGAACGACGACATGGAAAAGGCAGAAACGTCGAAAGTGATTCTGGATGATGCCATCGCCCAGATCGAATCCTTCATTCTTGCAGTAAACAAGGCATGAAAATTTCCGAACTCAATGTATTGATAGTAGAAGACGATGAATTCCAGCGGCGCATCACGTCGGGCATACTCGATTCGCTTGGCGTGGCTACAGTTTCCGAAGCTGGCAACGGCAGGCAGGCGCTCGAAGTCATCCGCAGCGCACACGATCCAATCGATGTCGCTCTGTGCGACCTCAACATGCCAGAAATGGACGGCATGGAATTTCTCAGGCATCTGGGGAAAGAAAATCGGAATATTTCGGTTATCCTGACCAGCGCACTGGATGGCAAGCTCATTTCCTCGGTAGGAAGGATGACAGGGCTTTACGGCGTCAATCTTCTGGGAACCATCGAAAAACCAGTTCTTCTTGCCAGCCTCGAGGCACTTCTCTCAAAGCACGACAATTCACCCGATCTCAAGCATAACAAAACAGAGTCGGTTTTTTCCCTCGAAGAGATCATGGATGCAGTGGAAGCCGATCAATTCGAACCCTATTTCCAGCCCAAGGTCGACTTGAAAACGGGAAGGCTGATAGGTGCCGAAGCCCTCGCGAGATGGTTACATCCGAAAAAAGGGGTGATCGGCCCCGGTGCCTTCATCCCGATGCTCGAGCAGACAAACAACATCGACAAGCTGACTTTCCGTATTCTGGAAAAATCGGCGGCATCTTGTCGCTATTTCCACGATCTGGGCCATCTCATGACCGTATCGGTCAATCTTTCCCTGGTGTCTCTGGACGATACTTCTCTCGCGGACAAGATATCGGATATCGTGCGAAGATCCGGGATAGACCCGCAATACCTCATGCTGGAAATTACGGAATCGGCGGCCATGACCCAAGTTGCACCTGCATTGGAGAATCTCGCGCGGCTTTGCATGAACGGCTTTTCCCTTTCCATCGACGACTTTGGCACGGGCTCTTCCAACCTGCAGCAGCTTACCCGCATCGCATTCAGCGAGCTCAAGATCGACCAGTCCTTCGTGAGAGACTTTTCGGATAACAAGTCGCTCAGGGTCGTCGTCAAATCGAGCATCGACATGGCGCACAAGCTCAACGTCAAGAGCGTGGCCGAAGGTGTCGAAACCAGACGGGATTGGGAAACCCTGAAGACAGTAGGCTGCGACACGGCTCAGGGCTATCTTATCGGCAAACCGATGGACGTTGAGGCATTCTCGGAATACATGGAATGCTACCGCCCTGAATCTTTCGCCACCGAAGCTGTTTCTCGCCCTGCCCATAAGCAGGTCAAAATTCTCATCGTTGACGATGACAATTTTGCCCGAAAGATCATCATCAGGGTTCTGCATGATTTGGGTTATACGGACATCGTTGATGCTGAGTGCGCCGAATCGGCGACAAGACTGTTCGAATCCAATGCGTTTGATCTCATCGTTACCGACGTCAACATGCCCGGCATGAACGGACTCCAATTCATCCAGATGATCAGAAGCGGGAAAACGCGCGCCAAACCGGGTACTCGGATCGTGGTGCTGTCGCTGTTTTCCCAGACAGAGATACTCGGCGCCGCATTGGCGCTTGACGTGAATGGGTTCTTGGTCAAGCCCATCATTCCCAGCGTGGTCGAAGAGAAGCTTGCTCGCGCGATCAGCGAACAGTATAGGCCGCGTTCGCCGATTGCCTACGAGACCGTCAAGACGGATCCGAAGTTGCTCGACAAAATGTCGCCCAAGGGTCTGACGGGTGCGGCTGTTGCCCTAAGTGGATGCAACGGGCATGGCGTGCAGGTCCGAGGCCGTTCCATTGCGCTTCACAGGCTTCGCCCTGGAATGATCCTTGCCGAAAACGTCAATCTCCGGGACGGAACGCTCATCCTTTCTGCAGGGCATGCCCTTTCCGAAGTATCCATCAACCGATTGAACGATCTCGAGACGCTCCTGCCTGCTAATGGAGTCGCAATTCAGGAGCAAACAATCTAACTTTAATAGTCAATTTGAACTGAGTGGTCTGAGGCGTCATGTGACTGGCTTCTGAGTACAGCAGACCATCGAGTGTCAGCATTGTGGAGCAGATCACGGTCCGGAATTGGCACAGAGCGCCAGTTCACCGAAGGGGAAAGCTGACATTCAGTGCAATCGGTGAATGAACGGCGGGTTACTGGCACCTTCCTGCCCGACAATACGATACTGCCCACAGGCGGTAAAGGCCGATATCCGGTAGTTCACATGATCCCGTGCGCCTGAAGATCGGCGTGATAGCTGCTGCGGCCCCATGGTAAGGTCAAGTTACCATGCAGACCTTCAGGCGCACGGGATCATTGTGCAATGACGTAACTTTATGAGGAATCACCGAGGCGGCGATTGGATGCTGCGCTCGATGCGTATCCCTACCCGAGCCAGATCGCCCAGCGCCCCCGGCTTCTCGATGCCGATCGCGACACGTCTGCATGGCCATTCCAGCAGCATGCGCTGCGCAAAATATTCGGCCAGCGCTTCCAGCAAACGGTAGCGGCATGGCTCGAGCCAGATCGTCATCTGCGCAGCAACTTCTGCACGAGAAAGCCTGAACGAATCCGGCGCGGTCAGGTGCACATCGAAAACGAGAGGCCGCAGCGCTTCCCGCTCCCATTCATACACACCGATCAGGGCATGCAACTCGATACCTGCATAGCTTTGCGTATGCACGTTCATACTGGGCGGTTTCAGACCACATCGGCACGCAAGATTTTGGCCGCAGTGACCATATTGGCCAGTGCGGGAATCACCTCGTTCCACTGGCGCGTCTTCAGACCGCAATCCGGGTTGACCCACAATCGTTCGGCAGGAACCCGCTCTGCAGCCTTCTTCATCAGCCCGACCATGTGCTCCTGAGTGGGAATATTCGGCGAATGGATGTCGTACACGCCCGGGCCGATCTCGTTCGGGTACTTGAAGTGGTCGAACGCATCCAGCAGCTCCATGTCGGAACGAGAGGTTTCGATGGTGATGACGTCGGCATCCATTTCTGCGATGGCAGCGATGATGTCATTGAACTCCGAGTAGCACATGTGGGTGTGGATTTGAGTTTCATCCTGCACGCCGTTGGCTGCGATTCTGAACGATTCCACCGCCCAATCCAAATAGGATTTCCATTGCGACTTGCGCAGCGGCAAGCCTTCGCGCAGCGCAGCCTCGTCGATCTGAATCACGCGCACGCCGGATTCTTCCAGATCCAGCACCTCCTCCCGGATGGCGAGAGCGAGTTGATTGCACGACACAGAGCGAGGCTGGTCGTCGCGCACGAACGACCAGTTGAGTATGGTCATGGGGCCTGTCAGCATGCCTTTCATGGGCTTCGCGGTAAGCGACTGCGCGTACTTGATCCACTCCACCGTCATGACCTTGGGACGGCTGATGTCGCCGAACAATATGGGCGGTTTCACGCAGCGCGAACCGTAAGACTGCACCCAGCCATACTCGCTGAAAGCATAACCGTCGAGCTGTTCGCCGAAGTACTCGACCATGTCGTTGCGTTCGGCTTCGCCATGCACCAACACGTCCAGGCCCAACGCTTC
Organism: Pseudomonadota bacterium; assembly: GCA_021802545.1. GTDB lineage: Bacteria > Pseudomonadota > Gammaproteobacteria > Burkholderiales > JABEVD01 > JABEVD01. Next base: position 5,815 of record JAJZRS010000038.1, read on the forward strand.
CTGCTCGCGCACGCTGCGCTCGATTTCAGCCTTCATCGCAGATTTGTAGGCCGGCGCATCAATTTCGCCGGCCTTGAACCGGCGGCGTGCCAGGCGGATTTCCGCCGTTTGCGGAAAGGAGCCGATGGTCGTGGTGGGAAACCTGGGAAGCTTCAGCAGTGCGGCTTGCTTTGCGGCGCGCTGGGAATAGGGGCTCCGGCGCCGGCCTAGTTGCGCATCAATCTTGTCCAATGCGGCCTTGACAAGCGGATTGCTGACGCGCGGCGAATTGCGGCGTGACTCGATGGCGGATCGATTGGCGTCTAGCTCCTCTTTCACGGCATCGACTCCCCGATTGAGCGCTGCAGCGAGCACGGCAAGTTCCTCCAGTTTCTGCTTGGCGAACGCCAGCCAGGATCTGATCTCGCCATCGAGTTTCTGCTCGTTGTCCAGATCTACCGGCACATGCAGCAATGAGCAAGAAGGGGCGATCCACAAGCGCTCGCCCAATTGCTTCGCCAGTGGTTCGAGCCAAGCCAGCGTCTCATTCAGGTCGGTCTTCCAGATATTGCGCCCGTTGATGACGCCCAGCGACAGCACCTTGAATGATGGCATCAGGTTCAGCAGCGGCTGGATGTCGTCGCGCCCGTTGATCGCATCCACATGAATCCCCGCCACCGGCAGATTGGCGGCCAGGTATCTGTTCTCAAGCAACTGCCCGAAATAAGTCGCGAGCAGCAGCTTGATGCGGACGCTTTTCAGGTGATGATAGGCGATGTTGAAGGCATGCTGCCATTCGGCATCTAGTTCAGTGACGAGGATGGGCTCGTCGATCTGTACCCATTCCACACCCTGCGCCGCCAGCTTATCAAGCAACTCCCCGTACACAGGCAACAGACGCGGCAGAAGCGCCAGCCGGTCGGAATCGTCCTTGGATTTGCCTATGGCAAGGTAAGTCACGGGGCCAATGATGACCGGCTTGGCCTTCACGCCTTGTGCGGACGCCTCCGCCAATTGCTCCAGCAGGCGAGAGGCATCGAGCTTGAACCGGGTTTCGGCAGTAAATTCTGGGACGATGTAATGGTAATTGGTGTCAAACCATTTGGTCATTTCTCCCGCCGCAACCCCTGCGCAGCATTGCGCATGCTCCGCCGATTGAACCGATCGTCCGCGTGCCACGCGGAAGTAATTGTCCAGTGCATCGCCCTGGAAACCAAATACGCGCTCGGGCAGGTTGCCCAGCATGAAACTCATGTCCAGCACCTGGTCGTAGAAGGAGAAATCGCCCACGGGTGTCCAGTCCAGCCCGGATTGCATCTGCCAGTGCTGCTTGCGCAGCTGTGCGCCGCGAGCTTCAAGCCCGGCGCGTGATGACTGCCCTTTCCAATAGGATTCCAGGGCGAATTTCAGTTCGCGCATCGCGCCTATGCGTGGAAAACCGAGATTGTGCGTCGTAACCATGTCTTTCCTTCATTCATTTGCTGTGGTGCATGCATGGTAGGCTTTTTATATAATGAAATAAAATGGTATTATTTCAACATTCAATGAATATTATTCATTTATTGCATGCTGGAGAAAATTCATCTGTCCATCGTCAGGGAAGTCGAGCGCCAGGGTTCGCTGACGGCGGCAGCCGATGTGCTGTGCCTGACACAATCAGCCTTGAGTCATTCCATGAAAAAGCTCGAGCAGAAGATGGGCACGGATATCTGGCTGCGCGAAGGCCGCAGCCTCAGACTGACCCAGGCAGGAAAATATTTGCTTGCGCTCGCCGAGCGGCTGCTGCCCCAACTGGAGCGGGCAGAAGAGCATCTGAAACAGTATGCCGAGGGGGCGCGCGGCACGCTGCGCATCGGCATGGAATGCCACCCCTGCTACCAGTGGCTGCTCAAGGTGGTGTCGCCTTATCTAGCCGAATGGCCTGACGTGGATGTGGACGTCAAGCAGAAATTCCAGTTCGGCGGCATCGGCGCTTTGTTTGTTTACGAGATCGACCTGCTCGTGACGCCCGATCCCTTGTACAAACCAGGGCTGCGCTTCGAGCCGGTATTCGACTACGAGCAGGTTCTGGTCGTGAGTCGGCAGCACATTCTTGCAGGGTCTTCGCATGTCGACCCGGACCAGCTCAGCGAAGAAGTGCTGATCACCTACCCTGTCGAGATCGAACGACTCGATATCTACAATCAGTTTCTGATGCCGGCGGGCATCAGCCCCAAGCGGCACAGAGTCATCGAAACGACCGAAATCATGCTGCAAATGGTGGCCGGCGGACGGGGGGTTGCCGCTCTGCCGCGCTGGCTGGCTGAAGAATACGCCGGCAAGTTGGATGTCGTGCCGCTCCGTCTCGGAAAAAACGGAATCGCCAAGCAGATTTTCCTGGGCATCCGGGAGAGCGACGCCGATATCGATTACCTGAAAGCCTTTGTCGAGCTGGCTCGGCAACAGGCGATTGCCTGATATCCGCCCATACGCACGAATCCCGCCTGCATCTGGCCTTACATTAAATTCAACAAGACGGAACGCCTCATGAAATAAAAAAGGTGCCCGAAGGCACCTTGGAAATCCGCATTTTAAGGGGGAAATGCGGTTGGGGAAAATCGGTGGAGCACGGTTGCAATATACGGCTTGAATGATTCGAATAGATTTCCGGTTGGTATCAAATTGCAACAATCGTTGCTTTTGAAAACCTATCATTTCTGCTAATTCCCGACCATTTTTGTTGACTTCTGCCGGAAAAGTGCTAATCGGTACTGTACTGACCAATGAAAAGCGATCTCGAAATGGGCGGCCAACTTCTGCTGTTTTCATTGTCCGGGTTTCGCTGTGCCGTGCCACTGAAGTTTGTTGCGCGGATCATCCCGGCCGTAGCGATTCTTCCCCTCCCTGGCGCGCCAGAGATCGTGGAGGGGGCGATCAATTTTTCAGGAAAGATCGTTCCAGTCGTCAACCTGCGCAAGCGTCTCTTCCTTGAAGAAAAACGTGCAGAGCTTTCCGACAGGATCGTCATGGCTCATGCAGGAGAACGCCTGATCGGCATCTGCGCCGATTCAGTGGAAGGCGTGGAAGAATGCGGCACCATCACTGCATCCGAATCGATTTTCCCAGGGCTTGAGCTTGTCAGCGGCGTGGCCAAGATAGACGGGAAACTGGCGATCATCCAGGACATGGAAAAATGCTTCATGCCGGGCGAAGAAGAAGCGCTGGATGCGGCGATGGAAGGGGCATGAAATGCAGAACGCTCTTTTCAGGCCTGTGAGCGAACTTCTTGCCGAATGCACTGGACTGCATTTCCCGCCGGAACGCAAAACGGACCTGGAGCGAGGTCTCGAGTCCGCAGCGAAAGAACTCGGGTTCAGGGAGCAGGAAGCCTGCGCCAGATGGCTGCTGACAGGAAATCCCGGAAAAGACGGGATCGAGATCCTGGCAAGCCATCTGACCGTCGGAGAAACCTATTTCTTCAGGGACATGAAAACGTTCAATGCGCTGGAGCGATCCATTCTGCCCCAGCTCCTGCAGCGACCCGCTCTGCGCATCTGGAGCGCAGGCTGCTGCACCGGGGAAGAGCCCTATTCCATCGCCATGCTGCTCGACAGGATAGCGCCCGCGAGACAAGACATACAGATCATCGCCACGGACGTCAATCCGCGCTTTCTTGAAAAGGCCGTGCTGGGCGTATACGGAAGCTGGTCATTCAGAAACGCGCCATCCTGGATCATGGATGCCTATTTCAACAAGAACGGCAGCGAATACGAACTGCTGCCGCATGTCAGGAACAGGGTGCGCTTCGACAAGCTCAATCTCGCAGCCGATCCGTATCCGGAAAATGTCGACCTCGTCTTCTGCCGCAACGTGCTGATGTATTTCAGCCCGCAGAAGCAGGATATGGCCGCGCAAGCGCTCTGCCGCTCAGCCGCTGAGGGCGGATGGCTGATCGTCAGCCCTGCCGAGCTCTCTGACGGCCTCTTCTCGGGATTCGAGCGCATCGACTTTGCGGAATCGACATTCTATCGAAAACGGACGTCGATACCGCAGCGCGCTTCGCCGCAACCCGCCAGGGTCATCCCCAAACCTGAAAAAACGCCTGCTTCGGACAAGCTTCCGGACCCATGCGCCATGGCCAGGCAATGCGCGGACAACGGCGACCTCGAGGCAGCCTCAAGCTGGTGCGAAATGGCGATAGCGGCCGATCCCGTCGACCCGGCAAGGCATTATCTTTTCGCAACCGTCCTTCATGAAATGGGCAGGCGCGAGAAGGAGGCGGATGCGCTGCGCAAGGTCATTTACCTGAAGCCGGATTTCGCATTGGCCCATTTCGCGCTCGGCAACCTCTGCCTTGCCCAAGGCAGGAAGAAGGCGGCCATGCGCCATTTCGGCAACGCGTCATCCATCCTGGACAAGCTGCCGAGGGATGAAGTGCTCCCGGAATCGGAAGGCATGGCTGCGGGAAGGCTGGCCGACATCATAGGACGCATGAGAGATCGGCATGAAAGCGGCTAAGATCGACTGGGAAGAGGTGAAAAGGCGCCTCGCAGCAGCCGATGCGGCGATCGCGCTCGCCTGGGAGCCGGACGAGGCGGAAATGGCCCGCAGGCTCAAAATGCGGGCCGCTCTTGTTGCGCGCGAAAACGAACCCGAACAGGCAGTCGAAGACTCGTTCGAGGTCGTCGAATTCATGCTCGACAAGGCGCGCTATGCGATCGAGTCCCGTCACGTCCGGGACATCTATCCGTTGGAGCGCATCACCCCCATCCCGTGCACACCCGATTTCGTGCTCGGCATCGTCAATCTCAGGGGTGAAATACTTTCCGTGATCGACATCATGAAATTTATCGGCATCCCCCTCAGAGAAGCGGTCGATTTCAGCAGATTCCTCGTGCTCGTGCGGGGCGACATGCGCTTCTGCATCCTTGCGGATGCCGTCGCCGGCACGCGCACTATCCGCAAGGCGGACATACAACCCGACTTGCCTGCCCCCATGGAGGCTGACCATGTCCATGGCATAGCGGACGGTCAGCTTGTCCTCCTCGATGCGGATGAATTGATGCAGGACCCGAGACTGATCGTCAAGGAAGAAATCTGAAGCGGAGGCTGGAATGAATAGATGGACAGTCGGATCGAAGATTGCTGCGGGCTATGCCCTTGCGTTTTTCATGGTTTTGACGCTGGGCTATTTCTCTTACCGCAATGCCGTAGAGCTGACCGAAGGCGCCAGCCTCAGGGCGCACACCTTCATCGTCATCGCCAAGATCGGAAACCTGCTTTCGGCGCTGCAGGATGCCGAAACGGGACAGCGCGGCTATCTCCTCGTCGGCGATGAAAGCTATCTGCAGCCCTACATTTCTGGCGTGACCAAGGCCAACCAGGCCCTTCAGGAACTGCGCACGCTGACCGCCGACAACCCGTCGCAGCAGCGCAGACTGGCATTGCTCCTCACCCTCGTCAACGACAAATTCGAAGAGCTCAAGAAAACCATTGCATTGAGGGAAAACAAGGAACTCGCGGCAGCCCTGAAAATCGTCAAGACGAACAGTGGCAAAGACGAAATGGACCAAATCAGAAAAATCATCTCTGATTTGCTGAATGAGGAAAACAGCCTGCTCAACGCGCGCACCAACCTCGAGAATGCCGGCGCAAGCTCCACGCGCACGTTCATTCTTTACGGCGTCGCCGCGGTTGCATTCTGCATGATGCTGATCGGATTTGCGGTCACGCGCGCAATTTCAGACCAGCTGAAGTCGAGCATGAGCCAACTTGCGTCGACTTCCAGCCAGATACTGGCCACGACGACCCAAATATCGACGGGCGCGGCAGAAACGGCCACCGCCGTGACGGAAACCACGGCCACCGTCGAGGAAGTAAAGCAGACGGCCCAACTGGCCAGCCAGAAGGCCAAGAGCGTTTCCGAAAGCGCACAGAAGGCGTCCCAGACCTCGATCGACGGAAGGAAAGCCGTCGAAGATTCCGTAGGCGCCATGCAGGACATTCAGAAGCAAATGGAAACGATCGCGGAACGGGTTGTCGCGCTTTCCGAGCAGGGGTTGGCGATAGGCGAGATCATTGTCAGCGTCAACGATCTGGCGGAGCAGTCCAGCATTCTCGCCGTGAATGCGGCAATCGAAGCGAACAAGGCAGGCGAGCATGGAAAAGGATTTTCCGTCGTCGCACATGAGATCAAGAGCCTGGCGGAGCAATCCAAGCAGTCGACCGCCCAGGTGAGGACAATCCTGACCGAAATTCAGAAAGGCACTTCTGCAGCCGTGCTCGCCGCCGAACAAGGCACAAAGATGGCCGAGGCCGGGATGAAACAATCCAGGGAGGCAGGGGCATCCATCGGCCGCCTGTCCGACAGCATCGCAGAAGCCGCGCAGGCCTCCGTCCAGATAGCCGCCTCCAGCCAGCAGCAGATGGTCGGAATGGATCAGGTCGCGCTGGCCATGGAAAGCATCAAGCAGGCGAGCCAGCAGCATGCTTCAGGCACGAGGCAGGCTGAGGAAGCTGCGCGCAACCTGCACGAAATCAGCAATCATCTCGGAGAAATGATCGGGGTGTCCTAAATGGAAGAGCAAGAATTCATCGGCCGACTGCTCGAAACCTTCAAGGTTGAGGCGGCTGAACATGTGTCCGCGATGTCCGCCGGGCTAGAGATGCTCGGAAGCCGCCCTGACCAAGAAACCGTAGAGGTGCTTTACCGGGAAGCGCACAGCCTGAAGGGCGCAGCGAGAGCAGTGGGCATGAATGAAGTCGAAATTTCATGCCAGCAGCTCGAAGACCTGCTCGCCGAAATGAAGAAAGGCGCTCCAGTCACGCCCGAACTGCTCGACAGATTGCATGAAGCAATCGATGAAGTATCCAGCCTGTTGCCCCAAGAACAAGCCCTGGCCGAGCCGTCAGAGTCGTCTATTGAAACGGTCAGGGTTGATCTGCGCAAACTGCGCACCGTATTGAGACAGGCGGAAGAATTGCTTTCCCCCAAGCTCGCGGAGCAACAGCACCTGAAGGAGCTGGACGAAATCCTAGACATGTTCGCAAAAGGCAAAGGCAGGCGCTCTGAAATCCTGCGCATGTCCAGATCAATGGAAGACAGGATGCGCAGCCTGGTCGACTCAGAATTGCTGGCTGTACGGAATACGGAAGCGCGCCTCGCAGCCTTCAGAAAATCGGCCGGTAAACAGTTTCACGCCTTTTCCGCCATGATCGACGACCTCCTCGGCGACACGCGGGAAATGCTCATGATGCCCTTTTCTTCCATTTCGGACGCCTTCCCCCGCCTGGTCAGGGATCTGTCGAAGGAACTGGGGAAAAAAATAGCGCTCGACATCAAGGGCGGAGAAATCGAAATCGACAGGAGAGTGCTCGAGGAAATCAAGGATCCGCTCATCCATCTGCTGCGCAACGCCGCTGATCACGGCATAGAAAGCCCTGATGCGAGATCCGCACTGGGCAAGCAGCAGGAAGGCAGGATCGCCATCACGCTGGCACAGAAGGATGGCGGAAAGGTCGAGATCGCCGTGTCTGACGATGGCAGCGGGATAGACGATGACCGCGTAGTGGAGGCCGCTCTGCAGCTCGGATTTTCCCCGGAGGCCGAAGGCGGGGCAGTGCCGCTTCTCTTCAAGTCCGGCATATCGACCAGCGCCGAAGTGACCGGGATTTCGGGCCGCGGGCTGGGGCTTGCCATCGTCCATGAAAAGGTCGAAAAGCTGGGCGGCGAAATCGCCATCGAGACAGCGCAAAACCGGGGAACGATTTTCAGGCTCGGGCTGCCATTGACCCTGTCCACTTTCAGGGGCGTTCTGGTGAAGGCTGCAGGCAAGCCTTTCATCATTCCTTCTTCGAGCATTGAACACGTTCTGCGCGTGGATGCCCAGGACATCAGACCGATAGGAAACATGGACTCCGTCGAATTCGACGGGCGAGCGGTTGCGCTTGCCGGCCTGAGCGAAGTGCTTGAAATGGGGACGCAGAAACTGTCCGACGGCAAAATGATCATCATCGTTCTGGGCCGAGGCGGGGCGCAGACCGGCTTCAAGGTGGACGAAATCCTGGACGAGCAGGAAGTGCTCGTGAAGAACCTGGGCCCACAACTCGTCAGGGTGAGAAATGTCTCCGGCGCCTGCCTGCTCGGAACGGGCGAAACCGTCCCCGTGCTCAATCCCGCCGACCTGCTGAAATCGGTCATGAGAAGACCTCAGCACCGCATCGAAAGACAGGAAAAACCCAGGGAAAAACGCGTACTCGTCGTCGAGGACTCGATCACGTCGAGAATCCTGCTCAAAGGCATACTCGAGTCCGCAGGATACCTTGTCAACACGGCAGTGGACGGCCTGGATGCGATGAAGCTTCTGAAGAAGGAAGCTTTTGACCTGGTCGTATCCGATATCGAGATGCCGAGAATGAACGGCTTCACGCTCACTTCTGAAATCCGCGCCGACAAAAAACTTGCCGCCCTGCCTGTCGTTCTCGTGACATCGCTCGAGTCGCGCGAACATCGCGAGCAAGGCATTGAGGCCGGAGCGGATGCCTACATCGTCAAAAGCAGCTTCGACCAGAGCGACCTCATTGAGGCCGCAGGAAGGCTGACATGAGCGAGATCAAGGTATTGGTCGTCGACGACAAGCCAAGCGTAAAAGAATGGCTGGTTCATGTCCTTGCAAGTTCGCCGGGCGTCAGCGTCGTGGCAACGGCTTCCGACGGCGAAGAAGCCATCGAAACCGCCATGCGCATCAAACCCGACGTCATCACCATGGATGTCCACATGCCGAAGATGGACGGTCTGGCCGCTTCGAGAAAAATCATGGAAATCTGCCCGATTCCCATCGTCATCGTGAGCGGGAGCGCCTTGTCGCCCGACATGGCCTTCATGGCGCTCGAGGCTGGCGCCCTGGCTTTCGTTTCGCGCCCCGCATACTCCGGGCCTGACGCCTGCGCGAGGGAAATCGTCCAGACGGTGAGAACGATGTCGGAAGTGAGGCTCGTGCGGCGCTGGCCGAAGACGAACCCGCGTCCTTCAGTGCCGGCGGCGCCCATCGAAATCGTCGCCATCGGCGCATCGACAGGCGGGCCGCTCGTTCTGCAGACCATATTGTCCGCCATGCCCAGAAACTTCCCTCTCCCCGTCCTGATCGTTCAACACATGGCGCCCGGATTTGTCCAGCGATTTGCAGAGTGGCTGAATGAAACCTCCGCACTGCCCGTATCGCTGGCCAGGAACGGGGAAACTCTTTTTTCCTCGCGCGTCTACATCGCGCCCGATGGCCGGCACATGAAAATGGAGAAGGAGTGCAAGGTATTCTTGACGGACGATGAGCCTGAAAACGGGCTGAAGCCTTCCGTCTCGTCCCTCTTCAGCTCTGTCGCCGCAAACTATGGAAAAAAAGCGCTGGCCGGATTGCTGACTGGAATGGGCAAGGATGGCGCTGAGGAATTGCTGCTCCTGAAGAAAGCGGGGGCAATCACTTTCGTCCAGGACAGGGAAAGCGCAGTCGTGTACGGCATGGCTGGCGAGGCGGTCAGACTGAATGCTGCGAACTACGTCCTCGCTCCCGAGCAAATCGCCCCCTTCCTGGCCTGCATGGCAAACAAAATGGTGCAAACATGAGCAAGAAAACTCTCGTACTCATCGCAGAAGACAGCAAGACCCAGGCCGTTCAGCTGCAGAATCTCCTGGAGCGCAACGGCTATTCCACAATGATCGGGGAAAACGGCAGAAAGGCGCTCGATCTGGCAAGGAAGGCTGCTCCATCCCTCATCATCAGCGACATCGTCATGCCGGAACTCGACGGCTACGGCCTCTGCCGCGCAGTCAAGCAGGACGAGGCGCTCAAGCACATCCCCGTGGTCCTGGTGACTTCGCTCGCTGATTCCGAGGATGTGATCAAAGGGCTGGAGAGCGGCGCGGACAACTTCATCAGGAAGCCTTTCGAAGAGCATTATCTGCTTTCCAGAATTGAATATCTGCTGATGAACATCCGGTTGCGCGACAACCAGAACATGAGGATGGGCGTTGAACTCAGGCTCGGCGAAAAGACCCATTTCATCACTGCCGAGCGACAGCAGATTCTGGATCTCCTGATTTCGACCTACGATCAGGCGGTGAGAATCAACAAGGATCTCAAGGAACGGGAAGCGCAGCTCGCCCATTCGCACAGGGTGATGCAGGGGCTCTACCGCATTGCGGAAGGGCTGAATCAGGTTTCGAGCGTCAATGAAGTGGCTGAAAAAGCGCTCGATCGGGCGCTTGAATTGCCGGACATTCGGGCTGGCTGGATCGTCTTGCGAGAGGAGGAGTCTTCGAATCTCAGGGTCGTGTCCCGACGGAATTTGCCTCCTGCACTCGACTTTCCCGATTCGCTCGAAGGGGACTGCCAGTGCCGCAACATGATGTTCAGCGGAAGGCTCAACTCGGCCATCGACATCATGGAGTGCGAACGGATCAAACGCGCAACCGGCGACACGCGCGGATTGCGCTACCATGCCTGCGTGCCGCTCAACCTGGACAACCGGACGATAGGCATGATGAACCTTGTCGGCCCGGGGGACGGGATGTTCGACGAATCGGCGAAGAAGCTGCTTGTCGGCATCGGCAACCAGGTGGCCGTCGCGCTGGAGCGAGCCAGGCTTCACGAGCAACTGGAGCAGCTCATCGAGATGAGGACCTCGGCGCTGCGCGTAAGCGAATCGCGGATCATGCGCCTCAACCGCGTCTATGCAGTGCTTTCCGGAATCAACACGACCATCGTGCGCGTCAAGAGCAGGAAGGAACTGTTCAACGAGGTCTGCAGGATAGCCGTCGAGATCGGATCGTTCAGGATGGCCTGGATAGGCATGCTTGGACCGGAAGGCATCGAATTCGAGGCAAGAGCCGGCCATGACGACGGCTTTCTCGACAATGTTCTGGGCAAATCGCCCCGCCCCTTCGTCGCCAAAGCCCTCGAGGAAAACGGCGTGCTCGTCTGCAACGACATTGCGACCGACCCGAATTTTTCGGAAGTTTGCCGAGAGGCGCTGGAAAGAGGTTACCGGGCAGCCGCCATCTTTCCGCTGTACATGGAGAAAGAGGTCGCGGGCATATTCGTCCTTTACGCAACCGATGCCGACTATTTCGACAAGGAAGAAATGAAGCTTCTTCTCGAAGTCGCAGGCGACATTTCATTCGGGCTCGACCACCTGGCCAAGGAAGAACAGATCAACTACCTCGCCTACCACGACGTGCTGACGGGGCTGCCGAACCGTTCCCTTTTCTTCGACCGGCTCAACCAGGTCCTGCAGGTGGGCAACAAGGCAGCCGTGCTGGTCATGGACCTGGACCGCTTCAGGATCATCAACGAAACGCTTGGCAGGCATGCCGGCGACATTCTGCTCAGGCAGATCGCCGAGCGGCTTTCAGGCGCCGTCGAAAAGAACCATCTCGCCAGGATCAACGCGGACAGCTTCGGCGCGATCCTTTACGGCTTCCAGGACGAGGCGGACATCGGCCATCTCGTGGAAGAATCGATTCTCGAATCCATGTCGCATCCTTTCATGGTCGACGGAACCGATCTCAGGGTTTCCGTCAGGGTCGGAATCGCCATGTTTCCGGCCAACGGACAGGACGCGGAAACCCTGTTCAAGAATGCCGAAGCTTCGCTCAAGACGGCCAAGCTTTCCGGGGACAAGTATCTGTTCTACACCCCGGAAATCAATGCCAAGGTATCGGAAAAGCTGACCATGGAAAACAAGCTTCGCCGCGCAGTGGAAAACGGGCAGTTCGTGCTCCACTACCAGCCGAAGGTCGAGCTGAAAAACGGCAGGATCGAATCGATGGAAGCGTTGATCAGATGGAACGACCCCGACTCCGGGCTCGTCCCGCCCGGAAGGTTCATCCCCCTCCTCGAAGAAACGGGGTTGATACTCGAAGTCGGGCGCTGGGCGCTTGAGCAGGCCGCATCCGATTCGCTCAAATGGGGGGAAGGAGATTCGCCGAGAATCGCGGTCAATGTCTCGCAATTCCAGCTGAAGCAAAAGGACTTCGTCGATGTCGTGCAAAAGGCTGCTGGAGACCGTTCTTCCCGAATCGACCTCGAGATCACCGAAAGCATGATCATGGAGCACATCGAGGAGAACATAGAAAAGCTCGAAAGGCTCAGGGAAATGGGCTTCGAGATTGCGCTAGACGATTTCGGCACGGGCTATTCCTCCCTGAGCTACATCGCGAGGCTTCCCGTCAATTGCCTGAAGATAGACCGTTCTTTCATCGTCAAGATGCACGACAATTCGGACACGCTAG
>JAJZRS010000013.1 GCA_021802545.1 Pseudomonadota bacterium
GTCTATGTCGGATCCCTAAGGATCCTCAGACGCCAAGCGCCCACACCTATCGACTGTATATTTTTAAAGAGCAGTTCCGCTGTCACACTTCCGTCATGCAAATCAGCAGAGAAGCGGAATCTTACAGCTTTTCGAGGACTCTTGCAAGCCCCCGTTTCCCGATTCAGGTTCCGCGCAATCGAGGAAAGGGCCGAATTCTATATGCTTAATTCGGGCGTGGCAAGCTTTATTTCAGGAGAGCAGATTCCTGTGCCTGGCGAGTGCTTGCGCGACGATGGGCTTGAGCTCGTCCGCCCCGTGCTCGTCGACATGAGCGAGCAGGGCGGACCTCATCCTGGGCTCCCAGAATTTCTTCAGATGCATGGCGACGTCCAGTACCGATTCCTCCTGCTCGGGCATGCCCTCGAAGAAGGAGCCTATCCTGTTCGCCATCCTGACCAGGTTCTCAATGTCCATGCTGATCCAGCCTGTGGGGGTTCGAATAGACGGTATGCCCGCTGCGTCTGGCGAAGCCGATGAGGGTCATGCCGGTGCCTTCGGCGAGATCCCTGGCGAGATTGGTCGGGGCGGAGACTGCTGCGAGGAATTCTATGCCGACGGTGGCCGCCTTCTGGACCATCTCGTAGCTTGCGCGGCTCGTGACGAGCAGCGCGCCTTGCGAGAAATCCGTTTTGCAGGCTGACAGCGCGCCGATCAGCTTGTCGAGCGCGTTGTGCCTGCCGACATCCTCCTTCACGCAGAGCACTTCCCCGTCCCTCGACACCCAGGCAGCGGCATGGGTCGCCCCCGTCATCAATTGCAGAAGCTGGTGCCTGGGCATGGCTTCGAGCGCATGATGGAGCGCTTTTGAACCCATCCTGAAATTGTCGGACACGGGATCCGGGCGCCTGATCGCGGCATCAAGCGTCTCGACCCCGCAAAGGCCGCACCCCGTCCTGCCCGTCATGTTCCTCGAGGAAAAGACGTAGGAGGAAAACGCATCCTCGTCTATCTCCATCATGATCCTGATCCCTTCCCGCGCCTCGATGATCTCGATGGCTTTCAATTGGGAAGCATCCTTCAATATCCCCTCTGTCAGGCTGAATCCCAGGGCGAAATGTTCCAGGTCGGCAGGGGTGGCGAGCATCACTGCGTGCGATGCGCCGTTGTATTCGAGCGCAACCGGCACCTCCTCTGCGATGTCGTCCTCGACGGGCTCGACGTATTCTCCCCGCCAGCGCTCGACTGGACGATGGGCTGATACCGGCTTCATGCCAGCGACTCCTTTGTGATGGCGAACGCTTCCTGCTCATGTGAAAAGCGCTTGTGCTTCTTCTGCCATTCGGAAGGACCGTGGGTCTTCTTCACCTCGACCGCGGTCACCTTGTACTCGGGGCAGTTCGTCGCCCAGTCCGAATTCTCCGTCGTGACGACGTTCACCCCCGAATCCGGGAAATGGAACGTCGTGTAGACGACGCCCGGCTGCATCCTTTCGGTCACCTTCGCGCGCAATGAAGTCTCACCCGCCCGGGAAGAGACCAGCGCCCAGTCCCCGTCGACAATCCCCCGATCTTCCGCGTCCACGGGATGGATCTCGAGCAGGTCCTCCTGATGCCACGCGACGTTCTCGGTCCTTCTCGTCTGGGCGCCGACGTTGTACTGGGAAAGTATCCTTCCTGTCGTGAGGATCAGCGGATAGCGCCTCGTCACCTTCTCTTCTGTCGGAACGTAGCGGGTGATGATGAACCTGCCTCGCCCTCTCACGAATTCGCCCACGTGCATGACTGGCGTCCCCATAGGCGCATGGTCGTTGCACGGCCACTGGATGCTGCCCAGCCTCTCCAGCTTCTCGTAGCTCACGCCGCTGAAGGTGGGCGTGAGGGATGCGATCTCGTCCATGATCTCTGAGGGATGACCGTAGTTCATTGGATAGCCCAGGGCGTTGGAGAGGGCCATGGTGGCTTCCCAATCTTCCAATCCGGCTTTCGCCGGCATCACCTTCCTCACCCTCGATATCCTTCTTTCCGCATTGGTGAACGTGCCGTTCTTCTCCAGGAAGGACGAGCCGGGAAGGAAGACATGGGCGTATTTGGCCGTCTCGTTCAGGAAGATGTCCTGGACGACGATGCATTCCATCTTCGACAAGGCCGCCGAGACATGCTTCACGTTGGGATCCGACTGGGCGATGTCCTCCCCCTGGCAATAGAGCCCCATGAAGCTGCCGTCGAGCGCGGCATCGAACATGTTGGGTATCCTGAGCCCGGGCTCGTTCTGCAAGGAAACGCCCCATTCTTTTTCGAAAAGATGCCGCACGCTATCGTCCGAGACATGCCTGTATCCCGGGAATTCGTGGGGGAAAGAGCCCATGTCGCAGGAGCCCTGGACGTTGTTCTGGCCGCGCAGGGGATTCACCCCCACCCCTTCCCGGCCTATGTTGCCCGTGGCCATGGCGAGATTCGCGATCGCCATCACCATGGTCGATCCCTGCTCGTGCTCTGTCACGCCGAGCCCGTAATAGATCGCGGCATTCCCCCCTTTAGCGTAGAGCCTCGCGGCGCGTCTCACTTCCATAGCGGGCACGCCTGTCGCCTTCTCCATCTCTTCCGGGGAATTCTCCGGATTCGAGACGAATTGCCTCCATTCATCGAATGCCTTCTTCTCGCACCGCGCGGCGACGAACGCTTCGTCGAACAGGTTTTCGACAACGATCACGTGGGCGAGGGAATTGGCGAGTGCCACGTTCGTTCCGGGCCTGAGCTTCAGATGGTGGACGGCCTCGACATGGGGGGACTTCACGAGATCGATCGTCCTGGGGTCGGCCACGATGAGCTTCGCCCCCGCGCGCAATCTCTTCTTCATGAGGGACGCGAATACGGGATGACCGTCCGTCGGATTGGCGCCGATCACCATGATGACGTCGGATTTGAGCACAGAATCGAAGGTTTGGGTCCCTGCGGATTCGCCCAGGGTCTGCTTGAGCCCGTATCCTGTCGGGGAATGGCAGACGCGCGCGCAGGTATCGACATTGTTGTTGCCGAATGCCGCTCTCACCATCTTCTGGACGAGATAGGTTTCCTCGTTCGTGCAGCGCGATGAAGTGATCCCGCCTATCGAATTCTTTCCATACTTTTGTTGTATCCGCCTGAATTCGGATGCGGCATGATTGATCGCCGTCTCCCATGAAACTTCGACCCACGGATCGGTATTCTTCTTCCTGATCATGGGACTGAGCATCCTGTCCTTGTGGGTTGCGTATCCCCAGGCGAATCTCCCCTTGACGCAGGAATGGCCGTGGTTCGCGAGGCCTTCCTTGTGCGGGACCATGCGCACCAGCTCGCTTCCCTTCATCTCGGCGCGGAACGAGCAGCCCACCCCGCAATAGGCGCAGGTGGTCACGACGGCATGCTCCGGCTGCCCCATTCCGATCACGGATTTTTCTGAAAGGGTTGCCGTCGGGCAGGCCTCTACGCAGGCGCCGCAGGAGACGCATTCGGAATCCATGAAGCTCTGGTCTTCTCCCGGGCTGACCCTGGAATCGAATCCCCTTTTCGAGATCGTGAGGGCGAAAGTGCCCTGGACTTCCTCGCATGCCCTCACGCACCGGTTGCAGACGATGCATTTCGAAGGATCGTAGGAAAAATAGGGATTCGATTCGTCCTTCTCATCCCCCAGATGGTTCGCCCCTTCGTAGCCGTAGCGCACTTCCCTCAATCCCACCTGGCCCGCCATGTCCTGCAGCTCGCAGTCGCCGTTCGCTGAACAGGTGAGGCAGTCGAGCGGATGGTCTGAGATGTAGAGCTCCATGACCCCTCGCCTGATTCTGGCGAGATTGTCCGACTGGGTCTTCACCTTCATCCCTTCCTCAGCAGGGGTGGTGCATGAAGCGGGATAGCCGCGCCTACCTTCAACTTCGACGAGGCAGAGCCTGCACGAGCCGAAAGACTCCAGGCTTTCTGTCGCGCAGAGCTTGGGTATCCCCGTCCCGGCGAGGCCTGCTGCGCGCATGATCGAAGTGCCTTCGGGTACGGTGATCCTGTTCCCGTCTATCTCGAGGGTGACGGACCGGTCCGAAATTTTCGCGGGGGTGCCGAAATCTGTATCGCGTATCATACGAAATCCTCCGGAAAATGGTCGAGCGCCGAGAGGACGGGATAAGGCGTCATTCCCCCCATCGCGCATAGCGAGCCGCTCAGCATGGTCTCGCACAGATCCCTGAGCAGGCCCTCCATTTTTTCCCCTTGTTTCATCCTGTCGATGACTTCCATTCCCCTTGTCGATCCTATCCTGCAGGGGGTGCATTTTCCGCATGACTCGATTGCGCAGAATTCCATCGCGTATCTCGCCTGCTTCATCATGTCAGCCGTGTCGTCGAAGACGACGATGCCGCCGTGCCCCAACGTTCCGCCTATCTTCACGAAGGCTTCGTAGTCCAAGGGGGTGTCGAAAAGGGAAGGCGGAATGTAGGCCCCCAGCGGGCCGCCCACCTGCGCCGCCTTCACCGGGCGGTTGGATGCGGTCCCGCCCCCGTATTCAAAGATCAGCTCGTTCAAGGTGATTCCAAATGCCTTCTCGATCAGCCCGCCTCTCTTGATGTTGCCCGCGAGCTGGATGGGAAGCGTCCCCCTGGACCTTCCCATGCCGTAATCCTTGTAGGCCTGCGCCCCATTCGAAAGGATGAAAGGGACGGAAGAAAAGGAGATCACGTTGTTGATCGCAGTGGGCATGCCGAAGAGGCCCGAAATCGCAGGCAACGGGGGTTTCGCCCGGACGATGCCGCGTTTGCCCTCGATCGATTCGAGCATCGCCGTCTCCTCCCCGCACACGTAGGACCCTGCCGCGCGCCTGGCTTCGAGATGGAAAGGCTTCCCCGAGTCCAGCACGGATTTTCCGAGATAGCCGCTCTTATCCAGGATGCCTATGGCTTTAACTAGCGTCGAATACGCATGGGGATATTCCGACCTCACGTAGATGTAGCCATTTGATGCGCCGACCGCAAGCGCTGCGATGGTCATCCCCTCGATCAGCATGAAGGGATCCCCTTCCATCACCATCCTGTCGGAATAGGTGCCCGAATCCCCTTCGTCCGCATTGCAGACGACGTATTTTCTTTCGGAAACCGCATCCTTCACCGTCTTCCACTTGATGCCGGTCGGAAAGGCAGCCCCTCCTCTTCCCCTCAGGCCGGACTCTAGAACCTCTTGAACGATCTCCTGCCCGCTCATTTTCAGGGCCTTGTCCAGCCCCGAGAATCCGCCGTGACTGACATAGTCTTCCAGCGACAAGGGATCGGTGATTCCGATCCTGGAAAAGGTCAGCCTTTCCTGGTTCTTCAGATAACGGATCTCTTCCGTCCTGCCCAGATACAAAGGGTGGGCCGACTTCAGTTCCAGTATGGATTCGACGTCTTTTTCCGAGACAGGGCCGAATGCGATCCTGCCTTCATCCGTTTCGATCTCGAGCAGCGGCTCGAGCCAGTAGAGGCCGCGCGAGCCGTTCCTGACAGGATCGATCCCGCGCTCCGACACGGCTCTGGCGACTTTCTCGGCACCAAGGGCGAGGGAGCCCGAATCTCCGGGCACGAAGACCTTCATTTTCCCTCCTCGAGAAGACTGTCCAGCTTTTCCGAATCCATCCTCGCATGCACTTCCCCGTCCAGCATGATTGCAGGGGAAGAAGCGCAAAGGCCGAGACAATAGACAGGCTCCAGGGAAAACGATCCGTCCCCGGAAATCCCGTGGAAGTCGCATCCCAGTGCATTTTTGGCATGCTCGGCAAGCGCATCGCCCCCCACCGCCTGGCAGGATTCAGCCCTGCATATGTGCAGCATATGCAATGCCGGAGGATCCTGCCTGAAATGATGGTAATAGGTGAGCACGCCGTGCACTTCGGCCCTGGATACGTTGAGCCCTTTCGCGACAATCGGGACCGCTTCTTTTGGTACGTATCCGAGCCTGTCCTGGATCGCATGCAGGATGGGCAGCATCGCCCCGGGGAGGGACCGCATCTCCTCGACGATCATTGTCACCGTTTCCTCATGCGTCATGTCGCCTCCTATCTGAACAGCACGGAAGCCTTGATCAGGGTCTGAGAGACGCCCCAGATGAAGGGAATCCCCACGGCCAGCCAGGCCAGAATCACCGGGAGCGTGATGTCCTTGGCCTGCACGGCAGCGATGACATGGTCTTCTGCTGCCACATCATGTGAGACCTTTCTTTCGGCTTCCAGTTCCTCGTCCGTCATGTGGTGATGGGTCTCCACTGGCCTGATCAGCGCATTGGAAACCAGGCCGAGCAGGAGCAGCCCGACGAGAATGTACATGGTGATGTCGTAGGCGTCCGCCCTCTGGACGCCGTGGCTGAGCTGGAATTCGCGCACGTAGTTGATGAGCACGGGCCCTGCTATGCCTGCAGTCGACCAGGCCGTCAGGAGCCTGCCGTGGATCGCGCCCACCATCTGCGTGCCGAACATGTCCGCGAGATAGGCGGGCACTGTCGAGAATCCCCCGCCGTACATGGTCAGGATCACGCAGAAGGCCAGCACGAACAGCGCGACGCTTCCCGTATGCCCGAGGGAGGGCGCGGACGCGTAAAGGACCATGCCGAGGATGAAGAAGGTGAAATAGGTGTTCTTCCTCCCGATCCAGTCGGAAATCGATGCCCAGAAGAACCTGCCCAGGCTGTTGAAGAGGCTCAAGAGTCCCGCGAATCCGGCCGCGACCGCTGCGATCTGGACCTTCTGGTCAGGCGTCAAATCGTTGAATGAGACCTGCAGCCCGACCAGCTTGCCGCCGAAAACTTCCTGGAGCATGGGGGAAGCCATCGAAAGCACGCCTATGCCTGCAGTCACGTTGAGGCAAAGGACCGCCCAGATGAGCCAGAACTGCCTGGTTTTCCATGCCTTGTCGAGATGAACGTGCTTGTGGGTCACCATCGCCTTGGAGGCTTCGGGAGAAGGGGGATTCCAGCCTTCGGGCTTCCACCCGTTCGGCGGGATCCTGTAGCCGATCGCGCCCATCATCATGGCGAAGAAATAGATGCAGCCCATGACCATCAGGGTCTGCGCAACCCCGACGGAAGTCGCGCTCGAGAAATGCTTCATGAGCATCACGGCGAGCGGAGCGCCGATCGAAGCGCCCCCGCCGTAGCCCATGATCGCCATGCCTGTCGCCATCCCGCGCCTGTCGGGGAACCACTTGATCAGGGTCGAGACGGGAGAGATGTAGCCTAGCCCCTGGCCGACCCCGCCGATGACGCCGCATCCCAGCCAGATGAGCCAGAGCTGGTGCATCATTGCGCCGATGCCGCCGAGAAACATCCCGCCTCCCCAGCACGCCGCCGCGATCGCGCCGGCCTTCCTGGGGCCGGCATGCTCGAGCCATCCGCCCCAAAGCGCTGCGGAAATGCCGAGAACGGCGATGAATATCTCGAACGTGACGCTGAGCGCGCTCACCTTCCAGTCGCAGGAAGTGGTGAACATCGCCTGGAAAATGCCCGAGTCGGGCGTGCACGCGATCGAATGGGTGATGCCGAGCGACTTGGACAATGGAAGCCAGAAAACCGAAAAGCCGTAGGCCATGCCGATGCACAGATGGATCGCGAGCGCGGCGGGCGGGACGAGCCATCTGTTGAATCCCGGTCCGGCTACGATTCTCTCCTTGGAAAAGAATGATGCTCCTGCTGTCATGCTGACCCTCCTTTTATTAGGATGAAATACGCAAATGATTATTTTTTCGAAGATGGTAAACCACTTTCAGGCGATAAAAAATATGATTTGCCAAGCCTCTTGTATATGAAATAAGATGCATATATGAGGCTCGCTCTCCAACCCAACTGGTCGGTCCTTAAGTCTTCAGGCGAAACCTATTCGCTCGCCCGCCTGTTCTCCCTGCTGGTTTGCCTGGACAAGCACGGCAACCTCAAGTCTGCGAGCGAATCCTGCAACATTTCCTATCGCTGCGCATGGGACGTCGTGCGCGACGCAGAAACCATTTTCGGAACGCCCATCGTCGAAATGAAGCGCGGCAAGGGAACGGTCCTCACCCCTTTCGGGAAGAAGCTGCTCTGGGGAGAGAAGAAGGTCATTGCGCGCCTCGGCCCGCTGCTCGAAAGCATGGCCTCCGAACTCGAAGCCGAGCTGGAGAGCGTGAGGTCGCTCTCCGACCCCGTACTGCACATGCATGCGAGCCACGGATTCGCCGTGGCGACCCTGTACAACCATCTGAAGGCAATCGATTTTCCCATCGAGCTCGATTACCGGGGTAGCGTCGAATCGGTGCGCGCGCTCAAGATGGGCGATTGCGACATCGCAGGATTCCATGTGCCTATGGGAATCCTCGAGAAGCGCGTTTTCAGGCAATTTTCAGGCCTGCTCGATTCGAACACCCATTGCCTCATCAACCTCGCGAGGCGGCGCCTCGGCCTCATCGTGCCGAAGGGCAATCCGCTCGGCTTCTGGTCGATCAGGGACATCGGCCGCGAGGGAATCCAGTTCGTGAACAGGCAGGCGGGGTCGGGCACCCGAGTGATCATCGAGCTGATGCTGGACGCCGAAGGGATCGATACTTCGGTGATCAGGGGATACGACAGGCTCGAATTCACCCATGCGGCAATCGCGGCGTATGTGGCGAGCGGGAAGGCCGACGTCGGCGTCGGCGTGGAGCCGGCCGCGCGCCAGTTCGGGCTGGATTTCATCCCGCTTCTCACCGAAAGATACTTCATGGCCTGCAGCAGGGAAAGCCTGGGTGCGCCCAAGGTCGAGAAGATCCTCGCCCTGCTGCGCGATTCGAAATTCAAGTCGGAGGTGAACCAGCTTCCCGGCTACGAGGCGCTCGATTCAGGGGAAGTGCTGTCCATCGAGGAAGCCTTTCCTGCTTCCTAACCGTAGTCGACGATGAGCGGCGCATGGTCGGAGAACCGGGTTTCCTTGTAGACCGAGGCGGATTTCGCACGTGAAGCCATGGATTCCGTTGCAATCTGGTAATCGATGCGCCAGCCCACGTTCTTCTCCCAGGCCGCCCCCCGGTTGCTCCACCAGGTATAGGCTTCCCCTGTCGCCTCGGGATGGAGGCGACGATACACGTCGACCCAGCCCACTTCGTCGAAGACATGGCTCATCCAGGCGCGCTCCTCCGGAAGGAAGCCCGAGTTCTTCTGGTTCGATTTCCAGTTCTTGAGGTCGATTTCCTTGTGCGCGATGTTCCAGTCGCCGCAAAGGACGATGTCCCGCCCGCAGTCCTTGAGCGCTCTCAGATGGGGGAGGAACTTGTCCAGGAAATAATATTTCACGGCCTGGCGCTCGTCCGAGCTCGATCCGGAAGGAAGATAGAGCGAAATCACTGAAAGATTGCCGAAATCGGCCTGAAGATAGCGCCCTTCCGCATCGATTTCGGCAATGCCCAGCCCTTCGACGATATTGTCGGGTTTTTTTCTCGAATAGATGCCCACCCCGGAATAGCCCTTCTTCTCGGCGTAATGGAAACAGCCTGAAAATCCTTCTGGATTTCTCATCTCGTCCGTCATGTCGGCATCCTGGGCCTTGAGCTCCTGGAGGCAGACGATATCGGCATGCTGTTCGCTCAGCCATCCGAAAAAGCCTTTCCTTTGCGCAGACCGGATTCCGTTGAGGTTTAAGGTGATTATGCGTAACATAGTGTTTCCATAAAGTTCCGGATTTAGAAATGCAAGAATTCAGCAGGGAATTCATCGAATTCGCGCTCGAGAAGGACGTGCTCCGCTTCGGGGAATTCAAAACCAAGGCGGGCAGGCTTTCCCCTTATTTCTTCAATGCGGGGCTCTTCAACGACGGCGAATCGCTCGGTAAGCTCGGGCAATTCTACGCCAAAGCGATCCTCTCCTCAAAAATCGGCTTCGACATGCTGTTCGGCCCGGCCTACAAGGGCATTCCGCTCGCCGCGTCAAGCGCCATGGCGCTCGCGTCCATGGGATCCAACCGTCCCTTCTGCTTCAACAGGAAGGAAGCCAAGGATCACGGGGAAGGCGGAACGACCGTGGGCGCGCCGCTTTCCGGCCGCGTATTGATCATCGACGACGTGATTTCGGCCGGAACTTCCGTGAGGGAATCTGTCGAAATCATTAAAAGCGCTGGCGCAACGCCCTGCGGCGTGGCCATCGCGCTCGACAGGATGGAACGGGGCAAGACGGAAAAATCGGCCGTCGAGGAGGTCGAATCCGCACACGGCATTCCCGTCGTGGCCATCGCGAATCTGGACGACCTGCTCGCCTTCCTCGAAACCAGGGAAGGCATGTCGGAAAACCTGGCGCAGGTCAGGCAATATAGGAACCAATACGGAGTGAGCCATGCTTGATAAAAAAGTCGCCTGCATCGCACTCATCTGCCTGTTCGCATCGACCCCTTCGCTTTCCAAATCGATCAAATGCGTCGACAGCAAGGGCGTCACCCATTACGGCGACACCATACCGCCCGAATGCGCGAACAGGTCCGTGACCGAGCTGGACGACAACGGCCTGCCCATGAAGGAGAATCCGGCGAGCATGACGCCCGACGAGCGCAGGGCGATGGAGGTCGAAGTGCAGAAAGCGGCGGGCGAAGCGCAGAAGGCGCGCGACCAGAAGCGCCGCGACAGCGCCCTGCTCAGCAGCTATGCGAGCGAAGCCGAAATCGACCAGGCGAAGGAGCGGAACGTGAAGCAGCTGTCAGCGGCTTTGGAGAGCGCAGAAGCCAAGCTCAAGATCGCCAAGGCGAGGCTGGAGCAGTACAACGCGCAGGCCGGCAGCAACCAGCCTGTTCCCGCAGATCTCGCTCAGAACATTGCAGCGACGAAGAAGGAGGTCAGCGACCTCGAAGTCGAGCGCGCGCAGAAGAAGCAGGATCTGGAAGACATGAAGGCGAAATTCGATGCCGACAAGAAACGCTACCAGGAACTCACCCAGAAGCAGCCTGCTCAGTAGGCTCCTGCTGCCGCTTGTTCTCGTCCTTGCCGCCTGCTCTTCCGACAACGGCAACAGGGAGGAGCTGCACAAGGCGGTCGCCTACCTGGAAAGCAGCCCCACCGCCTCCAGCACGGACGCCATGACCTTCGGAGACCCGGGCTACTGGCACACCGAATGCAAGCGCAACTCCGCGCTGTGGAAAGCTGCTGTGGACGCATGCAACGGACCGGCCCGCCATCCCCCGGTCTGCGAACTCATCAGGAACGGCTGCCCCTGATTCTCCTCGCCTGCCCTGAAAAAGGCGTTCCCCTGAGCACGGCGATCTGCTCGAGAACGGGCCTGAATGCGGGTTCGAGCTTGTCCCTGAGCAATGTGCCGCTCGCCGTCGTCCTGGCAAGAAGCGGATGGAGTACCCGGCTCCCAAGGGACGCGAGGAAAGCCATCGCATAGCATTCCTCGGGAAATGCCTTTCCTTCAGAAAATTCTTTCGCCTGCGCCTCGGCTTCTTCGATGGATTCGCAAGGCTTCAATCCGACCGGCGAAAAATAGCCGGATATCGCATCGAGCAGGGCGCGCGAAACGTCCCTGTCTGCAGGCAGTTTGAGCGCATCTTCAGCCTTCCTTAGGAAGGTCTGCCCGGGGCCGGAGAAGGCGCGCAGCAGCTGGTCGCGGAAAGGCTCGCCGCAGCTCAGGTCTTCCAGGCCGGGTCTCGGCGGATCCTGCTCGGGAAGATCGTCGGGCAGAATCTCGAGAAAGCCGACATAGCAGGCCGCATCGCGCCTGCCCATCTTCCATAGCCTTTTTTTCGACTCCAGATCGGCGAGATCCGATCTCAGGATCAATCTCACCGTGTCCAGGAACACCCTCGATTCCGTTTCGAAAGGCAGGAATTCGATCAGGAAATCGACCAGCACCTTGCCCATCTTCCCTTCGACGACGCTTTTTCTTTCCAGCATCCTTCTCGCATTCTGGGAATCCGGCATGATCCACCACACCCGCCTCGCCAGCTCGTCCGTGAGGCCGGGCGAGCAGGCGACCGAGATGACGGCCTCGGGCTCGCCGAAAAGAAGCAGCTTGTCGAGCCCCTCGTTCCTCGCCTGGCCCATCCTCGTCCAGCGGCGCAGATGGACCGGATAGCCGCCCGGAGAGCCGGTCGCAAGGCCGGCGAGAAGCTCCTTCACCTGGCGCAGGTACTGCTCGGGCCGACCTGAAGGATGGAGGCTGATCTCCGCCTCCCCCTTGTCAGAGAGGGCGTGCACGACCATTTTCGATTCGTCGATGCGTATCGCCAGGACTTCCCCGGCCATCAACACATTGATTCTCAGCGCGTCTTCGGGTGCAATTTCGCTCATTTCAGTTCAGCTGGATGCGCTCCCCCCAGGGCACTTCCCCCTTGCCCTTGACCAGCCAGATCACCGGGTAGCTCGGCTCGGATTCAGGGAATTCGCCGATTGCGTCGGTGAAATAGAGGAGCAGTCTCGGCTGGCTCCCCTCTGCCCATTCGAAGACAGGCCTGAAATCCGTCCCGCCTCCGCCTGCGAAGGATTCGGGAGGGGAAAACTCGTCCCAGGGCTCGAAATGCCAGGGACCCGAAAGGGCGGCATCGCAGGCGAGCAGATCGATGCTGGCCCTGATCTGCCCCTTGATGCCGTCTATCTCTGCGCAGAACGCCTTCATTTCCTCTTCGGAGATCGAGCCGCTCGTGTCGATGGCGACGATGAGATCGGCCTGCATGGATTTCAGGGAAGGGAAAATCACGCCCCCTTCCCGTCTGGATGGGCGAAAATAACTGTAATCGTCGCGCGCCAGCTGGGAAAGATGGCGTGCGAGCACCATTTTCCAGGGGAGGGTGGGCTGGAGCGTATCGCCCACCATGCGCGCGAGCGTCCCGTCCAGCTTCCCTGCCTGCTGGAGCGCCTGGGCAAGATGCTGGCGCCATGCCTCGGCAAGCTGCTCCAATTCTTCTCGCGCGGGCGGGCGCGGCCTGCCGCCTCCGCCCTGTTGACCTTCTCCTCCCCCGTCGTCGCCGTAGAGATGATCGTCCAGCGTCTCTTCCTCTGTTTCCTCCTCGATCATCGGATAGATCTCCTCGGCCGTCATCCCTTCGAAGACGTCGATGAGCACGACCCCAGGAGGAATCTGCAGGCCTTCCCTGTATAGCACGGGATTGATTGCATGATCGCAGGCGATGTCCCAGCGCGACCTGACCCTGCTTCCGCGCCTCACGAAATGGTTGAGCGCGCAATGCAGCGCCTCGTGGGCCAGAACGAACTCTATTTGCGACAGGTTCAGCTTTTCGACGTATTCGGGATTGTAGTAGAGGTGCTTCATGTCTGTCGCGGTCGTCCTGCACCAGTTTGCCGCAACGAAGGGAAGGTGGAGCGTGAGCGCGCCGAGAAAGGGCTTGTCTAGAATCAGCCTCACCCTTGCCGCAGCGA
The DNA here is from genome assembly GCA_021802545.1 of Pseudomonadota bacterium. Classification (GTDB taxonomy): domain Bacteria; phylum Pseudomonadota; class Gammaproteobacteria; order Burkholderiales; family JABEVD01; genus JABEVD01. The sequence continues at coordinate 13,328 of JAJZRS010000013.1, forward strand.
GCCGTTTTTCGGCTTCCATCAGCGCTGATAGAGCATCGTGTCGGCCACGGCATTCGCCCATTTGGAAAACTGGGGCACGGAAAAGAGGCGCTGCCCGACTGCCTTGTGGATGTCGAAGACCATCATGATCCCCATCTCCCTGAGCGGAAACTTGTCCGCATAGTCGAGCACGGCCCCGATCTTCTCCTGATTCCTGATCGCGCGCCCGACGAGGGAAGAGGCCACCGCATACTGGATGTCGATGTCTTCGGGCAAGGGCACTTCCTCGCCCGCCAGGATGGCTTCCAGGTCGGGCATGCGCTCGAGATTTCTGACGAACGCATGGAGCTCGAGCCCCGCGGATGCGCCGACGCAGGACTGCAGCGCGGGCAGGAGCAATTCGGGAAGATCCTCGAATTTCTTGAGCGCGCGGCTTGCGAATTCCCATGACCTCGGGCTCGGGAATGCGATCGGATGGCGGCTCGGATCGAAATCGAAGAGCCGCTCTGGCTTGTACCTGAGAAAGCCGACCAGGCGCTCGTCGATGCCGTGCTCAAAGGCCCACACCACCCAGTCATCAAGGTTCGCCTCGACTTCGAAATGGGAAAAGCGGTTGGCCAGAGGAGAAGGCATGGCGTAAGTGACCCCCCTGTCCCCCTGCCTGTTTCCTGCAGCGAATATCGCCCAGCCCGAGGGCACGAAGTAGTCGCCGAGCCGCCTGTCGAGTATCAGCTGGTAGGCCGCAGCCGATACGCTCGGCGGGCTGGAGGTAATTTCGTCGAGGAACAGGATGCCGTATTTGCCGTGCCTGTCCTCGTCGGGAAGAAGGGAGGGAGCCGCCCATTCCACCCTGTTCTCGACCCTGAAGGGAATGCCGCGCAGGTCGGAAGGCTCCATCTGGGAAAGACGGACGTCGATCACGGGAACAGCATGCCTTTCGGCAATCTGCGAGACGATCTGCGATTTCCCGACGCCGGGAGGCCCCCAAAGCATCACGGGGGTATGGTGCCCTTCACGGGCGCTCAGAAATTCGCGATCGAGTATGGTCGAAAGCTGTGCCGGGCGCATCGAACCCTGCCAAGAAAATCAGAATATGCTGATTATATCCGGGTAATCGATGCGACACCAGACTCAGGCGGACAGCTTCTTCTTCAGGATTTCGGAGAGCTGCGCGGGATTGGCCTGCCCCTTCGTCGCCTTCATCGCCTGGCCGACGAAAAAGGCAAAGAGCTTGTCCCGTCCGGCCCTGTAATCGGCGACCTGGGAAGGATTGTTCGCGATGATCTCGTCGACTATTTTCTCGAGCGCGCCCGAATCCGAAATCTGCTTCAGCCCCTTCGCTTCGATGATGGAATCCGCTTCTCCTTCGCCTTTCCACATCGCCTCGAACACTTCCTTCGCAATCTTGCCCGAAATCGTCCCGTCCTGGATCCTGTTCAGGAGCCCGGCGAGACTCCGGCTGGAAATCGGGCATTGCCCGATTTCCAGCGCTTCCTTGTTGAGCCAGCCGTTGATCTCCCCCATCACCCAGTTCGCGCAAAGCTTGGGATCGAGACCTGCTTTTGCGACATCCTCGAAATAGGCGGCGAGCTCCTTGGATGAAGTCAGCACGCCGGCATCGTATTGGGAAAGGCCGAAATCGGATACGTAGCGGCTGCGCTTCGCGGCAGGCAGCTCGGGCAGGCTCCCTCTCACCTTTTCTATCCATTCCTGGGCGATTTCCAACGGAAGCAGATCGGGATCGGGGAAATAGCGGTAATCGTGCGCCTCCTCCTTCGAGCGCATCGAGCGCGTCTCGTCCTTCACGGAGTCGTAGAGCCTCGTCTCCTGGTGGATGACACCGCCCGATTCGATGATGTCGATCTGGCGCGAAACCTCGTACTCGATCGCCCGCTCGAGGAAGCGGAAGGAATTGAGGTTCTTGATCTCGCAGCGCGTGCCGTATTTTTCGGATCCCATCGGCCTCACCGAGACGTTGGCGTCGCAGCGGAAAGAGCCTTCCTGCATGTTGCCGTCGCAGATGTCGAGGTAGCGGACGAGCGAATGCAGCTCCTTGGCATAGGCGACCGCTTCCTTCGAACTCCTCATGTCGGGTTCGGACACGATCTCGAGGAGCGGCGTGCCTGCGCGGTTGAGGTCGATGCCGGTCATGCCGTGGAAATCCTCGTGCAGCGATTTTCCTGCATCCTCTTCGAGATGCGCGCGCGTCAGCTTGACCGTCTTCTCGGCTCCGTCGACGAGGATGGCAATCTCCCCGCCGAGCACCACGGGCAGGTCGAACTGGCTGATCTGGTAGCCCTTGGGAAGATCAGGATAGAAATAGTTTTTCCTGGAAAAGACCGAGCGGTGCCTGACCTCGGCCCCCACTGCAAGCCCGAACCTGATGGCGCGCTCGACAGCCCCGCGGTTCAATACCGGAAGCACGCCGGGAAGGGCGATGTCGACCGCGCAGGCCTGCGCGTTCGGGGCGGCGCCGAAGGCGGTGGACGCGCCGGAGAATATTTTCGATTCGGTCGAAAGCTGCGCATGCACTTCCAGCCCGATGACCACTTCCCATTGCATGTCTTTTCCTCGTCAAATTGCAGGCATCTTCAAATGCCAGTCTGTAAGCTTCTGGTACTGGTGGGCGACATTCAGCATCTTCGCCTCCGAAAAATAATTCCCGACGATCTGCAGGCCCACCGGACGCCCGTTCTTGCCGAACCCGGCTGGAATCGACATGCCGGGAAGCCCTGCGAGGTTGACCGCGATGGTGTAGATGTCGGAAAGATACATCTGGACTGGATCGTCGCCCTTCTCGCCGAGATTGAATGCCGTGGACGGGGAAGTCGGCCCCATGATGACGTCGCATTGCTTGAAGGCTTCAGAGAAATCCTTTGCAATCAGGCGGCGCAGCTTCTGCGCCTGCATGTAGTAGGCGTCGTAATAGCCGTGGGAGAGCACGTAGGTGCCCACCATGATGCGGCGCTTCACCTCGGCCCCGAAGCCCTCGGACCTGCTCTTCTCGTACATCTCGGTGAGGTCCTTGTAATCCTTCGCCCGGTAGCCGTACCTGACGCCGTCGTATCTCGAAAGGTTGCTGGAAGCCTCCGCCGGCGCGAGCACGTAATAGACGGGGATCGAAAGCTTGGTGTTGGGCAGGGAGACATCGACGATTGTCGCCCCCATCTTTTCGTATTCCGAAATCGCCGCCCTGACCGCCTCTTCGACGTCAGCGCTCAAGCCTTCCGCGAAATATTCCCTGGGGAGCCCTATCCTGAGGCCGTCGAGCGGTTTGTCCAGATCCCTCGAATAGTCTTCGACAGGCCGGTCAAGGCTGGTCGAATCGCGACTGTCGAATCCCGTCATGAGGCCCAGCATCAGGGCGAGATCCTCCGCGGATTTCGCCATCGGTCCGCCCTGGTCGAGGCTGGAAGCGAAGGCGATCATGCCATAGCGCGAGACGAGGCCATAGGTCGGCTTGATGCCCGAAATGCCGCAAAGCGCTGCAGGCTGCCTGATCGATCCGCCCGTGTCGGTGCCGGTTGCAACCGGCGCCATTCTGGCTGCGACCGCAGCCGCCGATCCGCCCGAGCTTCCGCCCGGAACGGCCTGCCTGTCCCAGGGGTTTTTCACCGACCCGTAATGCGAAGTCTCGTTGGAAGAGCCCATGGCGAACTCGTCCATGTTGGTCTTGCCGATGTTCACCGCCCCGACCGAATTGAAGCGCTCGATCACGTGCGCGTCATACGGGGAAACGAAATTGGAAAGCATCTTTGAGCCGCAGGTGGTGAGCCAGTCCTTCGCGCAGAAGATGTCCTTCTGGGCGACTGGAATGCCCGTCAAGGGGTGCGCCCGGCCCGAGGCGATCATCGCGTCGGCGAGCTTCGCCTGCATCAGGCTCTTATCAATATCGACTGTGATGAATGCGTTGATCTCCGGATTCAGGGCATCTATCCTGCCCAGGAATTCGCGCGTCAATTCGACGCTGGATATTTTTCCGCCGGAGAGCATGGCGGAAAGGTCTTTCAAACTGGCATTGAACATGGCGGAAACTTATTCGATGACTTTGGGTACGAGGTAAAGCCCGGCCTCGACCTGGGGCGCCCCCTTCTGGAATGCTTCGTGTTGGTCCTGCTCCGTGACTTCGTCGTTCCTGAGCCTCAGGAAAATTTCCTGGGCATGCGACATGGGCTCTATGCCCGTCGTATCCACAGCCTGCATCTCTTCGATCAGGCCGAAAATGCCGGACAACTGGTTCAGAACCGCCTCGGCTTCAGCATCGCTCACGGCTATCCTGGCGAGACTGGCAACTCGCTTCACGTCGCTCAGGGAAATGGACATTAACGCACCTTAGTTTCTTTAACAAAATCGGTTTTATAGGGTATCATAAAACCTTTATTCCATGCACCTTCCACTTGAGCAACGCGCACTATGTTTAACTTCCTGAACGGCTTCCTCCGCCCCAATGATCTGGCCATCGATCTGGGCACTGCAAACACCCTCATCTACATGTCCGGCCAGGGAATTGTCTTGAACGAACCGTCGGTTGTGGCCATCCGGCAGAACGGCGGGCCCAACGGCAAGAAAGTCATCCAGCAGGTCGGACTGGCTGCAAAGCAGATGCTGGGCAGGACGCCCGGCAACATCACCGCCATCCGCCCCATGAAGGACGGCGTCATTGCCGATTTCACCGTCACCGAGCAGATGCTCAAGCACTTCATCAAGAAGGTCAGGCATACCGGCCCCTTTTCGTCCAGTCCGAGGATCGTGATCTGCGTTCCCTGCGGCTCGACCCAGGTCGAACGCCGCGCGATCCGCGAATCGGCCATGGGCGCAGGCGCCAAGAAGGTCGAACTGATCGAGGAACCCATGGCTGCGGCCATCGGCGCAGGGCTTCCAGTCGAGGAGGCTTCCGGCTCGATGGTCGTCGACATCGGGGGGGGCACGACCGAGGTCGGCGTGATCTCTCTTGGCGGACTCGTCTATTCAGGCTCGGTCAGGGTAGGCGGAGACAAGTTCGACGAAGCGATCATCAATTACATCCGCCGCAACTACGGCATGCTGATCGGCGAAACGACGGCCGAGATGATCAAGAAGGAAATCGGTTCCGCCTTCCCGGGAAATGAAGTCAGGGAAAAGGAAGTCAAGGGAAGGAATCTTTCCGAAGGCATTCCGAGGAGCTTCACCATATCGAGCAACGAAATTCTCGAAGCGCTCACCGAGCCGCTCAACAGCATCGTGAGCGCAGTGAAATCCGCCCTCGAGCAGACGCCGCCCGAGCTGGCAGCCGACATCGCCGAAAAGGGACTGGTCCTGACCGGCGGCGGCGCATTGCTGCGCGACATCGACAGGCTGCTGATGGAGGAGACAGCCCTCCCCGTGATCATCGCCGACGATCCGCTGACCTGCGTGGTGCGGGGCTCAGGCATCGCACTCGAAAAAATGGACGAATTGGGCAGCATCTTCACGAATGACTGATGGAACATGAATTATTCAGCCGCGGACCCAGCCCTGCGGTCCGGCTGACTTTTTTCTGTCTGCTGTCCCTGCTGCTGCTCGTCAGCGACGCGCACTACAACTATCTCAAGACCCTGAGGGCGGGAATCGCGACCGCGATCTATCCGCTGCAGCGGGCCGCCATGATTCCCGGTGAGGTCGCCGGCGCGATAGGCCGGTACACCCGGACCCAGGATGAGCTCGTCCTGGAAAATGCCGCGCTGAAAAGCAGGACCCTCCAGGACAGCGAGAAGCTGCTTCGCTACCAGGCGCTGCAGCAGGAAAACATCCATCTGAGGCAGCTCTTCGACGCCAAATCTCGCGTCAGTCCGCCTTCGGTCATGGCCGAAATCCTGTATGACGAACGGGATCCCTTTTCACGCAAGGTCGTCGTCGACAAGGGCACGCAGGCGCACATCGCGGCCGGCAGCGCCGTGATCGACAACCAGGGCGTGATCGGCCAGGTCCTTCAGGTCTACCCCCTCTTCAGCGAGGTATCCCTGATCACGGACAAGGACCACCCCACGCCCGTCGAAATCCTGAGGAACGGCCTTCGCGCCATCGTTTTCGGGTTCGGATCGAGCAATCTCCTCGATCTCAGATACATGTCGCAGAACACGGACATCAAGGTCGGCGACATGCTCGTCACTTCCGGAATAGACGGCACCTTTCCGGCAGGATTGCCCGTCGCCACGGTGCTCAGCGTCGACAAGAACCCCGTCTATGCCTTTTCCCGAATCATCTGCAAGCCCATTGCCGGCGTGAACCGGTACCGCCAGGTGCTCATCCTGGCGTCCACGTCCCCTCCCCCGCCCCCTCTGCCGGACAAGCCGGAGGAGAAACAGGCGCCGAAAGGCAATAGGAAATAATGGAAATCGGACCGAAACAGGAGATCCTGCTGCCGGTGAAGCCGCGCTTCATCGCCTTTTCCCTGCTTTCCGGCTTCCTGCTCAACCTGCTCCCCATGGGCGGCCTGCTGGACGCGCTGCGTCCGGATTTCACGGCCATGATCCTGCTCTACTGGTGCATCCACCAGCCGCTGAGGATCGGCATCGGGGCCGCATGGCTTTTCGGCATCCTGATGGATGTCGCGGATGGCGCGCTTTTCGGAGAGCATGCGCTTGCCTATTCGCTGATGGCGTTCATCGCGCTCGCCCTGCGCCGCAGAATGAGCATGCTGCAGATCGGCCATCAGTTCACGCACGTCACCCTGATTCTGCTGGTCATGCAGGCAGTCGTCGTGCTGACCGGGCTCGTTGCCAAGAACATCTTCGTGGGCTGGACCTATTTTCTCGGCAGCGTCACCGCCGGGCTCTTGTGGCCGCTCCTCTCCTACCTGCTCAAGCTGCCGCAAAGACCCAAGCCTGATCCGGATCGCATATGAAGCACAAGGTCGAGATCAGGGATCACCAGCGGGAAATGCACACTTACCGCCTGAGGCTCGGCATCTCCGCCGTCTTCGTCCTCTTTTTCTTCGTCCTGCTCGCCTCGCGCTTCATCTATCTCCAGGTCATCCAGCACGAGCACTTCAAGACCCTTGCGGAAAACAACCGCATCTCGATCGTGCCGATCGCGCCCAACAGGGGGCTCATACTCGACCGCAACGGGATCGTGCTCGCGCGGAACTATTCGGCCTATACGCTCGAAATCACGCCGAGCAAGGTCAAGAATCTCAACAAGACCATAGACGAGCTGTCCAGATATGTCGAAATCACGCAAAGCGACAGGAAGCGCTTCAAGCGTCAGCTTGAAGACAGCCACAGCTTCGAAAGCCTGCCGATACGCACCCGGCTGAAGGACGACGAGGCTGCGCGTTTCGCGGTCAACAGTTTCCGATTTCCCGGCGTCGAAATCCACGCGAGGCTGTTCAGGCAATACCCGGACGGCGAAATGACTTCCCCCTTCCTCGGCTATATCGGCAGGATCAACGACAACGACCTCGACAAGATAGACGACGCAGGGGATTCGGCCAACTACAAGGGAACCGACTACATCGGCAAGATGGGGATCGAGCAGAGCTTCGAGACGAAGCTGCACGGCGTCACGGGTTTCGATCAGGTCGAGGTCGATTCGAGCGGACGCGAGGTGAGGACATTGAGCAGGACCCCGCCCATATCCGGAGACTCCCTCACGCTGACCATAGACAGCAAGCTCCAGGAAATTGCCGAGAAAGCCTTCGGCGACTATCGCGGCGCGCTGGTCGCGATCGATCCCGGCAGCGGCGAAATCCTCGCCTTCGTCAGCAAGCCCGGATTCGACCCCAATCTTTTCGTCGAAGGAATCGACAGCCAGAGCTGGGCTGCGCTCAACAATTCTCCGGACAAGCCCCTCATCAACCGGGCCCTGCGCGGGGAATATCCTCCCGGATCGACCTTCAAGCCTTTCATGGCCCTGGCCGGCCTCCATTTCGGCGTGCGCTCGGCTCAAGACGCCATCCACGATCCCGGCTTTTTCGAACTTCCCGGAAAATCCCATCATTACAGGGACTGGAAAGCAGGGGGGCACGGGGTCGTCGATCTGCACAAGTCCATTGTCGTCTCCTGCGATACCTACTATTACGGGCTAGCAAACCTGCTCGGCATCGACAGGATTCACGAATTCATCAGCAATTTCGGCTTCGGCAAGAAGACGGGCATCGATATCGCTGGGGAACTTTCTGGCGTGCTTCCCTCCCCGTCATGGAAAATGAAGCGCTACAAACAGCGATGGTATGCGGGGGACACCATTCCGGTCGGAATCGGCCAGGGATACGATCTCGCCACCCCGCTGCAGCTCGCCTTCGCCACCTCGATTCTCGCCAGCAACGGAACCGCCTACCGCCCCCATCTCGTCAAATCCATCCGGGACAGCAAAACGGGCAAGATCGAAACGCCCCGCTCCGAACTGCTCTACAAGCTCGATATCGACCCGAAATACCTGAGCGACGTGAGAAGCGCGATGGCGGACGTCACGAAACCGGGCGGAACGGCTCCCAGGGTAGGCGCGGGCGCGCCTTACGATATCGCCGCGAAAACCGGGACGGCGCAGGTCATCGGCATCAAGCAGGGTGAAAAGTACGTGGCGAGCAACATCCAGGAACGCTACCGCGACCATGCGCTCTTCATCGCCTATGCCCCGGCCGACAATCCCAGGATCGCCCTTGCCGTCCTGGTCGAAAACGGCGGGCACGGCGGCTCGACGGCGGGCCCCATCGCCCGCCAGGTTCTCGACTATTATCTGCTTGGGAAAATGCCCCAGGAAAAGATCAAGGAGGAGAAAATCGATGCACCCGCTGATTAGGCGCATTCATCGCGCGTTATCCAACCATGTCGACAGCTTTCTTCTCGTCTGCACCATGATTCTGATTTCGATGGGGCTGGCCGTGCTCTTCAGCGCATCAGACCAGAGCCTGCCCAAGCTCAGCAGCCAGGTCGTCAACATCACCGTGGCCTTCGCCATCATGTGGGCAATCGCCAATGTCCCGCCGCACCAGCTGATGCGCTTCGCCCTGCCGCTGTACGTCGCAGGCCTCGTTCTGCTCGTCGGCGTTGCGCTGTTCGGCGAAATCAGCAACGGCGCAAGGCGCTGGCTCAACCTCGGCATTGCGCGCATCCAGCCCTCAGAACTGATGAAAATAGCCGTCCCGATGATGCTCGCATGGTATTTCGACAGGCACGAGTCCGCGCTCACGTTCAGAAACTACGTGATCGGCGCAGCAATTCTCATTTTCCCTGTGCTCCTGATCGCAAGGCAGCCCGATCTCGGGACGGCCATTTTGATCGCGTCCAGCGGCTTTTTCGTGCTCTTCTACGCCGGGCTTTCCTGGAAAATCATGGCCGGGCTGTTCGTCTCCGGCCTCGCCAGCCTTCCCGTCCTCTGGTCCATCCTGCACGACTACCAGAAAAAGCGCCTGCTCACCTTGCTCGACCCAGCAAAGGATCCGCTCGGGGCGGGCTATCACACGATACAGTCGATGATCGCGGTCGGCTCGGGAGGGATCGTCGGGAAAGGCTGGCTGCACGGCACCCAGGCCCACCTCGATTTCCTGCCCGAGCACACGACGGACTTCATATTCGCCGTCTTTTCCGAGGAATTCGGGCTGATCGGCAATCTTTTCCTGCTCTTCATGTATGTGCTCGTCATCGCAAGAGGACTGTCCATCGCATCGAACGCCCCGACGCTTTTTTCGCGGCTCATGGCCGGATCCATCACCATGACTTTCTTCACCTACTGCTTCGTCAACATGGGCATGGTGAGCGGCATCCTGCCCGTGGTCGGCGTGCCGTTGCCGCTCATCAGCTACGGGGGCACTTCGATGGTGACCATGCTGCTGGGATTCGGTATATTAATGAGCATCCACACCCACAAGAAGCTGGTGAAGACATGAGGCCCATCCTTTTTCTTTGCATTGCAGCGGCGCTTCTGGCCGGCTGCGCCGGAGAGCCTGTTCAGGCCCCGATATCAAAAGCGCCTGCCGAACAACATCCGCACCATTATGCGAGGGGGGGCGGCTACTATCTCGACGACGGCCCGGGGGACAATCCTCCCGCCGATCTCGACTCGATTCCGGACGCAATCCCCAGAATGGAGAAGCTGATCGCTGCCTGCAACAAGCCCTACACCACGATGGGAAAAACCTACTATCCCGAGACGAGCCTCGAGCCTTATCGGGAAACGGGCGTCGCATCCTGGTACGGCAGGCGCTACAACGGACACAAAACCTCGTCGGGGGAAAATTACGACATGTACGCCATGACGGCCGCCCACCCGACGCTTGCCATACCGAGCTATGCACGGGTCACCAACCTGGAAAACGGCAGATCGGTCATCGTCAGGATCAACGACAGGGGACCTTTCCGGTCTGACAGGCTGATCGATCTTTCCTACACGGCGGCCTACAAGCTCGGCCTCGTACGGGGAGGAAGCGGAAGGGTTGAAGTGGACAGCATCATTCCCGGGGAAACCGAATATGCCGCATCGGCGAGCTACGAATCCGCAAGCCCCCAGGAAGCGCCTTCCCGCAACGAAGGGCTTTATCTGCAGCTAGGCGCCTTCTCGGAAAAGAGCAATGCCCAGCATTTCGTCGACCAGCATCGGGGCGAGCTTGCCGACTATTCGCCCGAGATCGTGAATTCGAACGGGATATACAAGGTTCATGTCGGCCCCTATCCGAGCAGGATCGAGGCAGAAAGCGCCGCCGGAAAAATCGCCCGGCTCCTGGACATCACTCCGGTCGTCACCCGCCAGTAGGGCTCCAGCCGCCGCCAAGCGCGCGGATGAGCCCTACGCTCGCCTGCAGCCTTCTCTTCCTGAGGTTCAATTCGTCGAGCTGTGCCTGCTGCGCAGCAGTCTGGGCGACGGTCACTTCCAGGTAGCTCACCGCCCCTTCCCGATAGCGGTTCATCGCAAGATCGAGCGCGTGCTTCGTGTCGGCAACGGCGGCCTTCAGGGAAATCGATTCCCTGGCGAGATCGTTGAGCAGGGCTAGATTGTCTTCGGCTTCCTGAAAGGCCTTCAGCACGGTGGCCCGATATTTCGCTCCCTCCTCATCGAAAACCGCTTGCGCTTCCCTGACCCTGGCTTCTCGCCTCCCCGCATCGAAGATTGTCAATAAAGCCGATGGTCCGACAGACCATATCAGGTTGGGATAGGTGAGCAGCGCAGGCTGGTACATGCCTTCGTAGCCCCCCGAAGCAAAAAGATTTATCGTTGGAAAAAATGCGGCCTTCGCCATGCCTATCCTCGCGTTGGCAGCGAACAGCCTTCTTTCGGCAGCTGCGATGTCCGGCCTTCTCTGCAGAAGCGTCGCTGGCACGCCTACCGGAACGGCGGGCAATTGAAGATCGATGAGCGCAGGCTTGAGCTTGAAGGATGAAGCCGGAACGCCGACCAGGGTCGCGATGGCATGCTCATAGAGGGCACGTTCCGCAGCCGTGTCGGCCAACCTCGCCTGTGCGGAATCGAGCTGAGCCTTGGCGCGGGAGACGTCGAGGGCCGAGTCGATTCCCCCTTCGAACCGGTTGCGGGTCATCGTCAGCGCCTTCGAATAGGCAGCAACTTCTCCCGAAAGCAGATTCGTCTGTGCATCGAGGGTACGCAGGGCAAGGTAGTTGTCAGCGAGCTCTGCCCTCAGGCTCAGCCTCACCGACTCGAGGTCTGCAGCCGCAGCCTGGGCCCCTGCCTCACCTGCGGCAGCGAGGTTGCGAACCCTTCCCCACAGGTCCACTTCGTAATCGGCCATCAGGCCGACTGCATTGTCGCCATAGACAATCGGCCCCCTGCTCGTCGGGCTTCTTGTCGCCCTGTACACGGATTGCTTGTTCCGGGTGACATGGGCGCCTGCATTGACTGTTGGATAAAGGTAGGAATTCGCCTCTGATGCATAAGCCATCGCTTCGTCGAAATGCGCGACCGCCACAGCAAGATCGGCATTGGCAACCGAAAGCTGGTCCATCAGCTTGTCCAGGGTGAGATCATGATAGATCTTCCACCATTTTCCCCTCGGCAGCCTATCCGAAGGCTTCGCTTCCTTCCAGATGCCGGCAGCCTCCTTGTAGGCCTTGGGCACGGGAATATCCGGTTTCTTGTAGGTCGGCGCGAGCGAACAGCCGGCAATCGCAGCTGAAATCAACACAATAACTAGGCGCGCTGAAATCATTATTTCACCTTTTGCCCAGTCTGCTTGATCCTGACCAAGTCACCCTGCAATATTGAATCGGAAGGACTGTCAATGACCCGATCCGTATTGCTCAAACCTGCGATCACTTCCTCCACTCTTCCCAAGTCCCTGCTTATCTTGATGCTCTTCAGCACCACATGGTTGTCGGGCCCCACGGTAGCGACTTGCAGCCCCTCCTTGCGGAACAGCAAAGTACTCGCTGGTATCCTGTACACGTCACTCTTCGAAGGCAGCAAGAAATGGACTTCGGCATAGGTGCCTGGAAGAATATTGCCATCCTCGTTGTCCATTTGCAATTCGACAGTCAATGTTCTCGTTTTGACGTTGAGTCCATTGGAAGTGCTGACCAAGGTTGCCTGAAATGGCGTCGTCGGATGTTCCGGAAAATAGAGTTCGACTTTTGCTCCTACGCTGATCTGGGTCGAGTAATTCTGAGGCACATCCACATAGATCCGAAGCTTGTGGATGTCCGCGACCTGGAAAAGCGGCTTTCCGCTGTTGCTACCGAGATTGATCAACTGACCTATATCGGTATTGCGCTCAGTCACCACCCCGTCGAAAGGAGCAGTCACGCGGTTAAAAGACTGCTGGGCAAGAAGGCTTTGCAGGTTGGCCTGCGCAGCCTTCAAGATGTCCTGTTTGGATTTTGCATCGGCAACCTTCTCGTCAGTCGCCTGGCGGGAAACAGAATCGGATGCAAGAAGATTCTGCCAGCGCTGCGCGGTGATTTTCGCAATTTCCAGGTTGGCTTCGGCGGTTGAAAGATTGGCTCTGGCACGCATGATTTGTTCATCGAGCTCAGGCGTATCGATCAATCCAAGAACCTGCCCTTTTTTGACTTTGGCGCCAATATCTGTATACCAGATTTTCAAATATCCATTCACACGCGCATAGATCGGCGCAGTGTAGTCGGCCATCACATTTCCGGGCAGAATCAGCGTTTCCTCGCTCGGCCCATATTTCGGCGTGACCACGCTAACCGTCTGGATGTTTTCCTGAACCACTTCCTTGCGCAGATCCTTCTCATGATGAAGTCTGCTGATGATGCCGATCACCGCCATCGTGATCGCGGCCAATGCAAAAACGATTCCTGCTCGGCGAAGCGCCTTGGTAGGAACGTGATGTGGTGGAATTTCATTGGACATTGTCTGTCTCCGGATTCATTGGTTGGATTCTTCAATTTCTTTCTGCCCGGAATGCACCAGGCTGAATATGACTGGCACGAAAAACAGGGTTGCCGTAGTGGCGAACATCAGCCCGCCGATCACCGCGCGGCCCAGCGGAGCGTTCTGCTCTCCGCCTTCCCCGAGGCCAAGGGCCATCGGCGCCATGCCGATGATCATGGCGAGCGCGGTCATCAGCACCGGCCGGAAGCGGATATAGCCTGCCTCGAGCGCTGCAGTGATGCCGCTGTCTCCCTGGTCGAGCCGCTCCCGTGCAAAGCTCACCACCAAAATGCTGTTCGCCGTCGCAACCCCCATGCACATGATCGCGCCGATCAGCGCAGGCACCGAAAGGGTCGTGTTCGTGGCGAAAAGCATCCATACGATCCCCGCCAATGCCGCGGGCAGGGCCGTGATGATGACGAACGGATCAAGCCAGGACTGGAAATTCACCACGATCAGGAGATAGATCAAAACGATGGCTCCGAGCAGCCCGAAAAACAAGCCGCTATATGCGTTGTTCATGGCCTTGATCTGCCCGCGCATCACGACAGTCGACCCCTTGGGCACGTCCTTCGCCGTCTCCTTCATCGCCCTGTCGATGTCCTTCGCCACATCCCCAAGATCCCGCCCCTGCGTCGAACCGAAGATGTCAATCGTCGGCTGAACGTCATAATGCGATACCACCCCTTCCCCCTGGCTCCGCGTGATATTCGCAAAAGCACCCAGAATCTGCGGCTTAGCCCCAGAGCTCGACGTCATCATGATGTTCTGCAAATCGTTCAGGGTATCCATCCGGTACTGCGGTGTCTGAACCACCAAAGGATACGAAACATGGTTCCTCGGATTCACCCAGAAGTTTGGCGCTGTCTGCAAACTGCCGGAAAGCGACACCAGCAGGTTGGTCGCAATGTCGTGCTGGCTGAAGCCGAGTTCCTGCGCGCGCGTCCTGTCCACGTCCACATGGAATTCAGGCTGATCGAACGCCTGCTGAACACGCAAGTCCATCAGCCCGGGTATCTGCTTAATCCGGCTCATCAGTTTCACTGCATACGCCTGGTCCGCCTTGCGATTGAATCCGATCACCTGTACGTCGATCGGCGCAGGCAACCCGAAATTCAGGATCTGGCTCACGATGTCCGCAGGCAAAAAGGCGAAGGTGACGCCGGGGAAATCCGCCCTCAGCTTCACTCGCAGCGATTTCACGTACTCGGCGGTCGGCCTGTGCCCCTCGTTCAGCGATATCAGAATGTCCGCATCCCCCGGACCAATCGGCGAGGAATTGCTGTAGGTCAGATTCACGCCGCTCACCGGCAGGCCGATGTTGTCCACGATATTCTTCACCTCGACAGGCGGGATCATGCCCCTGATGTCCCGTTCGATCAAATCGCAAAGCCGCGCCGTCTCCTCGAGCCTTGTGCCGGTCTGCGCCCTGATATGGAGCTTGATCTGCCCCGCGTCCACAGCAGGGAAGAAATTTTCCCCGAGCCAGGGAACGAGCGCGAAGGAAAGCAGCACGAATCCAAGGAAGCCCAGGATGAATGTCCGCCTGTAGGAAAGCGCCATCAGCAGAAGATTGCGGTACTTCTCTCGAACTATGGTAAAGCGCTTCTCGAAGCCGCGCTGGAACCTGACCAGGGGATTCCTGGAAACGGGCTCATGCCCTTCTTCGTGCATCACATGCATCTTAAGAAGGTATTTCGCCAGGGTCGGCACCAGCGTACGGGAAAGAATAAAGGAAGCGATCATCGAGAAAATCACCGCTTCTGCGAGCGGAACGAACAGGTACTTCGATACCCCGGTCAGGAAAAACATCGGAATGAACACGATGCAGATCGAAAGCAGCGACACGAATGCAGGCACGACGATCTGGCTCGCTCCGTCAAGGATCGCAGCCTCCACATGCTTGCCGTGCTCGAGGTGCCAGTTGATGCTTTCGATCGTCACCGTCGCCTCGTCGACCAGTATCCCCACCGCAAGCGCAAGGCCGCCGAGCGTCATGATGTTGATCGTCTGGCCGGCCACCGAAAGCGCAATGATGGAAGCCATAATGGAAAGCGGAATCGAAATGGTGACGATGATGGTCGAACGCCAGCTTCCCAGGAAGAGCATGATCATCAGTGAAGTGAGTGCGGCTGCGATCACCCCTTCGCGGATCACCCCGGCCACCGCAGACTTGACGAACAGCGACTGGTCGCCAACCAGCTTCACAATCAGCCCCGGCGGTGCACTTGCCTCGATCTTGGGCAGCAGCCGCTTGACATGCTCGATGATGTCCAGCGTCGAGGCCGCGCCGTTCTTCTGCACCGTCGTCAGCACCGAATGCCGTCCGTTGACCCGAACCATGTTCTGCTGCGGGGAGAAGCCGTCGCGCACATGCGCCACGTCCCTGACGTAGATGGTGGCGCCGTTCACCGTCTTGACAGGCAAATTATTGAGGTCGTCCAGAATCTTCGGGCTTGCATTGAGCAGAACGTTTTCTTCGAATTTGCTGACCTTCTCGGTTCCCGCGGGGAGAATCAGGCTCTGCTTCGCGATCGCATAGGTCACGTCGTCGGGGGAAAGCCCTTTGGAGCGCAAGGCCTGCATGTCGAGATCGACCTGGATCTGCCTGTTCTTCCCGCCATAGGGGGACGGCACAGCAGCACCCTCCACTTCGGCAAGCTGCGGACGGATGAAGTTGTTCGAAATGTCGAAAAGCTGGTTGTCCAGCAGCGTCTTGCTCGATAGCGCGAGCTGCAGAACGGGGACGGAAGAAGCGTTGTAGCTCAGGATCAATGGCGGCGTGATCCCAGGGGGAAGGCGCTTCAGCACGGTCTGCGACAAGGCGGTCACCTGGCTCACCGCAGCGTTGATGTTCACGTTCGGCTGAAAGAAAATCTTGACGATGCCCACCCCCGCCAAAGACTGCGATTCGATATGTTCGATATCGTTCACGGACGAGGTCAGCTGGCGCTCGTAGAAGGTGACGATCCGGTTCGACATGTCCGCAGGCGGCATCCCGTTGTATGTCCATACCGCAGCAACCACAGGCACCTTGATGTCCGGGAAGATATCGGTGCGCATGTTCACATAGACCAGCGGCCCGAGAATCAGAATCAGCAGGGCGAGAACAATAAACGTATACGGTCGGCTCAGGGCGATCCGGACGATCCACAGCATGCGGTGACCTCACATTCGTTTAGGCAAACTGGTGGACATTATACCGACTCCGGCCGCAACATATTAGAATATGATTGTTTTTCAGATTTCGAATGCACCAGGCTGAAAACAGTTGGCACGAAAAACAGGGTTGCCGTAGTGGCGAACATCAGTCCGCCGATCACCGCGCGGCCCAGCGGAGCGTTCTGCTCTCCGCCATCACCTAGGCCGAGCGCCATGGGGATCATGCCGATGATCATGGCGAGCGCGGTCATCAAAACAGGGCGGAATCGCACGAAACCCGCTTCGATGGCAGCAGTGATGCCGCTGTCTCCCTGGTCGAACCGCTCCCGTGCAAAGCTCACCACCAAAATGCTGTTCGCCGTCGCAACCCCCATGCACATGATCGCGCCGATCAGCGCAGGCACCGAAAGGGTCGTGTTCGTGGCGAAAAGCATCCATACGATCCCCGCCAATGCCGCGGGCAGGGCCGTGATGATGACGAACGGATCAAGCCAGGACTGGAAATTCACCACGATCAGGAGATAGATCAAAACGATGGCTCCGAGCAGCCCGAAAAACAAGCCGCTATATGCGTTGTTCATGGCCTTGATCTGCCCGCGCATCACGACAGTCGACCCCTTGGGCACGTCCTTCGCCGTCTCCTTCATCGCCCTGTCGATGTCCTTCGCCACATCCCCAAGATCCCGCCCCTGCGTCGAACCGAAGATGTCAATCGTCGGCTGAACGTCATAATGCGATACCACCCCTTCCCCCTGGCTCCGCGTGATATTCGCAAAAGCACCCAGAATCTGCGGCTTAGCCCCAGAGCTCGACGTCATCATGATGTTCTGCAAATCGTTCAGGGTATCCATCCGGTACTGCGGTGTCTGAACCACCAAAGGATACGAAACATGGTTCCTCGGATTCACCCAGAAGTTTGGCGCTGTCTGCAAACTGCCGGAAAGCGACACCAGCAGGTTGGTCGCAATGTCGTGCTGGCTGAAGCCGAGTTCCTGCGCGCGCGTCCTGTCCACGTCCACATGGAATTCAGGCTGATCGAACGCCTGCTGAACACGCAAGTCCATCAGCCCGGGTATCTGCTTAATCCGGCTCATCAGTTTCACTGCATACGCCTGGTCCGCCTTGCGATTGAATCCGATCACCTGTACGTCGATCGGCGCAGGCAACCCGAAATTCAGGATCTGGCTCACGATGTCCGCAGGCAAAAAGGCGAAGGTGACGCCGGGGAAATCCGCCCTCAGCTTCACTCGCAGCGATTTCACGTACTCGGCGGTCGGCCTGTGCCCCTCGTTCAGCGATATCAGAATGTCCGCATCCCCCGGACCAATCGGCGAGGAATTGCTGTAGGTCAGATTCACGCCGCTCACCGGCAGGCCGATGTTGTCCACGATATTCTTCACCTCGACAGGCGGGATCATGCCCCTGATGTCCCGTTCGATCAAATCGCAAAGCCGCGCCGTCTCCTCGAGCCTTGTGCCGGTCTGCGCCCTGATATGGAGCTTGATCTGCCCCGCGTCCACAGCAGGGAAGAAATTTTCCCCGAGCCAGGGAACGAGCGCGAAGGAAAGCAGCACGAATCCAAGGAAGCCCAGGATGAATGTCCGCCTGTAGGAAAGCGCCATCAGCAGAAGATTGCGGTACTTCTCTCGAACTATGGTAAAGCGCTTCTCGAAGCCGCGCTGGAACCTGACCAGGGGATTCCTGGAAACGGGCTCATGCCCTTCTTCGTGCATCACATGCATCTTAAGAAGGTATTTCGCCAGGGTCGGCACCAGCGTACGGGAAAGAATAAAGGAAGCGATCATCGAGAAAATCACCGCTTCTGCGAGCGGAACGAACAGGTACTTCGATACCCCGGTCAGGAAAAACATCGGAATGAACACGATGCAGATCGAAAGCAGCGACACGAATGCAGGCACGACGATCTGGCTCGCTCCGTCAAGGATCGCAGCCTCCACATGCTTGCCGTGCTCGAGGTGCCAGTTGATGCTTTCGATCGTCACCGTCGCCTCGTCGACCAGTATCCCCACCGCAAGCGCAAGGCCGCCGAGCGTCATGATGTTGATCGTCTGGCCGGCCACCGAAAGCGCAATGATGGAAGCCATAATGGAAAGCGGAATCGAAATGGTGACGATGATGGTCGAACGCCAGCTTCCCAGGAAGAGCATGATCATCAGTGAAGTGAGTGCGGCTGCGATCACCCCTTCGCGGATCACCCCGGCCACCGCAGACTTGACGAACAGCGACTGGTCGCCAACCAGCTTCACAATCAGCCCCGGCGGTGCACTTGCCTCGATCTTGGGCAGCAGCCGCTTGACATGCTCGATGATGTCCAGCGTCGAGGCCGCGCCGTTCTTCTGCACCGTCGTCAGCACCGAATGCCGTCCGTTGACCCGAACCATGTTCTGCTGCGGGGAGAAGCCGTCGCGCACATGCGCCACGTCCCTGACGTAGATGGTGGCGCCGTTCACCGTCTTGACAGGCAAATTATTGAGGTCGTCCAGAATCTTCGGGCTTGCATTGAGCAGAACGTTTTCTTCGAATTTGCTGACCTTCTCGGTTCCCGCGGGGAGAATCAGGCTCTGCTTCGCGATCGCATAGGTCACGTCGTCGGGGGAAAGCCCTTTGGAGCGCAAGGCCTGCATGTCGAGATCGACCTGGATCTGCCTGTTCTTCCCGCCATAGGGGGACGGCACAGCAGCACCCTCCACTTCGGCAAGCTGCGGACGGATGAAGTTGTTCGAAATGTCGAAAAGCTGGTTGTCCAGCAGCGTCTTGCTCGATAGCGCGAGCTGCAGAACGGGGACGGAAGAAGCGTTGTAGCTCAGGATCAATGGCGGCGTGATCCCAGGGGGAAGGCGCTTCAGCACGGTCTGCGACAAGGCGGTCACCTGGCTCACCGCAGCGTTGATGTTCACGTTCGGCTGAAAGAAAATCTTGACGATGCCCACCCCCGCCAAAGACTGCGATTCGATATGTTCGATATCGTTCACGGTTGAAGTCAGCTGGCGCTCGTAGAAGGTGACGATCCGGTTCGACATGTCCGCAGGCGGCATCCCGTTGTATGTCCATACCGCAGCAACCACAGGCACATTGATGTCCGGGAAGATATCGGTGCGCATGTTCACATAGACCAGCGGCCCCAGAAGCAATATCAGCAGGGCGAGAACAATAAACGTATACGGTCGGCTCAATGCGACCCGAACAATCCAAATCATGTTTTATGCAGCCAGGAAAATTCTGAGTGGGTTCGTCAGCCGAAGATTGGATCAGACTTTTGAAGCCAGCGAAATCATATCCGATAACGGACTGAATGCAGCTGAAGTGAAAATAATTTAATGTTACTCGACGAACCTATGAAGACTGAGGGGCCGGCATAAAATGGTTGCGCGCGTACCTGAATCGACCTCCCCGAACTCGAACTCGAAGTCGTGCAATCCGACGATGGCCGTGACAATGGAAAGCCCGAGACCGGAGCCAGGCGCATTCCTGCCGTTCTCTCCCCGATAGAAACGATTGAGCACGGCGGCCCGCTCGTTCGCCTTGATGCCCGGCCCCGTGTCGACAATGTCTATTCTCGCCCCGCCCGATTCCCTTGATAATTTCGCAGTGACTTTTCCGCCAGGTGGAGTGAACTTGATCGCATTGTCGAGCAGATTGGCGATTGCCTCGAAAAGCAGTTCCCCATCGCCCTGTACGGCATCGACCTCTTCCTTTTCAAGAACGAGGTCGATCGACTTGTCTTCGGCAAGAGGCTCGAGAAAAACGACCGCCTGCTCCATGATGTCCGGCAGCTCCACCATTTGGAATCCGGCCCGCCTCTGCTTGTTCTCGATCTCTGAAATGCGCAACAGGGCGCGAAAGCGCTGAAGCAGTGCATCCATTTCGGAAATCACCTGCTCGAGCACGGGAACCTGCCCTTGTTGCTGCGCCCTATAAATCAATGCCCTGAGTCGCGTCAATGGCGTACGCAGGTCGTGCGCGATGCTGTCGCACACGCTCTTCACTTCTGACATCAGCCTTTCGATCTCGTCAAGCGTCTTGTTCACGATGGCGGTCAGCATGTCGAGCTCGTCGCGCTTTCTTGAAATCGGCAATCTTTGCTTGATGTCGCCGCGCATGATCAGCTCGCAGACGCGCTGGATTTCATCGATGCGCGAAAGGGGCCTGAAGCTCGATGCGAACCCAAAGATCAGCCCGAGGGCGACCGTCAATGTCCCGCCCCAGAAGAATGCGCCCTTCATGATTTCCCTGAACTCGACAAGCTGCTGGGCGTCATGCCCAAGCAAAAGCCAGTTGCCCGAATTCAGCCTGATGACCCTTGCCCGAACGACGCTGGAAGGAAAGGGAGGCGTCTTCCGAGGCATGATGATCTCGTGTATGTTGCCGTCCCTGGGCAAGTTCTCCGGAATTTCATGGATGTTGCCCGCGACCAGCGCATTCCCTGCAAAAAGCCCGTAAAGATAGATGTGCCGCTTGTCCCGCTCGATGCTTTCCGTGATCTTGCGGGGCAGTCTGTCGGGCGCCGCCTGGGAGAAATCCTTCTCTTCTAGATTCAGGATCTGATCGACGCGGCGGGTCATTTCCCTTGCCGTCTTCCAGTACACGAAACCCAGCAGCATGACCACGCAAAGCGTGAAAAAAATACTGTAGACCAGGGTCAGCCTGAACGTGGTCGTTCTGGAGAGCTTAGCGATGTTCACCGAGGATGTATCCGGTACCGCGCACGGTGTGAATGAGGGGAGGAAGGCCTGGCGCATCCACCTTGCGGCGCAGGCGCCCGATATGCACGTCGATGATGTTTGTGCCCGGGTCGAAGTGGTAGCCCCATACCGACTCGAACAGCATGGTGCGCGTGAGTATCTGTTCGGAATTTCGCATCATGTATTCGAGCAGGCGGAATTCCATGGGAAGAAGATCCAGCCTGATCTTGCGTCGCGTGACCGTCCTTGAGACAAGATCGAGCTCGAGATCCTGCACGCGCAGCACGGTTTGCGGCGCCTGCCTGTCCTTTCTTCTCAGGAGGACCTCGACCCTGGCCGCCATCTCGTCGGACGCGAATGGCTTGACCAGGTAATCGTCTCCGCCCGCACGCAACCCGTGCACCCTGTCGTCCACATCGCTGAGGGCGCTGATCATCAGCACGGGCGTGTCGATGTTGTCACGCCGCATGGCGGTCACGATGGCCAGGCCGTCCATGCCCGGAAGCATCCTGTCGAGCGTGATGAGGTCGAAATTGCCGGACAATGCGCGCACCAACCCTGTCATGCCGTTGTCGACCCATTCCACGTCGAAACCGTGCCCGCCCAGCTCGGCGATGATCTCGCGGGCAGTCGTTTCATCGTCCTCTATTGTCAGAATTTTCGCCATGATCGATCCTGTGACAGCGCAGGAGGAAAAAAAATCCCCGCTCTAGCGGGGATTTTTTCAGAGCGGCTTTGGCTAGAAGCTATGCTTGACGCCCAGCCCGAATGCGCCCGTCCCCGCGCCCAGCCCGTAAGGATTGGTTGCGAGATTGTAGACATTATTCGTCTTGGTATAAAGGGCGTAGATTTCCGTCCTGTCGGAAAGCGCCTGCCCGTAACCCAGGGACAACTGGCTCGCCATGCCTGCAGCGCCGCCGTCCGCCCTGGAGAAGGCAAGCCGGACATGGCCCTTCGCACCGACATCCTGAGCCAGGGACAGATACCAGTCGTTCATCGTCATGCTGCCCGAGGCCGGCACGCGGATGGAATCGAGTCCCGAAAAATTGTAGCGAAACTGTCCGAGCCCCAGGCCGAAATGCGTCCCTGTGGCAAATCCGTATGAAACGCCCGCACGGTTGACCGACCTGGCCGGACCGTAAGCGGCCGTCCTCCAGTCCGTTTCGTTCGAAACGAAGGCGCTGGCCTGGCCGAAATCGTAGTCCAGCGACATCGAAAGCTTGTTCGCATCGCCCTCGAATCCCGAAGCCAGCGCATCGCTGTTCGTGATATAGGCGATGGTCGCACGCAGGCTGCCGAACTTCGGCGTCCAGTATTGCAGAACCTTGTCCCGGATGTCAGCAAGGGGATTCTCTTCGCCCTTCAGCCCGAAGTAGGCTTCATGCGGAACCTTGGCATGCGCTCCGGCATCTATTCTCACCTCGTCGGCAAGCGCAGCTCCAGGCGCCAGAAGCGCCACAGCAATGATTGTTCTTTTCATGTCCATCTTGACCTCGCGCTGCCCGCATCATGCGGGCCACAGGGTGACCACACCCCTAGTATAGGTCAATGATGCAGCAAGTCCCGCCGCATGGCAAACAGGGAAAGACAAACTGTCTCCTTATTGCAACATCCTGTACTGCTTGACGATATGCTGCTGCCGCCTGCTGATGGGAAGCTTTTCCGGCCAATCGTCCAGGACGACCTTCCATCCCCCATCTTCCGAATTATCCTTTTCGAAGCCCAGAATGCGCTTTTTCGCAACCAGGGTATTGCGGTGGATCCTGACGAAATCTTCCCTGAACTCCTCTTCCAGGCTGGTCAGCGACTCCTCCAGAAGGAAGGTCCTTTCCTTCGTGACGAGCGCGACATATTTGAGCTCGGCCTTCATGTAGATGACGTCGGATACGGCAACGAGATGGATTTTCCCCCTTTCCGGGATGGAAAGATGCGTCCTCGGCGCATCGGACAGCGCCTTCAGCATGTCGAGCGGCACGGGTCGCATGGTCCCCGCGCGGGACAGGGCGGAAAAAAGGCGGCCCAGCCTGATCGGCTTCAGCAGATAATCGACCGCATGCACTTCGAATGCCTTCAGGGCATGGTCGCTGTATGCAGTGGTGAAAATCACCGCAGGCGGATTGGGCAGCCGGGTGAGGTGCTGGGCAAGCTCGATCCCGTCCATTTCCGGCATCCTGATGTCGAGCAGGATGACGTCGACCTCGGTCGTTTCGATGATGCGCAGCGCTTCCAAGCCGCTTCCCGCCTCCCCCACGACCTCCAGGGGAAGCTTGGCGCTGCAGTCGGCCAGCAGATCCCTGATCCGTTGTCTCGCCGGCATCTCGTCGTCAACGATCAGCACTCTCAAGGTATCGTCAAGCACGATGATCCGCCTCCTGGATATAGGGCATGGTGATGTGGACCTGGAACAGGTTTCCTATCTGTTCCGCCTTCAGGCTCGCCGCGGCGTCGAAATGCAGGCTGAGCCGCTCCCTGATGTTCTCCAGCGCCATCTTGTTGCCGTGACGATGGCTCGCCGCATCACGGGAATAAGGGTTGCGCAGCACGGCATGGATGTCGTTGCGCCTGCGGTAGACATGGATGCGGATGACGCCCTTTGACGCGGAAGGCTCGATGCCGTGATAGACCGCATTCTCGATCAAAGGCTGCAGCACGAGCGGCGGAACCATGGCGTCCCTGGGCATCTTGGCGATATGCCAGTCGACCTGGAGCCGCTCTCCCAGCCTGAGTTTTTCAAGATCAAGGTATTCGCGGCAAAGCTCGATTTCCTTCTCCAGCGTCGTCAGTTTCCGGTTGTCGGCCATCAGCACCCTGAACATGTCGGCGAGGTCTTCCAGCGCAACTTCGGCTCTTGCCGGGTCAGACCGGATCAGGGAAAGCACGGCATTGATGCTGTTGAAGAGGAAATGCGGCCGGATTCTCGCCTGCAGCGCCTGCAGCCTCGCCTCGGCGAGCGCGGGAGAAAGCGCGCGGCTTCTCAGGTTGAAATACCAGAGCAGGAAGGAAACTGTCAGCAGGCTGAAAAACCAGCTGCGCACCAGGCTTCCATAGGACAGGAATGCGCCCAGCCAGTGGAGCGCAAAGCCGAGCACCATTTCCAGGGCGAAAATCAGGGCTGCAGCCGTGAAATAGGGGAATCCGTGCAGCCAGTCGTCAAGCAGCGCCAAAAGCAGCATGCTTGCCAGAAGAAGCGGCTGGCTTTGCGTGGAAATGTCCATCCATTCCAGCATCATACCGGACCACGAGCTTGATTTCATGATGGCCGCCAGAAAGCAGAGCAGGTTGACGATGACGAGCGTACGCAGCATGACCCCGGCATTGCGGAAATTCGGCAGCGTCGGGTTTTGCTTTATACTATTAGGATTCATCTACTTATTCTGAACAAGGCGCGAACAGTATGCAAGACCTCGAAAAAGAAGGATCGCAACCCAAAACATGGTCTGGCAGGTTCTCCGAGCCGGTCGCGGAAATGGTCCAGAAATTCACTGCATCGATTTCCTTCGACAAGCGGCTCGCCGAATTCGACATCCAGGGCTCGCTCGCGCATGCAAGCATGCTCCATTCGGTAGGGCTGTTGAGCCGAGCCGATCTGGATTCGATCGAGACAGGCATGCAGTCCATACTCGCCGAGATCAGGGAGGGACGGTTCGAATGGTCGATCGAGCTGGAGGACGTCCATCTCAACATCGAGAAGCGCCTGACCGCGCTCGTCGGGGACGCGGGCAAGCGTCTGCACACGGCAAGATCCAGGAACGATCAGGTCGCAACCGACATCCGCCTCTTCATGCGCGAGGCAATCGACGGCATCGTCGAATCGATCAAAGCGTTGCAGCATGCCCTGCTCGACCTTGCAGAGCAGCACGCCGACACCGTGATGCCCGGATTCACCCATCTTCAGGTCGCCCAGCCCGTCAGTTTCGGTCACCACCTGATGGCTTATTTCGAAATGCTCGACCGGGACAGGGAGCGCATGCAGGATGCAAGGCGCAGGCTCAACAGGCTCCCCCTGGGTTCCGCCGCCCTGGCAGGGAGCAGCTATCCCATCGACAGGGCAAAAGTCGCCCGCATGCTCGGATTCGAAGGCGTATGCGAAAACTCCCTGGATGCCGTCTCCGACAGGGATTTCGCGATCGAATTCTGCGCATCGAGCTCGATACTCATGACCCATCTTTCGAGATTCTCCGAAGAGCTGATCCTCTGGATGAACCCGGGATTCGGCTTCATCGACCTCGCCGACCGCTTCTGCACGGGCTCTTCCATCATGCCCCAGAAAAAGAATCCCGACGTGCCCGAACTCGTCAGGGGAAAAACGGGAAGGGTCAATGGGCACCTCGTCTCCCTGCTCACCCTGATGAAATCCCAGCCGCTCGCCTACAACAAGGACAACCAGGAAGACAAGGAGCCGCTTTTCGATGCCGTCGACACCGTCTCGACGAGCCTCAGGATCTTCGCCGAAATGGTCCCGGGCATCAAGGTCAACCGTGACGCAATGCGGCTTGCCGCAAGCCGCGGTTTCGCGACGGCAACCGATCTCGCGGACTATCTCGTCAAGAAGGGACTGCCCTTCAGGGATGCGCACGAAGCCGTGGCTAAAGCCGTGCGCCATTGCGAGATGAAGGGCTGCGATCTGTCCGATCTGCCGCTCAATGAGCTGAAATCGCTTTGCCCGCTCGTCGAGCAGGACGTCTATGAAGTCCTCACCCTGGAAGGCTCGCTGAAAAGCCGCGACCACATCGGCGGCACGGCGCCCCATCAGGTGAGGGGCGCGATAACCAGGGCTCGATCCCGCCTTGCCTGAGCTCTGGGAGCACATCGCATCCCGCATTTCGGAGGCGACCGGAAGAACGTTTCGCCTCGAGCAGAAAAGCGCCGTGGGCGGCGGCTGCATCTCCGAGGCATGGCTTCTGGAAGGCAGTTCAGGGCGCTATTTCGCCAAGACCGGAAGGCATTCCTTCGAGCCCGAGGCGTCCGGATTGGATGCGATCGGACGCGCATTGAAAACGCCTGCAGTGATCTGCCTGGGATCGTTCAACGGAATCGACTGGCTCGTTCTTGAATACATAGACATGAAGCGCGGCCCCGCCCGCTTCGACCTGCTCGGCGAACAGCTCGCCGCAATGCACACTGCTTCCGCCAAGGAATTCGGCTGGAATCAGGACAACCTCATCGGCTCGACGCCCCAGATCAATTCGCCCTCATCCGACTGGGTCGAGTTCTGGAGAACCAGAAGGCTGGGCTTCCAGTTCGATCTGGCGAGGAAAAAAGGGCATGCCTTCGGGCGCGCGGAAAGGCTGCTGGAGCATCTGGATGCCTTCTTTCCGGATGACGGGCCGGCCCCTTCCTTGCTTCACGGCGACCTGTGGCGGGGAAATGCGGGATTCGATCCATCTGGCCGCCCCGTCCTGTTCGACCCTGCCGTCTATTGCGGCGACAGGGAAGCGGATATCGCCATGACCGAACTCTTCGGGGGATTCCCGCAAGCCTTCTACGCTGCCTACAACAATGTACTGCCGCTGGATCCCGGATACGGGACGAGAAAGAAGCTCTACAACCTCTACCACATCCTGAACCACTTCAACCTTTTCGGCGGAAGCTATCTTGCTCAGGCCGAATCCATGATCAGCGACCTGCTCTCGGAAGTTTGCTGAATTACTTCAGCATTTCCTGCAGCTCGCCCGACTGGAAAAGCTCGATCATGATGTCGGAGCCGCCGACGAATTCGCCGTCGATGTAAAGCTGGGGAATGGTGGGCCAGTTCGCGTATTCCTTGATGCCCTGGCGGATTTCCGGGTCGGCGAGCACGTCGACGCTGAAGAAATCCTGGACGCCGCAGCGTTTCAGAATGTTCACCGCATTGGCGGAAAAACCGCACTGAGGAAACTGGGGCGTGCCCTTCATGTAAAGCACGACGTGATTGGCCTTCACCTGTTCCTT
This sequence comes from Pseudomonadota bacterium, assembly GCA_021802545.1. Taxonomy (GTDB): domain Bacteria; phylum Pseudomonadota; class Gammaproteobacteria; order Burkholderiales; family JABEVD01; genus JABEVD01. The sequence goes on from JAJZRS010000013.1 coordinate 40,405, forward strand.
GATTGTGTCTTGTATGTCCATGTTAGCTCCGTCAAATCCGACAAAAATAGTGCGGTAAAGTGTACCCCCCGTTCATGCCGAGGTCAATCGCCCGCCGCTGACCCGGTCGTTCCCTGAAAGGTCCCGCCACGTCGCAACTTCGTAAAATTTTTTGGAGAGCAGTTTTCTGCATTTTCCCCCCTGGTCGTAACCATGTTCGAAGAGCAGCCATCCCCCCGCCTTGAGATGCGAAGGCGCGTCCTGGACGATGCGCCTGATGGCGTCTAGCCCATCCCTTCCGCTCGTCAGCGCGAGCGAAGGCTCGAATTGCAGATCTTTCAAATGTTCGTCTCCTTCGGCGATGTAGGGCGGATTCGAGACGATGAGATCGTATTTTTCATCTGGAAGCGCTTCGAACCAGTCGCTTTCGACATAGTCGATGTTGGGAAGGTCACGGCCGTTTTCCTTCGCGATTTCCAGGGCTGCAGGGGACTTGTCGATTGCGCAAATGGCAGCGCTTTTCCTCAGTCTCGCGATCGAAACAGCGATGGCGCCGCTTCCCGTTCCAAGATCGAGCACTTTTCCGTCCTCGGGCATGCATTCGAGCGCTAGATCCACGAGAAGCTCTGTCTCGGGCCTCGGAATCAGCACGTCCCGCGTCACCCTGAATTTGGCGCCGTAGAATTCCCGGAAACCGGCAATGTAGGCGACAGGCTCCCCTTTCAGCCTTCTTTCGACCATCTTCTCGAATTCATGAAGATTGGGGGCTTCCAGCTCATCCTGCGCATGAACGATGAGCCAGACGCGGTCGACATCGAGGGCCGCGCAAAGGAGCGCCCTCGCCTCGATCGCAGCCTCGATCGCATCGAGCCCGACAGAGGCGCCTATCCTTTCGGATGCCCGCCTCAAGACAAGGGAAACGGTCAACCCAGCTTCACCTCTTCAGACATCGCAGCCAGCATGTCGGCCTGATGCTGCGCCATCAGCGCGCCTGTCAGTTCGAACAGATCGCCGTCCATGATCTCTTCGATCTTGTAGAGGGTCAGGTTGATCCTGTGGTCGGTGACGCGCCCCTGCGGGAAATTGTAGGTTCTGATGCGCTCGGAGCGGTCTCCGCTTCCGACCAGCGATTTTCTTTCCGCAGCCTGCTGCGATTGCTGCGCCGTGATCTGCCTGTCCTTGATCCTTGCCGCAAGCACGGACATCGCCTGCGCCTTGTTCTTGTGCTGCGACCTGTCGTCCTGGCATTCCACGACGATTCCCGTGGGCAGGTGCGTGATCCTGACTGCGGAATCGGTCTTGTTGATGTGCTGGCCGCCAGCGCCGCTCGCCCTGAAGGTATCTATCCTGAGCTCTGCCGGATTCAGCACGACCTCGTCGACCGCGTCGGCCTCCGGCAGGATCGCCACCGTGCAGGCAGAGGTATGGATCCTGCCCTGGGTTTCCGTGGCAGGTACGCGCTGCACGCGGTGCGCGCCCGATTCGAACTTGAGCCTGGAATAGGCGCCATGGCCGATGATCTTGGCGATGATCTCCTTGTAGCCGCCGATTTCGCTGTTGCTCTGGGAAATGATTTCCACATTCCAGCGGTTCCGCTCGGCGAATCGGCTGTACATCCTGAACAAGTCGCCGGCGAAGAGCGCGGATTCGTCGCCGCCCGTTCCCGCCCTGATTTCCAGGAAAATGTTGCGCTCGTCGTTGGGATCCTTGGGAAGCAGCAGCTTCTGGAGCTCCATATCGATCTTCGCCAACCTTTCGCGTCCGTCGCGCAGTTCAGCTTCGCCGAATTCCCTCATGGCGGGGTCCGACGTCATTTCCTGGGCAGTCCTGATGTCTCCCTCGCACTCCTCGTATTCGCCGTAAAGCGCGACGACCGGCGCGATTTCGGCATGCTCCCTGGAAAGCTTCCTGTAGTTCTCCATGTTGCTCGTGGCCGATTCGCTGGAAAGCAGGCGGTCGAGCTCGACAAGTCGCTCGCGCAGGCGCGCGAGCTTGGCTGCGATGGCCTTGTTCATTCCGAGGGGGGAAGGTGATACAGCCGGTTGACGAGGTCGACGAGGTCGTCCCGTTCATCGGCATTGGCATGGTTCAGCGCATGGCTCGGCACGTGGAGGAACTTGTTGGTGAGGCCCACGCTGAGCGATTCGAGAACCTGCTGGGGATCGACGCCCTTGGCCAGGAGCCGCATGGCGCGCTCGAGTTCGTGCCTGCGGTGGCGCTCCCCGTGGTCGCGCAGCGCCCGGATCGTCGGAACGATTTCCCTGGACTCGAGCCAGTGCATGAAATGGGTGACATTGGAATCGATGATCACTTCGGCCTGGGCGACCGCGCTTTGCCTGGAATTGAGCCCTTCCCTGACCAGGCCGGCCAGATCGTCGACGGTGTAGAGGAAAACGTCGTCGAGCTCGCCGACTTCGGGCTCGATGTCTCGGGGAACGGCCAAGTCGACCATGAAGATCGGCCTGTGCTTTCTCGCCTTGATCGCGCGTTCGACCATGCCCTTGCCGAGGATGGGAAGCTGGCTCGCAGTGGAGGTGACGATGATGTCGTTCTCTGCCAGATGGTCGGGCAGTTCGTTCAGGGTGATGCCTGTTCCGTTGAACCGGGCGGCCAGTTGCTTGGCGCGCTCGAGCGTCCTGTTCGCCACGGTGATCTTTTTCGGATTATGCGCGGAAAAATGCATCGCATTGAGCTCGATCATCTCGCCTGCGCCGATGAAGAGCACGTTCTGGTCCGAAATCGAGGGGAAGATGCGCTCGGCGAGCCGCACTGCCGCCGCAGCCATCGAAACCGAGCTCGATCCGATCGAAGTCTGGCTCCTGACTTCCTTGGCGACGGAAAACGTCCGCTGGAAGAGCTTGTGGAGCAAAAAGCCCAATGTGCCCGCCTGCTCGGCGGAATTGACGGCCTGCTTGAACTGGCCCAGGATCTGCGGCTCCCCGATGACCATCGAATCGAGCCCGCTCGCCACCCTGAAGGCATGCTTGACCGCTTCCCCTCTCGGGAAACTATAGACATACGGGGCGATGTACTGGGTTTTCAGGTGATGGTAATCGGCAAGCCAGTCGATCGCCGGAGCGGGATCGGGCGCATTGCAGTAGATTTCGGTCCTGTTGCAGGTCGAAATGATCGCCGCTTCCTTGACCCGGCTGCTTCCAACGAGATCGCGCAGGGCATCCCCCATGATTTCGGGCTGGAATGCGACCTTTTCCCGCACGTCGACGGGCGCTGTCTGGTGGTTGATGCCGAAAGCGTGTAACTGCATGTTAGGTGCGTCTGATCAAACCCGAGCCAAAACGCTCATTGTAACATGGGAAATATCAAGAACATGCGATATTCTGCTGCACTTTTCCCGGCGCATCAAGAATCGAGGCATATTCAGCAAAACTTTTGATATCCAGCTTCCCTTTTAAGTTCAAAAAAGCCCTGTTCAGCGCCGCTTTCCTCTCGAACATTTTTTTCAACGAACCGACCTTCGAAGGGCAGAATCCGAAATCGGAATGCTCGAGCCTCTTCAATATCGCCGAATAGGCTTCATCCGCGTGCAGGCAGCTTTCCTCGGAACAAGAAACCGAACCGCTCCTGACCCTGTAATCCATCATCGGCTCGTTCAGGACGGGAACATGGGAAATTTGAGAAATCGCCCTGAGATTGAACAAGACGTCTTCAGCGAACGGGATATCCTCGTCCCATTCGCCGACCAGGGATCTTCTGCACAGCGGAAAGACCGGGTGGTTCAGATCCAGCGCATCCTCGAAATCGAGTCTTTTCCTTTTGAGGTCGAAAAGGAGGGCGATCTGGCGCCCTTTTTCGTAATCGAGGATGCGCATGTTGTCGAGCGCCATGCCGTCCTTCATGGCCAGCGGAACGAGACGCGCGAGCCGCTCGGGATGGAAAAGGTCGTCTGCATCCAGGTGGGCGACGAGCTCCCCTCTTGCGTGGAAAAGGCCTGAATTTCTCGCGGCCGCAGGGCCTGAAGCGGGGCGCGGGCTTCTGAAAAACCTGATCCTTTCGTCCGTCGGCAGAAGATGCCTGTAGTCTTCCCAATCGTCGCTCACGACGATCAGCTCCCAATCCAGGTAGGTCTGCCCGACCAGGCTCGCCGCGGCTTCATGCAGATGGCTCTGCGCGTCGTATGCAGGCATGATGACGCTGACGAGCGGGCGAGCCATGGATCAGCCCAGCGCTTCCCTGAGCCTGGACTCGAGAATCTGGCGCCATCCGGGCGCCTGTGGGACGGATTCGGGTCTCAATGCATGCCCCCATATCGGGTTGGGGAAATGCCTGTCGCCCGTGAATCTGGGAATGACATGCCAGTGCAGATGGGGAATGACGTTGCCCAGGCTGGCCAGATTGACCTTGTCCGGGGCGAGCACGTCTCTCACCGCTTCCTCGACGAAAAAAACCACCTTCATCAGGGCCATGCGCTCATCCATCGGAAGATCGGTCATCTCGGCGACATGCCGGTTGAGTATCACCCTGCAAAAGCCGGGGTAGTCCCCGTCCTCGACAAGGACCACCCGGCACAATCCGTTCTGCCAGACGAGGTCTCCCCCCGTCTTTTCGCAAAGCTCGCACATCAGAGCAGGACCCGCTCGATGCCACCCTTATTGGCTTTTTCCACGTAATCCGCCATCCAGTTCTCCCCGAGGAGGTGACGCGCCATTTCGACGACGATGTAATCCGCCGTGATCCCAACGTCCTCATTATAGCGGGAAAGACCCTGCAGGCAAGACGGACAGGAAGTCAGCACCTTGACGGGTTCGCTGGATCCCGCAACCTGTTTCGCGATCTCTTCCTGCTTTCTGAATCTCACCTGGGTCGAAATGTCGGGTCTCGTGACCGCAAGCGTACCCGCCTCTCCGCAGCAGCGTTCGCTCAAGGAGACGGATTTTCCGACGAGTTCGCTCGCGACACGCAGGGGCTCGTAGGTCTTCATGGGCGCATGGCATGGATCGTGGTAGAGATAGCGCACCCCTTCGACGCCTTCCAGCTTCACTCCCTTCTCGAGCAGATATTCGTGGATGTCGAGCAACCTGCATTCAGGAAAAATCTTTCCGAACTCGTATTTCTGGAGCTGATCCATGCAGGTTCCGCAGGACACGATGACGGTCTTGATGTCGAGATAATTCAGCGTGTTGGCGACGCGATGAAAGAGCACGCGGTTCTTCGTGATGATCTCCTGGCCGACCTCTCCTTCGCCTGCCGAAGTCTGGGGATAGCCGCAGCAAAGATAGCCCGGGGGAAGCACGGTCTGGGCGCCGATCTCGAAAAGCATCGCCTGGGTGGCCAGCCCCACCTGGCTGAAGAGCCGCTCCGAACCGCAGCCCGGGAAATAGAATACCGTATCCGAATCCTCGTTCACCTTGGCCGCATTGCGGATCACCGGGACGATCTTGTCGTCCTCGATGTCGAGCAGCGCGCGGGAAGTCTTCTTCGGCAGCTTGCCGGGCATCGGCTTGTTGAGGAAATGGATCACCTGGGCCTGTATCGGCGGGCGCCCGACGGTTGCGGGAGGATGCAGCGCCTGTTTCTGGATCAACCCCATTCTTTTGGCGATGCCGTGCCCCAGGCGCTGCAGCCTGTATCCCCAATCGACCATGAGCTTGCGCGTCATGGCTATCGTCTCCGGATCGGTCGCAGTGAGGAAGAACATGGCGGCCTGGGTGCCCGGGCTCGTTTTCTTCTTGCCCATTCTCCTCAGGAAATTGCGCATCATGATCGAAACGTCGCCGAAATCGATCTTGACCGGGCAGGGATTCGCGCACTTGTGGCAGACGGTGCAATGGTCGGCCACGTCGCAGAATTCGTCGAAATGCCTGAACGACACCCCGCGCCGGGTCTGCTCCTCGTACAGGAAGGCCTCGACCAGAAGGCTCGTTCCCAGTATCTTGTTCCTCGGGCTGTAGAGCAGATTGGCGCGCGGCACATGCGTGTTGCAGACCGGCTTGCATTTGCCGCAGCGCAGGCAGTCCTTGATCGAATCCGATATCTTCCCGATCTCGCTCTGCTCGAGAATCAGGCTCTCCAGTTCGAGCAGGTTGAAGCTCGGCGTATAGGCGTTTCCAAGGTCCGAACCTGCGATCAGCTTTCCCTTGTTGAAGCGCCCATGCGGGTCGACCTTGGCCTTGTATGCGGAAAAAGGCTCGAGCTCTCCTGGCTCGAGAAACTCGATTTTCGTGATGCCGATGCCGTGTTCGCCTGAAATCACCCCGTCAAGCTGCTTGGCGAGCGCCATGATCCTGGCCACCGCCTCGTTCGCTTCCTGCAGCATGGCATAGTCGTCCGAATTGACAGGTATGTTGGTGTGCACATTGCCGTCGCCCGCATGCATGTGCAGCGCGACGAAAACGCGCGACTTCAGTATCCTGGCATGGACCGCATCGCATTCCTCGAGTATCTTCTGGTAGACCCTGCCCGAAAAGATCTGGTGCAGCCTCGCGCGGACTTCGCTTTTCCAGGAAACCCTGACCTGGTGCGACTGGACGGCCCTGAAAGTGGCTTCGACCGAAAGGCCTTCAAGCAGCGCAGCCCAGCGTATCCTCGTATCGATGATGAGCGCCTTGGCCTGCTCCACCTTGTCTCCGAGAAGCTCCCCTGCGTCGATTTTCTCTTCGTCCAGCACAAGCGCGAATTTCTCTTCGAAGCGCTCTGCAAGGGCATCCAGCAGGCCGAGCTTGTTCTTGATCGAAAGCTCGATATTGATCCGTTCGATGCCGTCTGAATATTCGCCCAGCCTGCCCAAGGGGATCACCACGTCCTCGTTGATCTTGAAGGCATTGGTGTGCTTGGCGATCGCAGCCGTGCGCGCCCGGTCGAGCCAGAATTTCTTTCTCGCTTCAGCCGTCACGGCGATCGCGCCTTCCCCGCCCCTGGCGTTGGCCAGCTTCACCACGTATGATGCGGCGATTGAAACGGCTTCTTCTTCCTCCCCCACGATGTCCGCGATCAGCACCATCTTGGGCAGGATAGATCTGGATTTGGTCGAATAGCCCACTGCCTTCAGATAGCGCGCATCCAGATGCTCGAGGCCTGCAAGGGTCGCCTTTTCATTGGCATCGAGATAATCCTTGATCTCGACGATGGCGGGCACCGCCTCCCTGATTTCGGAAAAGAATTCGAGACAAACCGTCCTCGTGCAGCTGGGCAGCTTGTGCAGGATGAATCGGGCTGAGGTGATGATGCCGTCGCACCCTTCCTTCTGTATGCCGGGAAGGCCAGAAAGGAACTTGTCCGTGACGTCCTTTCCGAGCCCTTCCTTCCTGAATTTCCTGCCTTCGATCTCGAGGATTTCAGGCTCCTTGAGCAGCGTCTTGCCGTCCCGTGCATAGCGGCTGACCCTGAACCGGGCCATTGCAATGTCGTGGATCTTGCCCAGGTTGTGGTCGAGCCGTTCGATCTCCATCCAGTTCGCATCCGGGTCGACCATCTTCCATGAAGCGAGATTGTCGAGCGCCGTTCCCCAGAGCACCGCCTTTTTCCCGCCCGCATTCATGGCGACATTGCCCCCGATGCATGAAGCATCGGCGGACGTGGGATCGACCGCGAAGACGTATCCTGAATCTTCGGCCCTGTCCATCACGCGCCGCGTCACCACCCCTGCGCCGCAGGAAATGGTCGGCACTTCCGCCTCCAGCCCCGGAAGCTTCAGCATTTCCACGCTGCCCAGGCTTTCGAGTTTTTCCGTGTTGATCACGGCAGAGCGCCGGGTCAATGGAACGGCGCCGCCCGTATAGCCCGTCCCGCCGCCCCGCGGAATGATGGTGAGCTCGAGCTCGATGCATGCGGAGACCAGATTCGCCACTTCCGCCTCGACATCCGGGCTGATCACGACGAAGGGGTATTCGACGCGCCAGTCCGTCGCATCGGTGACATGGGATACCCTCGCCAGGCCGTCGAAGGCGATGTTGTCGCGCCGGGTATATTTCGAAAGCAGCTTCAGCGCACGGCGCCTCAGCTTCAATGTTTCCTCGAATTCCGCCTCGAATGCGTTCACGGCCAGATGCGCCTTCTCGAGCAGGAACCTGACCTTCTCGTTTTCCTGGCGCCGCTCTTCGATCGCGGAAAGCCTGTGCCTCAGCGCGTGCACGAGCGCAGCCCTTCTTTCGTTGTTCGAAAGAAGATCGTCCTGCAGATAGGGATTCCTCGACACCACCCAAATGTCGCCCATCACCTCGTAGAGCATGCGCGCCGAGCGTCCGGTCACGCGTTCAATCCTGAGTTCGTTCAGCGTTTCCCAGGCGTCAACCCCGAGCAGCCTGATGACGATTTCGCGGTCAGAAAAGGAGGTGTAATTGTAGGGAATTTCCCTCAGTCTTGCGCTCATGGCGACTCATTGCTTGCGCGGCATGTAGAGATCGGTAATGCTGCCGAGATGGATTTCCGATGCGAACATCGGCGTCTCGGAAAGCGTCGGATGGGGATGGATCGTGAGCGCGATGTCTTCCGCGTCAGCGCCCATTTCGAGAGCGAGCACCATCTCTGCGATGAGCTCCCCTGCATTGGTGCCGACCATTCCCGCCCCGAGCAGCCTCCCGGTATCCTTTGCGAAAAGCAGCTTGGTCATGCCCTCGTCTCGTCCAGTCGAGAGCGAGCGCCCGCTGGCAGCCCAGGGAAAGGCGGCTTTCTCGTATTCGATTCCCTTTTCCTTCGCTTCCCTTTCGGTCAGCCCCATCCAGGCGACTTCCGGATCGGTGTAGGCGACGGAAGGAATGGTGAGCGCATCGAAATAGGCCTTGTGTCCCGCGATGGTCTCAGCTGCGATCTTGGCTTCATAGGTCGCCTTGTGGGCGAGCATGGGTTCCCCGACGATGTCGCCGATGGCGAAAATGTTGGGCACGTTCGTCCTGCCCTGCTTGTCGACGGGGATGTAGCCGCGCTCGTCGACATGGATCCCTGCATTCTCCGCGCCGATCAGCTTTCCGTTGGGGCGGCGCCCCACCGCCATCAGGATCCTGTCGAATACCTGGGGCTCCATCGGTTTTTCGCCCTCGAAATGGACCTTGATGCCATCTGCAAGAGCCTCCATCTTCGACACCTTCGTCTTCAGGAGGATGGCTTCGTAGCGCTTCTCGATGTGCTTGTGAAGCGGCTTGACGATGTCCGCATCCGCCCCGGGAATCAATGAATCCATCAATTCTACGACAGTGATCTTCGAGCCCAGCGCGCTGTAGACGGCAGCCATCTCGAGCCCGATGATGCCGCCTCCCACGACGAGCATTCTTTCGGGCACCGACTCCAGGGCAAGCGCGCCGGTCGAATCGATGATCCTGGGGTCCTCGTAGGGAAAGCCGGGGATTTTGGCGACGCTGGATCCAGCAGCGATGATCGCGTTGTCGAAGGAAATCGTCTTCGGCCCCTCATCGGTTGCGACTTCGATCGAATGGCTGGTGAGGAATTTCCCCTCTCCTCTCACCACTTTCACCTTCCTCTGCTTGGCCAGCCCCGAAAGCCCGCGGGTCAGTTTTCCGACCACGCTGCTCTTCCACTGTCTGACCGCATCGATGTCGATCTTCGGCTTGCCGAAAGAGATGCCGTGCGCGCTCACTTCCTCGGCCTCGGTGATGACCTTGGCCACATGGAGCAGCGCCTTGGAAGGGATGCAGCCCACGTTCAGGCAGACGCCGCCCAGGGTCGCATGACGCTCGATGAGGATCACGCTCTTTCCGAGGTCGGCCGCCCTGAAGGCCGCCGTGTAGCCGCCGGGGCCAGATCCCAGGACAAGCACTTCGACATGAAGCTCGGCTCGCTCGGTTTGCGCAGTAGGCGCTTCAGCGGGCGCGGCCGCTTCCTGCGATGATTCGGTTTCCATGAACAGGAGGAGCGAACCCTCGGAGACGAGGTCCCCCACCTTGACCAGCACTTCCTTGACGATGCCAGCGTAGGGGGAGGGCACGTCGATCGTCGCCTTGTCCGATTCGAGCGTGACGAGGCATGCGTCCTTTTCTATTCTTTCGCCGGCTTTCACCGCCACTTCGATGATGGCGACATCCTTGAAATTGCCGATCCCCGGCACCTTGACTTCCATTTTTCCCATCCTGTTCTCCTTGTCAGGTCCTGACCTGCCCGTCGCCCAGGACTATGAATTTCTGGCTGGTCAGCCCTTCCAGACCGACCGGCCCTCTCGCATGAAGCTTGTCGGTCGAAATGCCGATCTCCGCCCCCAGCCCGTATTCGAACCCGTCCGCAAAGCGGGTCGATGCGTTCACCATGACCGAACTCGAATCGACTTCCCTGAGGAAGCGCCGGGCTTTCGAATAGTCCTCAGTGACGATGGCATCGGTATGCTGGGAACCGTAAAGTGCGATATGGTCCATCGCCTCGTCGAGGTCCTTCACGACGCGCACGCTCAGTATCGGGGCGAGATATTCGGTTCCCCAGTCTTCCTCGGTCGCCGCCTTCATCTCGCGAATGATGCTCCTCGCAGCCTCGTCCCCACGCAGCTCGACCCCTTTTTTCAGGTAGATCTCGCAAAGCGGAGGCAGGATTTTCCCGGCCACGGATGATGCCACGAGCAAGGTTTCCATCGTGTTGCAGGTGCCGTAGCGCTGGGTCTTGGCATTGTCCGCTATCCTCAAGGCCTTGTCGAAATCGGCATCGTCGTCGATGTAGACATGGCAGACGCCGTCGAGATGCTTGATCACGGGAATCGTGGCCTCGTTGGAAATGCGTTCTATCAGCCCTTTGCCGCCCCTCGGGACGATGACGTCGACATGGCTCTTCATCGTGATCAGCTCGCCGACAGCCGCCCTGTCCGACGTCTCGATCACCTGGACAGCCGATTCCGGAAGGCCAGCAGTCCTCAATCCCTCGTGAACCAGTGACGCAATCGCCTGGTTGCAATGCAATGCCTCGGAGCCGCCGCGCAAAATGGCTGCATTGCCTGACTTGAGGCAGAGCCCTGCAGCGTCAGCCGTCACGTTGGGCCTCGCCTCATAGATGATGCCGATCACGCCCAGGGGAACGCGCATTTTTCCCACCTGGATGCCCGAAGGGCGGAATTTGAGGTCGCTGATCTCGCCGACCGGATCGGGTAGGGATGCGATCTGCAGAAGTCCTTCGCTCATCGCAGCGACGCCTTTGGCGGACAGGGTCAGGCGGTCGATGAAAGCGGGCTCGAGCCCTTTTCTTTTCGCTTCCTCCAGGTCCATGGCATTCGCCGCCAAAAGGCGGCCCGTCTCGCGTGAAATGGCCTGGGCGATGGCTTCCAGCGCCCTGTTCTTGGCCGCAGTATCCGCCCTCGCCATCAGCCTGGAGGCGGCCCTCGCCCCCCTGCCGACGCCATCCATGTAGCGCTTGATGTCCATATGAGGAACCCCGGTAAAATGGGGTATTTTATCCGTTTTTGGGCTGCGCTGCGAAATTCACCCCGAGCTGGAGCAGTTCGTCCCAGACATTGCCCTTCCGCAAGCCCTTGATCATCTGGTCGATCTGCGCCGCGCGCAAGAGCATTTCCTCTAGGAGACGGACTCCCGCCTGCCTGCAAGCCCGGAGGACGAGCGCCTGCCTCGTTCCCCAAAGACGCGCTTCCCGCAATACCTGGGCCTGCGGCCTGCCGGCCTTCATTCCCGCCTTGACCCTGATCATCGCCCTGATTTCGTCGGTCAGCTGCCAGAGCACGAGGGTTTCCGCCACCCCTTCCCCCTTGAGCCCTTCGAGGATTTTCGCAAAACGCACCGAATCGAAACCCAGCATGGCTTCCCCGAGCTGAAAGATGTCGTAGCGCGCGACATCCAGCACTGCGTTTTTCGCGTCACCGAAGGAAATCTTCCCTTCGGGATAGAGCAGACCGATCTTCTGGATTTCCTGGTGCGCGGCGAGCAGATTGCCTTCCACGCTGTCGGCGATGAATTGCAGCGTTTCCCTGTCCGCCTGCTGATTTTGCCTGGCGAGCCTGCCTGAAATCCATTCGGGCAGCGCAGCTCTTTCCACCGTATTGGCCGAAACGGATACGCCAGCCTTTTCAAGCGCCTCGAACCATTTCGAGGAAAGCGTCTGCCTGTCGAGCTTGGGCAGGGTGATCAGGGTCAGGACGTCAGGTTGAAGCGATTCGCAATAGGACTGCAGCGCCTGCCCGCCTTCGACCCCGACCTTGCCCGACGGGATTCTGAGATCGACGAGCTTTTGCGCGCAGAAAAGGGAAAGGCTGCGCGATGCATCCAGAAGCGACCCCCAGTCGAATCCCTGCTCGACGGTCAATATCTCCCTTTCGAGAAAGCCTCCCTTCCTGGCGGCGACACGGATCGCATCGGCCGACTCGACCAGGATCAGCGGCGCATCGCCATGCAGCACGTAAAGGGGCTTGAGCCCGGCCTTGAGATGCTCGGAGAGCCTCCCGCTATCGATTCTCATCGAGCCTGACTGCGGCAAGGCGTCTGACGATCTGATCTGCCGCGTCCTGACGCATGTTCCTGTAGAGCAGGCTGGCTTCGCTCTCTTTCGCCAGGATCTCGGAAATGTCGTAGCTCATGAGCCGGGTGAGGAAAAGCTCGCTCCTGGGGATCACCACCTCGCCTTTCGGATCGAGCAGCCTGAACGCCACCTTGTAGCGCAGCTGATATTCCCTCACCTGCCCCGTTGCATCCAGGGAAAGGATGATCCTGTCGTTCACTTCGCTCAGTATCTGCAGCCTGTATGAAACCTTGTCGGGCGCGCCTGCCACCCTGGCTTCGCTCCCTTCCCTGATCAAGCGCGTCAAGGCAAGCGCGAGCTGCGACTCTTCAGGCGATATCGCTATGCTCTCGAAGGGAAGCTTCTGCTCGCCGCGCAGATGGAATCCGCATGAGGCGAGCGTCAGCAGCAGAAAAATGGCCAGGAGTCTGCGCATGTCACACCACGATGTTGACGAGGCGGCCGGGCACCACAACGACCTTCCTGACCGGCTTGCCTTCGGTATATTTTTCGACCTGATTCAATGCGATTTTCTCGATTTCTTCTTTCGAAGCATCCTTCGCCACCTTGACGCTTCCCCTCAGCTTGCCGTTCACCTGGACGACGAGCTCGATCTCGTCCTGGACGAGCGCCTCATCGAGAGGTTCGGGCCAGGGCGCATCCAGGATGTCTTCCCCGTAGCCGAGCTCCTTCCAGAGCTTCTGCGTGATGTGGGGTGACACAGGCGAGAGGAGCCTGAGCAGGATGCTGAATCCTTCCCTGACAACGAGCGTCTTCCCGCTTCCCGAAAAACGAGCGGCCTCATCGAGGACGTTCAGCATCTTCATCGCAGCCGAGATCACCGTGTTGAACTGGCAGCGGCGGTAGTCGTCGTTGGCCTTCTTGAGGTTCAGATGGATTTCCCTGCGCGCATCCTTCAATCCGCCCTCGACAGCTTCGGAAATCCGCCCCGAGCCGAGATGCTCCCCGTTTTCGAAGGCGAAATGCCAGAGCCGCTTCAAATAGCGGAAGGCGCCCTCTACTCCCGCATCCGACCATTCGAGAGATTGCTCGGGCGGGGAGGCGAACATCATGAAGAGCCTCGCCGTATCCGCCCCGTATTCGTCGATGAGCCCCTGGGGGTCGACCGTGTTGCCCTTGGATTTGGACATCTTCGAGCCGTCTTTCAGCACCATTCCCTGGGTCAGCAGCTTCGTGAAGGGCTCGTCGTTCTTGAGAAGCCCCACGTCCCTCATCAGCTTGTTGAAGAACCGGGCATAAAGCAGGTGCAGGATCGCATGCTCGATCCCGCCCACGTACTGGTCGACGGGAAGCCAGTAATGGGCGCGCTCGTCCACCATCTTCGAATCGGAATCCGGGCTGGCATAGCGCGCGAAATACCAGGAAGACTCGACGAAAGTGTCCATGGTGTCGGTCTCCCGGCGGGCTGCTCCTCCGCATTTCGGGCAGGAGACGTCGAAGAATCCATGCATCTTGGCCAAGGGAGAGCCCGAACCGTCCGGCACCACGTCCTCGGGCAGAACGACGGGCAGATCCTTGTCGGGCACGGGAACGTCGCCGCAGGATGGACAATGGATGATCGGGATGGGGCAGCCCCAGTACCTTTGGCGCGATATTCCCCAGTCCCTCAGGCGGAACTGCACCTGCTTGTCGCCGAGGTCTTTTTCCTTCAGATCGGCCGCGATCGCGTCGACCGCTTCATCGTAATTCAGGCCGTCGTATTTGCCCGAGTTGATGCAGACGCCCTTCTCCTTGTCCCCGTACCATTCCTGCCAGGCGTCGATGGAAAAGGATTCTCCCTGAACCTGGATGGACTGTTTGATCGGCAGGCCGTATTTCTTGGCGAAGGCGAAGTCGCGCTCGTCATGGGCAGGCACCGCCATCACCGCGCCCTCGCCGTAGCCCATCAGCACGTAGTTGCCGACCCAGACAGGCACTTTTTCCCCGGTCAGCGGGTGGATGACTTCGAGGCCGGTGTCCATGCCCTTTTTTTCCATGGTCGCGATGTCCGCTTCAGCCACGCCGCCCTGCTTGCATTCCTCGATGAATGCGGCAAGCTTCGGTTTGCCTTTTGCTGCGTGCAGTGCGAGCGGATGCTCCGCTGCGACCGCGACGAAGGTCACCCCCATGACGGTGTCGGCGCGCGTCGTGTAGACCCAGAGTTTTTCCCAATTGACGTCGAGTTCATAAGGGAATGCGAATCGAACGCCGTAGCTCTTGCCGATCCAGTTTTTCTGCATCGTCTTGACCTGGGCAGGCCAGTCGAGATCGTCAAGGTCCGCCAGGAGCTCTTCCGCATAGGCCGTGATCTTCATGAAATACATCGGGATTTCCCGCTTCTCGACGAGCGCCCCGGAACGCCAGCCGCGCCCCTCGATCACCTGCTCGTTGGCGAGCACGGTCTGGTCCACCGGATCCCAGTTCACTGTCGCCAGCTTCTTGTAGACCAGCCCCTTCTCGAAGAGCCGGGTGAACAGCCACTGTTCCCAGCGGTAATACTCAGGCCTGCAGGTGGTGACTTCGCGCGACCAGTCGACGCCCAGCCCCAGCGATTTCAGCTGTCCTTTCATGTAATCGATGTTGGAGTAGGTCCAGGAAGCGGGCGCAACATTGTTGGCCATCGCCGCATTCTCGGCCGGCAGGCCGAACGCGTCCCAGCCCATGGGCTGGAGCACGTTGTAGCCGCGCATCCTGTGGTATCTCGAGAGCACGTCCCCGATGGTGTAGTTGCGCACATGACCCATGTGCAGCTTGCCGGAAGGATAGGGGAACATGGAAAGGCAGTAGTACTTCGGCCGTTGAGTATCTTCGGCCGCCCTGAAGGCGCTTGATTTTTCCCATTCGGACTGGATTTCAGCCTCGATGCTGGAAGGGTGGTATTGCTGCTGCATGGTGTCCTGATCTTATATGTCGAACTCGGGATTATAACTCGCGGCAACGGCTTTTAGGTGGGACGGCCTGTCTTAAATCGGCGCATTCTGTTAAAGTACGCGATTGTTAAAGATTTCAACAGTTCAGGAGGAATAACATGTCGAAAAGACATCCCGTCATCGCCGTAACCGGCTCTTCGGGTGCGGGCACCACCACCGTCAAGCGCGCCTTCGAAAACATCTTCCGCCGCGAACACATCAACGCTGCGGTCATCGAAGGTGACAGCCTGCACAGCATGGACCGCAAGGCATTCCGCGCAGCGGTGGCCGAGGCCGAAAAGAAGGGCACCCAGGCGCCCAGCCATTTCGGTCCGGAAGCCAACCATTTCGACAAGATTGAAGAAACCTTCAAGACCTACGGCGACACGGGCATCTGCAAGCGCCGCTACTACATCCACAGCGACGAAGAGGCCAGGGAGCACAATGCGCGCCTCGGCACCAGCCTGAACCCCGGCGAATTCACCCCCTGGGAAGACATTCCAGCAGGCTCGGACATCCTGTTCTACGAAGGGCTGCACGGCCTCGTGAAGACCGATGCCATGGACGCGGCTCGGCATGTCGACCTGGGCGTCGGCGTCGTGCCCATCGTCAACCTCGAATGGATCCAGAAAATCCACAGGGATGCGGCAGAGCGCGGCTATTCGGCCGAAGCCACGGTGGACACCATACTGCGCCGCATGCCGGACTACATCAACTACGTCACGCCGCAGTTTTCCAGGACGCACATCAATTTCCAGCGCGTGCCGACGGTCGACACGTCCAACCCCTTCATCGCGCGCGACATCCCGACCCTGGACGAAAGCTTCGTGGTGGTGCGTTTCCGCGACCCGCACGGCGTGGATTTCCCCTACTACCTCAGCATGATCCACGATTCGTTCATGTCCCGCTCCAACACCCTGGTGGTGCCGGGCGGAAAGATGAGCTTCGCCCTGGAAGTGATCCTTGCGCCGATCATGCACGACATGATCCACAACAAGGGCTGATGATCGTCCCCGGGGAACGGCGTTCCCCGGTTTTTCGAGCACATGGATATCCTTTCAGGACTGAACCCGGAGCAGACTGAAGCCGTCACCCTCCCCCACCGCTCGGCCCTGATTCTCGCGGGCGCGGGCAGCGGCAAGACCCGCGTCCTCACTTCGCGCATCGCCTATCTCATCCAGAAGCGCGGCGCTTCCCCGCATGAAATCCTCGCCGTTACCTTCACCAACAAGGCGGCAAGGGAAATGATGGCGCGCATCTCGGCCATGCTGCCGATCAGCATCAGGGGAATGTGGATAGGGACCTTCCACGGCCTGTGCAACAGGATGCTGCGCGCCCATCACAAGGACGCAGGGCTTCCCGAGGCTTTCCAGATCCTGGACAGCTCCGACCAGCTCTCGATGATCAAGCGCGTCGTGAAAAGCCTCAATATAGACGACGAGAAGTATCCGCCCAAGGAGCTGCAGCACTTCATCAACGGCAACAAGGAAGAGGGCCTGAGGCCTCACGACCTCACTGCCTATGACACTTTTTCCCGCACGCGCCAGCAGATATTTGAAGCCTACGAAGCGCAATGCAACCGGGAAGGCGCAGTCGATTTCGCAGAACTCCTCCTGAGATCCTACGAGCTTCTGAAGCGCAACGAGCTCATCCGCGAGCACTACAGGACCCGCTTCAGGCATATCCTGATCGACGAATTCCAGGACACGAACCGCCTCCAGTACCAGTGGATCAAGCTGCTCGCCGGAAAGGATACGGCCGTGTTCGCCGTCGGCGACGACGACCAGTCCATCTACGCCTTCAGGGGCGCGAACACGGGCAACATGCTCGAATTCGAGCGCGACTTCCAGATCGAGAACGTCATCAAGCTCGAGCAGAATTACCGCTCCCACGGCAACATCCTGGATGCGGCCAACGCCGTGATCCGCCACAACACCGCCAGAATGGGAAAGAATCTCTGGACGAGCGACGCGGGAGGGGAGAAGCTGCGCTTCTACCAGGCGCCCACGGACATGATGGAGGCCGAATACATCGTCGAGGAGATCGGATCGCTCGGCAGGGAAGGCGTCGCGTTGAGCGACATCGCGCTGCTCTACCGCTCGAACGCCCAGTCGCGCGTGCTCGAACATGCGCTCTTCAATGCCAATCTGCCCTACCGGGTCTACGGGGGGCTGCGCTTCTTCGAACGCCAGGAGATCAAGCATGCGCTCGCCTATCTGAGGCTCGTCCACAGCATGGACGACGACGGCGCATTCCTGAGAATCGTCAATTTCCCCGCAAGAGGCATCGGGGCAAAGACTATCGAGTCGCTCCAGGCGGATGCCGGAAGCGCGAGTCTCTGGACGAAAGCGCGCGGAAAGAACAAGAAGCTCGACGAATTCGTGAACCTCGTCGAATCGATGAAGAGGGAAGTTTCCGGCGCGTCATTGCCGGAAGCTGTCGAGACCGTGATCGAGATGAGCGGCCTCAAGTCGCATTACCTCAACGACAAGGACGGCGAAGACAGGCTGGAGAACCTGGACGAACTCGTCAATGCGGCCGCTGTATTCGAGTCCGAAGGCGACCCGCTCGTCGAATTCCTGTCGCATGCAGCCTTGGAAGCGGGCGAGCGGCAGAGCGGCGAAGGAGAGGACGCTGTCCAGCTGATGACGGTGCATTCCGCCAAGGGGCTGGAATTCCATTCGGTGTTTTTGAGCGGGCTGGAAGAAGGGCTCTTCCCCCACAGCAACAGCAGGAACGATGCGGGCGGGCTGGAAGAGGAGCGGCGCCTCATGTACGTCGCCATGACCCGCGCAAGAAGAAGGCTTTACTTGAGCTGCGCGCAAAGCCGAATGCTGCACGGCCAGACGAATTACAACATCCCTTCCCGCTTCCTGAAGGAAATCCCCGAACAACTCGTCCAGCCGATCGGCTATGTCGAGGAGCGCGCCCCGGCATTCGAGAAGAAATCGCCTTACCGGATCGGCGCAAACGTCTTCCATCCCAAGTTCGGCGAAGGCGTGGTGCTCGCCTGCGAAGGGATGGATCAGGTTCAGGTCAATTTCAGGCGGGCGGGGGTGAAATGGCTCGCCCTCGAATACGCCAATCTCATCGCGATCTAGATTGCCATGAATGACTCCTCACCCTTCGCCTCAACCCCAGCCCCCCCATATTACGCAGTGATCTTTTCGTCTCGGCGAACGGAGCCTGATGACGGTTATGGGAAAATGGCTGCAAGAATGGTGGAACTCGCCAGCCAGCAACCGGGGTTTCTTGGGGCGGAAAGCACCCGCGGCGTCGACGGCTTCGGCATCACGGTTTCATACTGGTCTTCCATGGAAGCCGTTTCCGCCTGGAAAGCCCATGTCGAACACCTGGCTGCGCAAGATGCGGGCAGACGCAAATGGTACGAACACTATGAAGTCAGAATCGCCAAGGTTGAACAGGCCTATGGCAAGCCTGCGACCTAGCCGCCCATGAAAATCGACAGCCTCGATCACCTGGTGCTCACCGTCAAGGACATCGAAGCCACGGCGTCCTTCTATTCGAGCGTCCTGGGCATGGAGGTCGTTGCTTTCGGCGCAGGCCGAAAAGCGCTGTCTTTCGGCGCGCAGAAGATCAACCTGCATCAGCATGGAAACGAGTTCGAACCCAAATCCGGACATCCGACGCCCGGCTCAGCCGACTTGTGCTTCATCACTTCCAACCCGCTGACCGAAGTGATGGCCCATCTTTCTTCTTGCAATGTCGATGTCATCGAGGGGCCTGTCCAGCGCACCGGCGCAACAGGCCCGATTCTTTCGATCTATTTTCGCGACCCGGACATGAACCTGATCGAGGTTTCGAATCGCGTTCATGACTGACGGACGATCAAGCTCAGGATTCGCCATCACCGGCGGGCGCAAGCTGAAGCTCGATCTGTGATATTGGTCAGGCTTTCGATGGACTGCTGATCATTTCTTCTTGGAGCGCGGGTGAGCCGCGTCGTATATTTTCGCCAGATGCTGGAAATCGAGGTGGGTGTAGACCTGGGTGGTCGAAATGCTGGCGTGCCCGAGCATTTCCTGGACAGCCCTGAGATCCCCGCTCGATTGAAGCACGTGGGAAGCGAAGGAATGCCTCAGCATGTGGGGATGGACATGCTGGGGCATGCCCTGCTTCACGCCCCATTCGCTGATCCTGTACTGGATCGCGCGCTGGCCGATCGGGCGTCCGCCCCTGCCCAGGAAAAGCGCGCCCTCCCCATCCTTCGCGAACTTTTCCCGCTCCTTCATCCAGTGATCGATCGCATCGATCGCCATTTTCCCGACAGGCACCACCCTGGTCTTGTTTCCTTTTCCCGTCACCCGCACCGTGCCATCCTTGAGATCGATGTCGCCAAGACGGAGCTGCTTCAGCTCCGAAAGCCTGAGCCCGGAAGAATAGAAAAGCTCGAACATGGCCTTGTCGCGCAGGGCCAGAACGTCATCCGAATCGATGGAAAGGAAACGGTTCGCCTCGTCCGGTGACAAGGCTTCGGGCAGGTTCTTCGGGGATTTCGGCGGGCGGAGGCTGGCCGCCGGATTCTGCTCATGGCCGTGATCGCGAACCAGATAGGAGAAGAAGCTTCGCCATGCCGAGAGCATCCTGGCCAGGCTTCTCCCGCCCAAGCCCCGCGCATGGAGCTTCGCCACGAAATGCCTCAGATGCTGGGTCTTGAGTTCGGATAAGGGGACTTCCCCGGCAAGCTCGATGAGCGTATTCACGTCCCTGAGATAGTTCTCGCATGTGAGGCGGCTTAGCCGCTTCTCGTTCAGGAGATGGGAACGGTAGCCCTCGAGCGGGGACATCTCAGAAGCGCGACAGGGCGGCCGCCACCCACTCTCCCAGCCGCTTGAGATGCAGGGTGCCGATATCCGGCGAGAAGCGCTGCGAATCTTCGGACGCCAGGACCAGCAGTCCCTTGGCCCGCTCGCCTGCTATCGGCACCATGGCAAAGGAGCGCAGATGCTCCCACTCGCCGAACCAGGCGAGCAGCTCAGGGGCGATGTGATGCCCGCAATGCGGCTGGATCAGGCTGTCGGCGATCTCCATCTCGCTCTCGCTCACGGAAACAAGCTCGGGAAGATCCGCGCCGCCTCCATCCACCCCCCATACCCTCAGGGCGACATGGGGCACGTCGAAATCCTCCCTCAGGCTGTTTTCCACCACGTAGAAGAGCGCCTCCAGAGACCTCGCCTTCAGGAGCGCAATTGACAGCCTGTGCATCTTCTCGCCGATTTCGTCGTTCTCCTCGCCGAACTTGATCAGCTCGCGCAATTTGTCCTCGAGCAGCCTGTTTTTCTCGCGCAGAGAAATCAGCTGCCGCTCTCCGATCGGAATCGCCCGCCCGCCGTGCGGATGGGGAACGTATATGCTTGAAAGGAGATCCACATACTCTTCTGCGAACCCCGGATTTTCCTGCAGGTATTGCGCGACTTCTTCAGCTGTAACCATTAATCGTTTCCTCGAATTTCGATTTCGCCCTCAAAAACGCCGACTGCGGGCCCCGTCATCCACACGGGATGCCCCTCGCCTTCCCAGCGCACGACGAGATCTCCGCCGCGCGTATGCACCCTGACCTCTCCGTCCAGCAGGCCGCGGGCAATCCCTGCAACCACCGCAGCGCAGGCGCCCGTGCCGCAGGCGAGCGTCTCGCCTGCTCCGCGCTCGTAAACCCTGAGCTTGATGGCGCGTCTGTCCAGTATCTGCATGAATCCCGCATTCACCCTTTTCGGAAACTTCGGGTGGAATTCGATCGCAGCGCCAAGGCTTCCTACAGGCGCCGAATCGACATTCGACACGATCAGGACGGCATGCGGGTTGCCCATCGACAGGGCGCTGATCTCGATTTTCTCTCCATCCGCTTCCAGCGCGTAGGTCGGGCTGCGATGATCCTCAAGGAAAGGGATGTCCTCGGGTTCGAACCTGGGAGTCCCCATGTTCACGGTCACCTGGCCGTCTTCTTCGAGCCTGGGGGAAATCAGCCCGCCGAGCGTCTCGACTTTGATCTCGCGCTTTTGCGTCAGCCCCTTGTCCCGCACGAAGCGAACGAAGCACCTCGCTCCGTTCCCGCACTGCTCGACCTCTCCGCCGTCCGCATTGAAAATCCGGTATCTGAAATCCGCATCCTGCGATTGGGGCTGCTCGACGACGAGAATCTGGTCGCAGCCTATGCCGAAATGACGATCGGCGATGAACCTCAATTGTTCGGCATCGAGACTGACCTTCTCCGAATAGGCATCGATCACCACGAAATCGTTGCCGAGCCCCTGCATCTTCGTGAAATTGATCTTCATCAGGCGATGGTCACCCTGGCATACTTGCGCTTGCCGATCTGCAACACGACCTGCTCGCCCTTCTTCAGCCTGAGCCCCTTGTCCTCGATTTTTTCCCCGTCCATCTTCACGCCGCCCTGTGCGATCATTCTGAGCGCTTCGGACGTGCTCGAGGTGAGGCCGGCCTGCTTCAGGACCTGGATCAGCTGAGCCTCGCCATCGCTCGACTCGATCGTATATTCGGGAATGTCTTCAGGGATCGCCCCGCCCCTGAATCTCGCTTCGAAATCCGCGAGCGCGGCCTCGGCAGACTTTTTGTCGTGGAATCGCGTGATGATTTCCTGGGCGAGCAGCACCTTGATGTCTCTGGGGTTCCTGCCACCCACGACCTCCCTTTTCCATGCGGAAATCGTCTCGACGGATTCGAAGGAAAGCAGCTCCAGATAACGCCACATCAGCTCGTCGGAGACCGACATCAGCTTGCCGAAAATCTGTTCAGGAGATTCGCTGATGCCGACATAATTGCCGAGCGATTTGGACATCTTGTTCACGCCGTCGAGGCCTTCGAGCAGGGGCATGGTGAGGATGCACTGGGGCGGCTGCCCGTAATGCTTCTGCAGTTCCCTTCCCATCAGCAGATTGAATTTCTGGTCGGTGCCGCCGATCTCAAGGTCGGCGCGCAAAGCGACGGAATCGTAACCCTGGACGAGCGGATAGAGGAATTCGTGGATGGCGATCGGCTGGTTGCTCCTGTAGCGCTTCCCGAAATCGTCGCGCTCGAGCATTCTCGCCACCGTGGAATTGGAAGCCAGCCGGATCATGTCGGCGGACCCGAGTTCGTCCATCCAGCTCGAATTGAACACCACTTCCGTGCATTCAGGCCGCAATACCTTGAACACCTGGTCGGCATAGGATTTGGCATTTTCCTTGATCTGCTCGCGGGAAAGCGGAGGCCTGGTCGCGTTCTTTCCGGTGGGGTCGCCGATCATGCCCGTGAAGTCTCCGATCAGGAACAGGGCCTTGTGCCCCAGATCCTGAAGCTGCCTCAGCTTGTTGAGCAATACCGTATGCCCGAGATGCAGGTCGGGCGCGGTGGGGTCAAATCCGGCCTTGATGCGCAGAGGCGTCCCTTTCGAGAGCTTTTGCACGAACTCCTCTTCGACCAGCAGTTCGTCGCAGCCCCTCTTGATGATTGCCATGGCTTCCGCCGGCGTTGCTTGCTTCGTTCGATCCAACATTCAATTCGCCAAAAAGTAATATTTACGTTATTTTTCTGTTATCATGCGCTGAGACAGGAGAAACGGAACCGTCATGCAGCGCCTTAAAGACTTAATTCTAACGCAAAAACCGCTGGCCCTAGAACGAAAAATCAAACTTCGCTGGCTTGTGGGCGCTTCCACCATACCCTTGTTCGGCATCGTTGCCGCATTCGGCATCGCCCCAGGCACCAAAGTCGAGCCCGTTCAGCTTCAGACCGTGATCGAGAGCGTCAAGCTTCCTGATCTTTCCGGACAGGAACAAAACATGGTTTTCTGGCGCGAGGACAAGATCCAGCGCGGCGATACCGTCGGCACCCTGCTTTCCAGGCTGAAAGTGGTGGACCCTGAAGCCGTCAATTTCCTGCGCAACCCGAACAATGCGCATTCGCTCTACCAGCTCACGCCGGGAAGGGAAGTCCAGGCGAAAACAGATCAGGATGGACAGCTGCTCTACCTGCATTATCTGAACGGAAAAGGCGACGAACTCGTGGTCGAGCGTACCGCCGACGGGCTGCAATCCCGTGAGCAGTCGGCCTATCTGGAAACGCGCATCCAGATGAAATCGGCCTCGATCGACAGCTCGCTGTTCGCGGCGACGGACGGCGTGGGCCTGCCGGACTCCGTCGCAACCCAGATCGCAGACATGTTTTCCTCCGACATCGATTTCCACAAGGATCTGCGCAGGGGAGACCATTTCACCGTCATTTACGAGATGCTCTACAGCAACGGCGAGCCGGTCAAGATCGGACGCATCCTGGCTGCCGAATTCGTCAACCAGGGCAAGAGCCATCGCGCCGTCTATTTCGAGACGCCGGGCGGAAACGGCGGCTATTACACGCCCGAAGGAAAGAGCCTGAGAAAGGCTTTTCTGCGCTGCCCGCTTCCCTTCCTGAGGGTCACTTCAGGCTTCACCAAGGCCAGGTTCCACCCCTTCCTGCAGAAATGGCGCGCCCACAAGGGCGTCGACTTCGGCGCGCCGATGGGCACGCCGGTGAGAGCCACTGCGGACGGCCGGGTCGAATTCAGGGGTGTCGAGCGCGGCTACGGCAACGTGATCATCCTCAAGCACCAGGGACGCTTCTCAACCGCCTACGGCCACCTTTCGCGATTCGCGAAGGGACTGCACAAGGGTGAAAAGATCAGCCAGGGCGAAGTTATCGGCTATGTCGGCATGACGGGATGGGCAACAGGCCCGCACCTGCATTACGAATTCAGGGTGAACGACAAGCCAGTCGATCCCATGAAAGTCGCGCTGCCGGGCGCAAAGCCGCTCGATCCCCGGTATAGAAGCGCATTCCGGCTCGCCGCGAAGCCGCTCGACGACAGGATGAACCTGATGCGCAGCGTCGATCTCGCCAATCTGGATTGATTCTTCCCGAACATTATGTCGGCCTGATGTCGGGCACCAGCCTCGACGGCGTGGATGCGGTGCTGGTCGGTTTCGAGGCTGAGAACCCTGCTCTGCTCGGCCATGCCTACCGAAGCTACCCGCCTGATCTCAAAGAATCGCTGCTCGACCTTCATTTTCCTTCAGGAAACGAAACCGAAAAGACCCAGCTGGCGGCAATAGCGCTTTCCCGCCTTTACGCACAGTGCGTCAACGATCTTCTCGACAAGACGAACAGTTCAAGGGAGCGCATCGCAGCCATCGGCTGCCATGGACAGACCATACGCCACAGGCCGGAATCGGGCTATTCCGTCCAGCTCGTCAATTCCCCCCTGCTTGCGGAACTGACAGGAATCACCGTCGTCTCCGATTTCAGGAACAGGGACATCGCAGCCGGAGGGCAGGGCGCCCCTCTCGTTCCGGCTTTCCATGCTGCCGTTTTCGGAAGCGGCAAAAACCATCGGGCAATATTGAACATCGGGGGGATAGCCAACCTGACCGACCTGCCGAAGGAGGGGCCGATCAGGGGATTCGACTGCGGACCCGGGAACATGCTGATGGATGCATGGATAGCGCTCAATCTCGGCCAATCCTTTGACAAGGACGGAAACTGGGCGTCAACCGGAAAAGTCATCCCCTCGCTGCTCGCCTCCCTGCTCGAAGACGACTTTTTCGGCAAAACCCCGCCGAAAAGCACGGGGCGGGACAAGTTCAATCTGAGCTGGCTGAAAAGCCATCTGGATGGGAGCGAAGATCCCGCCGACGTCCAGGCCACGCTCCTCGAGCTGACGGCGAAATCGATAGCCGATTCGATCATCCGACATTGCCCTGATGCCTCGGAAATCTATCTTTGCGGCGGCGGGGCTCACAATGGGCGATTGAGAAGAAAGCTTGAAGACATGCTCCCCGGCAGGACATGCGCCCTCACCGACGAGCTCGGCATCGCATCGAATCTCGTGGAAGCCGCCGCCTTTTCCTGGCTGGCAAGGCAGGCGTTGAATGGGCTTCCAGGCAATCTCCCGGAAGTCACGGGAGCTGCCGGCAAAAGAATACTCGGGGCGATTCACCCCGGCTGAATCAGACCGAGAAGGAAGAACCGCAGCCGCAGGTGGTCGTTGCGTTCGGATTCTTGATGATGAATTGAGCGCCTTCCAGCCCTTCCTGGTAGTCGATCTCGGCGCCGACGAGATACTGGAAGCTCATCGGGTCGATCAGGAGCTGGACGCCGTTCTTGGTCATCGTCGTGTCGTCTTCGTTGACGCTTTCATCGAAGGTGAAGCCGTACTGGAAGCCGGAGCAGCCGCCTCCAGTCACGAACACCCTCAGCTTGAGATCTTCGTTGCCTTCCTCCTCGATCAGTTGGCGAACCTTGTTCGCGGCGCTGTCGGTGAAGATCAGGGGAGATTCGGTCACTGCGTTCATAAGATATTCTCCGAGTAATTTAGTCCATTATGCGATTCTGCAGAACCCCGGTCAACTGATATGACAAGGGGGAAGTGTAGTAGTTGCAATTTAAGGTATAATTTCATCCCACCAACGCACTTGGATCTCATGAACGTATTTTACGAGGAAGACGGCGCATTCAGGGCTGGCACGGTCCTCGCCGACAACACCACTTCCTTGCAAGTCGAGTCTTCCCATGGAAAACGCAGCAAGATCAAGGCGTCTTCCGTTCTGATCAGGTTCGACGAATCCCTTTCCGCTTTCCTCGAGAAGGCCCAGCATGCTGCGGAAGCGATCGACACCGATTTCCTCTGGGAATGCTGCTCGCCCGACGAATTCTCGTTCGAAGAGCTCGGAAAGGAATATTTCGGCCATTCTCCTTCGGCGTCCGAGAGCGCAGGCATTCTCACGAGGCTCCACCATTCCCCCATGTATTTCTACAAGAAGGGGAAAGGCCGATACAAGGCAGCGCCGCCGGAAGCGCTGAAAGCTGCACTTGCGAGCGCGGAAAAGAAACGGAAGCAGGCCGAATTGCAGGCAAGCATCGCCCTGGAACTCGTCAACCGCAAGCTCCCGGAGGCCCTTGTGCCCCATCTTCCCGATCTCCTCTACGACCCGGAAAAGAACAGCGTCGAATACAAGGCGCTCTTCCAGGCATGCCAGGAAACCGGACTTTCTGTTCCCCATCTGCTGGCAGAATGCGGCGCGATCCCCTCCAGTCACGATTACCACTTGAATCGCTTCTTTTTCGAGCATTTCCCGAAGGGCCTGCCGATCACGGAAAATTGCGAAATCCCGCCCTTGCCCGACCTGCCCCTCGGGGATGCGAAGGCCTTCAGCATCGACGACTCGGCAACGACCGAGATAGACGATGCTTTTTCGGTCAAAGCGCTCAAGGACGGCCATTTCCGCATCGGCATCCATATCGCGGCACCTTCGCTCGGCATTGCCCAGGATTCCGCGATCGATGCGCATGCGCTCAGAATGCTTTCGACGGTCTACATCCCCGGGCAAAAATACACGATGATGCCGAGTGACGCGATCGAAGTCTTCACCCTTGCCGAAAACAGGCCCTGCCCCGTCGTCTCGCTTTATCTAGAAATCGACGGAGAATCCGAAATCGTGGCGAGCTGGAATGCCATCGAGCGGGTCGAAGTCGCAGCCAATCTCAGGCACGACGCAATGGACGGGCAAGCCCCTTTCTCGGATGAGCTTGATCTGTTGCTGAAATTCTGTGAAAAACTGGAAGCATCGAGAGGGAAGGGAAACAACGCCAACCAGATCGACTACACTTTCCGGATCGAGGATGATCGCATTTCGATCGGAGAAAGGCGCCGCGGAGAGCCGCTCGACAAGATCGTCTCGGAACTCATGATCTACGCCAATGCCGAATGGGCGAAGCAGCTTTCCGAAAAGGGTTTTCCAGCCATCTATCGTGCGCAGAACAACGGCAAGGTGAGGCAGGATATCCGGCCTGGTCCCCACCAGGGGCTGGGCGTTGCCCAGTATGCCTGGACAACCTCGCCGCTGCGCCGCTATGTCGATCTCGCCAACCAGAGGCAGCTCGTTTCGATGATACAAGGAGAAGCCCCCGCATACGGCCGAGAAGAATTGCCCGTGATCATGAGGGACTTCGACGAGACCTACGAGATCTACGGCAATTTCCAGAGGACGATGGAGCGCTACTGGTGCCTGAGATGGCTGATCCAGGAAAACATCTCGACGATCAAGGGGACCGTCCAGCGGGAGAACTGGGTGAAGCTCGACGGGATCCCCCTTTCCTGCAAGGTCCCCTCTCTGCCGGATCTTGCGCCAGGAACACAGGTCGTGCTGCAAGTCGATCATATCGACCTTCTGGAGCTCCACATCTCGGCGAGATTTGCGGAGAAAGTCTGAATGGACACAAGAGCGAGGATAAGCGCCTCCCTGCTCACATCGCTCCTGCTGCACGCCTTTCTGCTTTTCGGCATCGTTTTCATGCCGCCGATTCTCCCCAAATCGAAGATGGCCTCCCCGCCGCTCAACATCATCCTCGTCAACACCAAGACGTCGAGAAAGCCGAAGAAAGCCGACGCGCTCGCCCAGGCGAACCTGGAAGGCGGCGGCAATGTCGAAGAAAATCGGCGTGCGCGATCCCCCCTGCCGCCGCAGCTTGCAAACGATGCGAAATCCATTGATGTCGCGGAGAAGCAGGAAAGACTGGCCCAGCTCGAAAGCGAATCGAAGCACTTGCTGGCTGCGATCAAAAGCAGCGAATCCGTTCAAAATGCGCGCAACCTCAACAAGACGCACGACCTCGTCCAGAAAAGCCTGGAAATTGCGCGGATCGAGGCGCAGATCGACAACAGCATGGACGCCTACCAGAAGATACCGAAAGAGACTGACGTTTCCCCTTCGACCAAGGAGTACCGGTTTGCCCGCTACGTCGAGGACTGGCGGATCAAGGTCGAAAGGATAGGCAGCCTGAATTTCCCGGAAGAAGCGAAAAGGCGCCAGATATTCGGCAGTCTCCTGCTGAATGTCTGCATCAAGCCTGACGGCTCGCTCGACAGGATAGAGATCATCCGCCCCTCAGGGTACAAGCTTCTCGACGACGCGGCGATACGCATCGCCAAACTCGGCGCACCCTACGCGCCGCTTCCCAAAGACATACGCAAGGACACCGACATCCTGTGCATCTACAGGACATGGATGTTCACGCGATCCAACGAAATGGTGAGTCAATGACAGACCGTTACGCCGTGGTGGGCAACCCGATCGCCCACAGCAAATCCCCGCTGATCCATGCCGAATTCGCAAGGCAGACGAACCAGGACATGACCTACGAGGCCATCCTCGCGCCTCTGGACGGTTTCGCGAAGACGATCGAACAATTGAAGCGGACAGGCTACAAGGGCTGCAACGTCACCGTGCCTTTCAAATTCGAGGCATTTTTGTGCGCGACTTCGAAAAGCGAGCGTGCGGAAATCGCGAAAGCGGTCAACACGCTGAAATTCGAAGGCGATGAGATCTATGGAGACAATACCGACGGCATCGGGCTGGTTGCCGACATCGAAAGAAATCTCCATGTTCCCATGTCAGGGAAAAGCATTCTGCTGGTCGGCATGGGTGGGGCCGCATGGGGCGTATTGTCTCCCATTCTTCGGCAATCGCCGAAACGCTTCATCCTGTCGAACAGGACGGTGGCGAAAGCGGTGGATGCCGCCCGGATTCTTTCCTCTTTGGGCCAGGACACCGAAATCGCAGCCAAATCGTTCGAAGAGTTGAAGGGGGAGCATTTCGACATCGTGATCAATGCGACATCCTCAGGCCTCAACGACGAGATGCCGCCGTTGCCTTCCGGCCTCTTCTCAGAGGGTTCGCTCGCCTACGACATGATGTACGGAAGAATCACGCCCTTCATGGCATTCTCCGAGAAAGAGGGCGCATCAAAAATTTCGGACGGGCTCGGCATGCTCGTCGAGCAGGCTGCGGAAGCCTTCTCCGTCTGGCGCGGGATAAGGCCCGAAACGAAACCCGTGATCGAGAAACTTAGAAAATGAAGCGCTGGATCGAGCGTCTGCTCGGACTCCTGTTCCTCGCCATCCTGCTCTACCAGGGATGGATCTTTGCCCATGTCATTTACTGGACGAGCCACAATCCTTCGTCCACCGCATTCATGGAAGAGCGGCTGAGCGACATGAGAAAGAAGGATCCCAATGCGCGCATAGTTCATGAATGGGTGCCCTACAGCCGCATCTCGAACAATCTGAAGCGCGCATTGATCGCGGCAGAGGATGGGAAATTCCTGGACCATGAAGGGTTCGACTGGGAAGGCATACAGAAGGCCTACGAGAAGGATGTGAAGAAGGGGAAAATCGTCGCCGGCGGATCGACCATCAGCCAGCAGCTCGCCAAGAACCTTTTTCTCTCGGGAAAAAGGTCACCCTGGCGCAAGGCGGAGGAAAGCCTCATCACGGTCATGATCGAGCACACCATGAGCAAACGGCGCATTCTTGAGCTCTATCTCAACAGCATCGAATGGGGGAACGGCGTTTTCGGTGCCGAAGCCGCCTCCAGGCATTATTACGGCATCGATGCATCGCAGCTTTCGGCATACCAGGCAGCGCGCCTTGCGGCCATGGTGCCCAATCCTCGCTTCTACGACAGGAACCGCAATTCAGCCTGGCTCACGAAAAAAACCGGCATCCTGCTCGGGCGAATGAATTCAGCGCAGATTCCTTAATACCGAATTCCAGGATTCTAGAGGATCCCGCCTGAACCCGCTTTTCGCGAACTGGTGCCAGCGGCCGACGACGAAGCACATCAAAAGATTGGCTTGCACCGCCTCGTCGAGATCCTTGGCGACCTCCCCCTGGGTCGCCGCAAATCTGAGCGATTGCTTCAGCGTGGCCTCGAGCCTGTCATGGAGCTGGTTGATCCTGCCCTGCAGCCTTTCATTCTCGTTCACCAGCGCATCACCGATCAGGACGCGCGTCATGCCGGGATTCTTCTTGGCAAAGCCGAGCAGCAGGGAAATGATGGCCTCGACTTGCTTCATGCCGCTCTGGTCTTCGGAAGATATCTTGTTGATGATGCCGAAGAGCGTCTGCTCGATGAATTCGATGAGCCCTTCGAACATTTGCGCCTTGCTGGCGAAATGCCGATAGAGCGCAGCCTCCGAGACGTCGAGCTTTGCCGCAAGGGATGCCGTCGTGATTTTTTCTCCGCTCGGTTGCTGAAGCATCTGAGCGAGGGTTTGCAGGATTTGCAGTTTTCTTTCGCCTGTTTTTGCCGACATGATTTCCTCTAGTTGTATATTCGCCTTCTCGAAAGATGCCTGATCGACGGAACGCACATGTCCACATAGATCGGCTTCCGGCTCGAAGCACTCACCCAGACCGTCCTCATCCCGAGCTGCTTTGCCGTCCTGAGATTCTCCAGCGTATCTTCGACCATGACGAGCCTCGCCGGATTCAGGCCCATCTTCCTGAAGATCCTGAAGAAACCGTAGGCATCCGGCTTGGGCCGGTACTTCGAATGCTCGATGGAATAGACGGCATCGAAAAGATCGCGTATGCCGAGAATTTTCAGCACTGCCAACGCATAATGCAATGGCGCGTTGGAAAATACAATCTTTTTTCCGCGCAAAGACATCAGCGCATGCCTGAGCCCGGGATTCTTGATCACCATGTTTTCAAGTTCCGGAAAATCATGGGTCTCCAGAAGAAAATGTCCCGGTTTCGTGCCATGGTGGCGCATCATCCCCGACAGGGTGGCGCCGTACTTTTCCCAATAGGTCTGCCTCAATCTGTCGGCTTCTTCATGCGCGAGGCCGAGATGATTCTCGAGATACTTCGTCATGCTCCTGTTGATATGGGGAAAGATATGGGGCGTCGCATTATGCAGCGTGTTGTCGAGATCGAATACCCAGGTCCTTCCCGTCATTCAGCTTCCCTTGATCAGGGTGCCCACGCCTTCGTCGGTCAGAATTTCGAGCAGCAGCGCATGCGCGACCCTGCCGTCTATGATGTGGGCTGTCTTCACCCCGTGCTTCACCGCTTGCAGGGCGCAATCCACCTTGGGGAGCATGCCGCCCGAGATCGTGCCGTCTGCGATCAGCGCCTCGACCCTTTCGGCGTCCAGCCCCGTCAGCACGCTGCCCGCCTTGTCGAGCACGCCGCTCGTGTTCGTGAGCAGGATCAGCTTTTCCGCCCTCAGGGTCTCGGCGAGCTTGCCGGCGACGAGGTCCGCATTGATGTTGTAGGCTTCCCCATTCTCCCCGATGCCGATCGGTGCGATCACCGGAATGAAATCTCCCGAATCGAGAAGGGCCACGAGGGAAGGGTCGATCTGCACCACTTCGCCGACCTGCCCGATGTCCAGCCATTCGTCGCTCTTTTCGCGGCTCTTGATCTTGAGCTTCTTCGCCTTGATGAAGCTGCCGTCCTTGCCCGTCAGCCCGACAGCGCGTCCGCCGTGCTGGTTGATGAGGCTTGCGATTTCCTTGTTCACCCGCCCGCCAAGCACCATCTCGACGACGTCCATGGTTTCCCTGTCCGTGACGCGCATGCCCTCGATGAATTCGCTCTGCTTGCCCACTTTCGCGAGCAGCGCATTGATGTGCGGCCCGCCGCCGTGGACGACGACAGGATTGATGCCGACCAGCTTGAGGAGCACCACGTCACGCGCGAAGCCTTCCTTCAATGCCTCCTCGGTCATGGCATTTCCGCCGTACTTGATCACGATGGTCTTGCCGTGAAAACGCTGGATGTAGGGAAGCGCTTCGGACAGGATCTGCGCTTTTTCTTTTGCTGTAGAGGGATTAAGCGACATGGGCTGCCTGTAGTGATGGACGATGCATCATTTTACACCTCCCCGATGCAAACCAACAAAGCGTGTTGATTTTCCGCCCGACTTCACTCATCATCGACCCAGGTATCATGGATAGGTGAAGGATCATGGAAAGATACATCGCCATCGACAATGTTTGCGCATGGCCGAATCTGACGCAGCTTCCGGACGGAACAATCATCGCCAC
>JAJZRS010000039.1 GCA_021802545.1 Pseudomonadota bacterium
TCTTCCTGAGAACGTCGAAGAAGTCGAAGCTGAGGCGGGGCGAGAAATGGATGTTCGCAGCCATCATCCTCGGCGTCGTCGTCGCCGTCATCTTCGCCGCAACCCAGATGGTGTTCGATTATCTTTTTTAGGAGCTGGACATGTACGATTATATCAACGGATATCTCGAATCGCTGGGCGACGGATGGAGCATCTACCTTTGGCTGGTGGCTGGCGCCTTGATCATCATCGCATGCATCTACTGGATCATCTGGGCCAAGAAGCACGAGCAGTTCGATGAGGACATCAAGTATGTGATCTTTCAGGAAGACGACATCGACAAGATGAGCAAGGAGGATTACCAGAAGAGCCGCGAGGTGATCAAGCAGCAGATCGAGCGGCGCGACGAAGTGCTCGCACAGGAAAGACTGGCCAAGCAGCAGAAAAGAGCGACCTGATGCGAAGAGGCGAGAAAGGCATATTCATCGTCATGGCCATTATCGTCGGCGCGGCAATGGTGAAGAGGATGGTGGAGAATGAATCCGTCAACACGGCAAGGGACAGGGAAATTCCTTTCTATACGACGTTCAGCAAGGCGGAGAACGAAAAGGCATTGGACCTGATTCGCGACAACCATTGCAAGGAATGCCATTCTCTGTGGGGTGGCGCCGCCACCATGATGCAGAGCGTGCCTGCGCCAAGACTGGACGGCATCGGCTCGATCAGGGACGAAAAATGGTTCTATGCTTACCTTTCTTCGAGCGATCCGCAATCTATCCTGCCCTCGAGGATGAAGCCTGAATTCAGAATGCCTTCGTACGCCAAGATTCCGGATTCCGACAGGCAGGAAATCGCGAAATATCTCTCCAGTCTCAAGGTCAAGAACTGGTATCTGATGGATACGAGGAAGGCCGAATACGAGAAACTGACCGGGAAAGAATTCCATCCATGATGCTCACGCAGCGGCACAAGAACGGGATACTGGCCTTCGTTCTGGGCTTTTCGATCAACTTCTTCGGCGACAGGCTGCTGGGAGTGAACATCGAGCTTTTCCACGGACTGTCGACATTCAGCTTTCTCTGGTTCATCGATGTCTTCATCCTGCCGTTCTTTGCCGGATTCTGCGTCGCGCTCGTGTTCGGTCTGGGCGGGAAATGGCTGTGCTACTTCCCGCCATTCCTTGTCAGGATTATGAGCTACAACTTGTTCGACAAGGGATACTGGGTGATTCCCCCTCACCACCACCTGATGCCCATGGGCTGGTGGGGATTCTTCGTCATCCTGGCCATCGAGGCCTCCGCATTCGGCGGCATCCTCGGGGAAGTGTACGTCAAGGGTACCTACGGAAGAAGGCCGAAGGAAATGCTATACAAGTCAAGCGCTAAGGAAGTGAAAGCTGAAAATGAGGAGTGAGTCGCACCTTTACGCGGACAACGCGGAAAGGGAGAAGCGCAAGAAATACCTGCTTGCAACGCTGGCAACCTGCATCGCGGTCGTGTTCGTGGGCGGCGTGCTGCACGTCGTCAAGATGGGAGCAAACCGCATCGTGCAGATGCGCGGCGAGGCCACCTTCGATCCGAAGACCGTGGCAACGCGCGTCCGCGCATCCGGCGAGGAAATCGAGACGCACGAGGAGAACGAGGCGGGCCTCGGCAAGCGCGGCTACACGGTTGCAGAAGCGCAGGCGCTGCTCTCCCCTGAGCAGTGGAAGATGCTGGACACCATGGTCACCATTCCGGCAGGCCCATTTACCATGGGAACGGATCTCGAGCGCGCCGATCCCCAGAACGGTCCCGCGCACGCCGTCGATCTTCCCGCCTACAAGATGGACAAGTATCTCGTGACCAATGCGCAATATGCGCGCTTCGTCGCGGCCGCAGGCTACAGGGCGCCGCTCGACTGGAAGGACGGCAAGATTCCCAAGGGCATGAAGCTTCATCCCGTGACCATGGTGACCTGGGCTGATGCCAAGGCCTATGCGAAATGGGCGGGCAAGCGCCTTCCGACGGAAGCGGAATGGGAAAAGGCGGCCAGGGGAACGGACGGCAGGCGCTGGCCCTGGGGCAACAAGATGGATCCGTCCAAGCTCAACACCTACTACACGGTGGGCAGCACCACGCCGGTCGACAGGTATCCCCAGGGCGCGAGCCCCTACGGCCTCATGGACATGGCCGGGAACGTCAACGAATGGACTTCTTCCGATTTCCTTCCTTATCAGGGAAGCAAGGCATCGCTCGACATGTTCGACGTCGGCGGAGGGAGCAGGACGAGAGACATCCATTACAAGGTGCTGCGCGGCGGAACATGGCGCAGCGACCCTTTCTCCACCCAGAGCTTCCACAGGAACTTCTCGCTGCCCAACTATGCATCGGACTTCTACGGCTTCCGGTGCGCGGCCGACGCCAAGTAAAGGATAGAAATGCGCATCAAAATATTCCAGCTTTTCCTTGCCGTCCTGCTCATCCAGGCGAAGGCGAGCTTCGCGCTCGACAGCTACCGCTACATGCACGTGTCGCTCGGCACGATCTGGTACATCTTCATCGGACTGATGATCGTCATCCTCTTTCCCTTCGTGCTGATGGCCTATCTCGCCTGGTACTATTCAAACAAGAAATCGGCTGAAAAAAGGGAGGAAGGCAATTGAAAACCGCGATCAGGATCATGCTGGCAGCATTCGTCTTCATGGTGGCCCCTGCCTTCGTCCACACGGCCAGCGCTGACGAGTCCAGCCTGCAAATCGTGGAATCCTTCAACAAGAACGGAAGCGTCCAGAATCCGAACGACCCGACGACCAAGCGCAAGCAGGAAATCATGTTCATCATGGGCATCCCCCTGCTGATCATGCTGATCACAACCGCCGTCCTCGGCATCGCGATGGGGGTCTTCGGCAAGAAGGTGTTCGTCGCCCACATGGTTGTGGCTTCGTTGAGCCTCTGCCTTGCGGTTGCGCATGCAATCGTCGGGCTCGTCTGGTTCTTCCCTTTCTAGGGTGGAGCAGGTCAAATCCCGGGCCTGCCTCGCCGTTCTCTACACGGCCTCGGGGCTGACAGGCGTAGCCTACGAAGTTCTCTGGGCCAGGATGCTCTCGTTGCAGTTCGGGGCAAGCATCTTCGGCGTGGTGTTCACGGTCACGGCCTTCATGGCCGGCTTAGGCCTCGGCAGCCTTTTCGGTGCGAGATGGCAGGTAAAGCGGCCGATAGCGGCATTCGCGCTGCTCGAGCTCAGCGTAGCAGTCTACGCATTGATTCTGCCTTCCCTTCTTCACGGTGCATCCGGCGGCATCGACCACCTCTCGTCCAGCCTTTCTCCCATGGCCTGGTTCGGCTTCCAGGGACTGGTTTCTCTGATCCTTCTCATGATACCGGCCGCAGCCATGGGGGCGAGCTTTCCCATGGTGCTCGCAGCATCGAACGACGTCGGGCTCATGTACGGGCTCAATACGGCGGGGGCAGCGATCGGCGCGCTGCTTCCCCTGGGACTGCTTCCCGAAATCGGATGGACCTGGTCGGTGAGGCTGGTGGCCACGATCGGGCTCCTGATCGGCATAGGCGGCCTGATGCTTTCAAGCAGCGCATCGTCTTCGCCTCGCGAAAGCGCGCCTTTCAAGCCGAACTGGAAGCTGTTCGCCTATGCCGGAATCGGCGCATCCAGCCTGATGCTCCAGGTCGGGTGGACGAGGCTCTACAGCCTCGTGATGCTGAGGACGGAATACGTGCTTGCCGTGATCCTCTTCGTGTACCTGATCGGCATGGGACTGGGAAGCCTCTTTTCGAGGAGAGGGGAGGCCTGGCTGATCGTTCTTCCAGTGGCGGCTTCAATCTTCACCGTCGCCAGCCTGTGGCTCTTTCCGCATTATTCGGCCTGGGTCGAAGGATCGCGCTTTCATTCGCTCTTTTCTGCGCTCTTCAATGAGGGCGGAGCGATTGCGCTCATGACCCTGCCCGTGACCCTTGCGCTCGGCGCCTGGCTTCCGTTGCTGACCAGACAGTTCGAAGCGAAAGGCGCATGGCTCTACGGCATCAATTCCTTCGGCGCGGCAGCAGGCGCCCTGCTCGGCGGTTTCGCTTTCGTGCCGCTGGTCGGCACGCCGGCAACGATCGCGATCTCCGGAATCGGCTTCCTGGTTTTCGGATTCCTCTTCGTCGAGAAGAAGCTTGCCTGGGTCTCACTTCCCATACTTGCGCTTGCCGCCTATCCCGTCATGCAATTTCCGCCAGTCTCAAGGCTCCTGCCGATCGACCAGGCGGGAAGCCATGACCTCTACCGCTTCGAGGATGCGCTCGCCATGACCCATGTGGTCGAGGATGCAACTGGCCAGAGGCTGCTCCTGACCGACCTGCAGCGCATGGATGCATCGACCGATCCGACCGCTGTCGCAGTGCAGAAAAACCAGGCGAGGCTGCCGCTGCTGCTCCATCCGGGCGCGCATTCGATCCTCTTCCTGGGGTTAGGGACGGGCATATCTGCAGCCGGGTCGCTGCCTTATCCCGGACTGCAAAGGACGGCTGTCGAGCTTTCCCTGGGCGCGATACGCGCATCAAATACCTGGTTCTCGAAATCGAACCAGAACGTCATGAACGCCATGACGGTGCATCGAGACGATGCGAGGCATTTCCTGACTTCGACGAACAAAAGCTTTGATGTGATCGTGGGGGATCTTTTCCATCCCGATCTCGCAGGCGTGGGCGCCCTGCTTTCCACTCAGGAATTCGAGCATGCGCGCGCGCATCTCACTGAAAACGGGATCTTCGTCCAGTGGCTTGCCCTCAACCAGTTCGACAGGGAATCGCTTGAAGCCGTGCTGAGGAGCTTCGAGTCCGTTTTTCCGAATGCAGTTCTTTTCGTCGACGGCATGCATCTGGCCATGGTCGGGCCGAACGGGCGTTTCGCAACCGCATCCGAAATGCAGGCGAATCTTGCCAGGCTTTCCGAATCTGATCGTGCGACGGGAGGAGAGGGAATCTGGACATGGATAGGGCGTTATTACGGTCCGATCAGGGTGGGGAGGGGCCCGCTCCAGGACGAATGGTCTCCCCATATCGAATACAGCCTGCCCAGGGCGCGCTTCGACGGCAGGATAGACATGGCGAAGCTGCTTTCATGGCTGGTCATGAACAGGCCGCCCATAAAGGATGCGGAGCGAGAATTCTCGGTATCAAGCGGGGATGCGCAGGCATTCGAGCGCGCCTATATCGGCGCGGAGCTCTCGGCAAGGAGCTGGGTCGCATTTCTTGCGGGAAACGAGATGGCGGCTGCGAAGCTCAGGCGCTACGCCTACCAGGCTAACCCGAAAGATCGCTGGATTGCATCTTCTCTGGCTGATAATATGATGGCATCGCTTCCGGAGGCGATGGAACACGGCATGGACAGGAAAGCGGCATTGCAGAAAGTACTCGAAGTATATCCCGACGATGTGGACGCCATCAGGGCGATGATGAAGCTGGAAGAGTCGGCAGGGGAGCTTGAGGCGGCAGGAGCCTACCGCTCCAGGCTTTCCGCACTGTCGCCCTTCGACAGGGGGTTGAGACCGTGAGCGACGCGCTTTCCAGGATTCCGGTCAAGGTGATCGGC
Source organism: Pseudomonadota bacterium (assembly GCA_021802545.1). GTDB lineage: Bacteria > Pseudomonadota > Gammaproteobacteria > Burkholderiales > JABEVD01 > JABEVD01. The sequence continues at coordinate 5,551 of JAJZRS010000039.1, forward strand.
ACACGCAAGCCCGGATTCAAGCTGCATTTCGCCCGCCGCGCCGTCCAGGCCGGCATCATCGCACTTGCGATACTGATTCCGGCGAGCGGACTGTTCCGCATCGACCCCATTGCAGGCGCTTTTGTCGTGCTCAACAGGCAGATATGGTTCTCCGACTTTTTCCTGATGTTCGGGCTCTGGATCATGATCGCCACGGGAGCGATCATGCTTTATTCGGTTGCCGGAACGGTATTCTGCGGCTGGGCCTGCCCTCAGAACACCATGGCCGAATGGGCGAACCACATGACCAGGAAGCTCCTCGGCAAGCGCGCAGAAGTTAGCCTGGACGGATCCGCGCCTATCGTCGCCGCATCCAAGCGGAAAATGCTGAACTGGGCCATCCTCGGAATCTCCTTCCTCCTTGCAGCGATGTTCTTCGGCATCATCCCGCTCTTCTATTTCTATCAGCCCAGGGAAGTCTGGGCCTTCGTCACCTTCGCCCATGACGAACACCTGGCGAAATCCCTTCACTACATCTATTTCGTCTGCGTCATCATCCTGCTGCTCGACATTGCGGTGATCAGGCATTTCTGGTGCCGCTTTTCCTGCATCTACAGGGTATGGCAGCATTTCTTCAGGACCAAGCAGACCCTGCACGTGCTCTACGACGAAAGCAGGTCGGCGGATTGCGCGAAGTGCAATTATTGCGTCACGGCCTGCTTCATCGGGCTGGATCCCAAGCGGACCGACCTTTACGACAGCTGCATCAACTGCGGGGAATGCATCAACGCCTGCGACAGGCTGCACGCCAAGGAAGGCGGAAAAGGCCTGCTGAGCTTCGAGATGGGAGAGCGCAAGCAGTCCAAGGCTTCCACATTCAGGAACAACATGGGGTCCCTGGTGTCACGCTTCAGCTGGACTGGGCCCTTCGCTCTGCTCGGCCTCGTCATGTTTTCATGGGGACTGTATACCTATTCCCCCTTCAACCTTTCCGCGGACAGGTTCGACAGCAGCGGGCAGGACTACCAGATCGAGATCGCCAACAAGCTTTACCAGCCTGCGCAAATCGCGCTGCACGTGTCGGGGCTGCCCAAGGGAAGCTACAGCCTCGATGCGGACCGCTTCAGCCTGGGTGCGGCCAAGCGCAGGAAAATCACTCTCCACATCGATCCAAGCCTGCCCAAGGGGCTGCACATGGTCATGATCAGGGCGGATTCCGACGGCGGCTGGAGCGGCAAATTCAGGATAGAACATTATTCTATGCGAGGTATGAAATGAATGACGAGAACCAAGGCGAGAAGCAGGGCGAAAAGCGTCCCATGACGCCGGTGAATTCAGAATGGGGCGAGACGCCCAACGACCATTTCGGCTATGCCTCGGACGAGGAAAGGCTCAGGAAGCGCGGCATGGAAGACTGGGAGCTGACGGAGTACATCCCGAAATCGCAGCGCAGCGTGCCCTACTGGTTCATCGCGGTCGTGGCAGCCGTCCTGCTCGTCGCCGTGGGGCTGAGCTTCCCGTTCTGGGGGAACAGGCCGGGGACGACGCGCCATTGGCTCGACTGGGGCTATGCGGTCGCGCTCGTCTATGTCGCTGTCGGGATCACCTTCGTCTATTACATGGTCAACCACCAGGGTCCGCCCAACGACGATCCAGATGGGGAGGATAAGCGCGATGAAAAGGATTGACCTGCTTCTCGCGGCAACGCTTTCCGTAGCGCTTCCCGCAGGCGCGGCCGACCTGCCAGATCCCCATTCCCAGGGGGCTGCGCTGCTCATGGGCTACTGCTCACAATGCCACGGCGCGCCGCAGCCGTCTGCCCATGTCGCAAGCGAATGGCCACAGGTCGTCGCGCGCATGCAGAACTGGCGGATCACCAAGGGCATGGGCGAGATACCGAAGAAGGATGTCGAGCCTATCATCGATTACCTGAAGCGCCACGCCAGGCCATGAAGCGTGCTCTGATCCTTGTCATTCTGCTTCTTTCAGCATGCGCAGGGAGGCCCGACGCGGCGCCGCAGAAATGGGAAGGGTATGACGTCAGGGTGGAGATCCAGCCGAGCCCGCCCAAGCCGGGCATGAACGAAGTGATGGTCGAGGTGAGCGGCAAGCACGGAAAGGGCGTGCACGGCCTCATCGTCTCGCTCAGGATGCAGGACTCGGAGCCATGGAAGCAGACCTTTCCCGACGGGGATCTGGGCGTATACCACGGCGCCGCATCCTTCGCGCCTAACAGGCACGATCTTCAGGTGCAGATCGACAGCGACGGCAGGAAGAGCGTGCTCGTCTTCCCGGTCAGGATGGACGCTTCAGCGTCATGATGATGTTGGCGAGATAGATGCAGAATCCTATCGCCATGGTCGACGCCGAGATGCTGATGATGATGCCGTAGTAGCGGTGGACCGCCGGAATCTCTTCCGGATGGCTCAGGAACAGGAAGCCTTCCTTGATGCCGAAACCGACCTGAGCGAAATAGAATCCGAGCACGCCCAGGGTCGTGAACCAGAAGGTCATGCTGACCAGCCGCCAGGAATAGATGGCCTTGCCGCTCAGGATGGGCAGCATGTAGTAGGTGACCCCCATGCCCAGCATCACGAGACCGCCGACCAGGTTGATGTGCGCATGGGCGAGCGGGTCGATCATGTGGCCCGGCCCGCCGTAGGGGCTGCCGATGGAATCCAGCCATGCCCTGATGGGCGGCAGGACCTGGAGCGTTCCGTGGATCGTGCCGATCGCGAATGAGATGGCCGACATGAGGAAAAACTTGATGAGCTTCTTCTGATCTTGATCGTTCTGCATGATATCCAGGAAACAAAAAACCCGGTTTACCCGGGTTTTTTGTCGGTAACGGTTCAGGTTACTTCTGTTCTTTTTGCTTCTGACCTTCGACGACCCGCTCAATTCCCATGCCGCCGAGGCTCAGGCCCAGCACGATGCCGACCAAAAAAATGAACGTCGGAACAAAATTTTCCATTATCACCTCTCCCCATCGTTTACGAAGCTTTATTGCCTAACTGGCGAATATGAGTCTATACCAAATACACGGCATTGCGCAAGGGTTTATTGGCCGAGATATGCGGCCTTCACCTGGGGGTTTTCGAGAAGCGCGCTGGACGCGTCCGAAAGGGTGATTTTCCCCGATTCCATGACGTACCCGCGCTGGCTCATGGAAAGCGCGATCTTCGCGTTCTGCTCGACGAGCAGGATCGTCATTCCCGTCGATGCGACCGTCCTGATGATCTCGAAAATCTTCTGGACCATGATCGGCGCGAGCCCCATCGAAGGCTCGTCGAGGAAGAGCAGGCGTGGCCTGGCCATCAATGCCCGCCCCAGGCTCACCATCTGCTGCTCCCCTCCCGAGAGCGTTCCTGCTGCCTGGCTGCGCCGCTCGAGGAGCCTGGGAAAGAGCGCATATATTTTCTCGAGGTCGTCGGCAATTCCCTTGTCGCGGCGCGAATAGGCGCCCATTTTCAGGTTCTCCTCCACGGTCGATCTCCCGAAAAGGCCGCGCCCTTCGGGAACCAGCGAGATGCCGCGCTTGACCAGCATGTGGGGAGGGATGGAACGGATGTCCTCGCCTTCGAAAAGGATACTTCCCGAATGGACTGGGGTGATGCCGCACACGGCTTTCAGGGTCGTGCTTTTTCCTGCGCCGTTCGCACCGATGAGGGAAACGATCTCGCCTTCTTCGAGGGAAAGATCGATTCCCCTGACTGCCTTGATGCCGTCGTAGGAGACGTGCAGATCACTGATCTCGAGGAGGTTCACTGCACCCCCAGATAGGCTTCGACGACGAGCGGATTGCCCGACACTTCTTCGGGGGTGCCTTCCGCGATCAGCTTGCCGAAATTGAGCACGGCGAGCCTGTCGCAAAGATTCATGACGAGCTTCATGTCGTGCTCGATCAGGAGCAGGGTCGTGCCGTCCTCCCTTATCCTTTCTAGAAGAGACTTCAGCGAATCCGTTTCCGCATGGTTCATGCCTGCAGCCGGCTCGTCCAGCGCGAGGAGCCTGGGTTCGGTGGCAAGCGCGCGCGCGATCTCCAGCCTTCTCTGGTCGCCGTAGGAGAGGTTCTTGGCGAGCATGTGCGCGTGGTTGCCTATGCCGACATAGTCGAGCAGGCTTGCCGCCCGCTCCCTTATCGCCTTTTCTTCGAGCTTCGTCCTCGCGCCGTTGAATATCGCGCCCAGAACGCCTGATTTCGTCCTGCAGTGCCTGCCCACCATGACGTTTTCCAGCGCGCTCATGTTGGCGAAGAGCCTGATGTTCTGGAAAGTCCTCGCGATGCCGGATCTGGCCATTTCGCTGGGCTTCTTTCCGGCCATGGGCGCACCCGCGAGGCTGAAGCTCCCCGAATCCGGCCTGTAGATGCCGGTGATCACGTTGAAGAGGGTGGTCTTTCCCGCGCCGTTCGGGCCGATGAGGGCGTAGATGTCTCCCTGTCTCACGGACAGGGAGACATCGGACAGGGCGGCAAGGCCGCCGAAATGCTTGCCTATGTTCTCCAGCTCGAGCAGCTTAGCGGCTTGCATCGTAGACATTGGTATTCTCGTGCCTGGCGGTCTCCCCGTGCGCGGCGAGCTCGCGCCGCCTCGTCCCGGAGGGCCAGAGCCCCGCCGGGCGCAGCAGCATGACCAGGATCAGGGCGAGGCCGAAGAGCAGCATCCTGAGGCTCGCCGCATCGACGATCACCCGTCCGAATAGGGATTCCTCGAGCGGGCCGACATAGCGCAGCGCCTCCGGCAATACGGAGAGCAGGATTGCGCCGAAGATCACGCCCCTGACATGACCCATTCCGCCCAGGACGACCATGCACAGGATCATGATCGATTCGTTGAGATTGAAGCTTTCCGGGCTCACGAAGCCCTCGAATCCTGCGAAAAGCCCGCCGGAAAGCCCGCCGAAGCTCGCCCCCATGGCGAAGGCGAGCAGCTTGACGTTCCTGGTGTTGATGCCCATCGCCTCCGCCGCGATCTCGTCTTCCCTGATCGCGACCCATGCGCGCCCTATCCTGGAATGCTGCAGCCTGATCGAGACGAAGGCGACCGCTGCGGCGAGGATCAGGAAAAGGAAATAGTAGTTGAAGACAGCATGGCCCAAAGGATGGTTGAGGGAGAAATCGCCTATCTTGATCGGATCGATCAGGTCCAGACCCTGAGGTCCGCCGGTGATGTTGTAGGGGGCGTCCAGGTTGTTGAGGAAGATGCGGATGATCTCCCCGAAGCCCAGGGTGACGATGGCGAGATAGTCCCCCCTGAGCCTCAATGTCGGCGCGCCCAGCAGCATGCCGAATATGCCTGCCGCAAATGCCCCCATGGGAAGGAGCAGCCAGAAGGGAAGGTGGAACCCGAAATGGGGGGAGGCGAGCAGCGCGTAGAGATAGGCGCCGACCGCGAAGAAGGCGATGTAGCCCAGATCGAGGAGCCCTGCGAAGCCGACGACGATGTTGAGGCCAAGGGCCAGCATGGCGTAGAGGAGGGCGAAGTCGAGTATCCTCACCCAGGTCTTGCCGAGCGCGAAATCGGTGATGAAGGGAAGGAGGACCAGCGCCAGGACGAAGAATGCCCATTTCAGGCGCTGCTTCATGGACGCTCCCCGATCCGCTCGCCGAGGAGGCCGGAGGGGCGGAAGATGAGGACGACGATCAGCACGAAGAAGGCGAAGACGTCCTGGTAGTTGCTTCCCATTGCGCCCCCGGTGAGCGTGCCGAGATAGCCTGCGCCCATGCTTTCGATGACGCCGAGCAGGAGGCCGCCCACCATCGCGCCCTCGATGTTGCCTATCCCGCCCAGCACTGCCGCGGTGAATGCCTTGAGCCCGAGAATGAAGCCCATGTCGTAATGGGCTATTCCGTAGTATGCGCTCACCATCATGCCTGCCACGGCTGCAAGGGCGGAGCCGATGATAAAGGTGACGGAGATGATGGAATTGACGTTGACGCCCAGGAGCGCGGAGACTTCAGGGTTCTGGGAAGTCGCGCGCATCGCGTTGCCCAGCCTGGTCTTCTTCACGAGGTAGGAAAGGCCCGCCATCATGAGGCTTGACGAGACGATTATGATGATCTGGATGAAGCTGATCGATGCGCCGCCTATGGGGTAGGTCGCCGCCGGCAGGAGCTGGGGGAAGGAAAGGTATTCCCTTCCCCAGACCATCATCGCGAGGTTCTGGAGCAGCATCGAGACGCCTATCGCGGTGATCAGGGGGGCCAGCCTGGGCGCGCTTCTCAAGGGGCGGTAGGCGATCCGCTCGATGAGAAAACCGGTCATCATGCATGCCGGGATCGCTGCGAGCACGCCTATCGCTGCGACCATGGGCCCTGGCAATCCGCTTCCGGAGAGCAGATGGACGACGGCTAGCGTGACCATCGCGCCCAGCATGACGACGTCGCCATGGGCGAAATTGATCAGCCCCATGATGCCGTAGACCAGCGTGTAGCCGAGCGCGACCAGCGCATAGATGCTGCCCAGGACGACGCCGTTGACGAGCTGCTGGAGGAAGATTTCCATCAGGCTAGGGGATGGCCATCCAGTTGCCGCCCTTGACCTGGAAGAGGGTGACAGCGCCGTGCATGATGTCGCCGTTCTTGTCGAAGCTGATCGTCCCCGTCACCCCCTCGTGCCTGATCTTGGCAAGGAAGGGGAGGTATTTGGCAGGGTCGATGGAGCCTGCCTGCTTCATCGCGTCGACCAGGGTCATGGTCGCGTCGTAGGAATAAGGCGAATAGAGCTGTATCCTGCCGTATTTTTCCCCGAAGCGCCTGACGAAGTCCGGTCCTCCAGGCATCTTCGAGAGCGGCATGCCCGGGGCTGAAGCATAGGCGCCTTCGGCGGAAGGCCCCGCGAGCTTGATGAATTCAGGGCTTTTCGATCCGTCTGCGCCCAGGAAGATCATCTTCATTCCCAGGTTCCTCAACTGCTTGATCATGGGGCCCGCCTGGGCGTCCATCCCGCCGTAGAAGACGAGGTCTGGATTCTTTCCCTTGATCGAGGTGAGGATGGCAGTGAAGTCCGTTGCATGGTCGCTGGTGTATTCGCGCGCGACGACATCCGCGCCCAATGCCTTCACGTCCTTTGCGAATCCGTCAGCGATGCCCTGGCCGTAGGCCGTCCTGTCGTCGATGATGGCGATGGATTTGGCATGCAGGTTGCCGATCGCGAATTTCGCCAGCGCATCCCCCTGCTGGCTGTCGTTCGTGACCACCCTGAAAGCGGTCTTGAATCCCTGGTGGGTGTAAGCGGTCGCTGTCGCCGAAGGCGAGATCTGGGGTATTCCGGCGTCGCTGTAGATCTTGGATGCGGGGATCGACGTGCCCGAGTTGAAGTGGCCGATCACGCCCTTCACCCCTTCGTCGACGAGCTTTTGCGCGACGATGGTGGCTGTTCTCGGGTCGGCCTGGTCGTCCTCGGACTCGACCTCGACAGTGTAATTCTTTCCGCCTATCGTCAATCCTTCCGCATTCATCTCTTCTGCAGCCAGCCTCACGCCGTTGTCGTTGTCCTTGCCGAGATGGGACTGCGGGCCGGTCAGGGGGGCGACCGATCCGATCTTGACGACGGGTCCGGAGGCTTCGTGTTTTGCGCAGCCTGTCATCAGGACTGCAAGGATGGCGACGAGGAATTGGCGTTTCATCGGACGTATTTTTCGTTACCCAAATGAATTATCGGGGAGTGAGTCCGAATTTGTCAATTTGGCTCATTTCCTGAGGGAAAGGATGAACAGGGCGAGCTTCCTGATGTTTTCCCTGGAAACCTTGGGATAATTGGGCGGCATGGACATCCCGCCGGTCACCGATATCCAGTTCCCCTTTCCGCCCATGGCGATCTTCTTCTCGAGCTGAGCCTCGACGTCATTCTCGCTTGCTTTTCCTGAGCGTATCTCTTCGTTGTAGCGCGCGGAGACATCGTTCCAAGCCGGGCCGATCACCTTTGTTTCGAGCTTGTGGCAGCTCATGCACTGGCTTTTTTCGGCGAGCAGGAGGCCCGCCCTGACCGCAGGAGAATCCTGTTTCGACGGGCCGGCTGCGCCGCTCGCGCTGCATCCGGAAACCAGGATTGCAATGAATAGGATGAATTTTTTCATGGGCTTAAAGAAAAAGGCGGCCGAAGGCCGCCTTTTCTCACGCATAAGCGTTGATTACATCTTGCCCGACTTGACGGCGGCGAAAAGCGCCTTGGCTGCGTCGTCTTCGTGGCCTTTGATGTAGTTGTTGAACATGCCGGTCATGGTGGCTGCCTGAGCCTTGAACTTGGGCTCGCTTGATGCGATCTTGCGATCCTCAACCTTGAATCCGCCCTTGAAAACCTTGGCCAGGGCTTCCTCGCTGCCATATGCCTTGGCAACGCGGTCCCAAGCGGGTCCGACGACGTCGTGGTCGAGTGCATGGCAAGCCTTGCAAGGTCCGGTGCTGAAGGCGTTTGCGGTCGAAGAGATGGCCATCAATCCAGCAGCAGCGATGAGAAGCTTCATTGTTTTGCCCACTGTATATCCTCCTTCTTTAAAAATGTTTGTTGGAATCCAAATCGTATGACAATGTGACAACGAGTGTCAATCGATTAACGCAATTACAGGTTATTCCGTTGACATGAATTAATGAGAATTATTCTATCTGCGTGACATCCCTGACCGCTCCGCGCGATGCGCTTGTCGTCATGGCCGCATAGGCGCGCAATGCGGGGGAGACATGGCGCTCCCTGTTTTCGGGCTTCCAGGCCTTCTGCCCCTTGGCAATCATGTTCTTTCTGCGGCTTTCCATTTCCTCTTCAGATACTGCGAGATCGATGGTCCTGCCTGGAATGTCTATCCTGATGATATCCCCTTCCATGACGAGGCCGATCGCGCCGCCTTCGGCAGCTTCCGGCGAGACATGGCCGATGGAAAGTCCAGAAGTGCCTCCCGAGAACCTGCCGTCTGTGAGCAGGGCGCAGGACTTTCCCAGCCCCTTCGATTTCAGGTAGCTCGTCGGATAGAGCATCTCCTGCATGCCGGGTCCCCCTCTGGGTCCCTCGTACCGGATCACGACGACGTCCCCGGCGACTATCTTGTCTGCGAGGATGGCTTCGACCGCAGCATCCTGGCTCTCGAAGACGCGCGCGCGCCCCTCGAAATTCAGGATGGATTCGTCGACCCCGGCCGTCTTGACGATGCACCCGTCCAGGGCGATGTTGCCGTGCAGCACGGCAAGCCCGCCATCCTTGCTGTATGCATGGTCCAGATCCCTGATGCAGCCCGCCCTCCTGTCGACATCCAGCGCATCGTAGGAAGTGTCCTGGCTGAAGGCCTCGGTCGTCGGGATTCCTCCCGGGGATGCGGCGTAGAATTCATGGGATGCTTCCGTCCTCATGACGTCCCATTTGTCCAATGCATCCCCGAGCGTTTCGCTGTGCACGTTCCTTGCATTCCTGTGGATCAGCCCTGCGCGGTCGAGCTCCCCGAGGATGCCGATCACCCCTCCCGCCCTGTGCACGTCTTCCATGTGGTAGGTCTGCACCGCTGGGGCGACCTTGCACAGGTTGGGGATTTTCCTCGACATCCTGTCGATGTCCTTCATGGTGAAATTCACCCCTGCTTCCTCGGCAGCCGCGAGCAGGTGCAGGACGGTGTTGGTCGATCCGCCCATGGCGATGTCGAGCGCGATCGCGTTCTCGAATGCCTCGAAATTCGCGATCGATCGGGGCAGCACGGATGCGTCGTCATTCTCGTAATGGCGCCTCGTGATCTCGACGATCAGCCTTCCCGCCTCGAGGAAGAGCTCGCGCCGCATCAAATGGGTCGCGACCAGGGAGCCGTTGCCCGGAAGGGAGAGGCCGAGGGCCTCCGTGAGGCAGTTCATGGAGTTCGCAGTGAACATGCCCGAGCATGAGCCGCATGTGGGGCAGGCCGAGCGCTCGTACTGGACCGTTTCGTCGTCCGTGACGTGGGAATCCGCAGCTGCGACCATGGCGTCCACCAGGTCGAGGTTGAGCTTCTTGCCGCGGATCACGGCCTTTCCCGCTTCCATCGGCCCGCCAGAGACGAAAACGACGGGGATGTTGAGTCTCAATGCCGCCATCAGCATGCCGGGCGTGATCTTGTCGCAGTTCGAGATGCACACGAGCGCGTCCGCGCAGTGCGCGTTCACCATGTATTCGACGGAGTCCGCGATCAGTTCTCTGGAAGGAAGACTGTAGAGCATGCCGCCGTGCCCCATGGCGATGCCGTCGTCGATGGCTATCGTGTTGAATTCCTTGGCGACTCCGCCCGCCTTTTCGATTTCCCTGCAGACCAGCTGGCCGAGGTCCTTGAGGTGGACATGTCCGGGGACGAACTGGGTGAAGGAATTGGCCACGGCGATGATGGGCTTCTCGAAATCGGAATCCTTCATTCCTGTCGCGCGCCAGAGCGCTCTGGCCCCCGCCATGTTCCTGCCCTGGGTGGTCGTCCTCGATCGGTATGCCGGCATGAAAAACCTCTGAATAAGGATATAATCCTCCATTTTAACCCAAACCGAGGCCCGCTCAATGCTGATCCATCCCGATTTCGACCCCGTCGCGATCCACCTGGGGCCGCTTTCGATCAGATGGTACGGGATCATGTACCTCGTCGGCTTCACCCTCTTCCTGTTCATGGGCAGGAAAAGGATAGCTGACCGGCCCGACTGGACGATCAAGGAGCTCGACGACCTGCTCTTCTACGGGGCGCTCGGTGTGGTATTGGGGGGAAGGCTGGGCTACGTATTCTTCTACAAGTTCTCGGACTATCTGAGGGAGCCGCTGCACATCTTCTACGTCTGGGAAGGGGGGATGTCCTTCCACGGCGGGATGCTCGGGGTGATCTTCGCCGTCTGGCTATTCTCGAAAAAGACCGGGAAGAAATGGCTTTCCGTCACCGATTTCGTCGCCCCCCTGGTGCCGCTGGGACTCGGCGCGGGCAGGATAGGCAACTTCATCAACGGCGAATTGTGGGGCAGGCCGACAGACGTGCCCTGGGCGATGATCTTTCCCAAGATGGACATGCAGCCGAGGCACCCTTCCGAATTGTACGAATTCGCTCTCGAAGGCGTGACGCTGTTTCTCATATTGTGGTTCTTCTCGAAGAAGCCTAGGCCCATGGGTGCTGTTTCAGGGCTTTTCCTGATCGGCTACGGCAGCTTCAGGTTCCTCGTCGAATTCACCCGCGAACCCGACAGCTTCCTGGGTCTTCTCGCCCTGGGGCTATCGATGGGCCAATGGCTTTCGCTTCCCATGATATTGATCGGGATCGGCATGATGGTCTGGGCCTACAAGCGCTCTTCCAAAACGGAAAAAAACGTTTAGAATAACCGACATGGGGACGTAGCTCAGCTGGGAGAGCGTCGCGTTCGCAATGCGAAGGTCGGGAGTTCGATCCTCCTCGTCTCCACCAT
>JAJZRS010000014.1 GCA_021802545.1 Pseudomonadota bacterium
TGTGCAATAATCAAAAAATGAAGGAAGCGATCAAATCAGGGCGAGGCGGCCATCGGACGGGGGCGGGCAGGAAGCCGGGTTCCGGGACATACAGCGAACCCACCAAGCCGATCAGGGTTCCATTGAGCCAGGTCGAAAAAATTCTCGTCTACCTTTCAGATTGCAGACAGGCTTCGCTCGATGTCCCGAGCAGGACGATCCCGGTCATGTCCCACTGCATTCCTGCGGGGTTTCCGAGCCCCGCGGAAGATCATGTCGAAGACAGGGTGGACCTCAACGAGCATTTGATCCTGCACCGGGAGGCCTCCTTCATCCTGAGGGTTTCCGGATGGTCTATGGTCGGGGCGGGCATCCATGACGGGGACGAAATCATCGTCGACCGCGCGATCGAGCCGAATGACGGGCATGTCGTCGTGGCCGTGGTCGACGGGGAGCTCACGGTGAAGCGATTAAGGAAATCAGGCAAGACCGTCAGGCTTGTCGCCGAAAATCCCGAATATCCCGACATCGAATTCATTGAAGGGGAAGAGCTCGTCGTCTGGGGCGTTGTCACGCGCGTGTTGCACAAGCTATGAAGATCGCGCTGGTGGACGTCAACAACTGCTTCGTCAGCTGCGAAAGGGTCTTTGCGCCCAACCTGGAGGGAAGGCCGGTGGTGGTGCTTTCCAGCAACGACGGCTGCGTGGTGGCGAGATCGAACGAGGCGAAGGCGCTCGGCATCCCCATGGGAATACCCTGGTTCAAGGCGAAGGGCATCGCACAAGGCGTCGTTCCGCTTTCAAGCAATTTTGCGCTCTACGCGGACATGTCGAACCGGTTCATGTCCATCCTCTCGACCTTTTCTCCGAATATCGAAACCTATTCGATAGACGAATGTTTCCTCGATTTTTCCGGTTTTTCCTTCGATCTTTCAGGATATGCGCAGCAGATCAGGAAAAGGGTGAAGCAATGGATAGGACTTCCGGTCTGCGTCGGGATCGGTTCCACCAAGACGCTCGCCAAGCTCGCCAACCATGTCGCGAAGAAGCGGAGCGAATGGCAAGGGGTGTGCGATTTCACTTCCATGGAAGAGGCAAGACTCGACAGGCTGTTTTCCGAAATCGACGTCGGAGAAGTGTGGGGGGTTGGAAAAAAACTGAAAGAAGGGCTGGATTCGATCGGCATCGGATCGGTGTTCGAGCTCAAATCTGCAGACCAGGCCAGGATGAAGGCGCTTTTCGGCATCAACCTCGGTCGAATGGTTTCGGAATTGAATGGGAATGCCTGCCGCGACCTCGAGATAGTCTCCCCGAACCAGCATGGCATCATGTCGAGCCGCTCATTCGGAAGGGGCGTTTTCGCCTGCGAGGAGCTTGAGGAAGCGGCCTCTCTCCATGTCTCGATCGCAGCGCAAAAGCTGAGAGCCCAGGGATCGGTATGCGGCGCCGTCCAGGTTTATATCAGGACAAGCCCGTTCTCGCTTGATGCCTATGCCATGGGATCGACAGTACCTTTGATGGACTCCACGGACGATACCCTCCTCCTGATCAAAGCCGCGTTGTCCGGATTGCGGCGGATATATCGCCCCGGATATGCCTACGCCAAGGCGGGCATCGTGTTGATCGAGCTGTCGGACAAGCGCCGACAGACAGCGGATCTCTTCGCCGACAGGGAAGAGGCCTCGAAGCGGTCAAGGCTGATGAAAACGCTGGATGAAATCAATCTCCGCCATGGGCGGAACAAGGTCGGCCCCGGGATTTCCGGCATTTCGGCAGACCGGTCATGGTCGACGAAGAAGGGAAACAGAACGCCTGCCTATACCACTGACTGGAAAGCGCTTCCGGTCGCGCTTGCACTGTAACCATACTGTCATGATATCCTATAGATATTTTCTTTCGGCATGCCTATAATGCAAGCCTTTTCATATCGATGCGGAAGGCTTCATGGGGCAAGTCATAGACGACAGGAGCGAAGACTGGTTCAGGCTCATCATGGATGCAGTGAAAAAAGGCACTGGGGGAGAATCGATCGCGGAATTGATTTCCGCCGAGATCGAAGGCAGAAAGCCTGAAGAAAAGGACGCTGCCCAGCGCTGAGATGTTCGGTCTTCTGTCCTGAAAGGCGAAAAGGTGAGGGTGAATGAAGCCCTGAACCCTGTTATCATCGCCTAAAAAGAACGGGAGGCTTCATGAGAATTTCCTTTCACGGCGCGGACCGCGGCGTCACCGGATCCTGCCACATGGTGGAATGCTGCGGGAAAAAAATCCTGATAGACTGCGGCCTCTACCAGGGAGGCAGGGAACTCGAGGAAGAGAATGCGGAGCCTTTCGGCTTCGAGCCTGCGGAAATCGATTACGTTCTGCTCACCCATGCCCATCTCGACCATTGCGGCAGGCTGCCGCTGCTCGTGAAGCGGGGTTTCAGGGGGGAGATCGTGACGACTGCTGCAACAAGGGAACTTGCGCGTCTCGTCATGATCGATTCGGCCCATCTTCAGGAAGAAGAGGTCCGCCACCATCGCAATCATTCGACACCGCTTTACACCATCCTGGACGCCTTTTACGTGCTGGATTTTTTCGGACGCATTGCAAGCTACGGCAGGCCTGTGGATATTGCGCCGAACCTGCGCGCGACCTTTTTCGATGCGGGCCATATCCTGGGGTCGGCCAGCATCCTGCTCGAGATGCAGGAAAAGGGGGAAAAGCGGTCCGTCCTTTTTTCGGGAGACATCGGCAATACGGGAAGGCCCATATTGAGAAGCCCGGCAACCCCTGATGCGGCCGACTACGTCGTCATGGAAACCACCTATGGAGACCGCCTGCACAAGCCGTTCGAGCCGTCCGTCGAGGAGCTCTATGAAGTCGTCGAGGATACCTTCAGGCGGGGCGGGAACGTGGTCATCCCGACATTCGCCCTGGAGCGCGCGCAGGAGCTTCTGTATTTCCTGAGGGACGGCGTGGATAAGGGCAGGCTTTCCAGAACCACCCAGGTTTACCTGGATTCGCCGATGGCCATTTCGGCAACCCAGATTTTCGAGAAGCATCCCGAATGCTACGAGGAGAGGACGGCGGCGATGTTCCGCAAGGGGCGCGATCCCTTCCATCTCCAGGGCCTGCATTTCACGCGCGAGACGGCGGAATCGATTGCCATCAACGGGATCAACGGCGGGGCAGTGATCATGGCCGGGGCAGGCATGTGCACAGGGGGGAGAATCAGGCATCACCTCCAGAACAATCTGTGGAAGGAAAACTGCGCGGTCGTCTTCGTGGGCTATGCGGCAACCGGAACGCTGGCCAGGAAAATCATCGACGGCGCGGACGAAGTGCACATCTACGGCAGGGAAGTGCCGGTTCGCGCCCGCATCAGAACCATCAACGGCTTCTCGGCCCATGCCGATCAGGCCGAACTGCTCTCCTGGCACGACGGCATAGGGGGGGTGAAGGCCACTTTCCTGGTCCATGGAGAGGAAGAATGCATGAGCCGTTTTGCTTCCCTCCTGAAAGGCAAGACCGTGATGCCCGCCTTGGGCAGCAGTTTCGAACTCTGAGCAAAAAAAACCCGCCAAGGGGAAAGGCGGGCGCCGAATGATTCAATATAGACCACGGAAAATATTTTTCAAATCGGAGATGACATGCCGAAAATAGGGCTGGGTTTGCTTTTGCTATTTTATGCCGCTGCCGCTTGCGCCGGCGGCTATCTCGACGGGAAGACGCTGCTCGAAAGATTTGATGCCAGGCAAAGGATGATCGGGGATACCGGGAATCTCGGCTCGGATGCGATCGATGCGGGCTTTTACATCGGCTACGTGCAGGGCGCGGTCGAGAGCATGGCGCTGTGCATTCCGGACAAGCTTGCAGCCTCCCGTGCGGAGGAGATCGTCGGAAAATACCTGAAATCCCATGCCAAGGAACTCGACAGGCCTGCAAGCCTCTTGGTGAAGAAGGCGATCGAGGAGACCTATCCGTGCAAGCGCTGAGGTGTGACATGGCCAGGTCCTCCATGAGCCTTGTCGAACTTGGACTCAACAGGGGATCTTCGGGCAATCTTTCCGCGAGGTGCGAAGGCGGTTTTCTCGTCACCCCTTCAGCCATGCCGCCTGAGGCGATGAAGCCTGAAGACATGGTGTTCATGGATTTCGAGGGCCATGTCTTATCGGGAGAGCGGCCATCCAGCGAATGGCGCTTTCACAAGGATATCCTGAAGGGCAGGCCTGAATTCGGCGCGGTCGTTCATGTCCATTCGCCATTCGCCACGACGCTTGCCTGCCTGGGGATGGAAATACCGCCTTTCCACTACATGATCGCCGCAGCAGGCGGCCATACCATACGCTGCGCACCCTATGCGCTGTTCGGCACGCAGGCGCTTTCCGATCATGCCTTGTGCGCTCTGGAAGACAGGCGCGCCTGCCTGCTCGGCAACCATGGCATGATCGCCTGCGGACGGGATCTGCCTGAAGCATTGGGGCTTGCCGTGGAGGTGGAATCTCTCTGCGAGCAGTACTGGAGAGCCAAGCAGATCGGCGAGCCGCGTCTCCTGACTGAAGCGGAAATGGATGAAGTGATGGAAAAATTCAGGGGATACTGGCGGCGTTAGTTCTGGCGGACGTCCTTCTTTCAAGCGGGATGGAAAGCGTCACGCGCGTTCCTCTCGGTTTTGCCGCCTGCACCGAAAGGGCGCCGCCCAGGGCCTGGGCGCGCTCGATCATGCCGAGGATGCCGAGGGACTTGGATGCTGCGGATTTTTTCGGGTCGATTCCCTTGCCGTCGTCGCTGACCGTCAGCACGATGTCCCGTTCGTTGGCCTTGAATTCCACTTTCACGTTCGCCGCTTCCGCATGACGTGCGATGTTCGTGAGCGTTTCCTGGAAGATGCGGAAAATGCCGGTCGCGACATCCTGGGGCACGGCAGGCTCATTGCCTTTCGTCTCGATCTTGCAGCGGATTCCGGATTTTTTTCCGAATTGCCCGAGCTGCCATTCGAGCGCGGCGAGCAATCCCAGATCGTCCAGGACGGCTGGCCTCAAAGACGTGCAGATCCGCTTGACGCTCTGGATGGCCGAATCCAGACCTTTGAAGATGTCTTCGAACTGTGCCCGGTTTCCCGATTTTTCTGCAGACCAGCTGAGATCGAATTTGATCGAGGTGAGCGTCGAGCCGAGTTCGTCGTGGATTTCCCTGGCAATGCTCGCCCTTTCCACTTCACGCGCATGCTGCAGCCTGAAGGAGAGTTCGCGCAATGCGCTGTAGGATTGCTGGAGCGCTTCCTGCTGCCGTTTGTGCTCGCTGATGTCGGAAAAGGAGAACATGACGGCGAAGGGCTGTAATTCGCTCGCAAGGACTTCCGAACTGACTTTAATCCAGGTGATGTTCCCCGCTTGCCTGGAAATCCCCATGATCACGTCCTTGCATGGTTCTCCGGTGCGCAGGGTGACGGATGGAGGGAGGTTTTTCTCGGGGAGGCGCGATCCATTTTCCCTGAAAAAATGCCAGCCCATTTCGTTCAGCTTCTTGCCGCGCATCAGATCGCAGGGCAAGCCGAGGATGCGTTCAGCGCTGGGATTGCATCCGATAAACATGCCCGAATGGTCGAACAGCAGGATGCCGTCAGCTACGGCATCGATCACGGACATGCATTTCTCTGCGCTGCCGAGAAATGACTGGAGTTGTCGATCGGTCATTTTCATGGACATGGCATAAAATAAAATCATTATAGGCAGACAAGGGGCGGGGAAATGAAAAAAATTCTCAAATATGCCGCGCTCTCTATTGCTGCGCTGCTGGCCATTTTCGTTGCGCTTGTCGCCTATGTCGCCATCACGGTCAATCCGAACGAATACAAGCCGCATATCGTCGATTTCGTCAGGCAGGAGACGCACCGCTCCCTGAATCTGGAAGGAAACATCGGCCTCGAGTTTTTCCCGAGGCTGGCGCTAGATCTCGGCAAGGCTTCCATGAGCGGATCAGGTGGACAGGGAGAGTTCGCGTCCGTCAACAATGCCGTCCTCGATGTCGCATGGCTTCCCCTGCTCCACGGTGCATTGCAGATCGACAAGATAGACATCGACGGGTTGCGCATCGGACTGGTCCGTCACAAGGACGGCACGACGAATTACGATGATCTTTCCGGCGGCGGAAAGGGAAAAACAGAATTCGACATCGGCGGAATCGAAGTGAAGAACGGCGCGATTTCATACGAAGACCAGAAATCGGGGAGCAAGCTCACGCTGGACAATATCGCTCTCAAAACGGGCAGGCTGAAATCAGGGGTGCATACCGGCATTGCCCTCAAGATGGACATCGATCGGGGCGGAGAGAAATCGCATCTCGATTTCTCGAGCGGCCTTCTCATGGAGCAGGAAAAATACAAGTTCGACAATATCGATTTGAGTTACAAGAGCGGAAAGCTTGCGGCAGCCGTCAAGGGATCTGCCGATGTCGATACGAAAGAGGAAACCGCATCGGCCGATCTTTCTTCGAGTTTCGACGCAAGCCATGTCGATGCGAAGCTCACTATGCAAGGCTTTTCTTCCCCCTTCTACCGTTTCGATGTCAGTGTCGACAAGCTTGATGCGGACAGGTATGTGTCTAAAGAGAAGGGGCCGGCCAAGCCGTTCGATCTTTCCTTTTTGAAGAAATTGAATGGGGAGGGCAAGCTTGCTGTCGGTGCGCTGAAGGTACATGGTCTCACGATTTCCAATTTGGGCGTTTCGGCGAAGGCTGCCGACGGGAGACTCGATCTCGATCCTCTCAAAGCCGACCTTTACCAGGGGAAAGCGTCAGGAAAAATCGGCATCCAGGCGATATCCTTCCCGAGATTTTCGGTCAAGGAAACGCTTTCCGGGATCAGTATCGCTCCGCTCATCAAGGATCTTGCGAACAAGGACATTGTCGAAGGCAGGGGCAATGTTTCCGTCGACTTGGCTGCGACAGGGAATGATGTCGGCGTGCTGAAGAAAACGCTGAATGGCAAGGCTGCGGTGCGTCTTGCCGACGGCGCGGTGAAGGGATTCGACATTGCCGCCATGCTGAGAGGCTTGAAAGCGAAGGCGGGGTCTGCAAATGTGTCAGAGAAAACCGATTTCTCGGAGCTTTCGGCCACCTTCGACATCAGGAACGGCATCGCCCACAACAGCGACCTTTCCGGCAAATCTCCCCTGCTGCGCGTGGGCGGGGCAGGCGATATCGATATCGGCAGGAGCGCCATGAATTATGTCGCGAAGGTATCGGTCGTCGGGACGCTCGAAGGACAGGGCGGGGCGGAGCTTTCATCCCTCAAGGGGCTGACCTTCCCAGTGCGCATCTCGGGTCCGTTCGATGCGCTGCATTATTCGCTCGATATGGGCGCCATGGCATCCAATGTCCTGAAATCGAAGATCGAGCAGAAGCGGAACGACCTCCTCAAAGGTCTGTTCGGACATTAACCGCCAATTTTCGCGCTTGTCAAAATATGCGCTTTTGGCTATATTGATTATCTCTATCGACAGCCGAAAATTTCCATGACACTCACCGAGTTCAAGTACATCGTGGCCCTGGCCAGGGAGAGGCATTTCGGCCGGGCGGCCAAGGCCTGTTTTGTCAGCCAGCCGACGCTGAGCGTTGCGGTCAGGAAGCTCGAAGACGAACTCGGCGTCACGCTGTTCGAACGCGGCATGAGCGATGTTTCCGTGACGCCGATCGGGGAGATGATCGTCGTTCAGGCAAAGCGCGTGCTGGAGGAAACGACTGCGATCAGGCAGATGGCGCACAAGGGCAAGGACCAGCTGAACGGCTCGCTCAGGATAGGCGCGATCTACACCATCGCCCCGTATCTTTTTCCGAAGCTGATCCCGATTCTGCACGAGCGCGCGCCGCTCATGCCGCTTCTGATCCAGGAGAATTTCACAAGCCGTCTTTCCGATCTTTTGAAGCGCGGAGAACTGGACATTGCAGTCATTTCCGCTCCCTTTTCAGAACCAGGCATCCTGACCCAGGAGCTTTACGCGGAGCCTTTCAGGGTCGCGCTGCCGGCGAACCACAAATGGGTTTCGAAGCCGTCCATCTCTGCATCGCAACTCGCCCAGGACAATCTTTTCCTGCTCGCCGCAGGAAACTGTTTCAGGGATCAGGTCCTGCAGGCGAGCCCCGCGCTCAGCAAGACCATCGCCACGACTTCGGGTCTGCAGAAGACCGTGGAAGGCAGTTCCCTGGAGACGATACGCTATATGGTCGCCTCCGGATCGGGGATCACCGTGCTGCCGTCTACCGCGGCGGATGCCGAAGAATCGAAGAGCCCGCTGATCGAAATCAGACCGTTCGCGTCCCCTGTGCCTACGCGCCGTGTCCTGCTCGCATGGCGAAAGAGTTTCTACAGACCGCAGGCCGTGGACATGATCAGGCAGGGCATCCTGGACTGCAACCTTCCGGGCGTGACATGGCTTGAAGGCGCTATCAAAGATTCATAGCAAAGAGCTATCAAAAGCAGGGAAACAATCAATTGGACGGGCGGTTTCTCCATCCGTAACATGGTACTTGAGCATATGCTCTTGACCATGCAAAGGAGAACAGGAAATGAAACCATCGCCTACCCTGAGGAACGTCGAATCCGCCTTCGCCGGCGAATCGATGGCCCACATCAAATACCTCTATTTCGCCATGCAGTGCCGACGTTCGGGTGATGCCGAGACAGCGAAAGTGTTCGAGGGAACCGCAGCGCAGGAAATACGCCATGCCTTCGGCCACCTCGATCTGCTCTATCCTCAATTGTCCCCGGCAGCCTGCCTGGAAATGGCGATAGAGGGAGAAACCTACGAGTACACCGAGATGTATCCTTCGTTCAGGCGGATCGCCGAGGAAGAAGGAAGGCTGGACGCAGTGTCCGAGATCGACGAGCAGATCGCCGAATCGAAGGATCATGCGCAGCGATTCAGTTCGACGCTGAAGATGGCGGAAAAACGCTTTTCCGCCTTGGCGAAGGTCGAGGAGCGTCACGCTGCCCATTATCGGGCGACGCTCGACAAGATTTCAACCGGGAGAGCATCATGAAGAAATGGCAATGCGTGGTATGCGGCTTCGTTTACGACGAGGCGATGGGAATGCCCGAAGAGGGGATCAGCCCCGGGACGCGTTGGGACGACATTCCGGAGGGCTGGAATTGTCCGGACTGCGGCGTGGCGAAATCTGATTTCGAAATGGCCGAAATCTGAACCATGGAACCCATCGTGATCGTGGGGGCGGGTCTCGCCGGCTACCAGTGCGCCAAGGAGGTCAGGCGCCTTGACGAGACCGTTCCCCTCCTCATCGTCGCATCGGATTCCGGAAATTACTATTCCAAGCCCATGCTTTCGAATGCGTTCGCATCGCAAAAGACGCCGGATGCCCTCGTTCTCAAGGGATCGGTGAAGATGGGGGAGGAACTTGGCGCCCAGATTCTGCCCTATGCCGAGGTGGATGCGATTTTTCCGGAGGATCGCGAGATTTCTGTCCGAGGGAGGAGAAT
The DNA here is from genome assembly GCA_021802545.1 of Pseudomonadota bacterium. Taxonomy (GTDB): domain Bacteria; phylum Pseudomonadota; class Gammaproteobacteria; order Burkholderiales; family JABEVD01; genus JABEVD01. Next base: position 9,454 of record JAJZRS010000014.1, read on the forward strand.
CGGCTATTCGAAGCTGGTCTTGGCCCTGGGGGCCGACCCGATCATGCTTCATGAAGGCGCCTTTTCAATCAACGATCTTGCCGATTATGCGAAATTCAGGCAGGCGCTCGATGGGAAGAACAAGGTGGCCATTCTCGGGGCGGGTCTGGTCGGCTGCGAGTTCGCCGATGATCTGAGCAGAGCGGGATTTGTCGTCGATGTGTTCGATATCGCGGACCGTCCCCTGGGACGCCTCGTTCCGCCCGAATGCGGGCACTGGATCGAGCGTTCATTGAAAGTGAACTGGCATTTCAATGCGAAAATCTCGAAGATCGAAAAGGGGAATATCCATCTCGAAGACGGGTCGGTCATTGAAGCCGAAATCGTTCTTTCCGCAGTCGGACTGAAGCCCAGGACGAAGCTCGCCATCGATGCGGGAATCGAAGTGGGTCGTGGCATCCGCGTCGACCGTCATCTCGAGACGAGCGCGAAAGAGGTTTATGCGATCGGCGACTGCATGGAAGTGGAAGGGACGGTGCTGCCTTTCGTGATGCCCATCATGCATGCTTCCAAGATTCTCGCGGCGAATCTTCTCGGGAAGCGGGAGAAGCTTGTCTATCCCGCCATGCCCGTGGTCGTCAAAACGCCTTCATGCCCGCTCGTGGTTTCTCCCCCGAAACCGGGGGCAAAGGGGCAATGGCAGTCCGAATCCGGTCAGGACGGCGTGAAGTCCGTGTTTGTCGGGGATGACGGGAAAATGCTCGGCTTTGCGCTTTGCGGCAAGGCCGTGTCCGAAAAGAACGCACTGGCCAAGGAGCTGCCGGGAATCCTTTCCTGAGCTATGCTGTAGGAAAGGAGGGCCTATGTTCTCAGACAGATCCGATGCGGCAAGAAAGCTCGCAAAAGCGCTGGTGAAATACAAGGGAAAGCACCCCCTCGTGCTCGCCATACCCAGAGGCGCCGTTCCCATGGGACAAATCATCGCTGAAGAGCTTCAAGGGGAGCTCGACGTCGTTCTGGTCAGAAAGCTGAGATCCCCTTACAGCCCGGAATTCGCAGTGGGATCCGTGGACGAGACGGGCTGGAGTTATGTCGCCGACTATGCGGCAAGGGAAGGGGCGGGCCCTGAATACATCGAGCGGGAAAAGCAGATTCAGCTCGAGATTCTTGCGCAAAGGCGCGCGAAATACACTCCGCCTGTGGACCCGGAGGGGCGCATCGCCATCGTCGTCGACGATGGACTCGCCACCGGCTCGACCATGATTTCTGCGCTGCATGCGCTGCGCTCGAAGCATCCCGCTGTCCTGGTCTGCGCTGTGCCTGTCTCGCCGCCTGACACGCTGGAAAAAGTGAAAAAGCTTGCGGATGAAACCGTTTGCCTCGAAACTCCGGAATATTTCCAGGCGGTCGGGCAATTCTACGGCAGCTTCCCTCAGGTGGAAGACGAGGAAGTGATGACGATATTGAAGAAATTTCATGAAAAACAGCTACGCTGACATCCCCGCCTACGTCACCCGTGACGGCTCGCTGATCCGGGAACTGATGCACCCGCAAAGCCATGGAAACCTGAATCAGAGCCTGGCGGAGGCAAGCGTTTCAGTCGGCATGGAAACGCTGCTGCACAGGCATCTGAAGAGCGAGGAGCTCTACCATGTCACCCAGGGAGAAGGGGAGATGACGCTGGGGCAATCGGTTTTCCTCGTTGCAGAGGGCGACACCGTCTGCATTTTTCCGGGGAATCCCCACAAGATCAGAAATACCGGAAAGGTCGAACTCAAGATTCTCTGCGCATCGTCGCCGTCTTATTCACACGAGGACACCGAGCTGCTCTAGTAGCGCCAATCGCGCCGCAACAGGGCATGCAGCGACATGTCGCGGAAGCATCCCTTCCAGAAGCCGAATTCGCGCATGACGCCTTCCGTTCTGAAGCCGAGCTTCGTAAGCACCCTGATCGATGCAGCATTGTCCGGATAGGTGAGGGCGTTGATCCGGTTGAGTCCCATCGAGAGAAAGCCGTATCCGAGCAGCGCTATCAAGGCTTCGGTCATGATGCCGCGTCCCCAGTATTCATGGGCGAGGTCGTATCCCAGCGAAGCAGAATAGTGCTCCTGGTTGATCGAGAAAATCCCGCAGCTTCCGATGATTTTTTCGCTTCCTTTCGGCACGATGCCGAGCCGGCCGATGGCGATGAATTGATCGAGCAGCTTTTCGGCCTGCGCCGGCTCGGTCATGGTTTCGACTTCGTAATATCGCGTCACTTCGGGATTCGAAAAGATCGCAAGGAAAGTCTCCAGATCGTCCTTCTGCAGCGGTCTCAGCACCAGCCTTTCCGTCGTAAGGGTGATCATTTCCAGCGCTTTCCGGAAAGCACGAGCTTCTCGAGGTCCTCTGCCGGGACGGGTTTAGAGAAAAGATAGCCTTGCGCGTAATCGCATCCCATGGCATCCAGCAGATCAAGCTGATCGGGCGTCTCCACGCCTTCTGCGACGACCTTCATTCTGAGCTTGTGCGCCATGACAACGATCGCTTCGCAGAGCGTCGCATCGTTCGGATCCGATGTCATGTCCCGGACGAAGGACTGGTCGATCTTGATGTAATCGATGCTGTAGCGCTTGAGGTAGGAGAGGGATGAATAGCCCGTCCCGAAGTCGTCGAGGGAGATCTGCAGCCCGGCTTGACGCATTGCAAGCAGGCGTTCCATCGTGCTGCTTTCGGTATCGAGGAGCAGCCCTTCGGTGATTTCGATGGCGATGCGATTTCCTTCCAGATCGATCGCTTTCAGGTAATCCGTCCAGGAACCGAAATGGTCGGCGACGCTGTGGAACTGGGCCGGAGATGCATTGATGCTGATCTGGAAATCCAGGGAATCGAGACGCTTGGCAAGATTCGCCGCTTCGCGGAATACCCAGTTGCCTATTTCGACGATCATGCCTGTTTCTTCGGCGAGCGGAATGAAATCCAACGGGCTGATCATGCCGCGCTCGGGATGCTCCCAGCGCAGCAGGGCTTCCGCCTTGTAGGCGAGGCCCGAGGCAAGATCGACGATGGGCTGGTAATGGATCCTGAACTGACCTTCGACGAGTGCAATGCGCATGTCGCTGGCCATCCTGAGACGCTTGAGCGCTTCTTCCTGGAGTGCGGGCGTGAAATAGCTGAAGCGGTTGCGTCCCTTGTTTTTTGCGACATACATGGCCTGATCTGCATTCTTGATCATGCTGTGCGCATCCGATGCGTCGTTCGGATAGAAGGTGATGCCGATGCTGGCGGAAATGTAGGCGGTTTCTCCTTCGAGATGGAAGGGATTTGCTATCTTATGAATGATTTCCTGGGCCACGCGCTCGATTCTCGTCTCGTCGGTCAATCCTTCGAGAATCACGGTGAATTCGTCGCCGCCCAGGCGCGCCACGGTATCCGATTCCCTCACGCAGGAAATGATGCGGCGGGCCGCCTCGACGAGCAGCTCGTCGCCGACATGGTGGCCAAGCGTGTCGTTGACCTCCTTGAAGCGGTCGAGATCGATGAAGAACAATCCAAGCGCAGTATTGTTTCTTTGGGCTTTCTTGATTTCACGCTCAAGCTGCTCACGGAACATGTTGCGGTTGGGCAGCTCCGTGAGGGGGTCGAAATTGGCCTGCCGCCAGATCATTTCCTCGGATTGCTTTTTCTTGGTGATGTCTGAAAAAAGCGCAACGCGCTGGCGCACCTGGCCTTCTTCGTCGTATATGGTGCTGATGGTCATCCATTCTGCGATCAGTTCGCCGTCCTTGCGCCTGTCCCATATCTCGCCTTGCCATTCGCCCGTGTCGGAAAGAGATTGCCACATTTCCCTGTAGAATTCGCTGTCGTGGCGGCCGGAGCTCAGGATGTTCGGGTTCCTGCCGAGCACTTCCTCTGCCGTGTAGCCGGTGAGCCTGATGAAAGCGGGGTTGACTGCGATGATGCGGTGCTGGGCGTCGGTCACTGTCAGGGCTTCGTTGATATTCTGGAACACAGTCATCGCCAGCTTCTTTTCCTCGTCCTGGCGCTTGTGCTCGGTGATGTCCCTGCAGAAGACGAAGAAGCGCCCCCCTTCCATCGGCCAGAAGCTGGCGACGACTTCGACCGGCCAGACCGTGCCGTCCTTTTTTCTGTGCAAGGATTCGAAGCGATCGTAACCGTTTTTCATCACGGTTTCCATGTGCACCGCAGTGTCTTCGGGGCTTTCCTTCGCCTCCAGGTCTGGAATGCGCATGGCAAGCAGCTCTTCATGGCTGTATCCTGAAATCTTCGCATAGGTGTCGTTGGCTTCCAGGAGCTGTCCGTTCATGTCGACCACCCAGAATCCCTCGGCCGAGGTTTCGATAACGCCCCTGTAGCGCGCTTCCCTTGTGGCAAGCTGGCCTTCCATGCGTTTCCTGTCGGTAATATCGCGAACAACGCTGAGGATGCGCACATCTTCCCCGATTTCGATGATCCTGGCATTGACCTCGACCGGGATGATGGTGCCGTTCTTGTGCGCATGGGCCGATTCGAAGATGGCGTGGCCGTTTCTTTTGACTTGGGTAACGCGTTCAGACACCCTTCCAGCGTATTCCGGCGAATCGAATTCGGAGATGCTCCTGCCAGTCATTTCATCCTTCCTGTAACCCAGCTTCTCGTGCCAGGTTCGGTTGATGTCCATGATCTGGCCGCTTTCAGCGAGCAGCAGCATGCCGTCGCTGGCTTCGTCGAAAAGAATCTGAAGCTTGCGCTCGCTTTCCGCAAGACCCCTGGCGTATGCTTCGCTCTTTTTGAATTCGGAAAGGATTTTTCGGGTGACCGATGCGACGAACAGGGAGATCAGGGCAGCAAGACCGCCGATCAGCCACCAGATGCTGTAGATGCTGGAAGCCGATTTGTTGGCTGCTTTTCTGGCAAAGAACGCGGCTTTTTCTCCAGCAAAGGCGACGACGTAATCGGTGTCGCCGTTGACCGCCAGAAAGATGCGCTCTCCTTCGTCAGCGACAAGCTGCTTTGCTTCGTTTCGTTGGCCGTGCGAAATGAGGGAAATGATCCGTGCCCTCATGAGTCGCCACTTGCCGAGTTCCCCGTCGATCTGGTCGAGGCGGTTCATGTCGCCGAGAAAGGCTGAGCGCACCGTTTTGAAGTCGTTTGTGATCTTGTCGTCGAGAGCGACCGTCTCGGAGGCGATCTGTGCATGCTTCTCAGGGTCTTCGTAAAGGAGGAGACCCATCATGTGATTGCGCATCTTGTAGATATTGGTCTGCGCATCCCTTGCGGCGTTGCTGACCAGGAAGGGGTGGTTGTAGAGATCGTTCGAGATCGACTGGAGGCCATCAATGGTCGAGACGATCGCCCATCCCAGCCCGACGATGAGCGTCAGGATGACGGCATAGGTCAGGGATATCAGAAGACTGAGGTTACCCGCCTTGGGCATGGATTCGCGAAACCCGCTTTAAATTATGAAATAATTATGAAAGATTGCGGCTCCCTGTTCAAGGCTGTCTTCTTTCCATGGCTGCTGCGAAGAAGCCGTCCGTGCCGTGCCTGTCCGGCCTCAGCTCGAGATATTTTCCCGTGTCGAGTTCGATGTGCTGGCCTTTCAGTATCTCGGATGCGTCGAGCAGCCTGAAATCGGGATGGGATTCGAGAAAATGGGAAACGATGGCCTGGTTTTCTTCCTGCAAGATGCTGCACGTCGCATACACGATCCTCCCGCCGGGCTTGACCAGAACGGACGCGCCTTCGAGTATGGAAGACTGCTTTTTCCTGAGTTCGTCCAGGGAATCTTCCGACTGGCGCCATTTCAGGTCGGGATTGCGGCGCAATGTGCCCATGCCGCTGCAGGGCGCATCGACCAGCACCCTGTCGATCTTTCCGGAGAGCCTTTTCACCCGGATGTCGTTTTCGTTCTGTATCCATTGCGGGGTGACGTTTGAAAGTCCGGAGCGCTTGAGGCGGGGAGAAAGCTTTTCCAGCCTTTTCTCGGAGACATCGAAGGCATAAAGCCTGCCCGTGGAGCCCATCAGCGCACCGAGCATCAATGTCTTGCCGCCGGCTCCGGCGCAGAAATCGACGACCATTTCCCGCCTTTTCGGCGAAAGCAGGAAACCGAGGAGCTGGCTCCCCTCGTCCTGGACTTCCACCTTGCCTTCCAGGAAGAGCGGATTCTCGTTGAGCGGGAACTTGTCCTTGATGCGTATGCCTATCGGGGAATACGGGGTCGCTTCTCCGCCGATTATCGCTATCGCTTCTTCACGTTTTGTCTTGATCGTGTTCACCCTGAGATCCATGGGCGCTTTCTGCTGCATGGCACGGCCCAGGGAAAGGATATCCTCGGTGCTCATGTGCTGCTTCAGCTTCGCGACGACCCATTCCGGCAGATCCGCTCTTGCCTCGAAGGGGAGCGCGTCAAGCGCGATCGCCTTGATCGACGCAAGCCATTTTTCCTCCGGCTCGGAAAGATAGGGATGGAGTTCCTTGAGGTTCATGCCCTCTATCCTGGACAGCCAGGCGAGAACCAGTTTCCTGGGGGTGCCCTGCTCTCCGGATTTTTCGATCAGGTGATCGATCATCATTTTCCTGCGCAGGATGGAGAAGGCGGCTTCAGCTGCAAAAGCGCGCTCCGATTTGCCTGCCCTGGTTTCCTGGAAGAAGCGGCGCAAGGCCACGTCAGCAGGCTCCTTCATCGGGAGCAGCCTGCGCAAGGCCTCGACGGTCAGGTCGATGCGCATTCCGTTCAGTTTTTTCATTGGATTCGATATCAGAATAATTGGAGGATTGTACCCCATTCGGCTTGCCGGATTGAACGCGCGCAGCAGCTTGGGGTCAAACAGGTAAATGCCGAACGACCTGTATGTGAAGGGAGGTGAGAATAATGAGAAGAATGATTGCCTTAGTTTTCTTGCTGGTTTCGCTTGTGCCGTCTGCCTTTGCTAGCGTGGGTGAGGTGAGGATAATCTCTCCCGCCAACGGGGCTTCGGTGGATTCTGATGCCCAGTTTCACGTCGTTTTTATGGCCAAATTCGACGGCACAGGAGACCATGTCCATTTGTATGTGGACGGGAAGGGACATGAAACCTTGCGCAATCGGGCCATCAGCCGGACGGTGGATACCTATAGCGGCGGGAAATGGAAAGAAGTCAGCCGCGAAATCGATGGGAGGAAAGCTATGGGCCCGCTTGCGCCCGGCAAACACCGGCTGTGCATTGGCGTCGTCGACAGTTCGCACAAGCCTACCGGTCTTGAAAAGTGCATCAACGTCGTTTCGAAATGAATGGACTCATTTCTTTGCGCTGAAAAGCCGGCCTGCGACAGGGTGCGCATTTTCCAGGCGAATGGGCGCATCCATGGTGCGGATGAGGGTGAGTCCGGTGCTCGCCAATAACTTTGCTACGTAATCGTTCTCATGGCGATACCGGCCAGTGATGTCCAGAAAGAAGTCCTTTTCTCCTGTTTCGGTGGTGAATACGAAAAATCCGCCTGGTTTCAGCGTGTCATGGGCTTTGCGAAATACCGCTTCGAGATTTCCGAAATAGATCAGCGTGTCGATGCAGGTGATCAGGTCGAAGCGAGCGCTTTCCTGATCCAGATACGCGCAGATTTCCGATTTGAAGAGAAAGTCGTAGCAGTTTCTTTCCTTCGCCTTGTCCAGCATCGCCCGGCTGAGATCGACTCCGGTGAGGGTTTTTGATACCGGCTTCAGAACGAGGCCGTTCAACCCAGTGCCGCAACCCAAATCCAGAGCGTTCAGGCTGCTTGCCCTGAAATCCAGGCGGCCAAGCTCCTCTTTCAGCAGCTGCGGTCCGGCATAATCCAGCCTGGCAAGAACTGCATCGAAATCATGGGCGAAATTGTCGAAAGTTGCCTCGACATACCGGTCGGCGCAGCGTTCTGGCGGCTCCATCCCGCTGAATGCGGCGAGCATGTGCAAGGCAACCGGATTTTCGGGTTCGGCATCACGCCAGCTTTTCATGAGCCCAATCGCGTCATCTTGCCGCCCTGTTTCGCAAAGGGCGAGACCGAGCTTGATTTTTGACTTGTTCTCAGCTGGGTCCACCACGATGCCCATGCAATTGCAGTATCTGGCTTCTTCGAATCTGCCCTGGGAGGCGAGCAGGGAAGCGAGCAGATAATAGGCGTCCATGCATTGCGGGTTCAGCATGGCAGCTTCCCGGTAGGCCTTTTCGGCAAGATCGGGAGCGTCGGTTTTTTCGAACACGGCGCCCAGGTTCGTCCAGCAGAAGTAATTGTTTCGGTTCAGCTCCAGGGAGCGTGAGAACGCTTTGGCGGCATCTTCGCACCTTCCGAGTTTGTCGAGCACGATGCCGTGATTGTAATGCCACTCGGCATGCGCGTTGTCGATGGAGAGGGAGCGTTCGATGAAATCGAGCGATTCTTCGAGACGGCCTGTCTGCTGCAGCAGGAAACTCAGGCAATGCATGATCTTGGCTGAATCGGGATGCTCATCGAGCAGTTGCCTGTAGAGCGCTTCGCTTTCGGCGTACCGTCCTGCGAGATGAAGCTGCATTGCCTGATCCAGGTCGGTCATGTCTCAAGGCTCGTGTAGGGCGTTGGTTGAAATCTACTTCAGCAATCCGATAGGCGTCAAGATCCGAGAGTATGGTAACCTTGGAATGGAATTGCACAAATGAATTCGGACTGCATATGACGCAAGACGATTCCCTGTTCAGGCAGATGTTCGAGCGGCATGCCGCGGTCATGCTGTTGATCGACCCCGAGGCGCGCATCATCGTCGACGCCAATTTCGCGGCTGCGCATTTCTACGGCTATCCGCGTGAAGTGATGCGCGGCATGCCAGTGAGCCGGATCAATGCGCAACCTGAATCCGAAATTTCCTCTCAAAGAGAACTGGCAATGCGGGGAGAAAAATCCAGCTTCGTTTTCAGCCACCGGTTGGCGGACGACGCAATCCGCATCGTCGAGGTCCAGATCTCGACGATCAATTACAAGGGCAAGAAACTGTTCTTTTCGATTGTCCACGACATCACGGAACGAAAGCGGGCAGAGGAGCTTATCCGCGAGCTGGCTTTCCACGATGCCTTGACGGAACTGCCCAATCGCCGTCTTCTGAATGACCGTCTGTTGCAGACGATGGCAGCCAGCAAGCGCAGCGGCAGTTATGCAGCGCTGATGCTGCTCGATCTGGATAGCTTCAAGCCGTTCAACGACAAGTATGGGCATGCGTTTGGCGACAGGGTGCTGGTGGCATTCGCGAAACGGCTGAAAAGCTGCATGCGCGAGATCGACACTTTGGCAAGATTCGGCGGCGACGAGTTCGTCGTGATCCTTGGACAGCTGGCAGAGGACAGGGATGATTCATTGTCGCTGGTCAAGGCTATTGCCGAAAAAATTCGGGCCAGAATGGCTGAGCCCTATGTTCTAGAGGTCGACGAGGGAGAGCGCGGCCCGGTCGAATATGCCTGCGCAACGAGCATAGGCGTGGTGGTTTTCCATGGTTGCGAAATCGCCGCAGAGGTCATTCTCAGGCGGGCTGACGAGGCCATGTATAGCGCGAAAACGTCGGGCGGCAACCAGGTCAGGTTCCATCAGGAAGAGGCATGACGCATCAATTTCTTTCCTCGATCGACGTGATCAGCTGCCTCATCGAGTTGCCCTGTTTGTCCGTCATCAGAACCTGCACCGGCCAGTAGTAATGATCCTCGTCGAGCCAGATTTCGGTCCCCTCGACCCCGGACTGATGCAGTTTCTTGAGGTGTATCGTCCTGAGTTTCATGGTGCCTGAGAGGATTTCCTCCTCCCCGATGATCTGGTAATCGTAAATATCGAGTTTCCTGCCGTCGGTCGCGTGGAAGCTGAAAATGCCCTCCTTAGGCGGCGTATAGGCGAACTGGTAGAGAAAGCTCAGCTGGTCCTGGGTCATGGGCAGGAGTATGACCTGCTTTTTGGTTCCGTTCGAGAGGAGATCGAGCTTCATGTCCGGCCAGTCGAAATCGGCTTCCTGCCTGTTCGATTCGCTTCCACGGGTAATGGTGTAGCGGTCGGGCCGCAGGCCCCGGTCGGTCACGCGCCCCTCGCTTGTCTGGATTATTTCGCCCTTGACGAAAAGCGAGAAAATGCCGATCGCGCCTACCGTGCTCGTGATCTTGTAATGACTGTCGTCCAAGATGTCCCAGGTCTGCACGCCTCTGCCCACGATTGCGTTATCCTTGATGACGTTGAACACGAGCTTCGCGTGCGCCGGCACTTCGGGTCCTTTCTTGGCCGGCTTCTCAGTGCCGGGCGCGCTTTGCGCAATCGGGGTGCTCGCTGCAACCGGGGCACTTGCGGCCTCTTTAAGTCTGGCCGGCGCTTCTGGCGCACGCTTCGCTTTCGGCCTGGGCGGAGTGAGCGGCTTGAACTTGACGGGTTTTTCAGGCGGGACGATGCGCGCTTGCAGCGTGATCGTCTTCTTTGAGAAATCGGGCCATGAGATCTTCGGGATGAGGCCGAGCAGGAAGATGTGGATCAGGAACGAAACCAGCAGCGCATAAATCAGGATCCTGGGGATGCGGCTCATCGCTCATCGGCTATGTCCGGCGAAGCCAGGATGCCGCGTCCGGGCGGGCCGCCGAAAACCCGTCCGCCTGCCATCCTCAACCTGCCTTCGAGCAGCCATCGGATTGCCGCCGGGTAGATTCTGTGTTCCTGCGCAAGCACACGTGCGGCGAGATCATCTTCCGTGTCACTGTCTAGAACGGGAACGGCCGCCTGGACGATGATGGCGCCATGGTCGAGCTGGTCGGTGACGAAATGAACCGTGCAGCCATGGATCTTGACCCCTTCCTCGAGCGCCCTTTTGTGGGTGTTCGTGCCGGGAAAGGCGGGGAGGAGCGAGGGATGGATGTTGATGAGCCTGCCCGAATAGCGCGCTACGAAGGCATTTCCCAGGATGCGCATGAAGCCCGCGAGGACGACGTAATCAGGGGAAAGAGCATCTATTTTCTCGGCGAGCGCATCGTCGAATGCTTCGCGCGAAGGGTAATTCGCGTGTTCGACGGTGCAGGTTTCGATGCCTCGCTCGCGAGCGAGGTGCAGGCCTTCGGAATCGCGCCTGTTGCTGATGACGGCGGACACCTCTAGAGGCAGACCCGCTTCCAGGATGGAAAGCATGTTGCTTCCCCGTCCGGAAATCAGGATGACGATGCGCTTCATTCGACGAAAGTCTGGGCCTGGCCGGGTTCCCTGCGCCTGATTTCGCCGATCTTCCATACGCTCTCTCCCGATTCCTTCAGGAGACGCATGGATGTTTCAGCATTTTCCCTGGACGTCACGACGATCATGCCGATGCCGCAATTGAACACCCGGTGCATTTCGGAATCGAGAACGTTGCCACGCTCCTGAAGCCAGGAGAAAAGCGGGGGCATGGGCCAGGCATCCTTTTGCAGGGCGGCGGTCATGTTTTCCGGCAGGATGCGCGGGATGTTTTCGATGAGCCCGCCTCCGGTGATGTGGGCGAGTCCCTTCGGCGCGCATTTTTCGAAAAGCTGAAGGATTGATTTCACGTAAATCCTGGTCGGGGCCATGATGGCTTCCGCAAGCGGTCTCGATTCTCCGGGCAGGACCATGGAAAGGTCGGTATGGTCCCGTTCGAGTATCTTCCTGATCAGCGAATAGCCGTTCGAGTGCGCGCCGCTGGAAGCGAGCCCGAGGACGACGTCGCCTTCGGCGATGTCTTTGCCGTCGATGATTTCGGATTTTTCCACTGCGCCCACCGCGAAACCGGCAAGATCGTATTCCCCATCGGGATACATACCGGGCATTTCCGCGGTCTCTCCTCCGATCAGCGCGCAGCCCGACATTTCACAGCCCCTGGCGATGCCCTTGATGACGTCGGTCGCAGCAGCGACGTCGAGCTTCCCGCATGCGAAATAATCGAGGAAGAAGAGGGGCTCTGCTCCCTGGACAAGAATGTCGTTGACGCTCATCGCGACGAGATCGATGCCGACCGTGTCGTGCTTTTCCAGCATGAAGGCGAGCCTGAGTTTGGTGCCCACGCCGTCCGTGCCGGATACCAGAACGGGTTCCTTGTATTTCTTGGAAATCTCGAAAAGCGCGCCGAATCCGCCTATGCCGGCAAGCACGCCTTCCCGCATGGTTTTCAAGGCATGAGGCTTGATGTTTTCGATCAGTTTGTCGCCTGCATCGATGTCTACGCCTGCGTCTTTGTATGATAGGTGGCTCACTTGGGTTCTTTCGAAGTCGAGGATGCACTAGAATAGGGACTTTGTCTTGCCCCCAATTTTACCGCAAGCCCGACGTCTAATGAAACAGTTGCTCCTTGATTTTCCATCCCAAAGCCCCACGCTTGCCAATTTTGTTCCCGGGGAAAACGGCGAGCTGCTTTACCAGTTGCGCGAACTGGCTGCGGGGCGATCGAAAGAGCGCATGGTCTATCTTTGGGGTGAGGCGGGGTGCGGCAGGACGCATCTTCTTCGCGCATGCGCCGAAGAGGCGCATGGCATCTATGTCTCGTGCGGCAGCGCAAGCACATTCGATTGCGAATCAGGATTCGTCGCGGTCGACGATGCGGGCGCCCTGAATGAGGCGGGGCAGATCGCGCTTTTCCACCTGTACAACAGGCTGAAGGAGGCAGGCGGCGCGCTGCTTGTTTCCGGGGATGCCCCGCCTGCACGAATGGGCCTCAGGGAAGATCTCGCCACGAGGCTGGGATGGGGGCTCGTCTACCAGGTCCGTTCCCTGCTCGACGAGGAAAAACGCTCTGCCCTGAGCGCCCATGCCAAGGCCATGGGATTCGAAATATCGGTGGAAGTGGTCGATTATTTGATGCATCATATCCGCCGCGACCTGCACACGCTCATGAAGATGCTCGATGCGCTCGACGAATTTTCGCGAGAGGCCAAGCGCCCGATCACGATACCCCTGCTGAAAGAAGTCATTGAAAGGATGAAATGCGCCTGACCCTGTTCGACCTCGACAATACCCTGCTTGGCGGGGACAGCGACTTCGAATGGGCACAATTCCTGATCGAAAAGGGGGTGCTCGACCGCGAGGTCTTTGAAGCGAGAAACCGCAAATTCTACGAGGATTACAAGGCTGGAACGCTCGATATCAACGAATTTCTCGCCTTTCAGCTGAACCCCTTGTCCAGGCACAAGCGAACCCAGCTGGACGCCTGGCATGCAGAATTCATGGAAAACAAGGTCAGGCCGATGATGCTGGAGGCCGCATTCAGGCTGGTCGAATCGCACAAAGGAGACCTCTGCGCCATCGTGACGGCGACCAACAGCTTCGTCACGGGGCCGATCGCCACGGCTTTCGGCATAGAAAACCTGCTGGCCACAGAACCGGAGGAGGACGGGGGCGAATTCACTGGTGGGGTGAAGGGCGTGCCCTGCTTCAGGGAAGGCAAGGTCACCCGCCTTGAAGCATGGCTCGCTTCAAGAGGCGAAAGCCTGGAATCCTTTGCCGAAACCCGTTTCTACAGCGATTCGCTCAACGACCTGCCGCTCCTCGAAAAAGTGAGCCATCCGGTCGCCGTCGACCCCGATCCCACCCTGATGCGCCATGCCGAAAGAATGGGTTGGCAAATCATGAGCTTGCGCTAGGTTTTTCGGCTATAATCCGCGGATGCATTTCGATTACTTTCCTGCGCCAGAATGATCCGCAAATTCCTTAAACGCGTTTTTGACAAGCCGAAGCGCGTCGTCATACCGCTTTCCCAGCACGGCATCCACAAGGAGGGCGTGAGTTCATGCGCCAGGAAGGTCACCTCCAGCCTTCAGGAAGCGGGGTTTTCGGCTTTCATCGTGGGCGGCGCGGTCAGGGATCTCCTGCTCGGCAAGAGGCCCAAGGATTTCGACGTGGCGACCGATGCCGATCCTGACGAGGTCAGGGCGATCTTCAGGCGGTCGAGGATCATAGGCAGGCGCTTCAGGCTTGTCCACGTGATGTGCGGCGCGGACATGATCGAAGTCTCGACTTTCAGGCGCGGACATTCCCCGGAGGAAGAGGAAGACGGAAGGACGGACGCCCACGGGCGCGTGCTCGCTGACAACGTTTTCGGCAACCAGGAGGAGGATGCGCAGCGGCGGGATTTCACGGTCAATGCCCTGTTCTACGATCCCTCTACCCAGGAAATCCTGGATTATCACGGCGGTTTTTCCGATCTGAAGGCGGGCAAGCTGAGGATGATCGGGGATCCTGCAACCCGCTACCGGGAAGATCCCGTGCGCATGCTGCGCGCAGTGCGCTTCGCAGCGAAACTCGGATTGAAGCTCGACAGGCATACGGAAGCGCCCATCAAAACCATGGGGGAGTTGCTGCAGCATGTTCCCGCTGCGCGGCTTTTCGAGGAAATGCTGAAGCTGCTGCTTTCGGGCCATTCGGTCGAGTGCATCCTGGAATTGAGGCGCGCAGGCCTTCACCATGGCCTGCTGCCCATGCTGGATGTGATTCTGGAGCAGCCGATGGGCGAGCGCTTCGTCATGGCGGCGCTCAAGAATACCGACGAGCGCATCGCCCAGGACAAGCCTGTTTCCCCCTCCTTCCTGTTCGCATCCTTGCTCTGGCACGAGGTGCTGTCCGTCTGGAAGGCGGCCAAGGACAAGGGAGGGAAGCCCTATCCTGCGCTTTTCCAGGCGATGGACCAAGTGCTCGACGCCCAGCAGGAGAAGCTCGCCATTCCGCGAAGATATACGGCGACCATGAAGGAGATCTGGTCCTTGCAGCTGCGCTTCATGCAGCGTTCCGGAAGAAGGCCGTATCTGCTCCTGGAGCATCCCAGGTTCCGCGCGGCCTACGATTTCCTCCTGCTGCGCTGCGAGAGCGGCGAAATTGAGCAGGAAGTCGGAGCATGGTGGGAAGCATTCCAGAATGCTGAAAGCGGCGCGCGGGAAGGCATGCTGATCGCAGACGAAGCGCCGAAGCGCCGCCGCAGGCGGCGGCCAAGGGCCTGACATGGCCAGGGCCTACATTGCCTTGGGCAGCAATCTCGATACGCCGAAATGCCAGATCGATTCTGCCTTTTTCGAGCTCGGAAAATTGCCGGAAACGCATCTTCTCGCATGCTCCAGTCTCTATCTCAGCGCGCCGATATCCGACATCGTCCAGCCTGATTACGTCAATGCCGTTGCGCTTGTCGAGACGCAGCTCGACCCGCATCGGCTGCTCGAATACCTGCTCGAGATAGAGCGTTCGCACGGCAGGGTGAGGGAAGCGCAAAACGCCCCGAGAACGCTCGATCTCGACATCCTGTTGTATAATGACCTCGTCCTGTCGGACGAGCACCTGATCATCCCGCATCCCCGCATGCATGAACGCAGGTTCGTGCTCTGTCCTCTTCTCGAGATCGAGCCTTCCTGCACCATTCCGGGGATAGGCAGGGCGCAGGATTTGCTGCCCGGACTCGCTGGCCAAGTTCTGCAGAAAATGACGGAGTAGCGCATGCTTTTCGAGAAATACAGTTACATCGCTGTCGAGGGACCGATCGGCGTCGGAAAGACGAGTCTCGCCAGGCGTCTTGCCTCCCATTTCGGCGATTTTTCCAGGCTTCTCCTGGAAAAACCTGAAAGGAACCCTTTTCTCGCCAGGTTCTACGAGGACCCGCAGCGTTACGCGCTCTCCACCCAGCTGTTCTTTCTCTTCCAGCGCATGCAGGATCTTCAGGACCTGGTGCAGCCCGACATGTTCAGCCGGGCGACCGTGACCGATTTCTTGATCGAGAAGGACCCGCTGTTCGCAAGGCTCAATCTGAGCGACGAAGAATTCCATTTGTACCAGCAGATGTACAGGCATCTGCAGCCCCAGGTCCCCGTTCCGGATCTCGTGATCTATCTTCAGGCCTCCCCGGACAAGCTCGTCGAGCGCGTGAGAAGGCGCGGGACGGCTTACGAGAAGGGCATCACGGAGGAATACCTCGCCGGGCTGGTGGAGAGCTACAGCCGCTTCTTTCTGCATTACGAGGCGGCGCCGGTGTTCATGGTCAACAGCGACAATTTCAATTTCGTCGAGGAGAGCGGGGATTTCGAACTGCTTCTCGAGCGCATCGAGCAGATGCGCGGCGGGAGAGAATTCTTCAGCAGGGGAGCATGATGCTGACCTTGAACGATCTCCTTAAAATGCGCGAGGAAGGCATGCCGATCGCGGCGCTCACCTGCTACGACGCGAGCTTCGCCGCCCTGCTCGAGGGAGCCGGCGTCGACATCCTGCTGGTCGGCGATTCGCTCGGCATGGTGATCCAGGGAAAAGGCACGACCCTTTCCGTTTCCATGGAAGAGATGGTCTACCATACGCGTTGCGTTGCGGAAGGCGCCTCGCGGGCTTTCATCATGGCCGACATGCCCTTCGGCAGCTACCAGGAAAATCCGGAGAAGGCTTTTTCCAACGCGGCGCAGCTGCTTGCGGCAGGCGCGCACATGGTCAAGATCGAAGGGGGGCTGCCCATGGTCGAGACGGTCCGATTCCTGGCCGACCGCGGGGTTCCCGTCTGCGCCCACATCGGCTTGACGCCCCAATCCGTGCACAGGCTCGGCGGATACAGGGTGCAAGGGAAAACGGAAGTGGAGGCAAGCCGGCTGCTCAATGACGCCGCAGCCCTCGAGGCGGCCGGCGCATCCTTCCTGCTGATGGAGGCGATTCCAGGGGAACTCGCAGGGGAGATCACGGAAAGCCTTTCGATTCCCACCATCGGCATCGGCGCAGGGCGTGCCTGCTCCGGCCAGGTGCTCGTATTGCACGACATGCTGGGGATTTATCCGGGCAAGCAGGCGAAGTTCGTGAAGAATTTCATGATTGGGGCAGGCAGTATCCAGGATGCGGTCAGGCATTATGTCGACGAAGTGAAAAGCGGCGATTTTCCCGGCATAGAGCATACCTTCTGATGGAAGTGGCAAGCACCATTGCGGATTTTCGCAATTCCCTGAAAGGCGACATCGCATTCGTGCCGACCATGGGCAATCTGCACGACGGGCATCTGGAACTCGTGCGCATCGCGAAAAGGAATGCTTCCTGCGTGGCGGCAAGCATTTTCGTCAACCGCCTGCAGTTCGGGGAAGGCGAGGATTTCGAACGCTATCCGAGGACGTTCGAGCAGGACTGCGAAAAACTGGAAGCGGAAGGCGTGGACGTTCTTTTCGCGCCGATTGAGGCTGAACTCTATCCGGTTCCACAGGAAGTCACGGTGAATCTTCCCAAAATCGCAGCCGAACTGTGCGGGGCGAGCAGGCCCGGACATTTCAACGGCATGGCGACCGTCGTGCTCAAGCTTTTCAACATCGCAAGACCTGCTTATGCCGTTTTCGGCAGGAAGGACTACCAGCAGCTCCATCTCGTCAAGCAGATGGTTTCCCAGTTCAATCTTTCCGTCGCCATACTCGAAGGGGAGACGGTGCGTGAGGAGGACGGTCTCGCCATGAGCTCAAGAAACCGCTATCTTTCTGAAATCGAAAGGAGAGAGGCGCCCAGGCTCTATCACCGTCTGCAGGAGATCGCCCAAGCCATCACCATGGGCAGCAGGGATTTTTCGGTTTTGGAGAAACAGGCGACAGCCGATCTTGAAAGCCGAGGCTGGCAGGTCGATTATGTCGAGATCAGGCATGCCGATACGCTCGAGACGCCGCATGAAACGGACGCGAGGCTGATTGTACTCGGCGCGGCAAGACTGGGGAAGACCCGTCTCATAGACAACATTTGTCTCGAAGGTTGAGTCGCTTTATACTGTAGCGCTTTTTCTCAACCAGAGGCTCCCATGCAAAGAACGATGCTGAGTTCGAAGCTCCACAGGGTCACGGTCACGCATTCCGAACTGCATTATGAAGGCTCATGCGCGATCGACGAGAACCTGATGGACGCGGCCGACATCCGCGAGTATCAGCAAATCGATATCTACAACGTGACGAACGGAGAGCGCTTCACGACCTATGCGATCAGGGCTGAAAGGGGATCGGGCATCATTTCCGTGAACGGCGCGGCCGCTCACAAGGCATCCCCTGGAGATATCGTGATCATCGCCGCCTATGCCGCCTATGGGGAAGCGGAGCTCCCCCTGTATGCGCCGAGACTGGTTTACGTAGACGGATCCAACCGCATCATCGACGAGCGCAGCAGCATTCCCCTTCAGGCAGCTTAGTGATGGTGCCCGTCGTCGTGGGTATGGCCGTGCGCGATTTCCTCTGACGTGGCGGGACGAACGGCGGTGACCGTGCAGCTGAACGTGAGCTTCATCCCGGCAAGAGGGTGGTTTCCGTCGACCACTACCTTTTCAGGGGTCACGTCGGTTACCGTATAGATCATCACGTCTTCAGTGCCTTCTTCTCCGCCTTCGAAGCGCATGCCGACTTCGACTTCTGCGGGAAAAAGGTTCCTCGGCTCCACGCGGATCAGGTTCGGGTCGATTTCCCCGAAAGCATTTTCCGGTTCCATGTCGACCGAACAGGAAAAACCCACCATCTGCTCGTGCAGCGTTTCCTCGACCTGGGGGAAGATGCCATCGTAGCCGCCATGAAGATAGCTGACCGGGGAATCCGTTTTTTCGAGCAGGTTGCCGGATTCGTCCTTCAGTTCAAAATCGAGGGATACGACAGTGTTTTTTTCGATGCGCATTGAGAGGCCGTCCGTGATAATGTGTGGATCAACCATTCTAACCGATTTTGTTCAGGATTTTTAGATATAATTGGCAAATGCTGGGAGATATTACGCCACGCGATTTCCTGCGCGATTACTGGCACAAGAAGCCGCTCATTATCCGAAAGGCCTTTCCGGGCTTCACGGGGCTCATGACCCCAAGTGAGCTGATCGAGCTTTCCCTGAGCGAGGATGCGCAATCCAGGCTCGTGACCTTCGACAAGGAAAAATGGTCGCTCAAGGAAGGCCCTTTTGAAAAAAGGCATTTCAAGAAGCTGCCGAAAAGCTGGACCCTGCTCGTCCAGGGTGTCAATCACCATCTAGCCTCGGGCGGGAGGCTTCTCAAAGAATTCGACTTCGTCCCCCATGCGCGGCTCGACGATCTCATGGTCAGTTATGCGCCGGATGGTGGGGGAGTGGGTCCTCACTACGACTCATACGACGTCTTCCTGCTGCAGGGGATGGGAAAGAGGCGCTGGCAGATTTCATCGAGCGCCGACCGGACGCTGGTGCCGGATGCGCCGCTCAGGATCCTCTCGAGCTTCGAGCCCGAAGAGGAATGGGTGCTGGAATCCGGCGACATGCTGTATCTTCCTCCGAAGTACGCGCACAACGGCATCGCTGTGGGCGATTCGATGACCTATTCGATCGGCTTCAGGGCGCCCTCCAATATCGAACTGGCGAGGGAATTCCTGGTGTACCTCCAGGACCATATCGAGATGGAAGGCATGTACGAGGACCCGGACCTCGCCCTGCAGGATCATCCTGCCGAAATAGGCGAATCCATGCTGGAGAAAGTATCCGAAGTGCTTTTGCGCATCCGGTGGGGAAAAAGCGATGTGGAGCGCTTTCTAGGCATCTATCTTTCCGAGCCCAAGCCACACCTCTTTTTCGATCCGCCGGACCGCCCCATTTCGGAGAAGCGCTTTGTCGAAGCAATGGGGAAGCGTGGCGTCCGTCTCGATCCCAAGTCCCAGATGCTTTTCACTCAGGATCATCTTTTCATCAACGGCGAAGCGCTGTCTTTCGTTGGGCTGGATGAGGAATACCTGAAATCCTTCGCCGATGCGCGCTCGTCGCCTGCGGCTTCAACCGATCCTGAAACCATGTCCCTGCTTTACCAGTGGTACAGGGACGGCTATATTGAAATCGGAGAGGAGGGCGATGACTGAACCTGCGCACAGGAAACTCGACGGGCTTGCCGAATATGCCGATGCCATCGACGAAATCATCGGGCTCGCCAAGCGTCATATCCACATTTTCGACTACAGTCTCGAGAACATGGCATTCAACAGCGTGGCCCGGTACGATGCGTTGCATGCCTTCCTGATCGCCAATGCGCAGAACCGCCTGTCCATTGTCGTAAAGGACTCGGATTATCTGGACAGGCATTGTCCGCGCATGATCACGCTGCTCAAGCGCTTCGGCCACAACATGGCGATCAACAGGACGCGCAATGAGGCGGCCGATGCCTGCGATCCCTTCTGCGTCGTCGACGGGGAGCATTTCGTGCGCCGTTTTCATTTCGACGATTCGAGAGGGATTTTCGCCATGTGCGATCCGCATGAAGCCAGGATGCTTGAAATGCGTTTCGAGCAGATATGGGAAGCTTCCGAGACGGCTATTTATGGGGACTTGGCGGGGTTATGAGAAAATTCTAATGGATACTGGAAAATTCCATTAAACCTGCTAAAATCGCAAGGTCGGTCCGTGCTATAAATTCGGCCGCAATTTCGTGTCAACTAAACTAGGGAATAATATAATGAATCGCTCGCTCCTCCTCGCCGCTCTGCTCGGCATCGCTCTGACTGCTTGTGGTGAAAAGCCCGCTCCTGCTCCTGAGTCCGCTCCTGCTCCTGCAGAAGCTCCTGCTGCGCCTGCCGCTCCTGCTGCGCCTGCCGCTCCCGCAGCAAGCGACGCATCTGCTGCCGCTCCTGCAGCTGCTGCTCCTGCTGCAAGCGACGCCGCTCCCGCAGCCAACTAAGCTCTAGGGCTGTAAAAAAAGCCGGCTCACGCCGGCTTTTTTCATGCCACTACCTGCCGCCAGCTGAACCCTTCCTTCTGGCAGGCGATCCCTATCCATTCCCCATTGCAGTTCATTGCCCTGGCCAGCGCGCTTCTTGCGAGATCAGGCGTGTTGTTTTTCTGGCTGAGATGGGCAGCGACGACATGCTGCAACCTGCGCTGATCGATTCTTGAGAGCAAGGAGGCTGCTGCCTCGTTGTCGAGATGGCCGAATCGCCCCGAGATTCTCTGGACGAGCTTGGGGGGATAGCTGCTGTTGGCCAGCATTTCGGTATCGTGGTTGCACTCCAGAACCAGTGCATGGCATCCGCTCAGGGTGGCCTCGATGTGCGGCGTGGACGAACCCGTGTCGGTGAGCACGCCGATGCGAATCGACCCGTCGCCGAACACGAATTGAACCGGTTCTCGCGCATCGTGCGGGACAGGATAGGGTTCTACTTCGATGTTCCCGATGGAGAACCGCTGGTATCCTTCTATCAGGCCGATATTCAGGTCATCGTAGGCTGTCTTGTGCGCCCTGAAGGTGCCGTGGGTCAGCCAGACGGGCAGGCCGTACTTCCTGGCGAAGCGAAAAACGCCGCTCGCATGGTCCTCGTGCTCGTGCGTGACGAGAATGGCCGACAGATCTTCGGGAAGGAGCGAGAGGCGGGAAAGCCTCGAGACCGTATCCTTCAGGCCGAGCCCGCAGTCGAGCATGATGCGCGTTCTGCCGGACTCGACGATGAGCGCATTGCCTTCGCTGCCGCTGGCCAGCGATGCGAAGCGCATGGCTTACTTGAGTTGTTCGAAAATCAGCCGCAGTATCTTCGCCGAGGTTTCGGTGTGTACATGGAAGCCGTCCCTGTCGAGCACGGAAACGATGCTTCCGTTGCCTGATGTGCCGACCTGGATCTGGAATTTCTGGGGCTCAAGCGGTTTCTTGTCCTTCCAGAATTCGAGGTTCGAGAGGAATCCCTCATCCGCCTTCTTTGCATCCGGATCGGCATAACTCACGAAATAAGTGCCTTTCGCCCTGTTCTGGTCGTCGACGGTGAAACCGACCTTGTCCAGTGCAAGACCGACTCGCCGCCATGCGCGATCGACGGGCAGGTCGAGCGTGATGTCGTTGTCCTGTTCGGAAAGTTTCGCATGAGTCGGTTCGGAAGGCGTGCTTTCGGCTTCGGCCGCAGGCGCTGCGTTAGCCGATGCGGTTTCGATTTTCTTGGCTGCCTTTTCAGTGCTGCCGATACTGACCATGAGTCTTTGCAGCATTTCAGCCTGAAGCTCGGGGTCCGACTTGACGGGTTCCCATACCGACGTGCTTTCATCGCTGAAGTCGTCCTTCTTCGTGACTTGCTGCATGCCTTTCTGGCTGATGTAGACTCGGGTCGATGTGCCTGCGCGCTCGAGCCTCGCGGTGAATTGATTGCGAACGCCGCTCGAGTAATTGATGCCCAGGTGCTTGTGGAGGAAGCTGTGCATGCCGTTTGAATCGACGTCGGGATGGTATTCCTGCCAGTCCGTTTGCATCACGCCGATCTTCGGGTCTTCGCTTTTGATCTTGTAGCCCAGGCTCAGCCAGAACGCCTTCACCATGGGCCATACTATTTCGGGCGCCTCATAGACGACAAGCCGTTTGCCGCCAACCGCATCCTCGATTTTGACCGAAGTGAATTGAGGCAGGACGGCCACTTTTTCCTGGTGAACGGCGGGTGCGCTTTCCTGGGAAGGTGCGGCGTTCTCACCCGCTTGCGGGACGTCGTAGCGGTCGCTCACCGAAGGGTGGGTGAGATCGGGCGGAATCTGGAGCTGGGTGCCAGGCTTCGCGGCGGAATAATCGTCCTTGTGCGAGAAAGGCCAGTGACTGCAGCCCGTGAGCAAACATGCCGAGGCGATCATGACGTGCAAGCGGTATCTTTTCATAATTCCGTTCCGAATCATACGGTTCATAAGTTTATCCCGGCGCTTCTCATTGCGGCGAGTACTGTTTCGTGGTAGCAAGGCTGCAGCTCTGTCAGGGGCAGCCTCAAGGCGGGACCGATCAGCCCCATTTTCGATACGGCCCATTTTACAGGAATCGGATTGGCTTCGACGAAAAGCCTGCGGTGCAGCGGCAACAGCTTTTCATTGATGACGCGCGCATGCTCCACTTCCCCGGAGAATGCGGCTTCGCACAGTTCGTGCATCAGCCTGGGCGCCACGTTGGCCGTGACGGAAATGACTCCCTTGCCGCCGAGCAGCATCAGGGCAAGCGCGCTCGCGTCGTCCCCGCTGTAGATTGCAAAATCTTCGGGGGCGTTCCTGATGAGGTCGGAGCCGCGTTCGATGTTCGCCGTCGCATCCTTGATGCCGACGATGTTGCTGATTTCGGCGAGCCTCAACACGATTTCGTTGGACATGTCGGCAACCGTCCTGCCGGGCACGTTGTAGAGGATCATCGGGATGTCGACGGCTTCCGCGATCGCCTTGAAATGCAGAAAAAGCCCTTCCTGGGTGGGCTTGTTGTAATAGGGGACGACGGACAGGGTGGCATCTGCCCCGGCTTCCTTGGCGAAGCGGGAAAGCTCGATCGCCTCCTTGGTCGAGTTTGCACCTGTTCCGGCAATCACCGGGATTCTGCCTGCGGCATGTTCGACGACCGTGGCGATCAGACGGTGATGCTCATCGAAGTCTACGGTAGGGGATTCGCCTGTCGTGCCGACGACGACGATGCCGTCAGAGCCTTCCTGGACATGGAAATCTACGAGCGCCCTGAGCCCCGCAAAATCGAGGGACCCATCGTTGTGCATGGGTGTGACTATCGCAACCAGACTGCCTTTTAACATATTCAAGCGGCTGATGAAAATTGATTATTCTACCCGATTATTCACGTGACCCGTAATCTTTTTCCTGCTGCTGCAGCATCCACATGTGGGCGTATGCGCCGTTTGCATCGAGCAATTCCCGGTGCGTTCCCCGTTCGATGATCCGCCCCTTTTCCATGACGAGGATCTGGTCCGAATCGACTATGGTGGACAGCCTGTGCGCGATGACAAGGGTGGTCCTGTTCCTGGCGATTTTCTTGAGTTCGTTCTGGATGGCCTTTTCGGATTTCGAGTCGAGCGCGGATGTCGCCTCGTCGAAGATCAGGATGGAAGGGCGCTTCAAGATCGTCCTGGCGATGGCGACGCGCTGCTTTTCTCCTCCGGAAAGCTTGAGTCCGCGTTCTCCGACCAGCGTTTCGTAGCCTTGCGGCAGCGAGGAGATGAAATCATGGATGTGCGCCATTTTTGCGGCCTCGATGACTTCGTCATGGCTCGCTGATAGGCGTCCGTATGCGATGTTGTAATAGATGCTGTCGTTGAACAGCACGGTGTCCTGAGGCACGATGCCGATGGCGGCGCGAAGCGACTGCTGAGTGACTTCCCGGACATCCTGTCCGCCGATCAGGATCTTGCCTCGGTCGGTCTCGTAGAATCTGAACAGGAGTCGTGAAAGCGTCGATTTTCCGGATCCGCTGTGCCCGACCACGGCGACCGTCTTGCCGGGCGGTATTTCGAAATTGATGTCGTAAAGGATCTGCCTGTCCTTCCCATAGCCGAAATCGACATGCTCGAAGCGCACGGACGTATCGCCTTGGACAAGATCCGTGGCGCCTTCCCTGTCTCTGATCTCGGGGAACTGGTCCATCAGGCTGAACATTCTTTCCATGTCGGCGAGCGAATGCCTGATTTCCCTGTACACGAAGCCCAGGAAATTGAGCGGCATGTAGAGCTGGAGCATGTAGGCGTTCACCAGGACGAGGTCGCCGAGCGTCATTTTTTTCTCGACCACGCCCTTTGACGCCAGCCACATGAGTATCGTGATGCCGATCGCGATGATCGCGCTTTGTCCGGCATTGAGCCAGGCGAGCGAAGTCTGGTTGCGCACCGCTGCCTTTTCCCAGCTTTCCAGGCTTTCGTCGTAGCGCTTCGCTTCGAACGATTCGTTGGAGAAATACTTCACCGTTTCGTAATTGAGCAGGCTGTCGATGGCGCGGGTATTGGCCTTCGAATCCATGTCGTTCATCGTCCTGCGAAAGATCATGCGCCATTCGGTGATGGCCAGCGTGAACCCGATGTAGACGATCAGCGTGACGGAGATGATGATCGCGAACCATGCGTCGTATTTCGAAAGCAGGATGATCGCGACGAGCAGTATCTCGACCAGGGTCGGGATGATGTTGAACAGCATGAAATTGAGCAGGAAGCTGATGCCCTTCGTTCCGCGCTCGATGTCCCTCGACATGCCGCCTGTTTGGCGTTCGAGGTGGAAGCGCAGGCCGAGCGAATGCAGATGAAGGAAAACCTTGAGCGCGACGCGACGGATCGCGCGCTGGGTTACCTTGGCGAAAACGGCATCCCGCAGTTCGCCGAAAAGCGTGTTGAAGAATCTCAGGATGCCGTATGCGAGTAGCATGAGCACTGGAAAGAAAACGAGTTTTCCATCGAGCGCGTCGACCACATGCTTGAACACGATGGGAACAGTGACGCCTGCTGCCTTGGCCAGGACCAGGCAGCACATCGCGAGCAGCACCCTTCCCCTGAATTCCATGAGATAGGGAATCAGCGTCTTGACGGTCTTCCAGTCACCTGAATTCATGTTCCCTTCCGTAGCCGGCCATGCCCGTCATGAACCTGACGAGGCCGTAACTCAGCCATGTCTTGAAGCGGATGGAGAGAGGCTGCTTGGCCCAGCTGTCGGGGTACAGCCTGCTTGAATCCTGGTCGATTGCGGCGAACAGGTCTTCCCGCAGCTGTTCGGCGAAGGCTTCGTCGCGGATGAAGACATTCGCCTCCCTGGCGAGAAGCAGGCTGAACGGATCGATGTTGGACGAACCTACCGTGGTCCATGATCTGTCGATCACCGCCACCTTGGCGTGCAGAAGACTCTTGTGATATTCGTGGATTTCTATGCCTGAATCGAGGAATTTTCCGTAAAGCGCGCGGGTTGCATAATGGAGCAGCATGTATTCGACTCTTCCCTGCAGGAGCAGCACCACCCTGACGCCCCGGGTGGCTGCATCGACCAGCGCATGACGGAAGCCGAGCCCAGGAAAGAAATAGGCGTTTGCGATGATGATCTCATCCTTGGCCGACTGGATCGCGCGCAGGTAGGCGAGTTCAATGTCGCGGCGATGGCGCAGGTTGTCCCGCACCAGAAAGGCTGCGAACTGGTTTCCGGGCCGGTCGTGGTTTTTCGGGAAGCTGCCTTCTTCCTTCCAGGGTCTCTGGAAATGCATCCAGGCGCGCATGATCCACAGGTTTCTGACGGAATGATGGATTTCCGAAACCAGGGGGCCGGCGACCTCCACGGCGTAATCGAAGCGCGGCGGAATGCTTTCCCCCTTGATCGGTATGCCGGGGATGTTCCTGTCGTCGATGATGTTGATGCCGCCGACGTAGGCGAGCCTGGCATCGATCACGGCAAGCTTCCTGTGCAGCCGTCTCAACCTGCTCCGCCTCAAGGTCCAGGGAGATGTCCGCTGCCCGAAGAAAAGCACGTTCACACCGTCCTGCTCAAGCTGTTCGACGAATGCTTCGGGGAGCTTTCTCGAGCCGAAACCGTCGATCATGAGATGCACCATCACCCCTCTTTTCGCGGCATTCGAAAGCGCAGCGCCTATCCTGATGCCGGCCTTGTCATGCTCGAAAATATAGGTTTCAAGGAAAATTTCGCGGGTTGCCTGCTCGATTGCTTCTTCCAGCACGGGAAAATATTCGTCGCCGTTCTTCAGCAGACGGATGGCGTTTCCCGAAAAGAAGTGCTCTTTCATTTGAGGACGAGGGTGGTCGAGAGCGGCGCATGATCGGAGATCTTCGACCATGGGCGCCCTTGGTGGACTGCGGCTTCCCGGATGTTGAAGCCCCTCACGTAAATCCTGTCGAGACGGAAAAGCGGGACTGAGGAGGGAAAGGTCTTGGCCACCTTGCCCTGGGTTGTCTCGAACACTTCATTCAACATGCGGCCGTCCACCATGATTTTTTCGGCGCGGCAGGACCAGTCGTTGAAATCGCCTGCCACGATGAGAGGCGCGTGCTCGGGGACGAGCTCCTCGATTTTCTTCTGGAGCGCGGCAACCTGCTTTCTCCTCACCCTGGAGGAGAGGCCCATGTGGATGCAGATGCAGTGCAGCGGGATTTCCCAGTTGGGAATTTCGATTTCGCAGTGGAGCAGCCCGCGGCTTTCGAATCGGTGGCCGGAAATGTCGTAATTGTCCCATTTCAGGATGGGGAAGCGGCTCAGGATCGCATTCCCGTGATGCCCTTCCTCGTAGACGGCGTTCTTGCCGTAGGCGAATTCGGGCCACATCGATTCGGCCAGGAATTCGTACTGGGGGGCAATCGGCCAGTTCTCGTGAGTGAGCGCATGCTCCTGGTGTGATCCAAGAACTTCCTGGAGGAATAGAAGGTCGGCCCCCATGCCGTGAAGGCTTTCGCGCAATTCGTGCACCATCAGGCGCCTGTTGAAATGGGAGAATCCCTTGTGGATGTTGTAGGTCGCGATGCGCAGCGTTTTCGCCATTTCAGGAGACTTCGAGCATGCGCGACAAGGCCAGCCTCGCGAGCTCGGCCTCGTCCTGCGGCACCGTGATGCGGTTGACTACGTGGCCTGCGACGAGGTTTTCCAGCGTCCAGGCAAGATGCTGGGGATCGATCCTGGCCATGGTCGAGCACATGCACACGGTAGGCGACATGAACTGGACGGTTTTTCCCTGGGAGGCGAATTCGTTCGCCAGCCGCTCCACCAGATTGAGCTCCGTTCCGACCAGCCAGTGCGTGCCTTCGGGCGCATCATGTATGGTCTTGATGATGGTTTCGGTCGATCCGACGTAATCGGAAAGCCTGCATACATCGAAATTGCACTCGGGGTGGGAGATCACGATGCCGTCAGGATGCTGGCTCCTGAAGCGCTCGACATGCTGCGGCTGGAACATCTGATGCACAGAACAATGTCCTTTCCAGAGGATCATTTTGGCCGCCTTGATGGCCTCGATGCTGTGTCCGCCCATGGGCTGATCGTAATCCCATACCAGCATGTCGTCCAGCGGCACCCCCATCTTGTGTGCGGACCATCGCCCGAGATGCTGGTCGGGGAAGAACAGCACCTTTTCCCGCCTGGAGAAGGACCAGTCCAGGATTTTTCCTGCATTGCTGGACGTGCAGACGATGCCGCCGTGCTCGCCGCAGAAAGCCTTAAGATCGGCTGCCGAATTGATGTAGGTCACGGGGGTGACGACTTCATCCGGGTCGAAGACCGTGGAGAGTTCATGCCATGCGCGTTCGACCTTGGCCAGGTTCGCCATGTCGGCCATGGAGCAGCCGGCCGAAAGATCGGGCAGGATCGAGACCTGCTCGGGTCCGGTCAGGACGTCGGCCACTTCGGCCATGAAGTGCACGCCGCAGAAAACGATGTATTTCGCTTCCGATTGAGCGGCCAGGCGGGAGAGTTTGAGCGAGTCTCCGGTCAGGTCGGCATGGCGATAGACGTCTTCCCGCTGGTAATGATGGCCGAGAATGACCGCGTTCTTTCCCAGCTCGGATTTGGCCTCGAGGATGCGCGCCTGGCATGCGGCGTCGTCCAGGCTGCGGTAAGAATCGAAGGCAATCGCCATGTTCGCTCCATTCATTTGTTCAGCATCTCCGGCAATTTCATTATGGCCGATGCATTGCTCGAAGAGAAAACCTTGGGTGCTGCATCCCTGTAGGGAAGCCAGACGTAGTTCAAGTGCTCTCTCGGGGAAAGCCGGACGTTAACCCGCTCATTTACCGTGAAGCCGAAGACATGCTCGAGGTTGCGGGTGACGCCTGGGGCATAGCGATGCCGCCATTCAGGATAGATCACGTATTCGCTTTCCATCTTCCAATCGAGGAGTTTACCTTCTTCGAGCCCCGTTTCCTCAAGGAGTTCTCGCATCGCGGCGGCTCCGAGGCTTTCGTCCTGCTCCAGGCTTCCGGTCACGGATTGCCAGTAGCCGGGGTGGTCGGCGCGTTCGAGGAGCAGCACGTCGAGGTCGGTGGTGTGCACGACGACGAGAACGGATTCCGGGCGCTTGTAGTGCTCAGCCAAGTTGGACCAGCGGGTTGCCGGATGCGATCCAGCCGAGGATCCCGCCCTGAAGATTGGCCAGGTCGCTCCAGCCTTTGGCCGAAAGAAAACCGCATGCCTGCCCGGAGCGCCCGCCCGACTGACAGTAGATGACGGTCGATAAGTTGCCGTCCATTTCGCTCATCTTCACGGGAATGAGATGCAGTGGTATGTGGATGGCGCCCGGGATGACTCCTCTCGCCACTTCGGCGTCCGTCCTCACATCGATCAGTCTGATCTGGCCGGATTTCTGCAGCTCGACAAGGCCGGCTGCATCGACGTTCTTGAAACTCATCATGATGTCTTGAAAATTCGATATGCTAATTACGGTTTGCCGATATGGCAAGCGCCTCTGCGCTAGATAGGGGTGGTTTTCCGGTTTTCAAGCACTTGTAGGAACTATATCGCAAAAGAATTATCATAGAGGCCATGAAATTGGCCATTACCTTATTCCTCCTGCTTTTTTCCCTTTCCGGGCATGCCGAAGGGTTGCCGGACATCGCCGACGCTTCACAGGCCGCGGTTTCCCCGGAACAGGAAAAGGAGCTCGGCGAGCAGGTCATGCGAAACATCAGGAGCGATCCGTCCTACCTGGACGATCCTCAGCTTTCGCAATATCTGGACGGCATCGGGCAGCGGCTCATCATCAACAGTTCCATGCCCGGCATGAAGCTGCATTTCTTCATGATGCAGGACAATACGATCAATGCATTCGCGCTTCCCGGCGGCTTCATCGGCGTCAACACGGGGCTGCTCCTGGCTGCTGAAAGCGAGTCGGAACTGGCGAGCGTGCTTTCCCACGAAATCGGCCATATCACCCAGGGGCATTATGCACGGATGATGACCGAAACGAAGGGAAGCTCGATCGAATCGCTCGCAGCGCTTGCGCTCGCCATCCTGACCGCTAGAGGCGGGAGCCAGGTGAGCCAGGCTGCGCTTGCCGCGGCTCAGGCCAATTCCATCCAGTCCCAGATCGACGTGACCCGGGAGCACGAGGAGGAAGCGGACAGGGTCGGGCTTGCCGTGCTCTCCAGATCCGGGTTCGACCCGCGTGCGATGGCTTCCTTCTTCGAGCGGCTGCAGAAGGCGACGCGCCTGTACGACAACAACGCGCCGGTTTATCTGCACGACCACCCGCTCACCAGTCAGCGTATCGCCGCAATCGAGAACAGGGTGCAGAACTACCCGTACAGGCAGGTCCTCGACAGTCCGGATTTCTGGCTGCTCAGGGAAAAACTGGCTGCCGACCAGGGCAATGCGGAGGACGCCTTGTCTTTTTTCCAGACGTCCTTGAAGCTCGGCAAATACGAGAACGAAGCGGCCTATCGATTCGGCCTTGCCGAAGCGCTGATCCGCCTCGGACAATACAGGCGGGCGAATCAGGCGCTAGACAAGGTCGAAAAGGCCGTCGGGCAGGATCCCGTCATTGCGATCATGCGCGGCAAGCTGTTGCTCGCGCTGGGTCAAAACAGGGCTGCGCTCGACTATTACAGGAATGCGCTTTCAAACTACCCGGACTACAGGGCATTGAACTACGATTATGTGGGTGCACTGATCGACAACGGCAGAGCCGGTCAGGCGCTCGATCTCATCGCCTCCCGCCTGCAGATGGATCCCAAGGATATCCATCTTTTCCAGTTGCGCGCGAGAAGCTATGCGTCGTTGGGCAAGAATCTCCTGCAGCATCAGGCGCAGGCCGAAGTCTATTATCTTTCGGGCAATCTTCCGGGCGCCATCGAGCAGCTCCAGCTTGCCGACAAATCCGACGACGGCGACTTTTACGCACGCTCCATGGTCGAGGCGAGGCTGAGGGAGCTCAAGAAGATGGCAGCAAGCTTGCCCGCCAAGAAGAAGCGCAGATTCTAGAGCCCGAGGTCTTTCCAGATCGCATCGATGCGGTCTTTCACTTCCCTGCTCATCGCAATGGGCTTGCCCCACTCCCTGGTCGTTTCCCCCGTCCATTTGTTGGTCGCATCCATGCCCATCTTGCTCCCGAGCCCCGACACGGGACTCGCGAAATCCAGGTAGTCGATCGGCGTATTCTCCACCAGCAGGGTGTCGCGCGCAGGATCCATCCTGGTCGTGATCGCCCAGATCACTTCCTTCCAGTCGCGGATGTCGATATCGTCGTCGACGACCACGATAAATTTCGTGTACATGAATTGCCTGAGGTAAGACCAGACGCCGAACATCACCCTTTTGGCGTGTCCCGGATACTGCTTTTTGATTGAGACGACCGCCAGCCTGTAGGAGCAGCCTTCGGGCGGGAGATAGAAGTCTTTGATTTCAGGAAACTGCTTCTGCAGAAGCGGGACGAACACTTCGTTGAGGGCGACCCCCAGGACTGCAGGTTCGTCCGGGGGTTTTCCGGTATAGGTGCTGTGGTAGATCGGATCCTTGCGCATCGTGATGCGCTCGATCGTGAATACAGGGAATCTGTCCTGCTCGTTGTAATAGCCGGTATGGTCGCCGAAAGGCCCTTCGACGGCAGTGTCTTCCGGATGGATCACGCCTTCGAGGACGATTTCGGCGCTCGCCGGGACTTCCAGGCTCGAACCCAGGCATTTCACGAGCTCGGTCTTCGATCCTCTCAAGAGTCCGGCGAACTGGTATTCGCTCAGGCTGTCCGGGACGGGGGTGACCGCGCCCAATATGGTTGCGGGATCTGCGCCGAGTGCGACCGCGACCGGGAAGGGTTTTCCCGGATTTTCAAGGCTGTGGTCCCTGAAATCCAGGGCTCCTCCCCTGTGGGCGAGCCAGCGCATGATCACCTTGTTCTTGCCGATCACCTGCTGCCGGTAGATGCCAAGGTTCTGGCGGGGCTTGGCAGGGCCGCGGGTCACCACGAGTCCCCAGGTGATGAGCGGCGCTGCATCATCCGGCCAGCAGGTCTGGATGGGCAGTCTTGAAAGATCGACGTCTTCGCCTTCCCAGACGATTTCCTGGCAGGGCGCGTTCTTGACGATTTTTGGGGCCATGTTGAGCACCTGCTTGAGGACCGGCCATTTTTCCCAGGCATCCTTCAGTCCCCTGGGCGGCTCAGGCTCCTTGAGGTAGGCGAGCAGCTTGCCTATCTCGCGCAACGCGCCGATGCTTTCTTCCCCCATGCCGAGCGCAACGCGTTCGGGCGTGCCGAACAGGTTGGCGAGTACCGGGAACGCGGAATCCTTGGGGTGCTCGAAAAGGATGGCCGGGCCATTCGACCGCAATACCCTGTCGCAGATTTCGGTCATTTCGAGATTCGGGTCGATTTCGAGCGAGATGCGCTTCAATTCGCCGCGCGCTTCGAGCTGCGCGATGAAGTCCCTGAGGTCCTTGTATTTCATTTGACTGCCTTCAACTGTACATTTCCTTTCCGTCGCTGAAATAGAGCCAGCCCTTGGTGATGCGGTAAATGACCCAGATCGCGTCGATGCCCAGGATGACCCACCCGATCAGAAGAAAATAGGTGATCGATCCGATGAGCGCCCATAATATGCTGTACCAGAATGTCCTGATCTGCCATCTGAAATGCGATTCCAGCCAGGTTCCCCTGACATCGGGGAGCTTGACGTAGTTGATGATGACGGCGATCAGGTAGGTGATGCCGAAAAAGAAGGAGGCCGCTTGCAGCGCATAGACCGCAGGCGTGATGGTCTGTGCCGAATCACGCAAGGAGTTTTTCCCGTGCGTTCTTATACACGCCCCACAGGAACCAGCCGCGCTTCAGCCATTTGAATGCCCTTGCAGGTTTCCATAGCGCGAACGCGAATGCGGCAAGCGCAGGGATCAAGGGATGCGCGCCAAGATAGCGGCCGAGCGCGATGCCTTTGTCGGCTTTGGCAAGCGGCGCCTTCAGGATCTGCGCGCCAGCCGCAAGATCGAGACGCTGCCTCGCGATTTTGGCCACAAGCGCCTTTTTTCTGCGTTCGAGCGGGCTCATTCCAGTTCGCTCAGGTCTTTGGAGAATTCGGCGAGGCTCTGGGAAAAGAGCCTGGACCGGGATTTTGCTTTTTTCAGGAAGAGGGCGCCGGAATAGAGGCCGATGATCGAGAAGAAGGCGGCGAGGAGGGAAAGGGCGAGCAGCTTGTCGTTTTCCCAGAAAGCCACCACGATCAGGATGGCGACGAGGACGACGGCCACCCCCAGGAAGAACAGGGAAAGAATGGCGCAAAGCGCAAGCTTCGCAAACCGCTCGACTTCTTCCTCGACCTCCAGAGACAAGAGCTCGGCACGGGTTCTTGCTATGCCGATCAGGCTCGCCAGAAGTTGCTTCAGCGAATGGAACAGCCCTTGCCCTTCACCCATGAAGCTTCAACGGCGGCCGATCAGCATGCCGATGACGAGACCGACGCCTGCGGCGATGCCGACGGATTTCCATGGATTTTCCTGGACATAATTGTCTGCGACCTCGGCCGCTTCCTTGCCCTTGCCGACCAGAATGTTCTCGGCATCTTTCAGCTTTGCCTTGGCGTCAACGATTTTCTTCTCGAGCTTTACGCGGCTGGCCGCGAATTTCTCGCCCGCTTCGTTCGCGGTTGCATGGAGAAGTTCTTCTGCATCGGCAATGACGACCTTGAAATCGGCGATCAGCTTGTCTTTTGATTCGATTGTGCTCATGAGAACCCCTTTATGTAACTGGTTGTCTTGCTTTCATTATAGGCACGAAGATGGGGGTTTGCCAGCCCATTCAGCCTGTCAGCGGTTTGGGAATGGGGAATGAAACATTCTCGATCATGCCTTGCTGTTCCGAGACCTCTTCCGCGCCAAGCGCCTTCAGTTTTTCGATCACTTCCCTGACCAGCGCTTCGGGAGCCGATGCGCCTGCGGTGACGCCCACCGTGTTCTTTCCGAGGAGCCAGGATTCCTGCAGTTCGCCGGCATTGTCGATCATGTGCGATTCGACATTCCTGGATTGGGCGACTTCCCTCAGCCTGTTGGAATTGGAGCTGTTGGGGGAACCGACAACGATGACCAGATCGCATTTTTCCGAAAGCGCCTTGACCGCATCCTGGCGATTCTGCGTGGCATAGCAGATGTCGTCCTTTTTCGGGCCGACGATATTGGGAAAGCGGGCCTTGAGGGCTGCGACGGTTTTCGATGCGTCGTCCATCGAAAGGGTGGTCTGGGTCACGAAGGCGAGACGCTCTGGATCATTCACACGGAGACCCGGCACGTCTTCGGGGCCCTCGACGAGATACATGCCGCCCACCGACTGGCCCATGGTGCCTTCGACTTCCGGATGTCCGGCATGGCCGATCATGATCACTTCGCGGCCGCTCTCCCGCATCCGGGTCACCTCGACATGGACTTTCGTGACGAGCGGGCAGGTGGCGTCGAAAAGCCTGAATCCGGCCTCCTCAGCCTGCCTGCGCACGGAAAGCGGCACGCCGTGCGCGCTGAATACCAGGGTCGCGCCCTGCGGGACGTCGGCAAGATCCTCGACGAATACCGCCCCCTTCTTCTTGAGATCGTCGACCACGAACTTGTTGTGGACGACCTCGTGGCGCACGTAGATGGGCGCGCCGAAACTGGCGAGCGCCCGTTCTACAATCTCGATGGCGCGGTCGACGCCGGCGCAGAAGCCCCTCGGGTTGGCGAGCAGCACTTTCATGATTTTCCCTTCTTCATGCTGTCCAGGATCAGAAGGGCCGCGCCCAGCGTGATGGCCGAGTCGGCCAGGTTGAAGGCGGGAAAATGATGGTTCGCGAGATGGAAATCCAGGAAATCGACGACATGGCCGATCCTGATCCTGTCGACGAGGTTCCCCAGTGCGCCGCCCAGGACCATGCTCAGGGCAAAGCTGAACAGCATCTCTTTCCTGTGTTTTCTGAGCAGGTGGAGGATGAAAAGGGATGCGGCGAGCGCAATGGCGATGAAGAAGCCGCGCTGCCATCCGCTCGCGTCGTTCAGCATGCTGAACGCAGCGCCCTTGTTGTAGAGCAGGACGAGGCTGAAGACGGGCGCGACAACGATTTCACCCTTGTCGGCCAGCAATGACACGATTTCGAATTTGCTCGCCTGGTCGATGATGACGATCAGGATGCTCAGGAGGAGCCAGCGCGTCCAATCAGGCATGGTGCCGCTCCTCTCCTTTGCCGTAGAGATTCTGAGTGCAGCGGCCGCAGATCGACGGGTGATCCGGGTCGATTCCGACATCCTCGCGGTAATGCCAGCAGCGTTCGCATTTGGCGTGCGTGCTGGCTTTCACTGTCACGTATTCATCCTCGGTCTTTTTCAGAACCGCTTTCGAGGTCACCAGAACGAAGCGCAAATCGTCTCCGAGCGAAAACAGCAGATCGTATTTCTCGCCGCTTGCCCCGATTTCGATTTCGGCGGCAAGGGACGAGCCGATGAGTCCGGATTGCCTCGTCTCTTCCAGGTGTTTCTGCGCCTCCGACCGGTATTCGCGAAGCTTCGCCCATTTCGAAAGGAGGGCGTCTGCATCTTCGAATATGGGAAATTCGTGCCATGTCTGATAAAAGACGCTTTGCTCGGCATTCGACGTGAAATGCTCCCAGGCTTCTTCGGCGGTGAAGGAGAGGATCGGGGCGAGGAGCTTCACGAGGCTCTGCAGAAGATGGTGAAGCGCGCTCTGCGCCGAGCGGCGCGCGGCCGATTGCTCGCCGGACGTGTACAGCCTGTCCTTCAGAATGTCTAGATAGAAGCCGCCCAGATCTTCAGAGCAGAAATGATGCAGGCGCTGGGCGACGACGTGGAACTCGTATTGGGCGTAATGGCCGTCCAGTTCCTTTTGCAGGCTCGCTGCAAGCGCCACGGCATAGCGGTCTATTTCAAGCCAGTGCGAAGGCGGCAGGCCGTCTTTTTCCATGTCGAAATCGGCGAGGTTGGCGAGCAGGAAGCGGATCGTGTTTCTGATCCTCCTGTAGCTTTCCGTGACCCGCTTCAATATTTCGTCGGAGATCGACAACTCGCCCGAGTAATCGGTCGATGCGACCCAGAGCCTCAGTATATCGGCGCCCAGTGTATCCATCACCTTCTGGGGGCTGACGACGTTGCCCTTCGATTTGCTCATCTTGTGGCCCTGGGCGTCGACGACGAAACCATGGGTGAGGAGCGCTGCGTAGGGCGCCTGGGAATCGATCGCGCAACCCGAAAGGAGCGAAGACTGGAACCATCCCCTGTGCTGATCCGACCCTTCGAGATAGAGGTCGGCGGGGTAGGCGAGGGCTTCCCTTTTTCTCAGCACGGAAAAATGCGTGGTGCCCGAGTCGAACCAGACGTCCAGCGTGTCGCTCAGTTTCTCGTATGCAGGATCGATCCCGAGATCCATGGGATTCAGGGAGAACCAGGCCTCGATCCCCGATTGCTCGATTTTTTTCGCGACTTGCTCGAGGATCGCAGGCGTATCGGGATGAAGTTCGCCTGTTTCCTTGTGGACGAAGAAGGGAATGGGCACGCCCCAGTTCCGCTGCCTGGAAATGCACCAGTCCGGCCGTTTGGCGATCATGCCTTCCAGCCTCGCCCTTCCCCAAGAGGGGAAGAATTCCGTTTTTTCGACTGCTCTTTCAGCGATCTCCCTGAGGTTCTTCGAATCCATGCCGATGAACCATTGGGCGGTGGCGCGGAAAATGATCGGGCTTTTGTGCCGCCAGCAATGGGGATAGCTGTGCCGGATCTGCTCGGCTTTCAGCAGATGGCCGCTTTTCTCGAGGAGTTCGATGACGGCCGGATTCGCCTTCCATACGGAGAGCCCGCCGAAAAGCGGCACGCTCGTGAAGAATTTTCCGTCTCCCCCGACCGGATTGTCGACCTTCAGCCTGTAGGTCAGGCCGACGAGATAGTCGTCGAGGCCGTGCGCAGGTGCGGTGTGGACGGCGCCCGTTCCGGCGTCCAGCGTGACATGCTCGCCGAGAATGACAGGCACCTGCCTGTCGTAGAAGGGATGCTTCAGCAATACATGCTCGAGGCGGCTTCCCGAAGCGCCTCCCGAGATGATTGCCTGATCGATCCCGTAGCGCTTCAAGGCGTCCTCGCGCAGCTCATCGGCGAGCACCAGATATTCGCGGCCTGTGTCGATGACGTCGTAATGGAAATGGGGATTCAGGCAGACCGCTTCGTTTGCGGGCAGCGTCCATGGGGTCGTGGTCCAGATCACGAAGTGCACGGGTTTGTCGCGATCGAAGGCATGGGCGCCTTCGATCCTGCCCCAGAAACCTGCCCTGTCGATGACCTCGAATTTCACGTCGATCGCAGGAGAAGTCTTGTCCTCGTACTCGACTTCGGCTTCAGCCAGGGCGGAGCCGCAATCGGTGCACCAGTTGACGGGCTTCTGCCCCCTGTAGACATGCCCGTTTTCGAGTATTTTGCCGAGCGCCCTCACGATGTCTGCTTCTGTTGCGAAATTCATGGTGAGATAGGGATTGTCCCAGTCGCCCAGGACGCCGAGACGGATGAAGTCGCGCTTCTGGTTCTCGACCTGGGTTGCCGCGTAATCCCTGCACAGCCGTCTGAATTCTTCGGGAGAGACCTCTTTGTCGCCGAGCTGCTTCTCCACCATCAGTTCGATGGGCAGGCCGTGGCAATCCCATCCCGGCACGTAGGGGGCGTCAAATCCCGAGAGTGTCTTGGACTTGACGATGATGTCCTTCAGGATCTTGTTGACTGCATGACCGATGTGGATGTCGCCGTTGGCATAGGGCGGGCCGTCGTGGAGGACGAATTTCTTCCTGCCTGACGAAGCTGCCCTGATTTTTTCATAGCGATTCTGTTTGCGCCATGCATCGAGCATGCCCGGCTCGCGCTTCGCGAGATCGCCGCGCATCGGAAAAAGCGTGTCGGGGAGATTCAGTGTCTTCTTGTAGTCTGTCATATCATTTTTCAAAATATCGCCTGGCATCGAGAACGTCCTGCCCGATCCTTGCCTTCAACGTTTCGAGGTCGGGAAATTTCTCTTCCTCGCGCAATTTGAACAGAAAATCGACCTGTACGCGAGTGCCATAGATATTCCCTGCGAAATCGAAAAGATGCACCTCGAGCACCGGCTTTCCTTCGCGCACGACGGTGGGGCGGACGCCCAGGCTCGCCACGCCCCTGACCGGCGCATCATGGATGCCGCGAACTTCGACCACGTGGATGCCGGAAAGGGGAGGCTTGTTGTGCTTGAGCCTGATGTTCGCGGTCGGAAAGCCGAGCGTATGGCCGAGCTTGTTGCCGTGGATGACGCGTCCGACGATGCTGTAGTTTCGCCCCAGGAAGCGTTTCGCCAATTCGAAGTTTCCCGACCCTACAGCCTCCCTGACGAGGGTGCTGGAAATCCTCTGGTTTTCCGCCTTCACGCTGTGCATCGCCTCGACTTCGAATCCCAGTTTTTTCCCGGCTGCCAGTATCGAAGCGAAATTGCCGGTTCGATTCGCGCCGTAGCGGAAATCGTCGCCGATCAGCACCCATTTCGCATTCAGGTGCGAATGGATCTTGGTTTCGAATTCGGAGGCTTTCATTTCGGCGAAATGCGCATTAAATCTGCAAATATGCACGCGTTTTATGCCGAGTTTCGCGAAGATGGACAGCTTTTCGCGTATGTCCGTCAGCCTGGCGGGCGCATGTTCCGGATCGAAGAATTCGCGCGGATGCGGTTCGAAAGTCATGACGCAGGGTGGGATCCCGAGGCGCCCCGCCTGCTCGACAAGCCGCCCGAGTACGGCCTGATGGCCGATGTGGACGCCGTCGAAATTGCCTATCGTGAGCGCGACGGGTGGTCCGGATTGTTCGGGGATTCCTCGGAAAACCAGCATGACTTCAAGATGAAATGAATGATTTTACTGCTTGTTCCCGCGAATTCAAAGCATGGCCTTGAGGGCATTCCACCAGTGGGTCAGCCACCCCGCCTTTTCCACAGGGGTCAATGCGACCAGCGGCGCTTGAACGATTTCGCGGTTTCCGTCGCCCAATGTCAGCTTGCCGACGATCTGGCCCTTCTGCAATGGGAGGGGAGCGTTCTTCTGGAGGTCCATGACGGGCTTCAGCCCGGCATAGCCGCCCCTGGGCACGGTCACCCAGACGTCTTTTGCAGGGCCAACCGGGATTTGCGCAGGGTTTGCCGCAAAATCCTTCATCCGTCCGATTTCCTGCCCTGCGCTGTAGGCCTTGTGCGTCTCGAAAAAGCGATAGCCGTAATCCAGCAGCGCTTCGGCCGCCTTCGCGCTCGCTTCCCGCGTCGAAGAGCCGAGCACGACTGCGATCAGCCTGTGTCCGTCGCGCACTGCCGTGGCGTCCAGGCAGAAACCGGCCTCGTCGGTATGCCCTGTTTTCATTCCAGTCACGGTCGCATCGCTGAACACCAGCGGGTTCCAGTTCTTTTGGGTGATGCGGTTGTAGGTGAAGGTTTTTTCTCCGAAATAGTGCAGGTACTGGGGATAGCTTCCGATGATGGCTTCGGTCAAAAGGCCGATATCCCTTGCACTGGTCAGATGATCGGGAGAAGGCAGTCCGTTCACGTCGACGAAATGCGTTTCCGTCATGCCGAGCTTCTGCGCCGTGGCATTCATCATCTGCACGAAGCTTGTCGCATTGCCTGCAATGGCCTCAGCGATCGCGATCGCTGCATCGTTTCCCGATACCACCACCATGCCCTGCAGCGCTTCTTCAACCGTGACCGGCAGTCCTGGCTGAAGAAACATGGTCGAGCCGCCGGCCTTCCATGCTGCCACGCTGACATTCAGGTTCTGGTCGAGCTTGAGGCTGCCGCTCGATAAAGCCTGGAAGGCGAGATAGGCCGTCATCAGCTTCGTCAGGCTTGCAGGCGGAACACGTTTGTCGGCATCGTGCGCTGCCAGCAGCTGTCCCGATGCGGGGTCGAATAGCGCGTAATTGCGCGCGTCAACCATTGGTGCGCCCGGGACGGGCAGGGGGTCGGCGAGCGCATTGAGCGCAACGAAGAGCATTGCGCCGGGGATGAGTCGTTTCATGGGGTTTCCTATGCAGTCGAGGATCCAGGCAAGTCAGATCGAAGACGGGGGGAGAAGTTCCCCCCGATTCTGCAATTATACGGAAACCTGAAATTCAGGTCATCATGCCTGCAGCGACCGTGTTGTTGGTCGCCTCGTCGATCAGGATGAAGCTTCCCGTCGCCCGGTTCTTCGCATAGCTGTCAGAGGCGAGCGCCTGCTGGACCTTGAAGCCGATTTTCGCGATGTCGTTCATGGAAAGTGCATCCTGCCCCGTTTCCTTTTCCAGGGTGTTGACGTTCACCCTGTAATCGATGCTGCTGAAGGCTATCCTTGCCGTTTTCGTCGCATGCTTGATCAGGTATCTGCGCTGCATGTCTAGCGGCTCGTCCGCGAGCCAGCAGAGCATCGCCTCGAACTGCTTGTCGAGCTGGGGAAGATTGCCCGCTTTGACGATCATGTCGCCCCGGGAGATGTCGATCTCGTCTTCGAGCAGCAGGGTGACCGACTGGGGTGCGACGGCTTCGATGAGCGGGCCGTCATAGGTCGATATTTCCCTGATTTTAGTCGTTCTCCCGGAAGGCAGGATCGCGACTTCGTCTCCGACCATGATGCTGCCCGATTCGATCCGGCCCATGTATCCTCTGAAATCGCCCCATTTGCATACCCACTGCACGGGGAAACGGAAGTCTTCGGTATTGATGTCGTGGTCGATCTCGATATTCTCGAGTACCGACATCAGCGTTTCTCCTTCGTACCACGGCATGCTGTTTCCGCGCTCGACGACATTGTCTCCGACCAGCGCCGACATCGGGATGGGAATGATGTTCGCGAGGCCGAGCTTTGCCGCGAAATCGTGAAATTCGGCCATGATGGATTCGAACACTTCCCTGGAATACCCGACGAGGTCCATCTTGTTGACTGCGACGACGAGATGCGGGATGCCGACCAGGCTGGCGAGATAGGCGTGGCGTTTCGTCTGGGTGAGCACTCCGCGTCTTGCGTCGATCAGGATGATGGCGAGATTCGCGGTGGATGCGCCGGTCACCATGTTCCGGGTGTACTGTTCGTGCCCAGGGGTGTCGGCAATGATGAATTTCCGCTTGGGGGTCGCGAAATAGCGGTAGGCGACATCGATCGTGATGCCCTGTTCCCGCTCGGCCTGCAGCCCGTCGGTGAGGAGCGAGAGATCGATGCCTTCGATGCCGCGGCGTCTCGTGGTGTGCTCGATTGCATTGAGCTGGTCTTCGAAGATCGACTTGGAGTCGTGCAGCAGCCTGCCGATCAGGGTGCTCTTCCCGTCGTCCACGCTCCCCGAGGTGATGAAGCGCAAGAGTTCGATATGTTCCATCAGAAATATCCTTCCTTTTTCCTGAGTTCCATGGAAGCTTCGGAGGTCTGGTCGTCCATCCTGGTTGCTCCCCGTTCGGTGATTCTCGTCACCGCCGTCTCATTGATGATCTCGTCATAGGTGGAGGCGCTCGATTCGACAGGGCAGGTGCAGGTCATGTCGCCGACCGTCCTGAAGCGCACCGAGATTTCCTCGACCTTTTCTCCGTCGAGCGGCGCAACGAGATCGGAGACGGGGACGAGGCTGTTTCCTCTTCTGATCACCTGTCTCTTGTGGGCGAAATAAATATTCGGGATTTCGAGCTGCTCCCTGGCGATGTACTGCCAGACATCCATTTCCGTCCAGTTGCTGATGGGAAAGACGCGGATGTTTTCTCCGGGATGAACCCTTGCGTTGTAGAGGTCCCACAATTCCGGTCGCTGGTTCTTGGGATCCCACTGGCCGAATTCGTCCCTGAAGGAGAAGATGCGCTCCTTGGCCCTCGCCTTTTCCTCGTCCCGCCTGGCACCGCCTATGCAGGCATCGAACCTGTGTTCGGCGATCGCATCGAGCAGGGTGATTGACTGGAAGGCGTTTCTGCTCTGTCCCGGGTGCTTCAGGATGACGCGCTTTTGCCTGATCGAATCTTCCATGGAGCTCACGACCAACCGCTCCCCGAGCTCGAGCGCACGCTTGTTCCTGAAGTAGATCACCTCCGGAAAATTGTGCCCCGTATCGATGTGCAGCAGCGGGAATGGAAATTTCGCAGGCCTGAACGCCTTTTCGGCCAGGCGCAAGAGGACGATGGAATCCTTGCCTCCGGAAAAGAGCAAGGCAGGGTTGCTGCATTCTGCGGCAACTTCGCGCATGATGTGGATCGCTTCGCTCTCGAGTATGTCGAGGTGGTCGAGCTTTTTGTGGAATGCCTGAAGGTTCCCCATGTTATGCCTTTTTCCTGTGTAGTCCGCATTCTTTGCTTGAGGTGTCTTCCCACCACCAGCGCCCTGCGCGAATGTCCTCGCCTTTTGTGATGGCGCGCGTGCAGGGGGAGCAGCCTATGCTGGGATATCCCCGGTCGTGCAGTGCATTGTAGGGAACGCCTTGCAATTGGATGTAATTCCATATTTCAGCTTCGCTCCATTCGAGGAGCGGGTTGAACTTGTAAAGGCCGTTGCCCGAATCAAACTCGGATGCATTGAGGCCGGTCCTGGTTTGCGACTGCTGACGACGCATGCCGGTGATCCACGAGCCATGGCCTTCGAGCGCTCTTGAGAGCGGCTCGACCTTCCTGATCTCGCAGCAGGAACGCCTCAGCTCGACCGAATCGTAGAAGGCGTTCGGCCCGTGCGTCTCGAGATAGGCTTCGACCGCCTGCGCCTTCGGGAAATAGACGGAAAGGTCGATCCGGTAGTGCTCCTTCGTCTTTTGCATGAGCGCATAGGTTTCCTCGGGAAGGCGCCCCGTGTCGATCGTGAAGACCGAGACGGGAATGCCGTGCCTTGCGATCATGTCGGTCAGCACCATGTCCTCCAGGCTGAAACTGCTCGCGAAGCATGCCTTTGCATGGTTTGCGGCAATGAATTCCAGATCGATGCGCAGTTTTTCGATTTTTTCCATTTAGGCTGCCCTCGGCAATGCTTCTGAAAGATCGAGCTGCCTGTCGTGCAGCAGGCAGTATTCGGCAGCGTCGTGCGTCCAGGCGTCGAGCGATTTGAACAGGCAGGAGAGCGACTCGGACTCGGCGCCGAGCAGCCTGTTCACGATGTCCTCGTACAGATCGCTCAATTCCCCGGGCACCAGGGACTTGAGGCTGTCTGAGATCTCGGGCAGGGTGTCTCCGGAATTGCCGTTGTTGAGGTGCACGATGCCCTGCCCAATCAGGGTGAGGATGGATTCGGCGCATCTTGCCGCCTCGCCGTACTTGCGCTGCATGAAGAGCGCATCGCGGTGACGGCGCTCGTGGGCCGCCTCGAAGAAGCTCGATCCGATTCTGACCTGGGACGCGCCGGCGCATTCTCCTCCGCCCAACTGGAGGACCTTGAATTCCCTCGACTCGCCATGGTCGTGCAGCACCGAGAGAATTTCCTCAGGCTTGACCTCGACAAGATCCTGCAGCAGTTCGCCGACGAAATCCTGTTCCTGGCTTCTCACCCAGGAATGGAATGTCCCTTTGCCGTCGTGGGCCGTTTTCAGGCGAGCAATTGCTTCTTCTATCCTCGCTGCGGGAACGGAAGGTCCCTTGATCGCGAGACCGCCTTCTCCGGTGCCGTCCCCGCCGAGATAGATCTGGTAATGCGGGATCAGCTTTCCGTGAAGACGTCTGCCTTCTCCATAGATGCCGATGTCGCCCGTCTCCGGCTGGGCGCAGCCGTTGTGGCACCCTGACACCCTGATGCGCAGATCGCTTCTTCCGCCGTCGAGCTTTGTGGCTGCGATCATGCTGGAGGTGATTCCCAGCC
This sequence comes from Pseudomonadota bacterium, assembly GCA_021802545.1. Classification (GTDB taxonomy): domain Bacteria; phylum Pseudomonadota; class Gammaproteobacteria; order Burkholderiales; family JABEVD01; genus JABEVD01. Next base: position 52,800 of record JAJZRS010000014.1, read on the forward strand.
TGCAGGTGGACGTTCCGGGGCAGGCCGTCACGTTGTCGCCCTGCGCGGGAACGTCGAGGCCGATCGCCGACAATGCGTTGCGCAGATCGGGCAAAATGGTTTTGGGGACGTTCAGAATCATCAGGTTCTGATCCTGTGTCGTGCGCAGGTCCTGCAGGCCGTATCGATTCACGATCGCTGCAAGTTGCCGCAGCTGGATCGAGGAAATATGGCCGAGAGGGAGCGCAATCGGGAAAACATAAAGCCCTTCCTGTTTCTGCTGTGCGACCGTTCTCGGCGCGCCCTGTCCGCAGGGGAGGCCTGTTTCTCCTTTCTTCCAGTCAGCTTGCGGATAGGGATGCTTGGCGAGCGCGCTCCTGGTGATATCGAGTTCTTCGCGGTATTTCATGACGAATCCTTCCTGACCGAAACGTTCGACCAGGAACTTGATCCTGGATTTCGCGCGCTTGGTCCTGTCGGAATAGCGATTGTGCAGCGACACCAGCGCCTCCATCACGATGAGCAGATCTTTTTCCTCGATGAAGGGTTCGACCACGATGGCTTCGCGCGGCTTGTGGCCGAGGCCGCCCCCTGCGGTCACCCTGAATCCGAATTTACCTTCCCGGTGCACGGCAGTGACCCCCAGATCGTGGATCATGGACTGGGCGCAATCCGATTCGCATCCGGAGAAGCTGATCTTGAATTTCCTGGGCATCTGCTGATTGAGCGGATTCCTCAGAAAATGCATCACCGCGCCTTCGAGATGGGTTGACACGTCGGCGTGCTCTTTGGGGCAGACGCCGGCCATCGGGCAGAGGGTGATGTTGCGCACTGTGTTGCCGCACGCTTCGCGCGTGGTGAGATTCGCCGCATCCAGGATGCGCAGGGCGCTGGACGTTTGTTCGAGAGGCACCGAATGCACCTGGATGTCCTGGCGGGTCGTGACATGAGCCGTATCCAGCTGAGAGTGCGCGTCGACCACCTCTGCGATGGCCTCGAGCTGGGCAGGATTGATCGAGCCGCCGGGGATCTTCACGCGCAGCATGTTGATGCCTTCCTGGCGCTGACCGTAGACGCCCTGCTGCAGTCTGATCGCCGTGAAGCGTTCAGCGTCGATTTGCAGATTGAGGTAGCCTTTGAGGGCTTCCTCGAAGCGATCAATTTCTTCTGAATTGGTCGGGTTCATGGCTTTTCCTTTGTCAAAATATCAATTTGCCGCCAACGAGGATCAGCATGCATGCCAGAATTCCTCTCAGCATTTTTTCGGGGATTTTCGATCCGATCCGGCTGCCGAAAAAGATGCCGGGCAGGGAGCCGATCAGCAGGCTTTCCAGCAAATGGAAGTCGACCGTGCCGATGGACGCATGTCCGATGCCCGCAATCAGGGTCAGCGGCACGGCATGCGCAATGTCAGTTCCGATCACCCTGATGGTGGACAGGCGCGGATACAGATAAAAAAGGGCGACCGTGCCCAGCGCGCCGGCACCCACTGATGAGACGGTGACGAGGATGCCGAGCATGGCGCCCGTGACCACGGTTGCGAGGCGAAGTCTGTTTTCCGGGAGAGGGCTCAAGCGCCTGATCTTTTCCCTGTAGAGGAGCGCAATGGACGTGAGAATGAGCGCGATGCCCAGTGTGGTCGTGATGACGGAAACCATGGCATACTTGTCCACGGCCTTCAGGAAGGCGACGCCGAGAAGCGAAGCGGGCACGCTGCCCGAAGCCAAGAGGCCTGCGATCTTCCAGTCGACATGCCCGCTTCTTCCATGCACCCATGCGCCGCCGGCCTTGGTGATCGCGGCATAGAGGAGGTCTGTACCGACCGCAACCGGCGCCTGTATTCCGAAGGCGATCACCAGCAGGGGCGTCATCAGGGAGCCGCCGCCGACCCCGGTCATGCCGACGATCGTGCCTATTAGCAGCCCGGACAGGACGTATCCGAAGTCCATTGTCATCCTCAAAAATTCGAGATGACCCATCATAGCAAGCGCCCTATATATTACTAAATAATTTTGTGTTAGAGTTTTATTCCAATATGGAATTAAGAGGGCGGGAATGAAACTCCAGCAATTGCGCTATCTCTGCGAAATCGTGAAGCAGGAACTGAATGTTTCCAATGCGGCCGATTCGCTTTATACTTCGCAGCCGGGCATCAGCAAGCAGATCAAGCAGCTCGAGGAAGAGCTTGGCATCGATATTTTCGTGAGAAATGGAAAGCGCCTCGTTGCCGTCACCGAACCGGGGCTGGCGGTGGTTTCGATCGCGCAGCGGATGCTGCAGGATGCGGAGAATCTGAAGCGGGTCGGAGACGAGTTCGGAAGCCAGCCTGAGGGCAGCCTCAGTCTGGCCACGACGCATACGCAGGCACGCTACGTGCTGCCCACCGTGGTGAAACGCTTCATTGCATTGTATCCGAAGGTCACGCTAAACCTGCATCAGGGCAGCCCGTTGCAGATCGCGGAAATGGTCAGATCGGGCGAGGTCGATATCGGGATCGCCACGGAGGCACTCGAACTGTTCGAGGATCTGGCGATGCTGCCATGTTACGAATGGAACCGTTGCGTCGTGACGCCGCCCGGACATCCTTTGCTCGAAAAGCAAACGATTCGGATCGAGGACATCGCGCAATTTCCCATCATCACCTACGACTTTGCTTTCACCGGGCGTTCGAAGATCAACAAGGCGTTCGAGGAGAAAGGGCTGAGTCCGAATGTGGTGCTGACCGCGATCGACTCGGACATCATCAAGACCTATGTCGAAATGGGGCTGGGGATAGGGATACTCGCCAAGATGGCTTTCGATCCGCAGCGGGACACGAATCTTCGGGCGATCGATGCTGCGCATCTGTTCGAGCCCAGCACGACAAGGATAGCGATCAGGAAAAACAGTTATCTGAGAGGATACATGTACGACTTCATTCACCTTTTCGCGCCGCACCTGGATCGCGCAAAGGTGAACGAACTACTCTGAGGCGTAGGTCCAGGAAATCTTGCCGTCCAGCAGGCGGATCCGGTCTTCGATCCGGCCCGGTCTGCGCAACAGGACGATCAGCTCTTTCGGGGGCGTGCTGAGGAGCGCATCCGGGTCCCCCTGCTTTCTCCACACCAGCGTGTCCTTGGAGCCTATCTTGATTTCACAGGAAATTCCGTGTTCTGCATCCTTCTTGGTCTGCTCGACGGATTCGCGTTCTTCTTCGAGCGTTTTCTGCTCCTCCTGAAGCGCCTTGACCCTTGCGTTGTTGGCTGAGACGGCTTTCAGGGCAGGCGCGATCTTCACGCCAAGCTTTTGCAGGTTCGATTTCTGTTCGTCGGTCAGGACGATTTCCTTTCGCTGGGCCTTGCCGGAAATGATCAGGTAGTTCCTGAGCTCGGGCTGTTGCATGAAATCCTTCGATTCCTGGCGCTTTGTTTCGATTTCGAGATTGATTCCCTCGATCTGCTTGTCTATTGTGCTGACCCGCTCATTGAAAACGGAAAAGTCCGGGACGAGAATGGACAGTATGGTCTGGTTTTCCTTGCGGGAATAAGCGTTGGCCACGCTGATCGACTTGGCTGATATGGCGCATCCTTCGGACGTTTCGATTTCGGCGCTTTCGGCGACGACCGTGCAGTTCACCATGGATTCCGCGACCACATGCTTGCCGAGGATGATGGAATTTTCTGCGCGCCTGATCGTGATCTCGCCGTGCTTGGAAACCAGCAGCGCATTGGAAGCCAGGCCTTCCACGGCGATATTGCCTTCATGGTTGATGGCCGCCCCGCCGACAAGGTTGAGCTTGATGAGAATGTTTCCGCCGTTCGAGACGACCTTGCCGAAGACGTTGGCCAGAATGGTGATGTTCCTGCCTTCGACGACCCGGTTTTCCTGGACGTCGCCATGCTCTTCGAAATTTTCGCCATCCAGCGAAATGTCGCCCGTCGTCCTGATGCTGACGCCGGTGTAATTGACGATCTTTTCCATGACGGCGATGCAGTTCGTCGTGGTATCGATGTTGAGAAACCCATCGATGGCCGAGACGATGCATTCGCCCTGGGCGGAATTTTCGATGCGCGTTCCTTCGCCCGCCAGGCTGGCCAGATCGAAGTCCTGCGGCATGGGCGCCTCGATCGCTTTGCCATGGATGTCCATGCCTGGAATGCCCAGGATTCTGGGTGTTTTCTTGAGCAGGCGCTCTCCGTTCCTCACCTGGGGGAAACGGTTCCTGAATTGCCTGAGGTCGATTTTTCCGTTCGGAAGTTCACGCGGCGCATTGTCCCTGTGCAGCCTGTCGGTTTCTTCCTTCAGCTCGGCGTCTTTGCCGTTCTTTGGCGGCACCGGCCTTGCGATGGTGATCCTGCCGGTTTTTCCGGTTTCGATCATGCCCCTTATCGCATCCGCATCCAGGCCGAAGCGTACCCCTTGCAGCCACATGTTGGCGACGAATTCGTCGAAAATCAGCGCATCCTTGACGAAAGTCGATCTTTTCTCCGTCCCGACGACTTCGAGCTCGCCTTCGGCGTTTTCCGCGTAAAGGGGTTCTTCCGTTATTTTCTCGATAGAGACGGTTTCGAAGAGATATTCCGCTTTTCCCGAAGAGATTCTCGGCGCCTTGTAGAGACGAATTCTTTCTTCCGGCATGACCAGAATGTCAGAGGCAAACCTGATCTTGCCCGTTTTTTCCACATTCTTCGCTGCCATCATCTCGGGGGTGAATTCGCCGAGCAACTTGAGGAAGGCCGCATAATCCAGACCGGCGAAATAGTAGCCGGACGTGAACACCCGTTCCGCGAAAAGCGCGAATTGTTCGGATGATTCGAGCTTGTCGAGATGGACGTGGACGCCGTCCCCGCTCTTGATGACGAAGCTGGAAGCGCCGAACTGGATCAGATTGTTTGATGGTTTTTCTGGCATATTGCATGGTTATCGGCTGCCTGACCCCCGAAGTTTAGAAGTTTTACTCTATGTTTACAACAAATCTGTTTGGTTTTGAAGGTATTTTTGCCATTTCAGACCGCGTCTTCCCGTTTGCGGCCCATGAGTGAGGTGTTCAAATGCTCGCGAATCGCCTGTTCCGCCGCAGCGTGGTGTTTCATGCCTGAAGTATATCAATTCGATGTGTTCTATGTGTGAGATAGCGTACATACCGGACAGGTGGGCGGCTATATAATTAGCTGAGGAGATACTCTGGCCAAATCGGAGCTGATAATGAAAAAAAATATGATTGATCCATGCCAGAACCATCTTTTGGCGAGGCTGCATGCGGACGAACGGGAGCGGCTCTTCTCGGAACTTGAGCAGGTGGACCTCAAGGACGGGGATATTCTTTCAGAGCCGAACAAGATATCGCGTTACGTCTATTTTCCCGTAGCCAGTACGGTTTCACTCTACTACCCGATGGACCACGGGATCTCGTCGGAAATCGCTCTCATCGGCAACGAAGGCATGTTCAGCATCGTGCCTGTCCTGGGCGGCGAGACGCTTCCCTATATGGCCATGGTTGAGACGCCGGGATTTGCCTATCGCATGGAATGGAAGGCGTTCAAGCGCGAGCTGGACCGGTCCAGGAACCTGAGGGAGGTCATTCTCCTGTATACCCAGGCGCTCTTTACCCAGATGGCGCAACTGTCGATATGCGGCAGGCATCATTCGCTTCGCCAGCAGCTTTGCCTGCATTTGCTGCTGCTGCATGACAGGTCCTCTGCCGACAGGTTCGTTCTGACGCAGCAGACCATCGCCCATATGCTCGGCGTGCGCAGGGAAAGCGTGACCAAGGCTTCAGTCGAATTGCGCGAAAACGGGTTCATAGACTATCGCCGCGGATACCTCACGGTACTCAATCGCAGCGGTCTCGAAGGCCAGTGCTGCGAGTGCTACGGCGTGGTGAGAGAGGAGTTCTATCGGTTGCTGGGCTGAGGTTTTGCACGCCAAATAACCATACTTCTAGTCGCGTTAATTTTCAAAGAAACGATGCAATAATGTCCGTGCCGTAAGGCACGGAGCATAAATTAACACGATAAGGAGATACAATATGGCTGATGCAATCCACTTCACGAATATGGGCGGTGTATTCGTTTTGCTCGCTTTTGCTGCTGTTTATCTGGGAAGCTGCTTCGCTCACCAGAAAGGCAAGTGAGCTGCGCCGGTCTTGACCGGCAGAGCATGACGGGCCGCAAGGCCCGTTTTCATTTTGAAAGTATCTTCGGGGTGGTCCAAACTCCGCGCGCCCCTGGCGATCTTTCCGGGCGAACGCGTATCATGCCGCCGTCCACTTCGGCAACCGTCAGGGTGGCCGCCGCCGGCAGAGGCGTGCACAGGCCGCCTCCTTCGAGAAGCATCCCTTTGTAATCCTTTTCGTCCTTCGCCGTCTCGTATTCCGTGATTTTTTCGAGCATTTCTTTCGTCGGGCAGGTGACGACGGATGGATTGGGGGAAAATACCGTTCCGACTTTGGGGCCGCCGGCCGAACAGGCAGCAAGGGCTAGCAGCAGAAGAAGCGATGCGGTTCTCATGGAAGGCTATTTGCGAGCAAACCTGATCAGCATCGTTTTCGGATCGATGGCGCGCCCGTTCTTGAGGATTTCGTAGTGGAGATGCGGCCCGGTCGAGCGGCCAGTGCTCCCGGTCAGCCCGATCAGCTTGTGCTGAACTACCTGCTCTCCCGGCTTGACCATGATGCGGCTGAGATGGGCATACCTCGTCGCGTACCCGTCTCCGTGGTCGATGATGATGTTGTAGCCGTATTGCGCGTCCCAACCGGCCACTTCCACAGTGCCTTTCGCCGTGGAAAAGACCTGCGTGCCGATCGCTTCCTGGAAATCGAGGCCAGGGTGGAAGCCCAGCCTGCCCACGATCGGGTCGACCCGCTTGCCGAATGGGCTGGTGATGGCAATGTTTCCCTGCAGCGGGAACAGGATGGGCTTCGTCTCGAGCCAGTTCACCTCGTTTTTCCAGTATTCGATGGAATCGTCGGCATATTTCAGGAGCAGACTCTCGTTTTCATGGATGTCGTTGAACTGGCCGATCAGGTCCGAGTCGCTCTTTTGGGAGAGGCTCAACAGCGGCCCTCCCATGGCGTCGGCTGCGCCGCGTTGCGTGATGAAGGGGGGAGGGGTCGCCATGAACTTGAGCTTCTTGTTCAGGCTGTCCAGCACGGCCAGGCGATTCTGGAAAGCGGAAAGATCCTGTTCGATCTTGTCCATTCGCGTTTCGTAAACATTCTTGAGGTTGTCGAACTCTTCCTCGGAATAGAAATTGCCCATCTTGTGGGCGAGTTGGGGATCGTACTCGATGGCGAAGCGGAATCCTGCGAATTCGAGGCATACGCCCAGAAAGACCAGGGCGAGCCCGGTAATTGCGGCAATCACCAGGAGATGGCGCAATGTCAGGTTTATTCTTCTGATTCGGCCTACAGGCCCCGAAACCCAGATGAGCTGCATGGTCTTAGGAGTGCTGTTTCAGTTTTCCGTCCGATACGAGAAGATTCAGCGGGGCTGCTCTTTCTTCCGCTTTCTCCTCGGTCTGGTTGAGACGGCCGAAGATCTTTGCGCCGGGCTCGATCCTGATCGATTTGTAGCTCAGGTCGCCCTGGATGTAGGCGGTATGGAGGATCTCGATCCTGTCTGCGAAGATGCATCCGGTGATTTTTCCTGAGACGATGACGTGTCCCGCCTTGACCGTGCCGTTGATTTTCGCGCCGTCAGCGATGGCGACCGTTGCTGCATGGCCTTCCTGCTGGGTGATGTTGCCGTCGAGATGACCGTCGATGCGGATGCCGTTGGAAACCATGATGTCGCCTTCCATGCTCACCGACTTGCCGATGATGGTTTCCAGGTTCTTGATCGAAATGCCTTGAGTCCCTTTTGCCTTCTTGCCGAACATTGAATATCCCTTCACACAATGACGAGTGATGCGTCAGACGGTTTTTTATCGGACCTGCTTTATATTTATGTGAATATTTTCGCGAAAAGCCTATCAACAAAACGCTTGAAGATCAACAGTTAATTGAATTGTTTGGAAAACTTGCATTCGCCTGATTCGATGGATTCGGCAGAAAAACAGAAGGAAAAGAAGTTTTCTTGATGTGATTTCTCAGGTTCCGGAGCGGGGGGGACTGCCCTGAGACTGCGAATCGTTTCATCCGTCCGCTTTTTGGCTATACTTGTATCGCGTACATTTGGCGAACAGCACCTTTTTCAGGCGTGTACAGATTGAAAAATGCACTTGCCATCATCCTGGCCATCTGGTTGCCGCTTTTCAGCGGCAATGCGGTCTCCGTTTCCTTGTCGATGACAACCTTGTGCCAGGCAGGCTCGGCGCAAAAAGGGATGAAGAGCATGGACAATCAAGCGCACAAGTATGGATCGTGCGCTGATTGCGGATTCTGCCGCATCGCCGGTAACGGCTTCATGGCATCTTCCGGTTTGTCGCGGGCATGGCTTGCGGAATCGCCCTTCGTGCCTTATTTTTACCTGTTCTCGTTCAATTCGGTCACCTCCGCGCCGCTCGATCCGCCGCCCTTAGCCTCCCTCTGACAGGGGCGGTCCGTCCATCGATTCCGCTCCCCTTATCGCGGCGGCATTTCCATGTCGCCAATCATCAGGCATTGCAGGAGTGATGAATCATGTTTTTCAGAAAAAAATACCCTGGCTCGGCCGTCCTGCTGTTCGTCTATCTGGCGGCATTCGCGCAGCAGGCGAACGCGGATATCCTAAATCTCGGCCGGGCAGTGGCGATTGCGCTGAAGGGTAATCCGGGGCTCTCCGAGATCAGGGAAAGGGCGAAAGCGCTGGCGCAGGTTCCGGACCAGGTCGGCACGCTGCCCGATCCCACACTCTCCCTCGGGGCGCTCAGCCTGCCCACGGACACGTTTTCACAGACCCAGGAAGCGATGACCCAGATGCAGGTGGGCCTGGGCTTGACGCTGCCGTTCCCCGGGAAGCTCGGGCTGCGCAGGGAAGCCGCCGATTTCGAGGCCAGGGCGGCAGGCTACGACGTGCGGGAAGCGCAGCTGGTCCTCGTCAGGAGCGTGCGCACGACCTGGTGGAACCTGTTCTTCATCGATCGCGCGATCGGGATCGTGAAGCGCAACCAGGCTCTCTTCCGCGGGCTCGTCAGAATTGCGCAGACGAAATACGAAACGGGGCAGGGCTTGCAGTCCGACGTGCTGCTCGCCCAGGTCGAGCTTTCCAGGCTGCTCGATGCCGGGCTGAATCTGGATGAGGCTAGGCGCGTCCAGCGCGCAAGGCTGAATGCATTGCTCGGGAGAATCGCATCGCTTCCTGTCGATTTGCCCGATCATGTTGAAGAAGCGCTTCCGGCCACGCCAGAGGAGGCCGCGCTTGACGGGGAAGCGCTCAAGGAAAACCCCGCGCTCGAATCCTTGCGTTCATCCGTCAAGGCGGCGGGCAGCCGGGTCGCGCTCGCCGAAAAGGACTACTATCCCGACTTCAAAATCGGGGCGGCCTACGGATCGCGCCGGGGATACAACGCAAACGGCAGTCCCAGGGCCGATCTTGCGAGCTTCACCGTGTCGATGAACCTGCCGATTTTCACGGGCGCCAAGCAGGACAGGGAACTCGGCCAGCGCAAGATGGAGGCGCTGAAGAAGGAATATGCATTGCAGGACGGCATCGTGCAGGTGAACGAGCGGATCGGCGAAGCGCTGGCCGCCTTGAAATCGAGCAGGCAGAGGGCCAGCCTGTTCAAGTCAGGGATCATTCCCCAGGCAAGCCAGACGGTTGCGGCCATGCTTTCATCCTACCAGGTCGACAAGGCGGATTTCCTGAACCTTGTCCGGTCCGAGGTCACGCTCTACAACTACGAAACAGAATACTGGAAGGCGCTGAGCGCCGGCTGGCAGGCATGGGCGAAGCTGCAGTCGGAAATCGGCGCGCCCGTCGACAAGGACACGAATCATGAATAGGCTCGCAATCGCAATCCTGGCCCTGGCGGTCGGCGCAGGCATCGGCTACCTGGCTTCCCATGAGAAGTCGAAGCAGGCCGCCGTATCCGTGGCGAAAAAGCCGCTCTATTACCGCAATCCCATGAATCCGGAAATCACCTCCCCGGTGCCTGCCAGGGACGACATGGGCATGGACTACATCCCTGTCTATGCAGAAAGCGATCAGGGCAAGGCGTCCCCGGGCGAAGTCAGGATCGACCCGGCCGTCGTCCAGGACATCGGCATCAGGACAGCCCAGGCCAAGCGCGAAGCGATTGCCAGGGAAATCCGCACGGTGGGGCGCATCGCCTATGACGAGGACAGGCTGATGCGCCTTCATCCGAAATACTCGGGCTGGGTCGACAAGGTTTACGCGGACAAGACGGGCCAGCCCGTTAAAGCCGGAGAAGCGCTGCTCGCAGTCTATTCGCCGCAGCTCGTCTCTTCCCAGCAGGAGTATCTGCTCGCCCTGGAAAACGAATCGGCTCTGGAAAAGAGCCCATTTCCCGACGTGAGAAGCGGGGCGGCCAGCCTCGTTGATTCGGCCAGGCAGCGCCTTGCGCTCTTCGACATGCCGGCGAGCCAGATCAGGCAGATCGAACGGAACAGGAAGGTGCTGAAGGATGTGATCATTGAATCTCCCATGGCGGGAATCGTGACTGCCATCGGCGCGAGGGAAGGAGACAGGATAGGGCCCGAGACCGAGATTTATTCGATCGCCGATCTTTCGAGGGTATGGGTGCTGGCCGACCTGTATGAGAACGACATGTCCTGGGTCAGAAAAGGGGACGAGGTAATCATCCGCCTTGCCGACATTCCGGGGCGCGCCTTCAATGGCAAGGTCGATTACATCTATCCCTATCTCGACGCGAAAACGAGGACGGTCAAGGTCAGGGTCGAGCTGGCCAATCCCGGTCTTCTCCTCAAGCCGGACATGTATGCGGACGTGGGTCTTCATTCGGACAGGAAGATCGATGCGTTGACGATCCCGCGTGAGGCGGTGATCAGGACGGGAACGAGAGACATCGTCTTCATCCAGAAATCCCCCGGCAGGTTCGAGCCCAGGGAAGTTGTTCTCGGCGTCTCTGCACGCGGCCGCGTGCAGATCGTCGAAGGGCTCAAGGAAGGCGAGCAGGTCGTGACTTCGGCGCAGTTCCTCATCGATTCGGAATCCAATATCAGGGAAGCGGCCGAAAGAATGGCCTCGGGAAAACATGAAGGCATGAAGATGGGGGGCGGAAAATGATCCGGAAACTCATCGATCTCTCGATCAGGAACAGGCTTCTCGTCCTGATTGCCGTGATCCTGGTCGCATTTGCAGGATACAGGGCGATGAAAACCATTCCGCTCGATGCGATCCCCGATCTTTCCGACGTCCAGGTCATCGTTTTCACGAATTTCCCCGGACAGTCTCCCCAGGTCGTGGAAGACCAGGTGACCTATCCGCTCACCACCGCCATGCTTTCCGTACCCAGGGCCAAGGTGGTGAGGGGATATTCGTTCTTCGGCTTCTCCATGGTGTACGTCATATTCAAGGATGGGACAGATCCATACTGGGCAAGAAGCCGGGTGCTCGAATCCCTCAATTACGCATCGGACAGGCTTCCCCAGGGGGTATCCCCGAAGCTCGGCCCGGATGCGACTGGGGTGGGCTGGATTTACGAATACGCGCTCGTCGACAGGTCAGGAAAGCATGACCTTTCCCAGCTCAGATCCATCCAGGATTGGTATCTCCGCTATCCGCTCCAGGCTGTCGACGGCGTTTCCGAGGTCGCCTCCATCGGCGGATACGTGAAGCAGTACCAGGTCGAGGTGAGGCCTGATGCGCTCCTCGCCTTCAACATCCCGATAGGCAAGGTGAAGCAGGCCATCCAGAGGAGCAACAACGACGTGGGCGGGCGCCTCGTCGAAATGGGGGAAACAGAATACATGGTGAGGGGGCTCGGCTACATCAGGACTCTCCAGGATCTCGAAAACATCCCCGTCGGCACGGATCAGAAGGGCACGCCCGTATTGCTCAGGCAGGTAGCAGACATCCATCTCGGGCCCGAATTGAGGCGGGGGGCGGCGGAGCTCGACGGGCGTGGCGAAGTGGCAGGAGGCGTCGTCATCATGCGCTATGGCGCGAACGCGCTCGCCACGATAGAGCGGGTGAGGCAGAAGCTGGACGAGCTGAAGAAAGGACTGCCCATTGGTGTCGAGATCGTCCCGGTCTACGACAGGGGAAATCTGATCGAGCGCGCGGTATCCAACCTCGAGGACAAGCTGCTCGAGGAATCCGTGGTCGTCGCGATCGTCTGCCTGATCTTCCTCATGCATGCCAGGAGCTCGCTCGTCGCCATCCTCAGCCTTCCGCTCGGCATACTGCTTTCCTTTTTGATCATGGAATGGCAGGGCCTGTCCGCCAACATCATGTCGCTCGGCGGGATCGCCATCGCGATAGGCGCGATGATCGACGGCGCGATCGTCATGATCGAAAACGCCCACAAGCATCTGGAGCATCTCGATAACCCGGGCGGCGCAGAAAGATGGGCAGCGATCGCTTCAGCATCAAAGGAGGTCGGCCCTGCGCTCTTCTTCTCTCTGCTCATCATCATGGTTTCCTTCCTGCCCGTCTTCACCCTCCAGTCCCAGGAGGGCAGGCTTTTCTCACCGCTTGCCTTCACCAAGACCTACGCGATGGCGGCCTCTGCCTTCCTTGCGGTCACCCTGGTGCCTGTCCTGATGGGATTCTTGATCAGGGGAAGGGTGCCGAAGGAGGAAACAGGCAGGCTCAATGTCTGGACGAAGAAGATGCATTCCCCGGTACTGGAAGCGGCCGTCCGTCATCGCAAGACGACCATTGCATTCGCAATATTGATTGTGGCCGCCTCGATCTATCCTGCCATGCATACCGGAACGGAATTCATGCCGCCGCTCGACGAAGGGGACATCCTCTACATGCCGACGACCGATCCCGGCTTATCGATCGGCAAGGCGAAAGAACTGCTTCAGCAGACTGACAAGATATTGAAGACCTTTCCAGAAGTCGAGAGCGTCTTCGGCAAGGCAGGCAGGGCGGATACGGCAACCGATCCCGCCCCGCTTTCCATGTTCGAGACGATCGTGAGACTCAAACCCAGAACGACCTGGCCCGATCCGGGAAAAACGACCAGGGAACTGATGCACGAGATGGACAGCGCCATTCGTTTCCCCGGCCTGTCGAACGCATGGACCTATCCGGTCAAGACCAGGATAGACATGCTCTCGACGGGCATCAAGACGCCAATCGGGGTCAAGGTTTCGGGGCCCGACGTCCATGTGCTGGAGAAGGTCGCAGGAGAAATCGCCTCTTCACTGAAAGGCATGCCCGACACGCTTTCCGCCTTCTCGGACAAGACGGCGGGGGGTTATTACCTCGATTACGACATAGACAGGGAAGCGGCCTCCCGCTACGGGCTCACCGTGGGCGACGTCGAGGATGCGCTGCAGATGGCAGTAGGCGGCGTGAACGTCACCCAGACCGTCGAGGGGCTCGAGCGCTATCCCGTTAACCTGCGCTATCCGAGGGAGCTCAGGGGCGACATCGATGCGCTGAACCGCATCATGATCCCCACGCCGCAAGGCGCGCAGATTCCGGTTTCCCTTGTGGCGAATCTCAAGCTTCGCCGCGGCCCGCCTTCAATCAAGACCGAAAATGCGGTGCCGAACGCCTGGGTCTATGTCGACATCAAGTCGAGCGACATCGGAGGCTATGTCGAGAAGGCGAAGGTTGTGGTCGGGAAGTCGGTCAAATTGCCGCCCGGATACACCATTTCCTGGTCCGGCCAGTTCGAATACATGCAGCGCGCGGCACAAAGGCTGAAGATGGTGGTGCCGCTCACGCTGCTCGCCATCTTCCTGCTGCTCTACTTCAATTTCAGGAACTTCACCGAGCCGCTCGTCGTCATGCTTTCGATCCCATTCGCGCTGGCTGGCGGATTCTGGCTCGTCTGGCTGCTCGGCTACAACCTGTCGGTCGCGGTTGCGGTAGGTTTCATCGCGCTCGCCGGCGTATCCGCGGAAATCGGCGTCCTGGTGCTGACCTTCATCGACCAGCTTGTCGCGAAAAGAAGGGAAGAGAACGGGGGAAGCATGACGCAAGCGGACATCGCTGCAGCCGTTCTTTTCGGGACAACGCTGCGCGTGCGGCCCATCGCCATGACTGCGGTTGCGGTGATCGCAGGGCTGCTTCCCATCATGGTTGGAAGCGGAACAGGTTCTGACGTGATGCGGCGCATCGCGGCCCCCATGATAGGCGGCATGTTCACCAGCACACTCCTTTCGCTGATCGTTCTGCCCGTGGTCTACGGCTGGATACTGGTCGTCCTCGAGAACCGGAAAACTATAATCGAATCAGGGAGGGATGGATGATGGACAAGGACCCCGTGTGCGGCATGACGGTCAAGCCAGAATCGCCGCACCATTACGCATACCTCGGCACGGATTATCGCTTCTGCAGCGCGAAGTGCCTTGCGAAATTCCAGGCATCCCCCGAGGATTACCTGAAGCCGATGCAAGAGAAAGCTCATCGCCCGGCAGACAAGGGTACGATCTATACCTGTCCGATGCACCCGGAAGTCCGCCATCTTGGGCCCGGGTCCTGCCCCAAGTGCGGCATGGCGCTCGAGCCCGAGCTGCCTGTCGAGGACGACGGCGAACTGCGCGACATGACTCTGCGTTTCGGGTTCAGCGTGGCGCTTGCCCTGCCTGTTTTCGCGCTAGCGATGGCTGCGGATTTATTGCCGCAAGCGCTGCCAGAAGCCCTGTCGATGCGCGCGCTGCAATGGATCGAGTTTCTGCTGGCCACGCCCGTCGTGATCTGGAGCGGATCGCCCATTTTCCGGCGCGGCTGGGCATCGGTCGTCAACCGCAGCCTCAACATGTTCAGCCTGATCGCGCTCGGCGTCGGCGTGGCCTGGACCTACAGCGTGATCGCCCTGCTTTTTCCAGGCATCTTTCCGCTTCCGATGCGCAGCATGGGCGGCTCCGTGCCTGTCTATTTCGAGGCTTCCTCGACCATCATGGCCCTGGTGCTGCTCGGGCAGGTGATGGAGCTCAGGGCGCGCAGCCGCACGAGCGCGGCCATCAAGCTGCTACTCGGGCTCTCCCCCAAGACGGCGCGCATCGTGCGCTCGGACGGCAGGGAGGAGGACATTCCGCTGGAAGAGGTGCAGCCCGGCGACACGCTGCGCGTGCGCCCCGGAGAGAAAGTGCCGGTGGACGGCGTGGTGCTCGAAGGCAGCAGCGCGCTCGACGAATCCATGGTGACGGGGGAATCGATCCCTGTCGAGAAATTTTCAGGTTCGCGCCTGATCGGCGCGACGGTGAACGGCACGGGCAGCCTTCTGATGAAGGCTGAGAAAGTGGGTTCGGATACGCTTCTTTCCCAGATCGTCAGGATGGTTTCCGACGCGCAGCGTTCCCGCGCGCCCATCCAGAGAATGGCCGACGTCGCATCGGGTTATTTCGTTCCCGCTGTCGTGATATCCGCCTTGATCACGTTCATCGTCTGGTGGCTGATCGGTCCGGAACCGAGACTGACCCATGCCATCGTCAATGCGGTGGCGGTGCTGATCATCGCCTGCCCATGCGCGCTTGGGCTCGCCACCCCGATGTCCATCATGGTCGGCACCGGGCGCGGCGCGAGCGCCGGCGTTCTGGTGAAGAACGCGGAGGCGCTCGAAATCATGGAGAAGGTCGACACGCTTGTCGTCGACAAGACCGGAACGCTGACTGAAGGAAAGCCTCAGCTCGTCCTGGTGAAGCCTTTGGCGGGCTTCAGCGAGGCGGAGGTGCTCATCCTTGCCTCAAGCCTAGAGCGGGCGAGCGAACATCCGCTCGCAGCAGCCATCGTCAAGGGCGCTGAGGACAGGAGGCTCGACCTTGCGCAGGCAAGCGGCTTCAGATCGTTTACTGGCATGGGGGTATCCGGCGAAATCGAAGGGCGCGTCGTTGCGCTTGGCAACCTGAAATTGTTCGATGAGCTGGGGATAAATGCGGCCGAACTCGCTGCAAGCGCCGACGGCCTGCGGGCCGAAGGGCAGACCGTGATGCTTCTCGCGATAGACGGAAAAGCAGCCGGCCTTCTGGGAGTCGCCGACCCGGTCAAGGATTCCACGCCTGAGGCGGTGCGGGCGCTGCATGAAGAGGGCATCCAGGTGATCATGCTGACCGGGGACAACCGCGCAACGGCGGAGGCCGTCGCAAGGAAGCTGGGCATCGACCGGATCGAAGCCGAAGTGCTTCCCGAGCAAAAGGCGGCCGTGGTCAAATCGCTTCAGGCCGAGGGGAGGATCGTGGCCATGGCGGGAGACGGCATCAACGATGCGCCAGCCCTTGCGCAGGCCCAGGTCGGCATCGCCATGGGAACGGGCACGGATGTCGCGATGGAAAGCGCGGGCGTGACGCTCGTGAAGGGCGACCTCAGGGGAATCGTTCGCGCAGTGCGACTGTCGCGCGCGACCATGGGAAACATCAGGCAGAACCTGTTCTTCGCCTTCGTCTACAATAGTCTGGGAGTCCCGGTTGCGGCAGGCGTTCTGTATCCCTTTTTCGGCCTGCTGCTCTCGCCCGTCATCGCCGCCGCGGCCATGAGCTTCAGTTCCGTTTCTGTGATCACCAATGCATTGCGCCTGCGCAATGCAACCCTTTGAGGAGGTCGCATGTATCATTAC
>JAJZRS010000015.1 GCA_021802545.1 Pseudomonadota bacterium
CTGATTATGGCGATGCGGGGGTAGAGAAAGAAATCAATTCCCCCAAAAAACTGACTCTTTATCCCCAAAAACAATCGGTAAACAAAACTCCCCTTACGCCGTTCGACGTTTTTACACAGCCTCGCCGGATTGCAACCCTGATTTCGCTATTCGAGGTAAAGAGAAATCCATCCTAGAGAGAGAATCACCATGAAAGTCGCCGCATTCGCGGGAATCTGTAGATTGAAATCGGCAAGACTGTGAATCATCAGGGCAATAATTCCCATGGTTGAGGAGAATGCCATTCCCCTCATCAAAGGATCGCGCCTTCTGTATTGAGCAAGGAGTGCGGCATAAAGGGAGGACAGCACAACGCAAGCCAAGAGAATCATGCCTGCAATGCCGTATTCGGAACCGATTTCAGCATAATCGTCGTGCGCATGATCATAGAAATGGAACAGATCTCCAGTCCTGCTTCTTGGGAACACTACGTAGAAGCTTCCCCCTCCCGAACCAGTCCAGAGATAATCCTTCCATTGTCTGAATGTATATTCGCTCACTTCCATTCTTTCCGGCGCTTCTGCCACAGAAACTTGCCTCAGGCCGGACACGATCTTTTCCGCACCGAACCAGGTGCCGACCAGGGCGATATCGATGGCAACAAGGCTTGCAAGCAGAACGACCGTCGGTCTGGGTGCGCGCTTCGACAACGCAAGTCCTATTGACCCAGCGGCAATCAAGCTTGAAAAGAAGGCAGTATTTCCCATCTTCGAATGTGTGAGCACAAGCCCGATCACCATCACTGCAAGGAATATCCTCAGGCGCAGCTTCTCCCCGAGAAGAAGCGAAACCCAGTTCCTGATCCTTTGCCTCCATGTCAGCGACGTTTCACCCGACAAGCTGGAGATCATCAGACCGATTCCAACAGACAGGCTCATTTCGAGATAGCCGGCAAGATGGTCGCGATTGACATAAGTGCCAGAAGCGCTCCCCAAATGGCTGTATTTTTTGAAGAAGAATACGTATTCGAGTCCGGAGAGGGTCATGATTCCGCCGTAGAAAGCCTGGAACAGCCCGCTCAGCACGAGCACATAGGCGACGCTCTTCAGCCTGGCCCTGCTGTCGACCAGAAGCAAAGAAAGCCCGAAAAAAAGAACATAGGCCAGGCTCTTGTACCATGCCTCCATGCTCGCATGCGGATCGACGGACAAAGGAACCCAGCCAGCTGGCTGGATCAGGGAATGCATCCTGGCCGATTCGGGCGAAATCATCGCAACCCATGCGTACGGCAAGGGCATGAACTGGGTGGCCGCATAGACGAGCCAGGCTGCGAGAATACTCAGAATGATGCATGACTTGCGAAATGACCGGCTTAACCGGATTTTCTCTTTGTAGAATCCATAAAGCCAGGCAGCAGCCAAGGCATAGATCCATATCTCCAAAATGGCCCATGCCCATGCGCGATTGCTTCCCATGGGAATGGGAATCCATGCCAGCAAAATCAGGTATCCGACGAACAGTCGGCGGGAATATCGTTCAAGGGCAGTTTCCACATTGCCTCGACAAAACGATCCCTCTGATGTCCTCACTACGCCATTTCATCGCTCTTGATATGTCCTTTCTCACAGCTTCCTTCTGCTGATAATCCATCTTTCCCCATTTTTCTATGCCAGCGCGCGCCACTTCCACCTGCACCTCCTGTTCCCACGGCCCCAGGAAGGTGGCATTTGACAACGCCCTGTAGAATTCGGGATCGACTTCATCGAGCCCGGATTTCGCAACCAGGAGAATCCCCCACGAATAAGGTGATACAGGCCTCAGTTCGATCGCCTTCCTGATAGCCGGGAGAGCTTCCTTCAGATAGACGTCTTTTCGCGCTTGATTGATTTCCGCCTCCGCCACCTGGAGCCTGGCAACATTCTCAAGATAGGCAGGATTTTCAGGATCGAGACTGATCGCCATTTCAAGGAGTTTCAGGTTCTTCCGAGCTTCGTCACTATCCGGCCGCACTCTGCTCAATGCCCATGAATCGAGCACTTCCCGTGCCTGCATGACAAGGAGCGAGGCAATTCCTGTTCTTGCAGCATGAAGCATCGCAAGAAGCAGAATAAAAATCGGAACAAACAGCGTCTTCCTAACCATCAGATCGATCAAGGAAAGGCTTCACGCGGACGAACTTCCATAGCCATAGCGGTAGCCGTATGCGCCATAACCTTCTTCAGCCTTCAGATCGGCGCAATTGAGAACGACGCCGAGCAACGGCGCATCGACATCGCGCAGCCGCCTGATTCCGGAGCGAACCATTTGATAAGGGGTTTCATCAGCCCTGACCACGTATATCACTGCGCTCGCATGCCTGGAAAGAACGAGCGAATCGCTTACCGAAACGACAGGCGGGCTGTCTATCACAACCATCTCAAACATTGCGGAAAGTTTTTCCAGCATTTCCCCGAAACGCCTCGACGAGATCAGCTCGAGGGGGTTGGTCAGCAGCTTTCCGCAAGGAATCAGCGAGACATTCCCGCTTTCCGTCTTGTGGATGCATTGATCCAGCCCAGCCGTTCCGACAAGATATTCGAGCAATCCAGGCATGGAAGGATCGTCATGGAGAATATCGGCTATCGAAGGCCGCCTCAGATCCGCCTCCAGAAGAAGCACCTTCTTCATCTGCCCTACCGCAAAGGCGAGATTCACTGAAAGCGTGGATTTTCCTTCCTGAGGAAGGCTGGACGTGACCATCACAACCTTGTGCGGCTCATCCAGTGAAGACAGCAGCACGCCAGTGCGAATGGATCGGACAGACTCTGAAAACTCCGAGTTCGGATGATCAAGGAACATCCTTTTCGCATCATCCGACGATTTCGCCCCAAGCATGTGAATCACCCCGAGCGTATTCATCCCGACCTTTTCCTCCACATCCTCCCTGTTCTTCAGGGTGTTGTTGAGATACTCGAACAGGAATGAAAGCGCGATGCCCAAGGCAAGTCCGATGACAAGCGACATCCCTATGATTTTTTTCTTGTCCGGCTTGAAAGGTCTATCCGCCGGGATGGATGGGTCGATGACGCGAGCAATGGTCGACTGGAGATTGGCCCCGACATTCATTTCCTTTGCCCGGTTCATGAAGAGATCGTAAAGCTGTCTGTTGCCATCCACGTCTCGCTGAAGGACATTGAGCTGAAACTCTTTTCTGCTCATATTCTGAATATCCGATCTGACCTGCCCCTGCGCCTGCTCTGCCGCGATTTCGTTGGCTTTGGCCATTTCGTAATCCTTCTTGATCGCCCCCACGACCGCAGCTATTTGAACCTTCAGGTTGTTTTCGGCGATCCTGAGATCGGATTGGGCCGCAATCATCCTGGGATGCATGCTTCCATATCTTTGTCTCAGTTCAGCCACTTTCTGCTCGGCCTTCGATTCAGCCTCCTTGGCCTGGATGTACAAGGTGTTCCTCAACACTGCAGGGATGGATTCGTAGGCCGGAAGCGGCTGACCTTCGAGATTTTCAACCTGGTAATAGACCACCTGCGCTTCAGCAAGCCGCTGACGCGCCGCGATCAGGTTCGAAGAAATCTCGTCGAGCTGCTTGCCGGCTCCATTCAGGGCGATGCCTTTTGTGTCCACGATATTCGCCTGGACCCGGTATGCCTGAAGCGCCTGCTCAGATGCATCGAGTTTCTTCTTCAGATCGCCCAATCTCTGGATGAGCCATGCATTCGCCTTTTGCATCATCTGTACTTTCGCTTCCAAATCGCTTTCTATATAGGCCTCGGCGTATGCATTCGGAATGCTTGCAGCAAGATCCCTGTCCGAGGAGTCGAAGCTTATCTTGATGATCTGGCCGCTGTTTTGCACTGTACTAATCGACAGCCCGCCCTCGAGTCTTGCAACGATGATCTTGAATTTCTCGCTTTCCGGCACGGGTTTCATTGCGGAAGCCGAAAACCACTTATCCCAGAACATGGTGCTTTGCCGAGCCGGGATAAACAAGGAGCTTTTCTCCAATCCAAGCTTCTTCGCCACCCTCTCGGCAATCTCTCTGGATTTCAAAACCTGGATCTGGGTCTGAAGGAACCCTTCGCCCCCCACTCGTTCCGCATTGTAAATATCCTGAATCGAGAGAATCTTTGGGCTATCCGGCTGTATCATGATCGTCGCAGTGGAACGGTAAATGGGCGTCATGTTGTAGACGACGAGCGTCGTCACAAGTACGGAGATGAAAGCAAGCCCGAGAATGCTCAATTTATGCCTGACCAGGATTCGCCAATATTGCAGAAAGTCCTTTTTTTCCCGCTTCTCGATGGGCTGGGGCTGATCGGGGGAAAATTCGTTCATGGTCAAAAGAAACTTTCCTCAACGGTAATCGTGTCGCCAGGTTCGACCAGGTTGTCTAGATTTTCCCTATGGGGCTTCTTTTCGTTGTCGTGGATGACGGCGATGTCGTTACGGTCTGCCCTGTCCTGGAATCCTCCCGCCAAGGCGATGGCCTGCCGAACGGTCAGCCCCGGCTGGTAGTGAAACCCTCCAGGATTCTTCACCATGCCGTTCAGGTAGAACTGCCTGTATTCATCAATGGACACGCTGACTTGCGGATCGACCAGATAGTTGCCCCTGAGTTTGCCAGCAATGAGCGCCCGGAGCTGTGCGACAGTCAGTCCGAGAACATTGATTTCTCCGAGCATGGGATAGGAGATGCTCCCTCTGTCGCTCAGCCTGACCTTGGAAACGCTGAGCTCCGGTTCGTCGAAAACCGTGATATTGATGATGTCACCCATCCCAAGCCTGTAGTTCGAAAGTCCAGAATCCGACGCCATGACCTGGGCAACCGGAATCAGAACAAGTAGAAACAATAAATTGCGCAACACTCGACCCTCTCACTGCCGGACGAAATCTTGGTTTTCCAGATCAAAGCGAACCGACCAGGCTTAGCATGAAGACATTTCTGTCATAGACAAAAAAGGAACTATATGCAGGAAGATTGACCGACTTGGACCAAGTCTTCCACCCGAGGTTCGCGGTGAACCAGCGCCTCATCCTGTAGTCCACGCTGACGCCGTAGCTGTTGTTGGTGGTGTAGACCCCGAGCCATCTGAAATCCTCGTTAATCCGACTGGCATTGAGGTGGGCGGTAAAACGGCTGTCCCAGTCGTATGCCCAGTCGGCCGTGCTCGAAGTCACAAGGTAAAGACTCGAACCCGGAAGCGTTGATTGCTGAGGCTGCCTCGTCAATGCAAGATTTACTCTGGAATAGGGTTTCGCATTCCACGTGATGGAGCCGTTCCAGCCTGTCCCGGTGAAATCAGGAATGGCCCCACCTTCATACCGCTGCTGAACCTGACCGATCCTGAAATCGCCAGTTGTCTTGGCCGTGGACTCCCATTGCGCGCCGATCAGGTAATTCCTTATCGAATTGTTCGGAACCAGGCTGGCTGCATTGTCATAGGCATACCGGGCATTGCTTGCTTCAAAAAGCAGTGAGGTGCGAGGCATTACCCTGTAAAAGAACGTTCCGCCCAAATTGGTGATCTTCTTGTCGAATGCAATCGTAATGTTCCTGTTGTTCAGATACTTGGTAGCCATGTAGCCGGCAGCGAGTTCAATTTTCCCCTTCGCGCCTGCAGAGCCGTAATCCATGGTTCCTGAGATGCCCGCATTGCGCCATTTGTTTGGCGTCGCCACCGCGCCGCCATAGGTCGTTCCGATCGGATCGATCCCCAGCACATAGCTCGGCTTGAGCTTGAACGAAAGCCTGGATGTTGCAATGATGTCCGCTTCTCCTGTCAGGTTCTGGGTATTGGAATTGTTGTTGGACGCCCCGCTGTTGTATCGGGTCAGCGATGCACCGTAGCTCAGCGAATAGACATCGTCCCGCCTTTGCGTAACCAGTTTGACCGAGGGGCTCAATACCTCTATCGTTGCAGCCCGCCTGTTGGCATTGCTGAGGTATACGTTGTCGTCGTTTTCCAGGATAAGCCCGAGGCTGGCTGACATATTGAATGGTCCCACTGGAATACCTTGACCATCATTGGCTGCGATGGCGCCTGTGCACGCCAAGGCACAGCCGACCGCCACGGCCGATTTCACGAAAGGCGAATTTCCCATGATATTCCCTTGTCTGGAATAATTTCAGCCAGGACTTGCAACACCACCGCCGCCGCCCCCCCCTGCACCGCCAGCCGGCGTACCTGCAGGGGTGCCAGCCGGCCCGCCCGTCGCGCCAGCGCCAGGACCCGCTCCCGTAGCCCCCAAAACTGCCTGGATGTCGACGCCCGGCACGGAGATAGCTGCGCTCTGGATCGCCGTTGTCTGCGCTGGGACCGCCGTGACCGCTGTCTGAGTGATCAAAACCGCCTGGGTCGGTACTGCCGTCACCGCAGCCAGGACAATCTCAGTCACACTGGCTTCCCCATATGCCGAAATCAGGGCGGAAATCGCCGTCGCTGCGGCAGTGCCGGCAGCAACCGGGCTCGAGAGCATGGCCGTCGTGATGGCCGACACATTGATTCCTGCCGCCTTTGCCGCCGCCGCAATGTCCGACAGGGAACTGCCGCTATTCGCCATGGCGGTCACTTCGGCCTTGATGCTGTCAGGCGACATGCCACTCGTAAATGCGGCCTGAACCGGGATCGAGGAAAAGCCCAAAACCACGGCAAGAAATACCTCTTTCCATACCGGCTTTTCGAACATGAATATCTCCTTGTCATGGACTCGAATCGAGCAATCCCTTTATAGGCAGACGATAGTTCTATTGCAAGGAAATATTGAATTTAATTTGTATTGACTATGCATGCAAGAACCAATGGATCAGGCAAGCGGCGAGGGTTTTCCGATCACAAAGCCTTGAAACCCGTCAATATGGAGCTTGGCAAGCATGGCGCGCTCCGCTTCTTTCTCGACAGCTTCGGCATAAACGCGCGCATCGACGCCATGCGCGATTCCCGCGATCGCCTGGACCAGGAATTGGTTGCCCTTGTCGATATCGATATTGCGGACATAACTGCCGTCGATCTTGAGATAGTCGACCTTCAAGGACGCCAGATAGCCGAAGGAGGCGAATCCCCGGCCGCACCGGTCAACGCCGAATCCGCATCCGTAAGGCTTGAGGCGCTCGATCATTTTTGCCACGTCCACCTGGTGCCTCGAAACGTCGAACTCGCTCATCTCGAAGCTCACCCTGCCTGCATGCTTTCCTGCATCCTTCAGCCTGCCTTCGAGCCATGGAATAAAATCGTGCTCGATCAAGGTCATGATGGAAAGATTGATCGCGAACTTTTCTTCCGGGTGCTTGGGGAGCAATTCAAGCACTTGATCGATGACAAGGCGGTCGAACTTTCCTGCATAACCCAGGCTTTCGGCCATGGGCATGAAAAGCCCCGCATTCAGGGTTTCTCCTTCATGTTCCATGCGGATGAGCGCCTCGTTATGGATCAGGTCACCCCCATCGATCACCTTCTGGAAGTGAAGCAGGATATTGCCTGAGGATGCCGTTTTTTCGAATAGCGCCTTCCAGAATTCCGCACCACGTGCAACAGACGCTTTGCCTTCGAACCGCACCCAGGTTCCGTTTCGCTGCGCAGCCCGCAAGGCCATGTCCGCCTCTGCAAGGAGGATGGATGCGCTCATCCCCTTCGCGAAAAGGGCGAGCCCGAGATGAATGGAAACGTTTTCACCGCACAACGCGTCCAATCTTTCGCTCATTTGATCTGCGATGCGTTCCGCCTCGATGAGCCCGATATCGGATACGAGCAACGCGAAATTGGAACCGGCAAGGCGCGCAAGCACCATCCCCCTCATGTCCTCGGAGAGCGACTTGAGTCCTTGTGCGATGTTGCGCAACAATGCATTCCCGGCCTCGAAACCTGCGCTTTGATTGTACGCGCCCAGGCCGTCGAGTGCGATCAGGAAAAGCGCACCGTTGTAGAATTCCTCCGTTGATGCGACCATATGGGAGACTTGGACATCGAAGTGCCGCCTGTTCCCGATGCCTGTTACCGGATCGAGATAGCCCTCGTTGCGAAGCATGTCGGCCAGCATCTGCTGCGCTTCGAAATCCTCTCTGACTTTCGCCGACATTCTGTTCATGACTTCGACCACTCGCCTCAGATCCTTCGTCCAGGGCAGCTTGTCCTGAATCACGTAATCCCTCGCACCGATCGCGTCGGCCTGACTCTCGACCGCCTTAAGCGCCCTCAGCACGAAATGCATCGCGATCGACCCCAGGATCAAGGTCGCAGCTGCAAGCATACCCAGCCAGGCTAGCTCGCCCATGCTGTTACGCCAAAGCTGCTGGTAGGCATAGCCCGGGTGGCTTGCGACCTCGACGATGGCGGCCTGCCGCCAGCCGGACATGACGATCGCCTCCTCTTTCGGGGTCTCGATCGGCACGAGTCGGACGAACCAGGCGGGGACGCCTTCGACCTTGATGGGAAGGATGCGGCGAATCAGGGTTTCGCCTCGTATACTCCGGACAGTGATTTCCCTGTAATACCCTCTGTCGAAAATCGCGTCGACCATCGAGGTCATGGTCGGCAAGTCGTCCTGCTTCATGGGCCGGGACAGGGAAAGCCCGAGGGATGTGGCGGTGTCCTGCGCGTGAGAGGCGAGCTGCTCAGCGAGATAGCGGCGCGCGCCTTCGACGGAGATCGCGGACACGCCTGCGAAAACCAGCAGGAAAAGCAGCACGAGGATGCCTGAAAGCTGGGCTCTCAGCGTCATGCCGCGCTCCTCTCATTTCGCCGCTTCCTCATTCATGCGCCTCACCAGATCGTTCCACAGGCTGATCCTGTCCGCCTTGCCAGCGGGGCGTCCCGCCCCCCTTTCCTTGGCAAGCCACAATCCGCCCCCATTGAAACTATAGACCGGAACCAGATCATTGCGCTCCGATGCAGGCCAGATCGCCTTGTCCAGATTGTCGAGTATCAAAGGATCGGCTTCCGGTGTTGCATAATATGCGAGCACCATGTGCGCTTCTTCCGCAGGCGGCGCCTCATAAGCACGGACATAGGTGATCCTGAGCGCATCCATCGGCACCCCCATAGCCAGCAAGGTGAAATACTTGCCTATGGCGAAATCCTCGCAGTCGCCGCCGTTGGTCGCCAGCGTTTCCACGGGGGTTGCCCAGTAATCCTGCTTCCCCCAGTGCTTGAGATCGGAGACGAATTCGACCTGATTGAAGAAATCATTGGCAAGCCTGAGCTTGTCGTCGACAGAGACGCTCCTTCCCTTTTCGATGAGCTTTTGCCAGTCGATGACCCGCTCTTTCGCCTCCCGTCCGTATTTCTTTCCGACGCGCGCGATCAGCGTGCTGTTCAAGGTGAGCTGGGCGCAAACCGTGCTGCAGATGAGCAGAAGAAGCAGAAGAGCAGCGCGGTGCCTCCTCAGGAAAGCAGGTAATGCGGCCAGCACGCCTGTCGAGCGAAAGTGCACCGCATCAATGGCGGGATTCATCGCTTCGGAAATGCGCAACTTGACCTGCGATCGGCTCGGCAAATTGCGCACTGGCGAGCAATTGACGCGTGTAGTCGTCGCCAGGTTCATTGACGATGCGATCGGCCGGCCCGATCTCGAGAATGCGGCCCTGCTTCATGACGGCAATCCGGTGCGACATTGCCGATATCACTTCGAGGTCGTGGCTGATCAGGAGATAGCTCATGCCGTGATCGAGCTGAAGTTTCGAAAGCAGCAAAAGCACCTGTTTTTGAACGGACGCATCCAGCGCGCTGGTCGGTTCGTCCAGGACAAGCAGTTTGGGCTTGAGAATGACGGCGCGCGCGATGGCAATCCGCTGCCTTTGCCCGCCCGAAAATTCGTGGGGATACCTCGCCAGAATGTCGGCATCCAGACCGACTTCCCGCAAGGTCTGCACGACTAGATTTCTGCGATCCGAGCGCGACATTTCCGGGCTGTGCAGGGCCACGCCCTCGCCGACGATTTCCTCGATGGTGAGGCGCGGCGAAAGGCTGCCGAAGGGATCCTGAAAAACCACCTGCATCTTCGCGCGCATTGCGCGCAGCGCTGCCTTGGACAGGGTTTTCAACTGCACCCCGTCGAAGCTGCATTCGCCGCTGACGATGGACTGCAGAGCCAGGAGCGCCATGGCCAGCGTCGATTTTCCGGAACCCGATTCGCCGACGATGCCCAGCGTCTCGCCGCGCTTCAACGAAAGGCTGACGTCTTCCACGGCAACGAACTCTTTTCTCTTGAACCAGCCTGAAGCATAGGAAAACTCGACGCGCAGCCCGCTCGCCCTCAGCAAATCGCCTGAAGACTCGAACTCCCGAGGCAAAGGGCGCACGATCTTTCCCGGCCTGCTGTCCAGAAGGCGACGGGTATAGGGATGCCGGGGTTCATCGAACAATTGCGCTGTTTTTGCAATCTCGACAAGCCGTCCTGCCTGCATGACGCCGATCCGGTCGGCGAAACGACGCACCAGATTGAGGTCGTGGGTAATGAGAAGAATGGCCATGCCGAATTCATGCTGCAATTCCTCGAGCAGGGCCATGATTTGAGCGCGTATGGTCACATCGAGCGCGGTGGTCGGCTCATCGGCGATCAGAAGCTGCGGACGACAGGCGAGCGCCATGGCGATCATGACACGCTGCCTCTGCCCGCCTGAAAGCTCGTGCGGATAGCTCGAGAAGCGGCGCTGCGCCTCCTCGATGCCTGTCCTCGAAAGGAGGGAGATGGCGCGTTCGCGCGCGCTCGCTTCGTCCATGCCAGCATGCAGGCTGAGCACTTCGGTGATCTGGTCGCCGATTTTCATGAGCGGATTCAGCGCGCTCATGGGCTCCTGAAAGATCATGGAAATGTCCTTTCCCCTGATGCCGCGCATTCTGCGCTCGCTCGCCTCCAGCAGGTTTTCCCCCTGGAAATGGATTTCTCCGCCGGTTTTCGCCGAAAGCAGGCGGAGTATGGAAAATGCTGTGACGCTCTTGCCCGAGCCCGATTCGCCGACCAGCGCGAACTTTTCCCCCGGATTCAGGCTGAAAGACACATCCTGCACGGCCTCAAGCGATGTCCCGTCATGGTCGAAACTGACGCAAAGACTGCGCAATTCGAGCAAGGGGCTGCTCATCGGCGCGCCTTTCTCGTGTCGAATGCATCGCGCAATCCCTCTCCGATGAACACCAGCAGCAACAGCGTGATGAAAAGCACTGAAAATGCAGTGACGCCAATCCACCATGCGTCAAGATTGTCCTTGCCCTGCGCGAGCAGCTCGCCAAGGCTCGGGGTCGAAGGCGGGACGCCAAGCCCCAGAAAATCGAGACTGGTCAGCGCCGTGATCGAGACGCTCATTCTGAATGGAAGGAAGGTGATCACGGGGGTCAGGCTGTTGGGCAGAATATGCCGCCACATGATTCTCGCATTTCCCAGCCCCAGCGCCCGCGCGGAACGGACGTAATCGAGCTGCCGGTTGCGCAAGAATTCCGCGCGCACGTAATCCGCAAGCGTCAGCCAGCCGAAAAGCGAGAGCAGCAGCAGCAGCAAGCCGATGCTGGGCTGGAAAATGGAAGCGAAGATGAGCAGCAGATAAAGCTCGGGCATGGATCCCCATATTTCCGAAAACCGCTGAAAGAACAGGTCGATTTTCCCGCCGAAATACCCCTGGATTGCGCCCGCCAGGACCCCAAGCAACACCCCGACCGCAGTCAGCGCCAATCCGAAGAGCACGGATACGCGAAAACCGTAAAGCGCGCGGGCCAGAACGTCCCGTCCCCGGTCGTCGGTGCCCAGCCAGTTTTCGGCATTGGGCGGCGCAGGATTGGGGAGTGTCGCGAAATAATTGATGGTGTTGAAGCTGTAGACATTGGGCGGATAGATGGCCCAGTTGCCATTCTTGGAAAAGCGGTCCCTGATGTAGGGATCGAGATAGTCCGCAGGCGTCGGAAAATCCCCTCCGAAAGTCGTTTCCGGGTAATCATGGAAAAGGGGGAAATAATACGACCCATGGTAATGGATGATCAAGGGCTTGTCGTTGGAAAGCACCTCGGCGAAGAGGCTCATGATGAAGAGGAAGGAAAAGACGAGCAGGCTGAAATAGCCCAGCCTGTTTTGCCGAAAACGCTTCCAGCGTTGCTGATTGGGCGACAGGCTCACTCTGCAACGCTTTCGAATTTCACGCGCGGGTCGGCAAGCACGTAGCTGATGTCCGTGATCAGCTTGGCAGCCAGTCCCGCGAGCGTGTACACATAGAGCGTGCCCATGACGACGGGATAATCCCGCTGCATGATCGCCTGGTAGGAAAGCAGGCCGAGCCCGTCGAGCGAAAAGATCGTTTCGATCAGAAGACTCCCCGTGAAAAAAGCGCCGATGAACGCAGCGGGAAATCCCGTCAGCAAAGGCAACAATGCATTGCGGAAAACATGCCGATAAAGCACCTTGCGTTCCGTCAGCCCCTTGGCGTGCGCCGTTGTCACGTATTGCTTGCGGATTTCCTCGATGAAGCTGTTCTTGGTCAGCATGGTGATCACGGCAAAACTGCCCACCACTTCGGCCGTGACCGGCAGGGTGATATGCCACAAATAATCGGTAATCTTGCCCCACAACGAAAGATGCGCCCAGTTATCGGATGTGAGTCCCCGCAAAGGGAACCATTGCAGGAAACTGCCTCCGCCGAACAGCACGAGCAATACGACGCCGAGAACGAAACTGGGTATGGCGTAGCCCGTCAGGATCACCGTGCTCGTCAACATGTCGAATCGCGTGCCGTTTCGCACCGCCTTGGCTATGCCCAGGGGAATCGATATCAGATAGGTGATGACGAGCGTCCAAAGACCGATCGATATGGAAACCGGCAGCTTTTCCTTGATGAGCGCCCAAACCGATTCATGATGGAAGTAGCTGTTGCCGAGATTGAACGTGGCAAACCCCTTGAGCATGATCAAGAACCGCTCCGGAGCGGGCTTGTCGAACCCGTATAACGCCTTGATTTCTTTCATCCGCTCAGGGCCGATGTCCTGTGCGCCACGATAGAGGCTTTGCGGCCCGCCTGCAGCCTCGTGCATTGCATGGCCCTTGCCGCGCAATTCGCTGACCATCTGTTCGACCGGCCCGCCCGGAACGAACTGGATGACCGTGAAAGTCAAAAGAAGCACGCCCAGCAAGGTGGGAATCATCAGGAGCAGCCTTTTGGCTATGTACCGGATCATCGTCTTCCTTCTCCGGGTTTCATCCACCAAGTCGTCACCGACCATTCCTCTATGCTGTAAAAGCGCGGCAGCACCTTGGGGAAAGCCAGCGTATGGCGGTATGAGACGCGGTATACGCTGCTGTAAAAATGGGGAACGATGTAATAGCCGAGACGCAGGATGCGATCGAGCACGCGCACCAGAGTCACCAGTTCCGGACGGCTCTTGGCACGGACGATGCGTGCGAGCAAATCATCCACGACGGGATCGGCCACGCCCATCGCATTGTCCGAACCGGGCATGTCGCGGCTTTGCGAGCCGAAATAGCTGAAGAGCTCGCTGCCCGGGGTTTGAGATCCCGACATCAAGGCCCAGATCATGTCGTAATCGAAATTTTCCACCTTGCGCTGATACAATGCGGCATCGTAAATCCGGTAGGTCATCTTGATCCCCAGCTTTTCCAGATTGCGCGCATAAGGCGCCGAGGCACGCTCTTCCATCCTGCCCATAATCGCCATTTCGAACTGGAAAGGCTCGCCTTTTGCATTTCTCAAGGCGCCGTCTCGATACACCCATCCCGCTTCGGCCAGCAGCGTTCTCGCCCGCTTGAGGTTTTCCCTGAGGGAATGGGGCGGTAAAGTGGTTGGCGGCAAGGGAATGGATTCGAATGCTTCATCGGGCACAAGGGAACCGAAGCGCTTCTGCAATTGCCGCAGCACGTCCAGTTCGGCAGGGCCAGGCTTGCCTTTTGCCGCCATGTCGGTATTCGTGAAATAACTGGGGCTGCGCTTGTAAAGATTGAAGAACAGCATCCTGTCCATCCATTCGAAGTCCATGGCCAATCCGAGAGCCTCGCGTACCCGCTTGTCCTGGAAAAGCGGACGCCGCGTGTTCATGGCAAACCCTTGCCATCCTGCGCCGTTATGGTTCGGAAACGTGGTCTTGATCAGTTGCCCGTCATCCCAGCGCTTCCCCTGATGGCTGCGCGCCCAGTTCTTGGAGGAGTTCTCCTGGATCAGGTCGATCTCTCCCGCCTTGAGCGCTTCCATTCTCGCAAGCGTGTCCCTGTAATACCGGTAAGTGATGCGCTCGAAATTGAACATGCCTTTGCGCTCGGGCAGGCCGCTTCCCCAATACGCGTGATTGCGGCGGTAAGTGATGCTGTTGCCGAGGTCGTAAGTCGCCACGACATAAGGTCCGGATGCGATCGGCGGATCGAGCACAATCTGATCGAAAGGTTTGCCGTTCCCCCACTTGTGGGAAAACACCGGCAATTGACAGATGGCAGTCGTGATTTCGCGGTTCTTGTGCCTGAATTCTGCGCGCACCGTCCTGTCGTCCACCACCACCATCCGCTCCACATCCGCCCAATACTGTCGGTAAACAGGTGCTGCTTTCATGCTCATCAACTGATCGAAAGAATATTTCACGTCCTGCGCCGTCACCGGATCGCCGTTCGAAAATCTCGCCTTGGGGTTCAGCCTGAAAGTCATTGACATCTCGTCGGGCGCAAGTTCGATATCTTGAGCGAGCAGTCCGTACATGGTATCCGGCTCATCCCAGGAAGGCACGGCCAAAGTCTCGAACACCAGATATTGCAGCCCGTCCGCAGCCAGCCCCCTGAGCGTGAAGGGATTGAGTTTCTCGAAATCCCCCATGCTCGACATGAATAGCGTCCCGCCCTGGGGCGCATCAGGATTGACGTAATCGAAATGCTTGAAGTCGGCGGGATACTTGAAGGCGCTGCCATATAGCGCAATGGCATATGCAGCATCGGCCTGCTGAGGAAAAACGGGCAGGAGGATCGCGGCGGCAATGATGCCCATCTGCCGAAAGAAATGACGGAAACGCAGCCAATTTTGCATAGGCTACAGTTTAGCCGATTCGATGGCCCCGCCACCACCCATGCTATAATTCGCGCTCAATCAAACAGGGGGAAAAAATGGGATTTCTAGAAGGCAAGCGCATTCTCGTCACCGGGCTCCTCAGCAACCGCTCGATCGCCTACGGCATCGCGAAGTCATGCAGGGAACAGGGTGCCGAGCTCGCTTTCACCTACCAGAACGAGCGCTTCATGGAGCGCGTCCAGAAGCTGGCTGCGGAATTCGATAGCACGCTTGTCCTGCCATGCGATGTCTCCAGCGACGAAGAAATAGCGCAGCTCTTTTCCGGTCTCGCCAAACACTGGGACAAACTCGACGGACTGGTCCATTCCATCGCCTTCGCGCCCAAGGAAGCCTTGTCAGGCGATTTCCTGGACGGCGTATCCAGGGAAGCCTTCAGGATCGCGCACGACGTCAGCTCGTACAGCTTCGCTGCGCTCGCCAAGGCCGCTTTGCCCATGTTGAGCGAAAAGGCCGCGCTGTTGACCTTGTCTTACCTGGGCGCCGAAAGATGCGTCCCCAATTACAACATGATGGGACTGGCCAAGGCGAGCCTGGAAGCGAACGTGCGCTATCTTGCACAGAGCCTGGGACCCAAAGGGATTCGGGTCAATGCCGTCTCGGCCGGCCCGATCAGGACGCTTGCGGCAAGCGGAATCGAGGGATTCGGGAAGATTCTGGATTTCGTCGAACAGAACGCCCCCATGCGGCGCAACGTCACCATCGAGGATGTCGGCAACGCCTCAGCTTTCCTCCTGAGCGATCTGGCTGCCGGCATCACTGGCGAGATCACCTACGTCGACGCCGGCTTCAACACCACGATAGGCGGGATGGGCTAATCGGCAGGCTTGGCTGTAAGCAGTTTGCTGTTCACCGTGATCTTCGCACTGCTCTTGAGGGCGTTGAAGTATTCGGAAAGCGCTTCCTGGGATACAGCCTGCTTCAGCTGGTCTGCCATGGCGGCAAGCTCAGAGGGGGATGGATCGGGTGCCTCGAGCACCTTTGAAATCCTCACGACCGTATAACCGCCGTTCCCGGGCACGCCGACATAGGCCGGCAGCTTGGACACGTCGGCCTTGAAGAGGGCAATCATGACGTCCTGCGCCAATTCTCCCGGATCCCGCCGGCTGACGCTCACTTCAGGCTTCCATGACATGCCGACGTCCTTGCCCGCTTGCAGCGCGGCCAGCTTGTCCTTGCCGTCCTTCAACGCCGCGTCCATGGCCTTGCGCTGGAGCAGCTTGTCCCTGATTTGACCGCTGACGTCGGCAAGCGCCTTGGTGAAGGCAGGCTTCATATCGACAATGCGCGCCGACACGAGCACATTGGGCGAGACCTCGATCGCCTCGGTATTCCTTTTTTTCTTCATTGCATCGTCCGAGAAAATCGCAGCGAGCAACTTTGCGTTCGTGGGGAATGACGCATTGCCTCCCGACTCGTCCAGCCAGCCGCTCGTCTGGACGGGCAACTTGAAGGCATCGGCCGCGTCCTTCAGGCTGCCGCTCTGCTCGTAGACCATGTCGCTGAACTTTTCCGCGTTCTCGCTGAATTTCTTGCCGGCTTCCTGCTCCCTGATGTCCCTGACGATTTCGTTCTTCACATCTGAAAAGGCCTTCGTCTTTCCAGGCTTGACCGCATTGAGCTTGATGATGTGGAAACCGAATTCGGAGCGGATTGGACCGGCTATCTCGCCCGGCTTCATCGAGAAAACAGCCTCGTCGAACGATTTGACCATCATGCCATGCTTGAAGAAGCCGAGATCGCCGCCGCTTGCCGCGGAACCCGGATCCTGTGAATACTCTTTCGCCATTTCCGCAAATTTCGAAGGCTGCTGCTTCAGCTGGGCCATGATCTTGTCCGCTTTCGCCTTGGCCGCCTCCACTTTGTCCTGCGGCGCATCCTTGGCAACGGCAATCAGGATGTGACTCGCATCCCGTTCTTCAGGCACCGCAAATTCGGCAGCATGAGACTCGAAATACTGTTTCGCATCCGCATCGCCCACCGGGATCTGGGACTGCAGCGTCTCTGGGGAAAATACCAGGTATTCGACCTTCACCTGCTGCGGCACCTTGAATTCTTCGACATTGTCCTTGTAGTACTTGGCTATTTCGTCCTGGCCAATTTTTTCCGAGGAAGCATACTGGGCAGGCGAAAAAGAAGCCTCGCTCACCACGCGCCGCTGGTCGAAAATCTTGGCGAACTGCACTGCGGAGGCATGAGATATGAAACCGTTCTGCGCCACGACGCCGAGCAGCTGCTGGCGCTCCAGATCCTGCCTGACCTCGGACTCGAATCTGACCGGAGTCAGCCCTTGGCTGCGCAGGAGAGTCTTGTAGCGTTCGTCCGAAAAAGCGCCGTCCTTCTGGAAGGCCGGAATGGATTGAATCGCGGCTATCAATTGGGCGTCGGTGACAGCAATCCCGACCTTTTCCGCTTCGTCCAGAAGCAGGTTCTGCTGGATGAGCCGTTCGAGAACTGCAGCCTTGAAGCCGGGGCTGTCGAACATGGCCTGATCCGCATTCTTGCCGAGCACATCCCTCAGCCTTTCCTGCTGCTGCTTGAGCGCTGCATCGAACGCTTCCGCCCCTATCCTTCTCCCGTTCACGCTGGCGACATTGCTCGCGCCGCCGCTCCGGTAGGACTGAATGCCCCAAAACATGAACGTCAGAATGACGAGCCCGAGGATGATATGGACAATCTTCTTGTTTCTCTCGACGAAATCGAACATGGACAACGCTTTCAGGACGGGATTCCAAATAAAAAGGGCGAACTTGCGTTCGCCCTGATTTGGCGGAGTGGACGGGACTCGAACCCGCGACCCCCGGCGTGACAGGCCGGTATTCTAACCGACTGAACTACCACTCCATAACCATTGAAACAGGGTCTAGCTGCAACAGAAGCGCAATTCTACAAGAGAAGCGCGTCCCCCGCAAGCCGGACTTGTTACAAAATGTTCACAAAATCGTCCGAACTTTCGCATGCCGCTCGAAGTCCATCTTACGGATATCGAAATATCCGCATTTGCTTTTAAGAGTTGAGAGGAGAACCCTATGTTTAGAAGCACTGTTGCATTTTTCGGCCTGTACGCCCTGTCCATCGCGGCTTTTGCGCAAACGCCTGCCTGGTTCGTGCTCAAGCATCCTGAAGTGGCCACCATGGAAAGGATGCAAGCCAAGGAAGAGCTCGCGGCAAAGGAAGCCAAAATGAAGACGCGGCTCGCGTCCCATGACCATGACTCGCATCATGCCATGGCGCAGCAAAACGAAGTGCATGGCAGCTGAAAGCAAAAAACCCGCCTTAAGGCGGGTTTTTCATGCTTCTGGTGGGTGCTGAGGGGATCGAACCCCCGACATTCGCCTTGTAAGGGCGACGCTCTACCAGCTGAGCTAAGCACCCTTATGCGTGAAATCGCAAAAAGGCTTTAGTTTACAGCATCCTTGAGGCCTTTTCCAGCACGGAATTTCGGCACTTTGGCAGCTGCGATCTTGATTTCAGCTCCGGTGCGCGGATTGCGTCCGGAACGTGCAGGGCGGGAGCCGACGTAGAAAGTTCCGAAGCCGACCAGGGTCACCATGTCGCCCTTCTTCAAAGCGCCTTTCACTGCATCCACGACTGCATCAAGGGCTCGTCCAGCGGCCGCTTTGGAGATATCTGCGGAGTCAGCAATTGCATCAATAAGCTCAGATTTGTTCATGTAATCCCCTTTAACATTCTCTACACAATTGACGAAAATCCCGCGTCGCCAAACACCACCCTCTAAGGGCTTGGCATTGCATGAAGGATTCTAATATGTTTTCGAAGCCCCCACAACATCAAAGCCCCATTTTCTGCGCCATCCGGCGCTTCAATGCTTGATCACGGCAGGCTGAGAAAGCTCGTCGATCTTGGCCGGAATCGCCTCGACCCCCCCTTCCTCTGAAACGCCAGGAAGCGCGACAGGCTTACTTTCAAGTGCAAAATCAATAACCTGATCAATCCACTTGACAGGGTGTATCTCGAGCTTGCTCTTGATGTTGTCCGGTATTTCCGTGAGATCCTTGACGTTTTCCTCGGGGATCAGCACGTGCTTGATTCCTCCCCTGTGGGCAGCCAGCAGCTTCTCCTTGAGCCCACCGATGGGCAGCACTTCGCCGCGCAACGTGATTTCGCCCGTCATGGCAACGTCCGCCCGAACGGGAATGCCCGTCAGGATCGAAACAATCGCCGTGCAGATCGCAATGCCTGCGCTCGGACCGTCCTTCGGTGTCGCTCCTTCCGGAAGGTGGATGTGGATATCGGTCTTCTGGTAGAAGTCATCTGCAATACCCAGCGTTTTCGCCCTGTTTCTCACGACGGACAGCGCGGCCTGGATCGATTCCTGCATGACTTCACCCAGGGTACCCGTGGTGATCGTCTTGCCCTTTCCTGGCAGCATGACGCTCTCGATCGTCAACAGATCGCCTCCCACTTCGGTCCAGGCAAGCCCAGTGACCTGACCGACCTGGTTTTTCTTCTCGGCCATCCCGTAGCTGTAGCGCCTGACGCCCAGGAATTTTTCCAGGTTTCTCGACGTGACGGTGATGGTCCTTTCCGTCTTCTTCAGGAGCAGCATTTTCACCACCTTGCGGCAGATCTTGGCGATCTCGCGCTCGAGACTGCGGACGCCCGCCTCTCTCGTGTAGTAGCGCACGATGTCGCGCACCGCGCTTTCCGAGACGGAAACCTCAGTTTCCTGGAGGCCATGGTATTTCATCTGCTTCTTGATGAGATAGCGCATGGAGATATTGATTTTCTCGTCTTCCGTATAACCGGAAAGCCTGAT
This sequence comes from Pseudomonadota bacterium, assembly GCA_021802545.1. Taxonomy (GTDB): domain Bacteria; phylum Pseudomonadota; class Gammaproteobacteria; order Burkholderiales; family JABEVD01; genus JABEVD01. The sequence continues at coordinate 19,791 of JAJZRS010000015.1, forward strand.
CACCTCCATCCTGTCCAGCAGCGGGGCGGGAATGTTGAGGGTGTTCGCGGTCGCGACGAACATGACATCGGAAAGATCATATTCGACCTCGACGTAATGGTCGACGAAGGTGCTGTTCTGTTCCGGATCGAGCACTTCCAGGAGCGCTGAGGAAGGATCTCCCCTGAAGTCCGCCCCCATCTTGTCGACTTCGTCGAGCAGGAAGAGCGGGTTCCTCACCCCGACCTTGCTCATGTTCTGCAGGATCTTGCCCGGCATCGAGCCGATGTAGGTCCTTCTGTGACCGCGAATCTCGGCCTCGTCGCGCACGCCGCCCAGCGACATGCGAACGAACTTTCTGTTGGTCGCTCTTGCGATCGACTGCCCGAGAGAGGTCTTGCCCACCCCGGGAGGCCCGACGAGGCAGAGAATCGGGGCCTTCAGCTTGTCGACGCGCTGTTGGACGGCCAGATACTCCAGGATGCGTTCCTTGACGCGATCGAGGCCGTAGTGATCCTTTTCCAGGATGGCTTCCGCGGCAGCAAGATCGCGGCTGATCTTGTTTTTCTTCTTCCAGGGGAGCGCAACCAGGGATTCGATGTAATTCCTGACGACCGTCGCCTCGGCGGACATGGGCGACATGAGCCTCAGCTTCTTCATTTCCGACTCGGCCTTGGCGCGCGCTTCCTTCGGCATGTGCGCATCTTCTATCTTCTTCGAAAGCTCATCGAGATCAGCCCCTTCTTCGCCTTCTCCAAGCTCCTTCTGGATCGCCTTCACCTGCTCGTTGAGATAATATTCGCGCTGGCTCTTTTCCATCTGGCGCTTGACCCGGCCCCTGATGCGCTTTTCGACCTGGAGGATGTCGAGTTCGGCTTCAAGCAGGCCGAGCAAATGCTCGAGTCGCTTCTGAACGTCGAAAATCTCGAGAATCTCCTGCTTCTGCTCGAGCTTGAGCGGCAGATGGGCAACGATGGTGTCGGCCAGCCGGCCCGATTCGTCGATCGAGGAAAGCGAAGTCAGTATCTCGGCAGGAATCTTCTTGTTGAGCTTGACGTACTGGTCGAACTGGGCGAGCAGCGCGCGCCTCATCGCTTCGACTTCGTGGTTTTCCGTTTCCTCGGCGGAAACGAGGCGCACGATGCCTTCGAAATGGTTCTTCCTGTCGAGCACCTCGAGAATTTCCGCGCGGTGCGAGCCCTCGACCAGAACCTTCACGGTTCCATCCGGCAGCTTCAGCATCTGCAAGATGTTGGCTACATTGCCGATTCTGTACATGTCATCGGCGGAAGGCTCATCCTTGGCAGCGGATTTTTGCGCCACGAGCACGATGCTCTTGCCGGATTCCATCGCCGCATCGAGCGCCTGGATGGATTTGGCGCGTCCGACGAAAAGCGGAATCACCATGTGCGGAAACACGACCACGTCCCTGAGCGGGAGCAGCGGCATGAGGAGTTGGTTTTCTGCTTGATCGGACATCATGTCTCACCTATGAAAGTTGGATGATGATGGAATGGGGGCGGCGGCGCCTCATTTCAAGTCCCGCCCCCCCATATTTCAGCCCGATCAGGCCGAATCGGCAAGCTTCGCCTGGTCGGAATATATCAGTATAGGCTTGATTTCACCGTTCGCTCCGACATCGAGCACCACCTTGGCGACATTGCTGAGCGAAGGCAGGTCGAACATGATGTCGAGCAGCGCATTCTCGAGTATGGAGCGCAATCCGCGCGCGCCCGTCTTCCTGGCCAACGCCTTCTTGGCGACGGCATGCAGCGCCTGCTCGCGGATTTCCAGTTCGACGCTCTCCATGGCGAACATCTTCTGGTACTGCTTGGTGAGCGCATTCTTCGGTTCGGTGAGGATCTGGATGAGCGCCGATTCGTCGAGCTCTTCCAGGGTCGCCACGACCGGAAGCCTGCCGACGAATTCAGGAATGAGGCCGTATTTGATCAGGTCTTCCGGTTCCACATCGCGCAGCACTGCTCCGACATCCTTGCGATTGTCGCGGCTCTTGACCTCGGCGCCGAATCCGATCCCGCCCTTCTCCGAGCGAGCGCGAATCACCTTGTCCAGGCCGTCGAACGCCCCGCCGCAGATGAACAGGATGTTGGTTGTATCGATCTGGACGAATTCCTGATTCGGATGCTTCCTCCCGCCCTGGGGTGGCACGGAAGCGACGGTGCCTTCGATCAGCTTCAGAAGCGCCTGCTGCACCCCTTCCCCGGACACATCGCGCGTGATCGAAGGATTGTCCGATTTCCTGGAAATCTTGTCGATCTCGTCGATATAGACGATGCCGTGCTGCGCCTTTTCGATCTCGTAGTCGCATTTCTGCAGCAGCTTCTGGATGATGTTTTCGACATCCTCGCCGACATAACCCGCTTCCGTCAGGGTCGTCGCATCGGCCATGACAAAAGGCACGTTGAGGAGCCTTGCCAGGGTCTGCGCAAGCAGGGTCTTTCCTGACCCCGTGGGGCCGATCAGCAGGATGTTGCTCTTGGCGAGCTCGATGCCATCGTCCTTCTTCGAGATGTTCTTGAGCCGCTTGTAATGATTGTAGACGGCAACGGACAGGATTTTCTTCGCCTGGTCCTGGCCGATCACATACTGGTCGAGAATTTCCCTGATCTCGTGGGGCACGGGAAGATCGGACTGAGCGAGCTTCGAAGACTGCTCCTGCGCCTCTTCCCGGATGATGTCGTTGCACAATTCGATGCATTCGTCACAGACGAAAACAGATGGCCCCGCAATCAGCTTGCGAACTTCCTGCTGACTCTTGCCGCAGAAAGAGCAATAAAGCATCTTTTCACCGCCGTTTTTATCTGACATTGCCATACCCCTTCATCATACCCGGCAGATCAGGCCGCTTCCCTGCTGGACAGGACGCTGTCGATCAAACCGTATTTCACTGCATCTTCTGCACCCATGAAGTAATCCCTATCCGTGTCGCGCTCGATCACTTCCAGCTTCTGACCGGTATGCTCAGCCAGCATCTGGTTGAGCCTTCCCTTGAGGTAAAGGATTTCCTTCGCATGGATTTCGATATCCGTGGCCTGCCCCTGGAAACCGCCCATGGGCTGGTGGATCATCACACGCGAATTGGGGAGGCAGTAACGCTTGCCTTTTTCCCCTGCGCTCAGCAAGAAGGCGCCCATGCTGGCTGCCTGACCCACGCACAGCGTGCTCACATGGGGCTTGATGAATTTCATCGTATCATAAATCGCAAGTCCGGCGGAAACCGATCCGCCTGGCGAATTGATATAGAAATGGATGTCCTTGTCCGGATTCTCGGATTCGAGGAACAGCAGCTGCGCGACGATCAGGTTGGCGGTGGCTTCGTTCACGGGGCCGACCAGAAAAACGACGCGCTCCTTGAGCATGCGGGAATAGATATCATAGGCGCGTTCTCCGCGTCCGCTCGTCTCGATCACCATCGGCACGAGACCAAGCCCCATAGGTTCGAAGCGTTCAAATTGCGGCATCTCAGTTCCCCATCAATTCGTCAAAAGTAACAGCCTTGTCTTCGACCTTGGCCAGACCCAGCGCCCAGTCCACCACGTTTTCCTCGAGCGCGAAAGACTCGGCGTCGTTGAGCCTCGAAGGCTCTGCATAATGCCATCTTATCACTTCCTCGGGATGCTCGTAATGCTGCGCGAATTCCTCGATGACCGCCCTGATCTGTTCCGGCTTGGCATGCAGCGCGTGGACTTTCACGAGTTCGGCCAGGATGAGGCCGAGATTGACCCTGCGCTTTGCCTGATCTTCGAACATTTCGCGCGGGATCGGCATGTCCTTGGTCTTGATGCCGCGCGCCTCGAGGTCACCCCTCGCCTGGTCGACGAGTCGATGCACTTCCATCTCGACGAGCGAGCGCGGCAACTCGACCTTGGTCGAATCCAGCAGAGACTGCATCACCTGGTCCTTCAGTCGTCCCTGGATTCTCCTTTTGACTTCCCTTTTCAGGTTGTCCAAGACCTCTTTGCGCACTTCATCCATGCTGGAAACGCCCAGGCTCTTCGCGAATTCCTCGTCAAATTCGGGGAGCTTCGGCGCCTCTACCCTGTTCAGCGTAATCTCGAATACCGCTTTTTTCCCGGCCACGTCCTTGCCGTGGTAATCCTTGGGGAAAGTCACTTTCGCCGATTTCGTCTCGCCTGTCTTCATGCCGATGATGGCCGCCTCGAAATCCTCCAGCATGCTTCCCTGGCCCAGCAGGACCTGCGTGCCCTTTGCCGAACCGCCTTCGAAGGGCTCCTTGCCTATTTTCCCTGCAAAGTCGATATCGACCTTGTCGCCAGATTCGGCCGCGCGGTCGACCGGCTCGAAGACGGCGCGCTGCTTGCGCAGCGTTTCCAGCGTCCTGTCGACATCGGCATCGCTCACCTCGAAAACCGGGCGCTCGATTTTCGCCTTGGCCATGTCGCCGAGCGTGACCTCTGGATAGACCTCGAACACTGCCCCGTAAACCAGGCTTTCGCTGCCGGTTTCTTCCTTGTTGGCCTCGAACCTGGGAAAACCGGCCACTTTCAGCGATTTTTCCTTGACTGCACTGACGAAACGGGTTTCCAGCTCGCTCTCGAGCACTTCCTGCCTGACCTGATCGCCGAACTGCTTGGCCACCACCTTGAGCGGCACCTTCCCTGGGCGAAAACCGTGCAGCTTGACCGTATGGGCAAGCCTCTGCAGCCTTTTTTCCACTTCCTTGTTGAACTGCGCAACCGGCACAGTCACATCAATACGCCGCTCCAATGAGCTTGAATTTTCGCTCGTCTGCATTCGATCATCCTTGAATTTTTAAAGCCTTACCAATTGACGCCCGTATTTTGGGCGGTTTTTTCCTAAAGGGGGATGGTCCGATTATACTTGATGTGAGCGCCTTGTGGCGAATATTGGCCAAAACACGATCGGCTTGCTAGACTTGATGGCCTTGCGGGTATGGCGAAATTGGTAGACGCACAAGATTTAGGTTCTTGCGAAGCGATTCGTGTCAGTTCGAGTCTGACTACCCGCACCATCTCAGTACTGTAACATTGCCTTCATTTTCCCGAAACATACGCCCGTTACAATGTGGCCCTGATCACTTAATGGACAGGACCCATGCACAACGAAATCCCCAAGGAAAACGAGCCCGAGATCAAGTCGGAAGACATGGCGGCCAGCCTTTCCGAAATCGAGGCCGAATACGTCGCGTCCAGCCTGATCAGAAAATCCCCTGCCGTCCTGCCAGCACAATCCAACGAAGAAGTGCTGCAGCTTCTGGCTCAGCATACCGATGTGGTCGGACTGCCTGTCGTGGAAGACAGCAAACCGATCGGCATGATCAACCGCAGCATCTTCATGGACGAAATGGCCAAGCCTTTCAGGCGCGAACTGTATTCCAGAAAAAGCTGCATCGCCTTCATGGACAAGCAGCCGCTCGTGGTCGATGGCCGCATGAGCATACAGGAACTGAGCTTCAAGGTCGTCGCAGCGGGCAACAAGGCCCTCAAGGACGGCTTCATCATCACCGCCCCCTCGGGCGAATATGCAGGCGTTGGGACAGGCGAGGATCTGATGCAGGTGATCGCCAACCTCCAGGCCGAAAAGAACAGGCTGGTCATGGAAAGCATCAATTACGCCAGCGTGATCCAAAAATCCTTCCTCAGGTCGGCAAGGCGCGATCTGGAAGCCTCCCTGCACGACTATTTCATTCACTGGGAGCCGCGCGACAGGGTGGGCGGTGACTATTACTTCTGCAAGAAATTCGACGACGGCTTTTTCATCGCACTGATCGACTGCACCGGCCACGGCGTCCCTGGCGCCTTCATGACCCTGATCATGGCCGCCTTCCTCGACCATCTCCTGCAAAACGACAACCGCATGGATCCTGCAGGCGCGCTGTCCGCAATGAACAGGAAGGTCAAGATAGCGCTCGGCCAGATCGAGGAAATGAACATCTCCCATCTCGGCGAAGCCGAGCATTCGGACGACGGCATGGATACGGCCTTTTGCTGGGTGAATCCGTCGGCCGGAAAAATGGTTTATGCCGGGGCGAAAACCCCGCTTTTCCTGCTGCCCAAAGGCAGCGATGAAATCACTGTCGTCGACGGCGACAAGAAGGGCGTCGGCTACGTGGAAACGCCCATGGATTATGCCTGGACAAACAAGGAAGTTGCCCTACCGGAAGGAATCAGCGTCTATCTCACCACGGACGGCATCATCGACCAGATCGGCGGTCCGAAAAGCATCGCCTTCGGCAAGAAGCGCTTCTCGAAACTGATTCTCGAGCATTGCAGCCTGCCCATGATGGAGCAGAAGGGCCGCATCATGCAGGCCTTCTACGAATACCAGGGCAGCCAGCGGCGACGCGACGACGTCAGTTTTCTTGGATTCAGGATATAAGGGCTCGCCATGCAACTCGACATGTTCAATGCATTTTGCAATTCGGCCGATTTCAGCGGCGTGATTTTCTACTACAACGGCGAACTCTCCCAGAACGTCGTCGCCACGATGGGTGACGCCTTGAAAGGCAGACTCGAGGAAGAAGGCAATCTCGGCCCCAAGGCGAGAAAGCTGTTTTCGAGTTACATCGAGATGGTCCAGAACGCCCTGCACTATTCCCCGCTCGCGCCGAATGGCGGAAAGCTCGGGGCCGTTGCCGTGGGCAAGCGAAAGGAAGACAAGTATTTCATCGTGTGCGGGAACCTGGTCGAGAAGAAGCACATGGAGCGCATTCGGGAAAAAATCGAGCCTTTGCGGAGCATGACGCTCGAGGAAATAAAGAAGGCATACAGGGAGCAGCTGAAGAACGACAGGCATGCAGAGGAAGATGATATCAGCAAGGGGGCGGGGCTCGGTTTCCTGACCGTAGCGCGCGATGCATCCGAGCCGATCGAATATGCGTTCGATGAGGTACCCGGGCATAGCGAACTCGCCCGTTTTTATCTTAAAGCAATCGTGTAAGGAGATTCTCATGAACGACATCTATCTGGCCAAAACCACACAATCCCCCGAAGTGGACTTCCGTTTCAAGGAGCATGTGCTTTCCATGACAGGAGAAGCCTACCCCGAGAACGCAAATGATTTTTTCCACCCTATCCTCAATGCGCTGGAAAATTATCTCGCATCCAATGACGGCAAGGACATCGAGTTCAACTTCCGCCTGACCTACTTCAACAGCGCCGCGACGAAGATGCTGTTCAACATGTTCGACCTGCTCAACGAATCGGCCGCTTCAAGCAACCGGATCGTTCTGAACTGGTACCATGACGAAGAGGATGACACCATCCTCGAATTCGGCGAAGGCGTCCAGGATGACTTCCAGGCACTGGAATTCAGGGCCATCGCCACAACTTCGGCCTGATGTCCGCATTTGAAAAATCGCTGAGCATCCCCGTGATGCTCAGCATCCCCCCCAGGCCCGATCCCGTGCTGGGCAAGATCAAGCGTCTTTTCAAGAACAGTCTCGTCGTTTTCTCCTCGATCAGCCTTCCCCGCGAACACCGCTGCGAACTGGCATTCAGCCTGAATCAGGGCCAGCCCGTCAGAATTCTGTGCAGCGTGGAGGAAAACGTCCATACCCGCTCTGGATTCGAGATCTACCTCAAGATAATCAGCCATTTCGACCCGAAAAGCGCCTCGGCGCTGGCCGCGCTTTCCGGCGCGCGCTGAACAGTTTTAGACCGGTTCTTTCCAGGCTGGCAGTTTCATGTCAAGATACTCAAAACAAGTATTCGGGGAACAACTTGAACAAACCATCCCGGAAGTCGCCCTTGCCTCATGAGAAACTCGGGCTGGACGCCCCTGCGATCCGTCAGTCGCTCAACAACCGCCTCACCTATACCGTCGGAAAGGATCCGCTGACCGCAACCGAGCGAGACTGGTTCCACGCGCTCGCCTATGCGACGAGAGACCGGCTGGCCGAGCGCTGGATGGACACCATGCGCAGCTATTACGACAGGGATGCCAAGCGGATCTACTACTTTTCCCTCGAATTTCTCATCGGACGCATGCTGGTCAACAGCCTGAGCAATGTCGGATTCTACGATGAATGCAAAAAAGCCCTGGAAGAACTCGGGCTCGATTTTGACGAACTGAAAGAAATCGAGCATGACGCGGCGCTGGGAAACGGCGGTCTGGGAAGGCTTGCAGCATGCTTTCTGGATTCCATGGCCACCCTCGGCATTCCAGGCTACGGATGCGGCATACGTTATGAATACGGCATGTTCAACCAGCGCATCGAAAACGGCTGCCAGATAGAACACCCGGACAATTGGCTGCGCTACGGCAACCCATGGGAATTCCCTCGCCCCGAAGTGCTCTATCCGATCAAATTCTTCGGTCACGTCGCAGAATATGTCGACGAAAGCGGACACCTCTGCCATCAATGGATGGATACAGAGGAAATCATGGCGATGGCCTACGATACGCCCGTGCCGGGCTATGGCAACCATGTCGTGAACAACATGCGCCTGTGGTCGGCCAAGGCCACGAGGGACTTCAATCTGCGGTATTTCAACGAAGGCAATTACATCAAGGCGGTCGAGGAAAAGGACAGCTCGGAAAATCTCTCCAAGGTGCTCTACCCTGACGACACGACCTTGATGGGCCGGGAGCTCCGCCTCAAGCAGCAATATTTCTTCGTCAGCGCATCGCTTCAGGACATTCTCCGCCGCTTTCTCAAGCATCATGACGATCTCAAGGCTTTTCCCGAAAAGGTTGCCATCCAGCTCAACGACACCCATCCTTCCATCGCCATTGCCGAACTGATGCGCCTCTTGATGGATACCCATCAGCTCGGCTGGGACCAATCCTGGGAAATCAGCTGCAATACGTTCTCGTATACCAACCACACCCTGATGCCGGAAGCATTGGAGACATGGCCGATCTCCCTGTTCGAGCGGGTTCTTCCCCGGCACATGCAGATCATCTACGAGATCAACCGCCGTTTCCTCAGGGATGTCATGCACCGTCATCCGGGCGACAGCGCGCTGCTGAAGCGCATGTCGATCATCTCTGAAGAAGGCGAACGGCGCATCCGCATGGCGCATCTTGCCATCGTGGGCAGCCACAAGGTGAACGGCGTGGCGCGCATCCACACCGAACTGATGAAGAGCACGATCTTCTCCGACTTCGACCGCTTTTTCCCGGGCAAGATCGTCAACATGACGAACGGCGTGACACCCAGGCTGTGGCTCAAGCAGGCCAACCCGCATCTGTCCCAGCTGATTTCCTCGCACATCGGCAACGGCTGGCCCGCGAACCTCGGCGAACTCGAAAAACTGGCCCCTCTTGCCGAGAACGCTGCATTCCGCCAGGCGTTCCGAGAAGTCAAGCGCGCCAGCAAGGCCAGGCTCGCCTCCCTCGTCAAGGCGCGGCTTGGCATTGAAATCGACACTGATTCCCTGTTCGACGTCCAGATCAAGCGCATTCACGAATACAAGCGCCAGCTGCTCAATTTGCTGCACGTCGTCACGCGCTACAACCGCATCCGCAAGAACCCATCGGCCGACATCGTGCCGAGGACAGTGATTTTCGGCGGCAAGGCGGCCCCCGGCTACGCCATGGCCAAGCTCATCATCAGGCTGATCAACGACGTGGCCGACATCGTCAACAACGACCCTGCAGTGAACGGGCGCCTGAAAGTCGTCTTCATCCCCAATTACGACGTGTCCACCGCGCTCGACATCATTCCTGCGGCCGACCTGTCTGAGCAGATATCGACCGCGGGCACGGAAGCCTCAGGCACCGGGAACATGAAGCTCGCCATGAACGGCGCATTGACCATCGGCACGCTGGATGGCGCCAATATCGAAATCAGGGAAGAAGTCGGCGAAGACAACATTTTCATCTTCGGGCTCACCGCGGAAGAAGTCGCTGAGAGCTACGACAAAAACCATCCCGTGCATCCGGAAATGCAGGAAGCGCTCCACATGATCGGCTCTGGCTACTTTTCCCCGACGGATCCGTATTGCTACCTGCCTGTCGTCAGCGCGCTCACCCAGGGCGACCATTACCGGCTGACCGCGGATTATCCCGCCTACATCAGCTGCCAGGAAAGGGTGGACGAAGCCTATCGGGACAGGGATGCATGGTCGAGGAAGGCCATCCTCAATATCGCGAAAATGGGGAAATTCTCAAGCGATCGGACCATAGACCAGTACGCAGGTGAGATCTGGAAGGTCGAACCGGTATCAAGATGATCTGGTTTTCTTTTGAGAGAAGGTTCTCCTGATCTCCGAGAATTTGGACAGGCGAGCCAGCGCGTTACCGTTGATGCAGCCGGCAGGGAATCGGCCCGTCGCGTCGGCCGTGCCTGCGTCAAGCCCGGTCAAGATGCTGATCGCCTCGTCGAAATGGCTCACGGCATAGATACTGAATCTTCCCGCGCGCGCCGCCTCGACCACTTCCTTTTTCAGCATCAAATGCTTCACGTTGGCCCCTGGAATGACGACGCCCTGCGCACCATTGAGCCCCCTTCTTGCGCAGATATCGAAAAATCCTTCGATTTTCTCGTTGACGCCGCCGATGGCTTGCACCTGTCCGAACTGATTCACCGACCCCGTCACCGCCATGGACTGCAGGATCGGGGCGTCCGCCAGCTTCGAAACCAGCGCGCAAAGCTCCGCAAGCGATGCGCTGTCGCCTTCGATGAGCCCGTAGGATTGTTCGAAAGCGAGGCTCGCTGAAAGGGAGAGCGGACGGTCGTGCGCATAGCGCGAAGCAAGGAATGAGGACAGGATCAGCACACCCTTGGAATGGATGGCGCCGCTCAGTTCGGCTTCCCGCTCGATGTTGACGAGTTCCCCTTCCCCCACCCTCACCGTCGCCGTGATTCTCGTCGGCAGCGAGAAAGCATAGTCGGCAAGCTGGATCACCGAAAGCCCGTTCACCTGCCCCACCACTGCGCCTTCCGTATCGATCATGATCGTGCCGCGCAATATTTCCTCATGAAGGCGGAACTTCAGCCTGTCCGAGCGCTCGTTCCTCGCGCGAATGGCCTCCTCGATATCGTTCAGCCCGACGATTTTCCCGCCCTCGTTTCTCGCCTGGAAATCGGCTTCTCGCAAGAGGTCGGCAAGCGCCTTGATATGCGTCGTCAGCCTTTCAGAGTCCGATGCAAGGCGTGACGCATATTCGATCGCGCGCGCAACGGCTTGCCTGTCGAAAGGCAGCATCTCCTCCTTCCTGGCCAGGGTCGCGATCAGCCTCGCATAAAGCAGGACATTCTCGTCGCTCCGCTCCATCTGATCTTCGAAATCGGCTGGTATCTTGAACAGCTTGCCGAACTCCGGATCGTATTCCATGAGCATGTAATAGAGCAGCCGGTCGCCGAATAGGACAACCTTGACATCGAGCGGGATGGGTTCAGGTTCAAGAGACACGGTGCTGACGAGGCTCAGGGCCTGCCCCAGTGATTCCATCCTGATCTCGCTGGACGCCAGCGCACGCTTCAGCCCTTCCCAAGCATAAGGCTGCATCAATACCTTGCGCGCATCGAGCAGCAGATAACCGCCGTTCGCCCGGTGCAGCGCGCCCGCCTTGATCAGCGTGAAATTGGTCACGAGCGCGCCCAGCTGGGCGACATGCTCGACCCTGCCGACGAGATTGCCGTAGGAGGGATTTTCCTCGAACAGGATGGGCGCCCCGGCCGATACATAATGGTTGCCCAGCACGTTCACCTGATAGCGCTCCAGGGAAGGCCGTTCGCCGAGCCCCAAGAGCGCTGACGTCTTGTCCTCCCCCTTCAAAAAATCCCTTGCGTTTTCGACGACATCCCGCTCCACCGCATCGAGATAGGCGAGCACGGCGCTGTCCGAATAGGCCGCTCTCACCTCGTCGATCAGGTGAAGCACCGCGACCTTCGTGGTTTCCCTGTAAAGCGCCCTGACCTTTTCCCTGTTCTCCTTCATCCATTTGGGAATCTGGCGGATGATTTTCTGCAATGCCTCCTGGAAGATTGAAATCGCCTTCCCAAAGCTTTCCTGCTTCTTCTGGGGAAGCTTCTCGTAATCGGCAGGAGAAATCACGACATGGTTGGCCATGGGGGCGAAAGCGAATCCCTCGGGCGTCCTGAGCAGGGCCACGTCCTTTTCTTCTGCACGCTTTCCGAGTTCGTCGAAAGCGTCGTCCTGGCGCCTGCCGAGCTCCTCCTGGATCGCCTCGAGCTTGGCCCTGTACTCGTCGCTTTCCAGGGCGGCAGGAATCGCGACATGCAGCTCTTCCACGAGATGCGCCATGTCGGCTGCAAGCTTGACGCCCATTCCGTTCCGAAGCTTCAGGGCAATCGGCTTGTGCGGCTCAGAAAAATTGTTGACATAACACCAGTCGAAAGGCTCCGGCTCCGTTTTCGCCTTTCCCTCGAGATACTGCATGACCATGCTGCGCTTGCCCAATCCAGGCGGGCCGAGCACGAACAGATTGTAGCCTTCACGCCCGATGCCCGCGCCGAACCTGATTGCGGAAAGCGCACGCGGCTGGCCGATGAATTCGGTCAATTCTTCGAGGCCGTCTGTCGTCTTGAAATCGAAAATATCCGGATCGCATGCCGTGTTCAACTTGCAGGGGTCGAGCGGTGAGGTCATTCTCTGCCTTTCTTTTGTCCTAATACAAAGGATAGACCCGGCTCGCCGCAATGGGAAAGAATCCGGCCCCGGGCTTCATCCCGAAGACGGATTGCGGATTCCCAACCCGCCCCTTTCGGGAAAATGGGCGCCCCTATCCAAACATTCAATTCGCTTCTTCTCGGAAACCAGCCGCCGTCTCGCAAGGCAGAGCGCGTGCCGCGCAAGGCGACCGGAACGACGGGAATGCCTGCATTGCTTGACGCAAGGAAGGCGCCCATGCGGAATTCCGCAAGTCCGGGCATCCTGGTGAAGGTCCCCTCCGGAAAAAAAATCATGGACCGCCCCGATCTTGCCATGTCCTCGAGGCGCTCGATATCCGGCCCGATTTCCCCGCGCGCGACGAATGCCGATCCGACATGATCGAGATAGAGCCTAGAGATGAAGGAATCCTGCAGTTCCTTCTTGGCGATGAAGGAAAAGAAACCGCCCGGCGCGAGAGAACCGTGCAGGGCTGCGGCCATCACGATGCCGTCCGCATAGCTCGCGTGGTTGGCGACGAGGATGGCGGGATCGCCTTGCAGGTTTTGCATTCCCTCGACATTCAACCGGTATCCGCAAAGGGTCAGGAAAATCCGCGCGAAGCATCTGCTCGATGCCCAGCTCCATGCCCTGCTTTTCGATGACACGGCGAAAAACCAGGCGAAGGGAGCGATCGCCCAGAAGACGATCCAGACATGGGCCGCGTAAAGAATGCCGCCCATGGCCCTGGCAAGCCTCCTCGCCTGAGGAAGAATCCCTTCTGCGAGAAAGTCGAGATAATGCATCCGCTTCCTCTTCAAGCCGCCGAGATAAAGCGATCGAGAAGCTGCCCGCCTGATCTTGCCGCTGGAAGTCTTGAGGACGGTATGGGGAGGGACGAGCAATATTTCGTCCGGCGGCTCGCCGAGCACGTCGACGACGGCATCGTTGACCAAACCCTTCAGCCTCTCCAGCGCTTCCCTTTGCTTGGTTTCAGCCATCACGACAAGCTGCTCCGTTCCGCCCCTGGGCACCCCGAAAACAGCAACGCAACCCCGCCTGATGCCGGGCAAATTGCCCACCGCTTCCTCGGCCTCATAGGGTTGGATATTTCTGCCTGCCCGGATGATGAGGTCTTTCGCACGGCCCGTGACGTAAATCTCGCCGTCGGCGATATAGGCAAAGTCGCCCGAATCGAGCCATGCATCGTGGAAAAGCTTTCCCGTCTCCTCCGGATTCCTGAAGTAGCCGCTTGTCGCAGAGGGCCCCTTGAACTCGAGCCTCCCTTCCCTCCTCTCGCCAACTTCGCGGCCGGCCGCATCGACAATCCTGATCTCGTGCCCGGGAAGCGGCAGGCCGCAGGAGACGAATGCGACCCTATCCACCCCGCCCTGAATCGCCCGGCCTGTCCTGGCGAACAGGTCGCGATCCACCTCATCCACTTTCGGACCTCTGCCCGGAGGAGGGAAAGCCAGTCCGACAGAGGATTCCGCAAGCCCGTAGACGGGCGAAATTGCCGACGGATTCAGGCCGTATTTGGAGAATTTCTCCGAAAAACCACGGATCACCTCCGGACTGACAGGCTCTGCCCCGTTGAAGGCCATGCGCAGGCTGGACAGATCGATTCCCTGCATGTCCTCCCCTTCGATCTTGGAAAGACAGAGCGCATAGCCGAAATTCGGGGATGCGGTCAGCGTGCCTCTGTGTCTCGAGATGCAGGAGAGCCACCTTGCAGGTCTGGACAGGAAGGATAGGGGTGACATGACAACATATCTGCAGGCGTGATAAAGGCTGCCGAGCCAGGCGCCGATCAGCCCCATGTCGTGATAAAGCGGCAGCCAGCTCACGAAAACGTCATTCGAACCGACCTCGGCTGCCGTCCCCATGGCGCGGATGTTCGCCAGCAGATTGGCGTGATTCAGCATTACGCCCTTCGGGTTTCCGGTGCTGCCCGAGGTATATTGCAACAGGGCGATATCCTCCCTTTCCAGGGCAGGCACAACCTCGATGTCTTGAGTCGATAGATCTCGGGGCAGAACGATTCCCCGCAAAGATTCGACCTGAAGCCCGAGCAGCTTCGCAAGCTTGGCCGCTTCGTCGAAAGTGACCAACATGACCGCTCCTGCATTCGACAATATCCCGGCATGCCGCTTCAGGTGGTCAGCCATCTGGGAAAGTCTGAAAGGAGGATAGATCGGAACGGGAATGCAGCCTGCCATCAGGATGCCGAAAAAGCTGAAGAAATAATCCGGCCCGGTGGGAAGCATAAGTGCGACGGCCTCCCCCTTCTGCACACCGCGCATGATCAGCCCGCCAGCCACCCTTTTCGCGCGCTTCTCGAGTTCGCCGTAGCTGATCGGCACCGTTTTCCCGGATTCTTCGAATAGGATGTGGATCCGATCGCGATGATTCAGGACATGCCATTCCAGGACTTCGGTCAGGGTCTGCGCATCGGTCGGAAACCCTGAAACCTCGCGCTCGGCTTCAGGCGCTTCGGCGATTTCGTGTAGCGGCAGTTGCTGCTTCCCGAGCGCTTCCAGGATGTCCCTGAGCGTTTCCGCTTCTCCCAGCAATGCCTCGGGAAGTCGGACATCGAAGGCGCGCTCCACCCTCATCATCAATTCGACCCGCGTCAGGCTGTCGAAACCGAGATCGCGTTCGAGCGACATGTCGAGATTCGGCTGCCCGACCTTCGATGCGCGCGCTTCCCTTGAGAGCTTCGCCGCGACGCCGAGCAGCTTTTCAGAGACCGTGTCTTGCCATGGATCCGGGCTTTTCATGAATGACCCGCTTGTTTTCGTATAGTCTCAATTTTGCGTACGATCCACTTGCGCGTTTCCTCGAGGAAAAGAAGCCCGGCTGCAAAGGGGATCAGCAAAAGCCAGATGTTCATGGAAAGAGGCGCCGTCCCGAAAACGGCATTGCCGAGCGGCGTATAGTCGATGAAGAACAGCAGCGCGATTTCGAAAAGCGCACCGAGCAGGATCAGCGGATTGCTAGAGAGGCCCGTATGAAAAACGGACTTATGCCTGCTTCGGCAGAGGAAGACGTTCACGATCTGCATCGCAATGATGGCGCTCAGGGTTGCCGTCGTCGCTTCGCGGTAGACAGGGTCGTTCATGGACAGTATTTGCCCGTAATGCCATCCAGATTCTCTGAGCACGAAGAAAAAGCAGTACATTGCAGAAGCCGCTTCGATCGCGCCCAGAAAAAGATAGGCGCGCAGGGCGAGCGGCCAGTCGAAGAGGCGTCGAGATGGCGGCCTGGGCGGTCTTTCCATCGCGCTCGGATCCGCTTTTTCGACGCCGAGTCCGAGCGCGGTCAGGGTATCCGTCCCCATGTCGACAGACAGGATCTGGATTGGCGTCAGCGGCAAGGGAATGCTGAAAAGGGAAAAGGCGAGATAGGGGACCAGTTCGGGAACGTTGTGCGCCAGAATGTAGGTGAGGAACTTGCCGATGTTGTCGAAGACGGCCCGCCCTTCCTCGACCGCATCGACGATGGCGGCGAAATTGTCGTCCAGCAGCACCATGTCTGCCGCCGACTTGGCGACATCGGTGCCTGATATCCCCATGGCGATGCCGATATGGGCGCACCTCAATGCAGGCGCATCGTTCACGCCGTCTCCCGTGACCGCCACGACATGCTTCTTCCGCTTCAGCGCGTCGACGATGCGCATTTTCTGCGTCGCATCTGCCCTGGCGAAAATGATCTCAGGTTCGTCCAGCGCAAGACGCAACTGAGCATCGTCCAAACCGCGCAGCGCGTCCCCGGAGATCACCGTCGGGTTATCCGACCTGGCCAGCCCGATCTCCCTTGCGATTGCCAGGGCAGTCGCCGGATGGTCCCCGGTCACCATGATGACCCGGATGCCTGCCTGCCTGCATTTTTCGATCGCAGCAGGCACTTCAATCCTCGGCGGATCTTCCAGGCCTGCCAGGCCTGCAAAGACCATATCCTCCTCGAGCGGCTTGTTTTTCCAGTCCCGATCCAAAGTGCGGAAAGCCAGGGCGATGACCCGCAATCCCTTCCCGGCCATGGCTTCCTGCGCCGATCTTATTGCGTCATGATGCGCGTCAAGCAGCGGCCCTTCCCCGTCTTCACACAACATCCTGGCGCATAACGGCACGACCTTCTCGGGCGCACCCTTGCAATAAAGCTGCGGCCCTTCAGGGTCACCGTGCACCGTGGCCAGGCGCATACGCTCGTCATCGAAGGGAATCTCGAAAAGCCTTTCGGATCCGGGAAAAAACGCGTCCTTGGCCATCGAAGCGAGGGCGATTTCCATCGGATCTCCGAAGGAAACCTGCCCATCCCTCAGGTCGTTGCAGAATCTCGCCACTTTCAGGAAAGGCGCAGGAAGATCGGCAGAAGGCTTTGAAAACTTTCCTTCGACAAACACCTCTTTCACCACCATCCTGTTCTGCGTGAGCGTGCCCGTCTTGTCCGTGCAGATGACCGTGGTTGAGCCCAGCGCCTCGACGGACGTCAGATGCCTGATCAGGACCTTTTTTCCCGCCATGCGCTGCGTGGCGAGCACCAGGGCGAGCGTCAGCGTGGGAAGCAGTCCTTCGGGCACCATGGCGACGATGATGCCGATGGCGAAGATGAAATCCTTCCAGAAAGGGATGCCGATCGCCTGTCCGCCCAGAAAGAATGCGATGCCGATAAAGACGGCAATCATTCCGATCATGCGGCTGAGATGGGTGATCTCGCGCCGCAATGGAGACGTTCCGCGCTCATCCGACTGGGCGAGATGGGCGATTCTTCCGAATTCGGTGCGCATCC
Organism: Pseudomonadota bacterium; assembly: GCA_021802545.1. Classification (GTDB taxonomy): domain Bacteria; phylum Pseudomonadota; class Gammaproteobacteria; order Burkholderiales; family JABEVD01; genus JABEVD01. The sequence goes on from JAJZRS010000015.1 coordinate 37,121, forward strand.
CCGTGGCGAAGACGACCGCCCTGGCCTGGCCGGAAACCACCGATGTGCCGGCAAGCAGGATGTTTCTCGCCTTTGTCCATTCATCGAGGCTCGATGGGGCGGCGTCCCGGTACAGCGGAACCGCTTCGCCGGTGACGGTGGCGTTGCTCACCTTGACGCCGAATCCCTCTATCAGGCGGCAATCCGCCGGAACATGGTCCCCTTCCTGAAGCAGAACGATATCCCCGACGACCAGGCTGGCCAGCGGGATCCGTGCATGCTTTCCTTCCCTCATCACGACACTCTGATTCGGCAGCAGCCCGGAAAGCGCTGCAAGGGTCCGTTCCGCACGGTATTCCTGCCAGAAGGAAAATGCGCCGCTGATCAGGATCACGGCAACGATGGCGAATGCGAGCTTGCCCATTCCCTGGCCGGGAGCGCTCCATTGCGCAAAAAGCGCAAGGGCTGCCGCAATCCAGAGGATCAGGGAAAAAAGATGGGTGAACTCCTTGAGAAAGCGGAGCCAGAGCGGCTCCCCGGCCGGCGCTTCAAGCCTGTTCTCTCCGTATTCGGAAAGCCTGCGGGAAGCCTCCTCCCAGGCAAGCCCGTCTTCGCTGCTCCTGAGGCTTGCCAGGACGTCATGGACTGTCAGTCTGTGGATGTGCATCGCGTCGGATCATGGCTCGGCTACTCCTTTTATAGCCTACCCGACGGGAAAACTTCAGGCGGGGAACACGCCTGTGGAAAGATAGCGGTCGCCCCTGTCGCAGACGATCGACACGATGACGGCATTCTCAAGCGTCTTCGAGAGCTTCAATGCGGCGGCCATGGCGCCCCCCGAGGAAATGCCAGCGAAAATCCCTTCCTCCGCGGCAAGCCGTCTTGTCGTCTCCTCGGCTTCAAGCTGGGAGACGAGCATGATCTCGTCGACGAGCTTCGCATCGTAAACCTTGGGAAGATAGGCTTCAGGCCACTTCCTGATTCCCGGAATCTGGGCGCCTTCGTCAGGCTGGACGCCGATGATGCGTATCGAAGGATCCGTTTCCTTGAAGAATCTCGCGCAGCCCATGATCGTTCCGGTCGTGCCCATGCTGCTCACGAAGTGCGTGATCTTGCCGCCGGTATCCCGCCATATCTCGGGCGCAGTGCCTTCGTAATGGGCGATTGGATTGTCAGGATTGGAAAACTGGTCGAGTATCTTGCCCCTGCCTTCTGCCTGCATCCTGTTGGCCAGATCGATTGCCGCTTCCATGCCGCCGTCCTTCGGCGTCAGGACGATTTCAGCACCGAAAGCGCGCATGACCTGGCGGCGCTCGACGCTCATGTGCTCGGGCATCACCAGCACCATCTTGAATCCGCGCACGGCGGCGGCCATGGCCAGGGCGATGCCCGTGTTGCCGCTCGTCGCCTCGATCAGGGTGTCCCCTTGCCGTATCTCCCCTCTTTTTTCCGCGCGGGTGATCATGGAAAGCGCAGGCCTGTCCTTCACCGACCCCGCAGGATTGTTCCCTTCTAGCTTGGCCAGGATGACGTTCGAAGTCGCCCCGGGCAGCCTTCTCAGCCGAACCAGAGGCGTATTGCCGACATAATCTTCGATGTACTTGTACATGGTGGACCCCGTTTCAGGCATTATCGCATATGCGAATGAACCATGCCGCAATGTCTTCAATCTCTTCCTGGCAGACGGCATGGGCCATGTCGTAGCGATGCCATTCGACATCGTGCCCGAGACGCTCCAGCGCATTTTTCGAAGCAAGCCCGGAGGCGACGGGAATGATTTCGTCCATGATGCCGTGCGCCATGAAAACCGGCGTTGCCGAATTCGCAGGGTGGGCTTCCCTTGCAACCGTATCCGCAAGGGGAAGGTAGGTCGAAAGCGCCAGGATTCCGGCGAGCTTCTCGGGATGAAGCAGGCCGGAATAGAGCGCGGTCGCACCGCCCTGGGAAAAACCCGCCAGGAAGATTCGATCCGCATCGATCCCCCTTCCCTTCTCCCTTTCGATGAGATCGCATATGCGCATCCTGGATTCCAGTATGCCTTCCCTGTCCTCTCCGGACTTCAGGTCGAGCGCATAGATGTCGTACCAGGCGCGCATGGCATAGCCGCCGTTCAGGGTGACTGGGCGGACCGGCGCATGGGGAAACACGAAGCGCATGTCCGGCAAATTCAGGGCTTTCGCGACGGGAACGAAATCGTTCCCGTCGGCCCCCAGCCCGTGCAGCCAGATGACGGAATAAACCGGATTGGAAGAAGTTTCGAACTCGATGGCTGGCAGTGTCATAAGTTTCCGGAAGCAACTATAATGGTCTTGTTTGGCAATTATGGGAGGAAGAATGGATCGCCGTGAATTCATCAAGCTTGCCGCATCCAGCAGCGCGCTCTTTGCTCTGCCTGCCTGGGGCTATTACGACGAAATCGCCTCCTGGAGAACCTTTCGCCTGAACTATCACGTCTCGCTCCCTGAAGCGGGAAAAAACGCGAAACTGTGGCTTCCCGTTCCCGACAGCAACGATACCTTATACCAGCGCAACATGGGAAGCGTCTGGAGCGACGGACTTTCCCTGGCCAACCTTTACGATCCGCCCAAGAACCTCGCAGCGACCTTCTTCGGGGAATGGCGAGGAATGGGATCGAGACAAGTCACCGTCGGCACGATGATCAAAACGGCCGAGCGGCGCGTCTCCCTTGAAGGCATCAAGCATCATGGCGGAAGCATCCCGCATGAATTGAAGCGATATCTCGAGCCGAGCGGCAGCCATTCCAGCAAGATTGCGCTTGAGGTGACGAAGCATGCATCTTCCCCCTTGGACAAGGCGCATGCCATCTACGAATGGGTCGTCGACAATACCCATTACGATGCTTCCGTTGGGGACTGCGGCAAGGGGGATGCGGAGGCCATGCTTGAATACGGAAACATGGGCGGAAAGAGCCTGGACATCGCCTCCCTTTTCGTCAGCCTTTGCCGGGCATCCGGCATTCCAGCCAGAGGCGCGTACGGCATCCTGCTGGATGAAGCCAGCGACGGAAAAATCAAGACGAGCCACCATGCGCGCGCAGAATTCTATCTTTCCGGAACAGGATGGTTTCCCGTCGATCCGGCCGAAATCCAGCGCGTCATTCTGGAAGAGAAGCGGAGCTTCGCTGACGCGAAGGTCGCTGCCCTCAAGAAGGATCTCTTCGGCCACTGGAAGCTCAACTGGATCGGCCTCAATCACGAACGCGACGTTCTGCTGCCTTTCATGGAAGCCAGGATTCCGCGCTTCATTTACCCTTATGCGCAATACGGCGGCCATCTGCTTGAAGGCTCGGATGCCGGCAGCTTCTACGCCATCGAAGTCAACGAGATGGTCGGGACAGGCATTCATTTCTCCTGATACCAGTAGCGCCCGTGAACTTCTCTCCAGGAAGAGGAGACCGCTCCTTTTCCTGAAAAATCGAAGCTCACCATGCCTTCCCTGTCCGTCCTGAAGATCCGGCTGCCCATGCCTGCGTAAAGCGCCACCGTTTCGGGATTCGGGTGATTGAAGCGGTTCAGGTAGCCTGCTGAAAACACGACGCAGCGCGGAGAGATGACCTTCGCAAAATTTTCCGAACTCTTTGCCCCGTGATGGGGTGCGACCAGGACTTCGGATTCGAGGCTGCTCGATCTAGCCAGCCTGTCTGCCGCGTGCCGCTCGATATCCCCTGCAATCAGGATGGAATCAGATTTCGAAGCTGCCCGGAGCACGCAGCTCCGTTCATTGCGCGTGCCCCTGCCTAAAGTTCCCGGACTGAGGATGTCAAAACGCACCCCGTCCCATTCCCAGGATTCCCCCGCCCTGCATCTCAGATGGATTCCCGCGTGCAGCAATACCGGATTCGCTTCTGGCAGCGAGGAAAGCACCCAGCCGACCGGAACCGAATCGAGGACGGAAATTGCGCCGCCGATATGGTCCATGTCCTCGTGGCTGAGAATCATCGCATCCAGCCGGGTGATCCCGGATGCTCTCAGATAGGGAAGAATGATCCTGCTGCTGTCGGAACCCGGTCCGAATGCGGGACCTGCATCGAAGAGCAGGGCGTGATGCCGCGTTTGCACGACGGCGGCGAGCCCCTGCCCGACGTCGAGCACGGATAGCCTCAGCATCTCCGGCCCCTTTGGCAGCACCAGGAACAGGGGAAGCAGCCCGGAAAAACCCAGCCAGCGCGCGGGGAACCCCTTGGGCAACAACAGCCAGACGATGCCCATCGCCGCAACGGGAAGCGTCCAGTACGGCGGAGCATGCTGGATCCAGACCACGTCGGGCAGCGCGCTCAGCCTGACGAGCAGGCCCATCAGCGCTGAAAGGAGCCCGTGCGCGATCACGAACGGAAAATCGAAAGGGAGCGCAGCGCCGATCAGGGTCAGCGGCACGACAACGAAGCTGATGGCCGGAATGGCCAAGGCATTGGCCAGTGGCGAGACGAGCGAAACCTGCCCGAAAAATGCCAGCAGGACGGGAACGAGCCCGATGGTGACCGCCCACTGGACTGAAACCCAGGATTTGAACCATCCCTTCAATCCCATCCTTTGCGTTTCGACATAGAATATGAGCGCGACCGCCAGAAAGGAAAGCCAGAACCCGGGGGAGAGCACGGCCCAGGGATCGATGAGCGCAACGACGAAAAGCGCCCAGCACAGCACGATCGAAGACGAGCTCGCCTTCCCGAACCATAGCGCTATTGCCACCACGGCGAGCATGTAGACCGTGCGCTGGGTGGGAACGGCATAGCCTGCGAGAAGCGCATAGCAGAATGCACACGCGAGCCCGGCAAGCGCTGCAATCTTCCTTGCCGGAAGAAGCAAGGCTAGCGTCGGGAAGAAGCGCCAGATGCGGTAGGCAAGCCAGGCGATGAGCCCTGCGATCATCGTCACATGGAAACCTGAAATGCTCATCAGGTGGATCACTCCCGTACGCCTGAACACCTGCCAGTCATTCGCGGATATCGCACGCTGCTCGCCCATCAGGAGCGCAGCGATCTCGCCTTTGTAAGGCTCGTCCGCGAGCACCTTGTAGACCCTGTCCATCAGCTTCTCCCTTGCGGCTTCGATAATGTAGGCAGGCCTGGGCACGAAACCTTCCAGCTTCTCCCCTCCGCGCACGTAGCCGGTGGCGCGGATTCCCCGCTCAAGCAGCCATGCCTCGTAATCGAAACCGCCTGGATTGGCATTGCCGTGCGGACGCTTGAGCCTGACCGCAAAATGCCATTTCTCCCCCGGATGGACGACCGTTCCCGTCTCGTCGAAATACCGGCTCAACAGGATTTTCGCGGGAACGTGAACGCCAGGGGAAAGCACCTTTTCGACGTCGAAGGCAAAGCGCTGCCCCTTCTCGTTCGATCCGGGCAATTCGGCGACCACCCCGACGATGTTTATGTCCTTTCCCTCGAACTGTTTCTGCAATTCGTCCGAAAGCCTGACCTCGGCGACAAATGCGGCATAGAAAAAGCCGAAGAGCAAAAAGCCCGCCTTCAAAAGAACTTCCCTCGTCCAGCTTCGCCTGAAGAGCATCGCCGAAAAAAGGAGCAGCGGGACGACGATCGCCCAGTCTCGGTCTGGAAGATGCGCCTGATGCTGCAAGATGCCCGTGCCTGCCACGAAAAGCAGCAGGTTAGCGCGCATGCCTGAAAAGCTCTATCCAGAGAACGCTCGACAGGCCGATGGCCATGCTGAATAAGGCATCGCCGAACGAAAGGGAGGAGAAGCCGAAAAGACGGTGAAAAAAGGGCAGATAGATCACCAGCGCGAGCGCAAGCAAAGTTCCGAAAAATATCCACCAGAAAAGCGGGTTGTTTTTTTTCAGGCCTTCTGCGAAGGATCTGGCGCGGATCGACAGGATCAGGGCGAGGCATGAAAAAATCAGGGTACTGAACGCGATGGCACGCGCATGATCCTGCCCCGCCTTCAATGCAACCGCATACACTGAGAGCATCGCTGCAAGCATGCCGCATCCGCGAACGAGACTCACGAATACCGTCCTTTTGTCGAGGATGGATGACTCCGCCTTCCTGGGCGGGAATTTCATGAGGTTCGCATCGGCCGGTTCCGCTTCGAAGACGAGCGAGCAGACCGGATCGATGATGAGCTGCAGGAAGGCGATGTGCACGGGATAGAACACCATGGGCCAGCCCATGAAAACCGGGATCATCGACATGCCCGCGATCGGCACGTGCACGGCAAGGCTGAAGGAAAAGGCTTTCGTCAGGTTGGCGTAAATTCGCCTGCCCAGCCTCACGGCATGCACGATGGAAGAAAAATCGTCGTCGAGCAGCACCAGGGATGCTGCCTCCCGCGCCACGTCCGTTCCGCGTCCCCCCATTGCAACGCCGATATCGGCGCGCTTCAATGCGGGCGCGTCGTTCACCCCGTCTCCAGTCATGGCCACGATTTCGCCGCGCCTTCTGAACGCATTCACGATCTTGAGTTTCTGCAGCGGGACGACGCGCGCGAAGATGTCGGTGCGATCGACGAGCGAGGCAAGCTGCTCTTCTTCCATCCTGTCGATTTCGCTTCCCTCGACGGTCTCCACGCCAAGCCCGATGCTGCGCGCAATGGCCCGCGCGGTCATCGGATTGTCTCCGGTCATCATCACGACGCGCACGCCCGCATCCCTGCACTCCTGCACGGCTGCGGGCACGCCCTCCCTCACCGGGTCCTGGAGGCCGACGAGGCCGATGAATTCGAATTCGAAGTCGTGCTGGATCTGCGGCCAGTCTTCGCCGACATGGCGCGCGCGGGCGACCCCGAGCACGCGCAGGCCGTCCTTCGCCATTTCCGCAACATCCGCGATTCGATCGGCGAGCTCGGCATCGCCCAGATGGCAGAGGCTGAATATCGCCTCGGGCGAACCTTTCGCGGCAACGACGTATTCGCTGCTCTTTTGCGAGCGCCAGACATGGGACATGGCGAGCATTTCGGGGGAAAGCGAATATTCGTGCACGATTTCCCAGTCGGCATGCAAGTGTTCGGTCCGCGAAAGATAGCGCCTGCCCAGGTCGCGGAAGGCCTTTTCCATGGGGTCGAAAGGATCGATCTCGCTCGCGAGGATGCCGAATTCTAGCAGCGCATGGAATGCTTCCGGAAGGTCCCCGTCTTTTTCGATTTCGAATACCCGCCCGTTTGCGCTAAGCCTGGAAACGGACATCCTGTTTTCCGTCAGCGTGCCTGTCTTGTCGACGCACAAGACGCTCGCCGCCCCGAGCGTCTCGACGGCCGGAAGCCGCCTGGTGAGCACTTTGTCGCGCGAAATGCGCCATGCGCCTAGCGCAAGGAAAACCGTCAGCACGACGGGAAATTCCTCCGGAAGAATGGCCATCGCCATGGTGATCCCGGCAAGCAACCCCTCGAGCCAGGCGCCCCTCATCCAGCCGTAGGACAGGACCAGAACGACGAACAACACTGCGCAGATCAGCGCGAAATTCCTGACGAGACGCGACACTTCCTTCTGCAGCGGCGTCTTCTCCGTCTCGGCGGCGCGAATCGCAAGCCCTATCTTGCCCATCTCGGTGCCTGAACCTGTCGCAAGCACCCGCGCCGTCCCCTTTCCCTGCGTGACCATCGTCCCCGCATAGACGAAATGGCCGCCTTCCCCGCCAGGGGGCGCCATGGCTTCGATTGCGCCCCTAGCTGCCATCTTACTGACCGGAACCGATTCGCCCGTGAGCAGCGATTCGTCCGCCGAAAAATCGTTGCACTCGAGCAGAACGGCATCCGCTGCGATGCGGTCTCCTTCGGCTATCAGCAGGATGTCCCCGCGCACCACTTCCCTTCCGGCTATCCTGATCGCCTGCCCTTCCCTGACCACGTTCGCCCTCGGGCTCGTCAAATCGCGAAGGGCCTCCAGCACTCTTTCCGTCTTGTTTTCCTGGTAGACGGTGATGCACATCACCACGAAGACGAAGAAAAGCAGCGCCAGCGCTTCTCCCATGTCTCCCAGAGCCGCGTAGATCGAGCCTGCCGAAACCAGAAGCAGGAACATGGGCTCTTTCGCCACGTCGCGCGCAATGATCCAGGCGGTGCGCTCGTTCGGCGCAGCGAGCTCGTTGAAGCCGTCCTTCCTGAGCCGCGCTTCTGCGTCAAGATGGCTCAATCCCGCGTGCATTTTTTCTCCTTTTCTGGCACCCTTGTGAAAACTATAGCGCACGGCGTTGACAACATAGTTTCGAGCGTTACAATTAACCAATGAACTATTTTTTTCGCCATGAATTCTTCGTTCGAGCCATTTGAAACCAGGATAGAAGGCTTCTCTCAAGCCCACCCTGAGGCGCCCAAGCGGGAAATCATCCTGAGCCGCCTTTATTTCCACGTTTTCAAGCAGTATAACGAAAGGCAGAACCTCCATCTCGCCCCCTTCGGACTCAACGGATCGAGCTGGTTCGCGCTCGTCATGCTCTACTCGACGCCTGAAAATGCGATCAATCCATGCGACCTCAGCTACGCCATGATCTCCTCCAGAACGAACATCACGCGGCTTTCCGACGAGCTCGTGGAAAAGGGATGGGTGGAGCGCAACACCAGCGGGGAAGACAGGCGGAAAATCGTCCTTTCGCTCACGGCTAGCGGAAGGAAGCTCGTCGAGAGCGTCCTGCCCCGTCAATGGGACTACTATAAGGAACTCTGGTCCGGTTTCGATAGCGAAGAGATCGATCAATTCGAACACCTGCTGCGCAGGCTGCTCGCCAAGCTCGACAAAGACATGGAGAACGCATGCGGACAATAGCTGCGCTTCTCGTCTGCGCGATTCTGACCGGCTGCGCGACCTATACCGGGATTCACGGCGAATCCAAGCCCGTCGCGCTCAAGAAGCCCTCCCCCAAGTTTTCCGTCACAGCGAAATGGTGGACGATCTTCAGGGACGATCAGCTCGATTCGCTGATCGAGGAAGCGATCGAAAACTCGCCCACGATCAGGATCGCGCAAGCCAGAATCAGGCAGGCGAAAAGCATGGCCGATGTCTCTGGCGCCGATCTTTATCCCCAGCTGGACGCCAACGGCTCAGCCGTCAGGGAGCGGATCAGCGCGAAAGGCTATTTCCCGCCGCCTCTGGGAGGGAGCACGCTGAATCTCGGCCAGCTGACGCTCGACTTCGATTACGAATTCGACTGGTGGGGAAGGAACAGGGCTGCGCTCGATGCCGCATTGAACGAAACCAGCGTCACGGAAGCTGAAGCCGTCGAAACCCGCCTCCTCCTCGGCCTCGCGGTTGCGCAAACCTATTTCGCGCTTCAGGCCGATCTCGCCAAGCTGAACACGTCGAAGCAGATCCTGGCGAGGCAGGAAGCGCTCCTCGATCTCGCCCGGTTCCGCGCGAAGAGCGGCATCGATTCGGACGACCGGGCAAGCCAGATGGCCGGCCTCCTCGCCCAGGAAAAAATCGGCATCTCCAAGCTCGACGAAGCCGTCAAATTGGGCAGAAGCCAGATTTCAGCCCTGCTCGGCAAACCTCAGAATGCGGAAAAACCCATCGCTGCGCGGATCGATCCCCCTCCGCCTCTTCCTTCTTCCATTCCGGCGGACTCCATCGGCCAGCGTCCAGACGTCATGGCGCAGCAATATCGCCTGGCAGCAGCATCGAACCGCATCGATCAGGCGAAGGCTGAATTCTTTCCGAACATCGACCTGTCCGCCTACGCCGGCGTTCAAAGCATCGGCTTCGGCAATCTCTTCAAGGGAGGGAGCGATATCGCATCCTTCGGCCCTGCGATCCACCTGCCCATTTTCGGCGGGGGAAGGCTGAGGGCGAACCTCGGCGAGAAATATGCCGAATACGACATCGCCGTGGAAGAATACAACAGGATGGTGATCGGCGCGATGCGCGACGTGGCACAGGCGTCGACCTCGCTCAAATCGGTCTCTTCGCAGATTGCCGCGCAGAACGATGTGCTGCGCGCGCTGGGGGATGCGCATCGCATCGCTCTCGACCGCTACAACCACGGACTCGGGGACGCGCTCTCCGTGCTCGAAGCCGAGACGCCGCTGCTCATCCAGAAAAACGTCAAAACCGATCTCGACGAAAGAAGGCTTGAACTCACGCTCGAAATGATCCAATCGCTGGGCGGCGCTCCCAGCATCAATCCGGGGTAAGCTATGGAAGAAAATGGAAAAAAACGCAAACGCATGCTGCTTTCCCTGGGGGGATTCTTTCTTCTGGCCGGGCTGGCTTACGCGGTCTTCTGGTTCATCTACGGCCAGTATTACCAGGAAACCGACGATGCCTATGTTTCCGGAAATCTGGTTCAGCTGATGCCGCAGATCACCGGCAACGTCGCTGCGGTTTACGCCGACGACACCGCGCAAGTGAAGGCAGGGCAAACGCTGGTGACCCTGGACGGCACGGACGCGCGTCTCGCGCTGCAGAATGCGGAAACCAGCCTCGCCGAGACGGTAAGAAACGTCAAACAGCTTTATGCTTCGGCCGGGGAACTCAGGGCGCTCGTCAACGAAAAGCAGGCCGCGCTCTTCAAGGCGAAGCAGGATCTGGAGCGGCGCACTCAGCTGATCACGGGACATGCCGTCTCCCAGGAAGAATTGCAGCATGCGAGCGACAATGTTTCCATCGCCGAGGACTCCCTCGCCTCGGCTCAGCACAGGTTTTCCGCAGCCTTGTCCGCAGTCGCAAACACGACCCTTGCCACGCACCCTGCCGTGCAGAAGGCCGAGACCCGGGTGAGACAGGCCTGGCTCGACTGCGAGCGCACCTCGATCGAGGCGCCGGCAACAGGCTATGTCGCCAAGCGCTCGGTGCAGGTCGGGGAACGCGTTAACCCGGGCTCCCCGCTCATGATCATCGTGCCGCTCAACGAAATATGGGTCGATGCGAATTTCAAGGAAGACCAGTTGCGCCACATCAGGATAGGCCAGCCCGTCACGCTCACTTCCGACATCTACGGCAGAAGCATCGTTTATCACGGCCGCGTTGCCGGGCTCGGCGCCGGAACGGGAAGCGTTTTCTCCCTCCTGCCGCCGCAGAATGCGACCGGGAACTGGATCAAGGTTATCCAGAGACTGCCCGTGAGGATCAGGCTCGACGCCAATGAGATCGCGCAGCATCCATTGAGGATAGGCCTTTCCATGGTGACGAAAATCGACACCCACGACCAGAGCGGCGCCGTTCTGGCCAGGGTCACGCCTGAAAAGCCGGTCTATTCGACCTCGGTGTTCGAGTACAAGGAGTCCCCCGTCGAACTCATGATCGCCAAGATCGTGCGGGACAACGGATAAATGAAGCCCATCCATGGCGCCCCGCTTGCCCTGCTGACGCTGTCGCTATCGCTGGCCACCTTCATGCAGGTGCTGGATACCTCCATCGCCAACGTGTCGATTCCCACCATCGCTGGAGACCTCGCGGTGAGCCCCAATCAGGGCACCTGGGTCATCACCTCGTTCGCCGTCAGCAATGCCATCGCCCTGCCCTTGTCCGGCTGGCTCGCCAAGCATTTCGGCGAAGTGAAGCTTTTCATCGCGGCAACCCTGCTCTTCACCCTCGCCTCCATGCTCTGCGGCCTCTCCAGCAGCTTGCCCATGCTGGTCGTATTCCGCATTTTCCAGGGCGCTGTGGCCGGCCCCATGATTCCGCTCTCGCAAAGCCTGCTGCTCGCGAACTATCCCCACGAAAAGAAGGGGCTCGCGCTCGCCCTCTGGTCGATGACGGTCGTGCTCGCGCCCATATTCGGCCCCATCCTGGGCGGATACATCACTGACAACATGAGCTGGCCATGGATCTTCTACATCAACATCCCGGTGGGGCTGATCGCAAGCTACATCACCTGGCGGATCCTGAAGGACAGGGAAACCGAAACGGTCAGGCTGCCCATCGATACCATCGGCCTCATTCTGCTCATCGTGGGGGTGGGGAGCCTGCAGCTCCTGCTCGACAAGGGGAACGACCTCGACTGGTTCAATTCGGACATGATCAGGATCCTCGCTGCGGTGGCGACAATCTGCATTTCCTTCTTCATCGCATGGGAGCTGACCGAGCGCCATCCGGTGGTCGACCTGTCCCTCTTCAAGGTCAGGAATTTTTCGGTGGGCACGATCTCCATCAGCCTCGGCTACATGACCTTCTTCTCAGGGGTCGTGGTCTATCCGCTCTGGCTGCAGACCCAGATGGGCTATACGGCGACATGGGCCGGACTCTCTGCCGCGCCGATCGGCATCCTCTCGGTGATCTTTTCGCCTATCGTCGGAAAGAACATGCATAAAATCGATCTGCGCATCCTGGCGAGCTTCAGCTTCCTGGTTTTCGCTTCGATCACCTTCTGGGCCTCCTCGTTCAACACCAGCGCAACATTCATGCAGCTCACATTGCCACGCTTCTTCCAGGGGATAGGCATGGCCTGCTTCTTCATCCCGCTGATGTCCATTCTGCTTTCCGGTCTTCCCCAGAACAGGGTGGCGAGCGCATCCGGCCTTTCGAATTTCCTGCGCGTTCTGGGAGGAAGCTTCGGCACTTCGCTCTCGGTCGCGCTCTGGGACAGGCGGGAATCGCTCCATCACAGCCAGCTCACGGAAAACATCTCGGCAGGGGACACCGTGACGAATCATGCCCTGAGCGCACTGCATTCGATCGGCCTTCCTCACATGCCTTCTCTCGCCTTTCTCGAAAGATCCGTCGAAAGCCAGTCCTACATGCTCGCGGTCAACGACATTTTCATCGCATCCACCTGGATTTTCCTGGCCCTGACGTTCTTCGTCTGGCTCGCGCGTCCGCCTTTCGCTGCGGGAAAATCGGGGGGCGAGCATTGATATCACTCTAGGAGAAAACATGCCCTACTACGTGTACAGAATCGAAAGCCGCCCCTTCAAGAAGCTCGACAAGCTCGATGCCTTCGAATCCTTCAGGGAAGCGAGCGGCTATGCCAAGGAAGTGCGTGCAGGCGTATCGCAGGAAATCCAGATCAAGGTCATCTTCGCCGAAACGGAGCTCCAGGCAGAAGATCTGTTGAATACCGTGAGGCAGGCCCAGGTCACGGGCAGCGACGACTGAATGCTGAACGAGGAGGCTTACAGGAAGGCTCGGGTAGATGCGGAAAGCATTCCCTGCCCTTTCGGCAAGGCGATTCTCGCCCGCTGCTGCCAATGCTCGCTCAGCCTCAAGCGCAACATCGCGGAACGCGAAGTGGCGGCCTGCAGCGACAGGACAGCCCAGTCAGCCTGCCAGGCCCTGCTCGAACTGCTCCTGGACAAGGCGCTTTTCGCCCTGAAGCATGCGCAAAGCGAGATCCCGCATGCCAAGGCGATGAAAATCCAGTGCGGCGGATTGGCGGGAATAGCTGAAGCTTGCGGATCTTCCCTGGAAGACGTGCATGCCCTCGTGCTGAGCGCTGTCGAAAGATTCGGCTCGCTCGACGATCTGCCCTATTCCGAGATCATGAAATCGATCTCAGCCTTCGAAATTCGCAAAAAGCCTCAATAAGCCGCCGCGCAAAAATCCGAAATTTCCCGAACCAGTTTCGCTGCTGCGCGGTTCGCCGCAATCACCCCGCCGTAGGGAGTGTTCTCCGGGCAATCTTCGAATGTCTCGAACATCCTGGTTTCCGATTTTCCCTTCATCTCCAGCCTCTCGCGCATCACCAGATGGATTTTGCTGGATTTCCCGGAAAATTCCTGCCTCAGCATGACGATTTCGCTATAAAGATGCATGTCGCCCCGAGCCCCGCCGCCTTTCACGTTCTCGAAGCGCCTGGAAAGCGACTCGACCAGGATCGGATAGAGCATCGCCCCCGGGCTCGCGACCCAGCTGTTTTTCGCGAAATAATCGATTCGATGGGGCAGCGTCATGTAAGCCATGCCCACGGTATCGTATCCCGGCAGCATGGCAGGGCGCTCCACGACCAGGGTCGACGGAATCAGATGGCCGGGCTGGGCCGTCTCGATCGGAAAATCGATCGAGTAGCGCTCGACCCTGGGCTGAGTCGCGCATGAAGCAAGCAGAAAAACCAGCAGCAATAGTCTCATTTCATTCTCCCGGCCCCAATTTGGCCGCAGGCTTGCCGTAAACAAGCACGGATGGATTTCTTTCTATCTCGTCCGTCAATCGGGTCAACGAGGAAGACAAGTCGCGCAGCTGGCCCATCAGCGCCTTCAGATCGGGGATCGTCGCATCGACACCCTCTATCGCATTGCGCGCAGCCATGCTCGATTTCGATGCATCCTTCGCCATCTTGTCGAGCGCGTCCGCCGCTTTTCCGATGCGCGCAACCAGTTCGGGCAGGGACTGGCTCGCCTCTTCGCCGTTGGACAGCATCTTGGACGCGCTTTTCAGCCCCGCATCGATGTCGCCAGAGCGCCTGGCGAGCGTGTCGCTCAGCTTGGAAAGGCCGGAGAGGATTTTGGAAAGATCCGCCCTGTTCTTTGCATTCAACGTTTCGTTAAGCCTTTCGATCGAGACGTTGAGATTCGCCAATATGGGCGTGATCGACGTGTCGAGCCTGCTCATAAGCGAAGGCGCAGAGCGGATCACGGGATATTTCTCCCCGTCCTTCGCTTTCAATACGGGAGATTTCTCGCCGCCGCCAGAGAGCTCGATGGTCGCAAGTCCGGTGAGTCCCTGGCTGCGCAAGGTCGCCACGGTGTTTTCCCGGATGACGATGCCCTTTTCGATTTCGAGGAGAAGGCGCACGGATTCCTGCCTGGTCTGCGCGATCGAGATGTCCTTGACCCGGCCCACCTCCACGCCCTTGTACCTGACCGGCGCGTTCAGGTTGAGCCCTGCGACCGATTCGTTCATGTAGACGAGGTAGTCGCTGTAGCTTTTCCTGTATTGCATGCCCGCGCCGAGCCAGATCACGCCTGCGATCAGCGCAATGCCTAGGATGAGGACGAAGATGCCGACGATCGTGTAGCTTACCTTTGTTTCCATGCCTGCTCCCGGGCTGCCCTGCCCCTGGGCCCGTAAAAATATTCGCGGATGAGCGGGTCACTCGATTCTGAAAGCTCGGGCATGGTGCCCACGCCGAGCACGCGTCCTTCGCCGAGGAAAGCCACCCTGTCCGCCACATGCCAGAGCAGGTCGAGATCGTGCGTGACGATCACCATGGTGAGCTCCAGCGCATGCCTGAGATGATTGACGAGTTCGTCGAAACCGCTCGCGCTCAAGGGATCCAGCCCTGCGGTCGGCTCGTCCAGGAAAAGCAGCTCGGGATCGAGCGCCAAGGCTCTCGCGAGCGCGGCACGCTTCCTCATGCCGCCGGAAAGCTCGTCCGGATACTTGAACCGCGCATTTTCCGGCAGACCTGCAAGCGCAATCTTGATCGAAGCGATCTCGTCGATCAAGTCCCCGCTCAAGACGGTATGTTCCCTGAGCGGCAGACCCACGTTCTCGATCACGTTGAGCGAGCTGAACAGCGCCCCTCGCTCGAACATCATCCCGCAGCGCTTCCTGAAAGAAAGCGCCGACTCCTCGTCGAGACCGAGTATCTCCTGCCCGAAAACGCGAATCGATCCCGAGGCGGGTTTTTGCAGCAGCACGATTTCCCTGAGCAAGGTCGATTTCCCGCAGCCGCTCGACCCCGCGATCGCGAAAACTTCTCCCCGCTCGACATCCAGATTGACATGATCGTGGACGACCGACTCGCCGAACCGGGTGCACAGATCGGTGATCTCCAGCGCCTTCACAAATGCACCACGCTGAAGATGACTGAAAAGATCGCATCGGCCACGATCACCAGGAAGATGGCCTGCACCACGCTTTTCGTGGTCTGCCTGCCGACGCTGTCGGCGCCGCCTTCGACCTGGAAGCCCTGGAAGCATCCCACGATCGCAATGATCGACGCGAAAACGGGCGCCTTGCCTATGCCAACGAGAAAAGCGGAAAGCCTGATGGACGCGCCGAACCGGTCGATAAAATCAGTATAGCCGACGCCGAGATTGAAGGAAGCCATGATCATTCCGCCCAGAACGCCCATGATGTCCGCATAGACGGTGAGGAGAGGCAGGGCGATGAGGAGCGCGATGATCTTCGGCAATACGAGCTGTTCGGTGGGCGAGACGCCTATCGTTTTCATCGCGTCGACCTCTTCGGTCACCTTCATGGTGCCGATCTGCGCCGTGAAGGCCGAACCCGAGCGCCCCGCGATGATGATCGCGGTGAGCAGCGGCCCGAGCTCCCTCAGCATAGAAAGCCCGACGAGGTCGACGACGAAAATGTTGGCCCCGTATCTCGCCAACTGCCCTGCCCCCTGGTAGGCGATCACGATCCCCATCAGAAAGGAGAGCAGCCCAGAAATGGGCAGTGCGTCGAAGCCGGCATGCTGGAGATTGTGCATCACCGGCTTCCAGCGTATCCTGCCGCGCAGCAGCACAAGCGCGGCCTCGCCGACGAAAGCCACCATGCCCCGCATCTCGCGAATGGCGTTCCAGCCCCAAGCGCCGAGCTTTTCCAGGAAATCCCCGCCTTCGGATTTACCCTTGCCGCCCAGCCCGAGGGACGAGACCATTGCGACGAGCGAGGCATGCTGGGGTTTCATTCCGGACACCTCGAGAGAGAGTTTCCCGAACGTCCTGAAGAAAAGCCATGCGCCCGCCGTATCCATGGCCGATATGCCGCTCGCGTCGATGGAGCCGAGTTCAGCGGTTTTCAGGCCGGACAGCCTGTCTTCCAGGTCAGGCACGCCCGTGACCGTCCATTCGCCGACCAAGCTGATTCTGGAATCGACGATTTCGATTCCGGCGCGCATCCTATTCTCCGCTATCCGGCACGACGGACAAGCGCTCCATCTCGCCCAGCTCCACCGCTTCTATCTTGGCAAAGCGCTGCGTGATCTTCCTGCTCGAGACGTGCACCTCTTCCACATCCTTGTTGGCCAGACGGATGTGGTCGGCCAGGTTCTTCATGCGCTTGTCGAAAAGCCCGAAATCGCGTCCCAGCTTGGCCAGCTCTTCCTTGATGATATGCACCTGCTTTCTGGTCTCCACATCCTTCAGCACGGCTCTTGCAGTATTGAGGACGGCCATCAAGGTGGTGGGGGAGACGATCCAGACGCGTTTTTGCATCGCATAGTCGACCAGATCCGCGTGGTAGGCATGGATCTCGGCGAAAACCGCTTCCGCTGGAACGAACATCACCGCGCCGTCCGAAGTTTCGCCGGGAATGATGTATTTCTTCGCGATGTCCTCGACATGGCGCTTCACGTCGGACTTGAACAGCTTCTGCGCGGCAAGGCGTTCCGCCTCGGGAAGGCCGGTATCGAGCATGCGGTGGTAGTTTTCCAATGGGAATTTCGAATCGACCGCGACCTTGCCCGTCGGTTCGGGCAGGAAAAGCACGCAGTCCGCCCGCGCGCCGTTGCCCAAGGTGTGCTGCATCGCGTAGAAAGGCTGATCAGGATTGTTGGGCAGGATGTTTCTCACCAGGGACTCGAGCTGCACTTCGCCGAATGCGCCCCTGGAACGCTTGTCTCCGAGCAGCTCCTGAAGGCTGACGACATTGGAAGTCAGGCCGTCGATCTTCTTTTGCGCCTCGTCTATGGTCGCCAGCCGCTCGATGACGCTGGTAAAGGTCTCGTTCGTTTTCTTGAAGCCTTCATCCAGCCGCTCCGTCACCTTCCCGCTGATCTCGGCCAGGCGCTCGTCGACCGTCTTGTTCATCCTGTCGATGCTGGAGACGAGCTGTTCGGACGCCTGGCGGAGCGAATTCGAAATCTGCTCCTGGGACAATCTGCCCTGTTCCGCGAGCTTGGACTGAAGCGAGAGCGTCAGGTCGGAAAGCTGCTGGATCAGTGTTTCCCTGTTTTTCGCCAGCTGCTCGTTCTGCGCAACCTGCAGGGACTGCATCGCCTCTCTCGTCTGGGAAAGCTCCTGGGAGACCTGGCTCTTCAGGCGCTCCCCGGATTCGAGGAGCGCAGTCCCCATCCTGTCGGACTGCTTCGCCAGCCCTTCATGCAGATCGGAAAGAACCGCCCTGTGCTTCTCCTCGGTCAGGCGGATTTGATTTTCCGAGGCGTTGCGCAAGGACACCGAAACCCTGAATGCGAAAAAGCCGAAAGCAGCGAACATCAGCACTGCGAATACGGACAACAGAATTTCTAGCATGCCCACTCCTCTTTTTACAAGTATACATCAGGCACAAAACCTCCCCAACACTGGAAAATCCTTTGAATATCAAAAAAATTCGGATATAATTCCGCCTTTGCCTTGCCTTACCGTCTGCGCGTGGCGGAAGGCTACAACCCACAAGGAGAGTTCATGCGACACTACGAAATCGTTTTCATCGTCCATCCCGACCAGAGCGAGCAGGTGCCCGCGATGATCGAACGCTACAGGGGAATGGTCACTTCCAAGTCAGGGCAAGTGCACCGCCTGGAAGACTGGGGCCGCCGCCAGCTGGCCTATCCCATCGAAAAGATCCACAAGGCGCATTACGTGCTGATGAACGTCGAATGCGACCAGGAAACCCTGGAAGAACTCGAGCACACGTTCAAGTTCAACGACGCGATCCTGCGCCACCTCACCGTCAAGATGCATTCCGCAGTGACCGAGCCGTCCCCGATGATGCGCGAAGAAAAGCAGAAGGCTGCGCCGGTCGCCGAGGAAGGAAAGCAGGCAGAAACCGCCTAAGTGAATCGCGCCAGCCTCACCGGAGCATTTTCCACATCCGATGCGCTGCGCTATTCGCCTTCAGGGGTGCCGATTCTGGAATTCAGAGTATTCCATTCATCGACCCAGACAGAAGGCGGCATGGCGCGAAAAGTCGAACTCGAGATGGACGGCCTGGCAGTAGCCGATATCGCAAAAGCCCTGTCGGGCATCGAATCGGGGACTCAGGTCAGCCTGGAAGGCTTCCTGGCAAGGAAGGGCGCGAAGAGCAGAGAGATCGTTTTCCATGCAACCCATTTTGAATTAACAGGATAAAATCATGTCACGTCCATTCAAACGCAACGACAAGAACAAGAAAGAAAACAACGCCTCGCGCAATCTTTTCAAGCGCAGGAAATTCTGCCGCTTCACCGCGGAAGGCATCAAGGAAATCGACTACAAGGACGTCGATCTCCTGAAGGACTTCATCAGCGAGAACGGCAAAATCATTCCTTCCCGCATCACGGGAACCAAGGCCCATTACCAGCGTCAGCTCGGAGCGGCGATCAAGCGCGCCCGCTTCCTTGCGCTGCTTCCCTACACCGATCTGCACTGAGGAGTACACCATGCAAGTCATTCTGATGGAAAAAGTCGCCAACCTCGGCGTATTGGGCGACATCGTCAAGGTCAAGGACGGGTATGCCAGGAATTTCCTGATCCCGAACAAGAAAGCCAAGCGAGCAACGGCAGCCAACATCGCCGAATTCGAGGAAAAGCGCGCAATTCTGGAAAAAGCCCAGCAGGAAATCCTCGCCAAGGCCCGGGAGCTCGGCCAGAAAATCGACGGGCTGGTCGTGACGATCCCGCACAATGCCGGCGTGGACGGAAAGCTTTTCGGATCGATCACCAATGCGGACATTTCGGAAGCATTGAAGGCCCAGGGCTTTGAAGTGGAGAAATCTTCCGTTCGCCTGCCCGAAGGCCCGCTGAAGCAGACGGGAGAGCATCAGGTTGCCGTCGCGCTGCATGCGGACGTCGTGCCGACCATCACCGTTTCCGTGGTCGCAGCTTAAGCAAAACAGGGGGCTTTCGCCCCCTTTTCCACGGCTTGAATTGAAACACGGTCGAACGCAATGACTCTGGAAATCGATTCGATCAAGCTTCCCCCACATTCCGTCGAAGCAGAACAATCCGTGCTCGGCGGACTGCTGCTCGACAACAATGCCTGGGACAAGATCGCCGATCTCATCAACGAAGGCGATTTCTACAGGCAGGACCACCGCCTCATCTACCGGCACATCGCAGTCCTGATCGCCAGGACCAGCCCGGCGGACGTCGTCACCGTCTCCGAATCGCTCGAAAGCAGCCAGGAACTCTCGAACGCAGGCGGCATCGCCTACCTGGGTTCTCTTGCACAAAATACGCCATCTGCTGCGAACATACGTCGATATGCAGAGATCGTCAGGGAAAGATCGGTCATGAGGAAGCTCGCCGAGGTGGGCGCGGCGATCTCCGAATCGGCATACAATCCCCTTGGGCGGACTGCAGGCGAACTGCTCGACTCGGCCGAGGCCAAGGTTTTCGAAATCGCCGAGGCGAGCGCAAAAGGCAAGCAGGGTTTCGTCAACATCCAGCCGCTGCTGCGCGAAGTCGTCGAGCGCATCGAAGTCCTCTACAACAGGGAGGACGACAGCGACGTCACCGGCATCGCCACGGGATTCGCCGATCTCGACCAGAAAACCTCCGGCCTGCAGCCCGGGGACCTCGTGATCGTCGCGGGCCGTCCCAGCATGGGAAAGACCGCATTTTCGCTCAACATCGCCGAAAATGTGGCACTTTATTCGAAAAAGCCGGTTGCAGTATTCAGCATGGAAATGGGCGGCGCCCAGCTCGCCATGCGCATGCTGGGCTCCGTTGGCCGGCTGGACCAGCACAAGCTGCGCACGGGAAAGCTCGCAGACGACGACTGGCCTAACCTGACCCATGCGCTCGGAAAGCTGTCGGAGGCGCCGCTCTACATCGACGAAACGCCTTCGCTCAATTCGATCGAGCTGCGGGCCAGCTCGCGCAGGCTGCACAGGCAGCACGGCGAACTCGGCCTGATCGTGGTCGACTACCTCCAGCTCATGTCGGCCAACTCGGCGGGCGAAAACAGGGCGACGGAAATATCGGAGATCTCCCGCTCGCTCAAGGCGCTTGCAAAGGAGCTTCATGTTCCCGTCGTCGCGCTCTCCCAGCTCAACAGAAGCCTGGAACAGCGCCCCAACAAGCGCCCCGTCATGTCCGATTTGCGCGAATCGGGCGCGATCGAACAGGACGCCGACCTGATCCTGTTCATCTATCGGGACGAAGTCTACAACCCTGAAAGCCAGGACAAGGGCATCGCCGAGATCATCATCGGCAAGCAGCGGAACGGCCCCATCGGCACCGTAAGGCTGACCTTCCTCGGCGAATACACGAGATTTGAAAACGCAGCCCATTCGGGGCAATACTGACAGAAAGCACGACATGATCCGAACCCGTTTCGCGCCCAGCCCGACAGGCTACCTGCACATCGGCGGCGCGCGCACCGCACTCTTTTCATGGGCCTATGCAAAAAAGCATGGCGGCAAGTTCGTCCTCAGGATAGAGGACACGGATCTCGACCGGTCCACGCCCGAATCCGTGAAGGCGATCCTCGACGGCATGGAATGGCTCGGCCTCGATTACGACGAAGGCCCCTTCTACCAGATGCAACGCCTGCCCCGCTACAAGGAAGTGGCCGAGCAGCTGCTGAAGGAAGGCCTCGCCTATTATTGCTACGCATCGAAGGAAGAGCTCGACGAAATGCGCGAAGCGCAGAAGGCAAGGGGCGAGAAGCCCAGATACGACGGCAGGTGGCGAAACAGCACAAGAACGCCGCCTGAAGGCGTTGCCCCGGTCATCCGCTTCAAGACGCCGCTGGAAGGAGACGTCGTGATCGAAGATCTCGTCAAGGGCAAGATCTTCGTCCAGAACAGCGAGCTCGATGACCTCGTCATCATGCGCGCCGACGGCACGCCGACCTACAATTTCGGCGTCGTAATTGACGACATGGACATGGGCATCACGCACGTCATCCGGGGCGACGACCATGTCAACAATACGCCGCGCCAGATCAACATCCTGAAGGCGATGGGCGCGCCGCTCCCCATCTACGCCCATCTGCCGATGATCCTCGGCGAGGACGGAGAGCGGCTTTCCAAGCGGCACGGCGCAGTCAGCGTGATGCAGTACTTCGAAGACGGGTATCTGCCCGAGGCGCTGCTCAATTACCTCTCGCGGCTGGGCTGGTCTCACGGCGACGAGGAAGTCTTCGACATGGAGCAGTTCGTCGGCTGGTTCGACCTGGACAAGATCAGCAAGTCGGCCGCGCAGTTCAATCCTGAAAAGCTGCTCTGGATCAACCAGCAGCACATGAAGCATGCCGACAACGGCAGGCTGGCCAGGCTCGCCGCGCCTTTTCTCGAAAGGGATGGCTGCGACCCGAATAGCGGCCCCGATCTCGAGAAGGTCTGCGACCTGCTGAAGGAGCGCGTCAACACGGTCGAGGAACTTGCGGATGCCGCAGTCTATTTCTACAAGCGGCTTTCCCTCTCCCCCGAACTTGAGAGCGAGCATTGCACGCAGGACAACAGGCTCAACATCACCGAACTTGCGGAAAGATTTTCAGGCGCCACCTGGACGAGAGAGGAAATCGGCAAGACGATCAAGGCCTTCGCAACAGAAAAAGGGGTCAAGCTCGGAAAGATCGCCATGCCGCTCAGGGTGATGGCCACCGGGGAGGCGCACACCCCATCGATCGACGCCGTTCTCGAACTGCTCGGCAGGGATGAGGTGCTTGCCCGCCTGGATCGCTTCAAGGGCTGACTTGATTGATTCGGCTTTGCATGTAAAATAATCCAGGTAACCGGGACGAAGCATGACAGAAGAAGCGACGATTGACGCCCTCAAGGCGACCATAAAGCGAACGGACACCCTGCCGACCATCTCCGCGATCGGCCAAAGGCTGCTCACCCTTCGTCTCGACACGGACGAAGGCGAACGCGAACTCATGAACCTGGTCGAGTCCGATCCGATGATCGCGGCCAGGATCATCGGACTCGCCAATTCGCCCGTTTTCGCGCCTGCCAAGAAGATCTGCTCCATCAAGGATGCGGCAATGGTCCTCGGGCTTTCCAGGGTCAAGGCCATCGCGGTCAGCATCGCCCTCATGGGCCCCCTGCGCATCAGGGACAGCGAACATTTCAGCATCAAGAACCTTTGGCTGCACAGCTTTTCCATGGCAGTCGGGATGCGCACCTTGTCCGGCATGATCCCACGCGAGATCCGCCCTTCCGAGGAACTGCTTTTCCTGGCCGGGCTCCTGCACGACATCGGCTTTCTCGCCTTCGCCTACCTCGAACCGAGAAAATTCGACGAATTCATCTCCGGGATCGAGGCCGATCCCGAGAAGCCCATCACCGAAATCGAGCGAGAAACGCTCGGCGTCAGCCACGCGCAGCTGGGCGAGATGCTCGGACGCCATTGGGGGCTGCCCGAGGAGATCGTCGCCGTCATCGCAGGCCACCACGGCTCGGGCGTGTCCCATGACCCCATGCTCACGCTCGCCAGGATCACCGAACGGATACTGGGAAGCACAGCTTCCATTCGCGAGGAAGCCCGTCAAATCAGTCCCGAAGAGGAAGCAGCCGAGCTCGAGATCCTGGGCCTTCAGCCCGCCCATCTCGAAAAGGCCGCTTTCGTGATCTCCCAGCAGCAGGAACAGATCCGCATTCTCGCTGATATGCTCGGCAGCTGAGGATGGGCTTTACAGGAAGGATTTGGATCAGTATAATTTTCGTTTTTGTGGGGGTATAGCTCAGCTGGGAGAGCGCTTGCATGGCATGCAAGAGGTCAGCGGTTCGATCCCGCTTATCTCCACCAGGAAGTTTTCCTGTCCCCATCGTCTAGAGGCCTAGGACACCGCCCTTTCACGGCGGCGACACGAGTTCGAATCTCGTTGGGGACGCCAGACAAAACAACCACTTGAAGGAAGCAACAATCCAAGTGGGGTAAAATTGGGGTAAAATCCCGCAAATGAAAAGCCCGGATAATTCCGGGCTTTTTTGCTTTTGCCTCTGGAATTGTTTCAGCGCGATTCATTCAGCCAATTTAGATATCCAGTGGGACTCGCTTACAATGTATAGCCCCGCGCCCTTCTCTACATACTCCACTGCCTTTGCGATTTTTGCCCCAAAGGTTGAATGCTGCCAATGTTCCGAGCCTATAGAGCCGATCACAAGGTAATGAAGCTTCTTCGTTACACCATCCAAGCATACGCCTCCCCGCTTTATAACTGCCTGCTTACATTGCTCGCGTGACCCAAATTCAAAAACTCCTGTAAAGCAGAATGTTCTTGAAGAGAATTCAATTTCCGGGATCGGGGAAGTAAAGGGAAGGCTAGTCGGGGTAATTGCACCTTGGTTGTCAGGCTTCGCTATCTTCATCACCAAATCAAGCAATTCTCTTTCTTCCTGGTCATCAAGAACGCCGTCTTCCAGAACTTTACGCAGCCTATCGTTGAGAACGTTTGCTGGCCACATATCTAGACACTCAATATGATGATTTAGCCAATTAAGAATGCCCTCGGCTTCATTCTGATCGATATGTCCATCAAATAGAGCTGCCTTGCATATCCCGATCAACTCATCAATTTGACGTTTTGCCACCCTTTCCCCATGAACTATGTTTAGAAAATACTCGCTTGGCTTCTTCACTTCCCCTCCCAATCATTCGTGTTGGAAATATATCTACAACTTCCAATTATGGCTTAGGACTTCTTGATCGCAAGTATCATGAAGATCGCAACAGGAGATAGAACATGCGCACAGGCAGGCACGATATTCTTTACACCTGGTCACAATCCAGGGGATGTGGATTTAATTGATGGAAAGCGCGATCGGAGGTCAGCATTCTTGCCGACAAACATCTGGTCAACGTCGGATAATGACGCGGTGACACAAGATCCGCTGTCTCTCTGCCGATGATCGATAATGGGCTTTAGCGTGGCCAGATGCTTGGCGCCTCTTGGCGCTTCACCTGGTCGAGTACCATGAGACTCTTCAGCCCATATCGGATATCAATGAACAGCACCTGGACGGGAGCATTCACTGGAGGAAATCAAAGTGTCTGATTCAGTTTGCGGCCTGCTTGACCCCTATTCTCCTCCAGCCAGCTCTGAATCTTTTCGTGGGCTGATCCAATTCTGTTGTACATCGTCACCTTTGAGCATCCGCAATCTACTGCTTTTTGCACAGTAGTTCCTTTCCCCAGGTAGAAAATTTTGACCGTTGTCTGCAGCAGATCATCGAGCGATCGCACTGCCTGGTCGATTTCCCAAGCCCCATCGTTAAACTCAGCTGAAAGGCCCCTGCCGCCCCTGGCCTCAAGTCGGCAATACGAGGCTTCACGAGGAAACCCTATATTCGATGTCCTTCCAGACAAACACCAGATGGCCCAGCGATTCATCCTGTTATCGATTTCAGAGTTTTTCACTTCTAAATCCTGTGCGGCTCATCAGTTAGCCAACCTTATCACATCATTCAACGTCTGACGAATTACCTCACGCAACTCGCGCTCAACAGCCCATGGATCAGTCATTCCAGAAATCTTATGCGACATCTCAGCGGGTATTTTAAGAAATCGATCGGTCAACAAATCTATCGTAGCCCTGCAGGCATGAAACACTCTGTCGCGCTCTACCAGGGATGCGGATTTCTCTTCGAGTTCGAGCTCTGCAATCATTGCAAGAGCCCCTTCTCTTCTGGTCTTGTTTTCCCAGTATTTCGGATCCGATGCCCTAGATTCACCCTCTACGCCAGGTCGACCGAACAGACTGCTATGACCTACATCTCGCTCGGCTCTGTTAAAGGCATGAAGATCACGAATATATTCCTTTGCCGGATCTGCGGTATGTTTGAGCGCTTTCAGTGTCTCTCGAACAGCTATACGCTTTCCATCAGGGGAAAAAGTAAGCCTCCCTTGCTTTTTTAGCTTTGTGATATAGCTTGGACTCCACCCCATCATTGCAGCAAATTGAGATTTGAGCAAATATTGATCTTCCTCAATTCCGTCCATTCGACAGACTCATGACGGGCTCATTGCATGGGCGATACGCACTCCAACCGAGGCGTTCTTGTCATTTTTCGCGGTAACCCTGGTTCCCGCAGGGGCGTTCTTCAGAGCCACTTCGACATGGACTTTCTGCGGCTGCGGGGACGCGCCTCCGTTCACGGCTTGCGAATCAATATTGTGCGCGCGCCGCAAATATGCCTGCGTCTCGCTTGGAAGAACGACTATATTGCGCCCAGAAGCAATGAATCTGTCCGCAACTCCCGGGCCTCCATTGTAGGCGGCAAGAATAGCGTCTTCGTCATTGCCGTATCTTTTTTGCAGGGCACCCAAAACAGCGCTTGCGGCTGCTTTGTTGTAATCTGGATCGGTAAGCCGTGCCGGATCGAAGCCATATTGAATTGCCGTTCCGGGCATGATCTGGTAGCGTCCAATAGCACCTTTCGGAGAAATCGCATTATCACCGCTTCTCTCCAATTTCTTAACCAGGCCGAGCAGCCCCGGAATCGCGAGCGCATCTTTCCTCTGAAGCTTGAATCCCTCGGGAATGCTGACAGAATGAGTCCCATCGGCATTGTATTTTATCGGAGCAAGGGGAGGCAACGCGCCATATTTAGGCATCGCGCTTTTCACTCCCCTCAATTTGTCGATAGAATCACCCAGCTTATTTGCCCAGTAATACGCGCCGCCAAGAGCTACGCTTATCGCCCCGACTGCAGCAAGCACCGGGTTTGCCCACATCACCAAACCCAGAGTGGTAAGCGATGCGGTAAGGCTTACGACACTTGAAAGGAGCGGACCCGCCAGAACGAGACCAATCCCAATCATTCCTGCCTTCCATTGTTCCCAGTTCGTGTTCTTGAGCGCATCCGCCAGCTTCTGGACGAATTCGGTGATCTTGCTGGAAATGAGTTGCTTGTTTTTCGAGATCCACGCGCCCAGCTTTTCCAGCAACGGCCCCAAGACCGGAACCAGATCGTTTCCGATGGTGTTCCTCAGATTCGTCAGCGTCATGTCGAAGCGCATCATGTTTTCGTTGTAGCGATTGGCCGCCTCGATCTGGGCCGGCGTCATGATCAGCCCCAGCTTTCTGGCTTTCTGGATATAGGCATCGATCCCCTTCGACCCCTTCTGCAGCAGGTAGAGCATCGATTCCACCCCCATTGTCCGGGCCACCAGGGCCTCAGCCTGGACGTTTCCCTTGAATGCCGGGTTTTGCAGAGCGTTCGCAATGTCCCGAAATGCCCTGGTCGCGTCGACCGCGCCGGATTTCGTGCGATGCATGGAAATGCCGAGTTGATTCATCATCTGTATGGCTCTTGGGTTCCTGCCGTAGGTCGCATCCTCGAGGGTATCGCCCAGGCTCTTCAGCGCACCGGTCATCGACTCCGACGAAAGGCCGGCCATTTTGGCAGCTCCCTGGAATTCCTGAAGGTTCGTCGTCGAAATGCCGAGGACTGACGATGTTCTCGTGAGCGAATTTCCCCATCTTCCGAACTGGGTAGCCAGGTCGACAACGCCGGCGACAGTTCCAACCCCAACAATGGCGGTAAGCGGAGCGACGATCGAACGGATGTTTGACGAAACCTTTCCGGCTTTCTCCGAGACGTTCTTGAGATTGCGCCCGAAACGGTCGAGTCCAGCCTCCTTCGTCATTGCTTTCACAGAATTGCGGATGTTTTCTATTGGACGTGTAACCTTGGCCAAGCGATCATTTAGCCTTCTGATATTAGCGGTAAATCTATCCTGAGCTGTGATACGAATTGCAAATTCGTTCATTCCAGCCCCCCAGTATTCTCAACGAGGTTGGAAAACTGATTTGTCATCGTATCAAGAGAGCGCAACTTGTATTTTGAGAGATATTCCCGAGGATCTACACGACCTTCCATAAGCTGATTCAGCTCCTCAGGAAGTTTTAGCACCCCGAATGCACCTAGTGAAGCTTTTTTTGACAAAAGCTCCTTTATCGCCCAAGACATTGCAATGTGGTTCACAATCCCATGTACAGCTTCCAGATGAATTTTTCCTCTAGCCCGACGCCATTCACTTGCACCTTGAACCAGGAGCTGCAACAGAGCTTCCGCAGCCTCTTGTTGCCCTTTAACGTCATTGGTCTTCAATTGCGTTTCCAGATTCTCGACTGCGGACTGCACGTTAATCATCAATCTTCTCCAAAATTTTGCAGACGTCTGCATGTATTAAGATACCTACCTTCTACCCTACTTACAGGACTATGTAAAAATATAAAATTGCCCGTGATTAAGGGTGATTTTGTATTGCTTTCGCTGATTTGAATTTCGGCCGCCAGGGGAAAATATGTCGCGCCACAAAATAGGCTTTTCCATAATCCCATTCCCCAGAAAGCGCGCATTCTTGGGGAAATTCCCCAAGAATGCCGGACAAAAATCCTGAAAATGGGGAAACTCGGA
This sequence comes from Pseudomonadota bacterium, assembly GCA_021802545.1. Taxonomy (GTDB): domain Bacteria; phylum Pseudomonadota; class Gammaproteobacteria; order Burkholderiales; family JABEVD01; genus JABEVD01. Next base: position 65,193 of record JAJZRS010000015.1, read on the forward strand.
TTGAGCATTTATGCGGCCTTCGAGGAATTTTCCCCAACTTCCCCAACTTCCCCAATAAAAAAATTACATCAGGAATATTTTGAACGGAATAAGCGGTCACGTTGCATCCGTTGCCGAAAGATCCCCCGTCATTGCCTTTAGGATGATCTTGTAGGGTTTCAATATTGAGGCCAACCCGGAGAGCGTCCATGATGCGTCGAAGATCACGGCATCCTGGTTGAATTCGCCCATGAAATAGGCTGCAGTGCTTACGGATCCACCGGAGGCGTCCGCATCATCAGCCAAAACAGCGATTGGATTCTGGCTGCCGTCTGTTGCAGTCTTGATCGACTCGACATAATTTCCGGAACCAGCAGAAATGGCTATCGTGAATGAATCACCAGCTGCCATGGGAGTGGTTCCTGAAGTGAAAGTAAATGCAATTAGCTTATCGATGTAAGCCCCAGCTGCAGTTCCGGGATTGAGTTGCTTTCCTGCTGGGTCAATCACCTCGAATGCCGTGGCGCCTGTAAACTGAATCTGGTACTGCCCGACAATTGCCAATGAACCCGTGCTCACCAGAGTAATCGTTCCATTTCCAGTATTCGTACCGGCTACTGGGGCACCAGCAGCACCGACCGTCTGCTGCCCAAGGATGGTGCCGCGCTTCAGAGTGCCTGATCCGAGCGTAATGCTCTCGGTGATGAGTTTCAGATTTCCTGCAATCAGCTGATCTGGCAAATAGGCATTCGCTGATACGCCAGGAGCCTAAGCATTGTCCGATATAGAAGTTACATTCAGAGTCACATCAAAATCCTTTTCAAATTTTAGGGAGTAGCCCTTAACGGGGGCTATGCGGCCAGGTCACTTTCCTTCACCAGGCTAGATCAGGTGAAGACGGAGTTCATGAAAGCCCTTGCTGCCGGCGTTTTTCTCCACCTCCGGCTGGGAGTGAGCACCATCAGTGCAATTCGGTGATTTTGAGCTCGCGCTCCTGCTCACTGTTGATTTTCACCACGGGAGCTTCATCAAATTCGATGTTTTGACTTTTCTGTGTCGCTGACTGATCTTCAGTTTTTCCATCCTCGAGAACAGTCATCGTGACTGAGCGCGGCTCCTCCCACATCGACGCAGGCTCAGCCTGCTTGGGGGAATATCCCTCAACCCCAGCCATTCTCATCCTCGCCTGAATATCTTTCCTTTTGTCGGAATAGCCAGGGAATTCCGTCTGAACATGAAGCCAAAATACAGGTGAGAACAGCCCAGCTTCGGAGATATTCACAAGCCCATTGTTCTGCAAATGCGTATGCAAGGAATAACTGAAATTTCCGAAATTAAAATTCCCGGTATGACTTGCAATTTCGGCCTCAATGGCCTTCATGGATCCAAGTGCATCCCTGATTCCCTCAATGGCGGCAATATAAGCCCCTATCGCTGTACGACGTTCTACTATGAGGAATGAACGAATCGCTTCACGCCGTTGTGACCTGCCTCCCACTAGGCATACCAGAATGAAGTTAGTAAAGTCCGTTTTTAGAGAGGAGAACGGACGTGAAGAAGCGTTTTACGGAAGAACAGATCATTGGGTTTCTGAAGCAGGCCGAGGCC
>JAJZRS010000002.1 GCA_021802545.1 Pseudomonadota bacterium
CCGCGATGAAGCAGGCTGCCGCCCCGTCAAGGGACTCGGGAAGGGATGTCGTGAATTTCAACCTCCCTTCCCTGTAATTGTTCACGACGATTTCCTCGAGACCGGGCTCGTAGATCGGCAATATCCCATTCTTCAAATTCTCGATCTTGACCGCGTCGATGTCCACGCAGGTCACCACGTTTCCCATCTCGGCAAAGCACGCCCCAGTCACCAGGCCTACATAGCCTGTTCCCACTACCGATAGTTTCATTTATCTTCCATCCGACTTTTACGATTATCTTTTGCAAAATTTTCCACCAGGGTGGTAAATTGCTCGCGAAATGACTGGACCGAGAATCTTTGCGCATTTTCGCGGCATGCCGCCGGATCGAATCTATCAGCGCCATTTTCAAACGTCTTTATGGCTTGAATCAGCGATCCAACGTCTTGTTTATCAAAAAACACGCCCGTCGGCTTCTCGGAATCCATCCCCCGAATCGTTTCAAGCGCGCCTCCCTTGCCGTACGCGATCACAGGCGTACCGCAAGCCTGCGCTTCCAGCGGCGCAATGCCAAAGTCCTCCTCGGCGGCAAAAACAAAGGCCTTGGCCCTTTGCATGTGATCCTTCAATACCGCGTGGCTCTGGTACCCGAGCAGGGTCACGTTGGATTTCGCTTTGAGCTTGATTTTTTCAAAGTCAGGTCCATCCCCGATCACCACAAGCTTCTTCTCGGGCATGCCTGAAAAAGCCTCGACAATCAAATCGATTTTTTTGTATGGGACCATCCTGGAAGCGGTCAGGTAAAAATCCTCTTTGGATTCATGCAGTTCAAATGCATCAATATCCACTGGAGGGTAAATCACCTCGGCTTCCCGCCGGTAAATCTTCCAGATTCTGCGCTTGATGAAATGGGAAATGGCAATAAACTTATCTACGCCGTTCGAAGTTCTCACATCCCATATGCGCATCTTGTGCAGAATCCACCTCACCACCCATGCCTTGACGCCTTTACGCAACCCGGCTTCTTCCAAATATTGGTGCTGCAAATCCCAGGCATAACGAATGGGCGAATAACACATGCATAAATGCAGCTGGTCGGGCCCCGTTATCACGCCCTTTGCCACAGCATGGCTGCTGGATATTACCAAATCGTAACCCGAAACATCGAATTGTTCCACAGCCAGCGGCATCAAAGGAAGATAATTCCGGTATTGAGACTTGGCAAAAGGCAGACCTTGGATAAAGCTCGTTCTGACCACCCTACCCTTGAGGAATCCTCTGCTGTTTTCTGGCAAAAATTCCGCCAAACAGTACAAATCCGCCTCCGGAATACAAGACATCATCTGTTCGAGCACACGTTCAGCGCCCGAATAAACAGTGATCCAATCATGAACAATGGCAACCTTCATGCCAAACAACCCCTTTATCAACTAAATTTATGATGCACCTTGCTTTCTCGAAGCCGACTAAGCAACCCTAGCCGAAAGAATCGATTGGTAGCAAGCGAGCAATTCGTCCACATGGTTATCGAGTGTGGGGGGATCGGCCCAAAATCTGTGGTAGGCAGCCCTCCCCATTCTACCAGCGAACTCTGCATCTTCATTCAGAAACCTTATTTTTTCTGCAAGATCATCGCTATCCCCAGCGCGAAACAGCAATCCTGTTTCGCCATCAACAATGCTGTCGCGAGCCACGCACGAATCGGAAACCACGACGGGTATTCCATGCGCTGCCGCCTCTTGAACAACCAGCCCTTGCGTCTCGTACCATAACGATGGGAAGACAAGGGCACGGCATGATCTGATTTCTTGCTGCACCTCATCCTTGCCCAACCATCCCAGCATGACGGAATTAGGATTGGCTTCTAGAATCTGCACCTGTCCTTCTCCCTTGCCCGCAAATCTTGCTGAGGCTCCCGCTTTTCCGGCGGCCTGTGCGAACAACGCAGCCCCTTTCTCAGGGCTAAATCTTCCCACAAACAGGAACCCTTCATTCGATGCAGGGGTTGCCATTTGGGCGCGCGGCACATCAATCGGATTCCGAACAAAATGCACCTGAGACATTTTGCCGAGATTCGGGCGCATTATCTTTGCGCTTGCTTCCGATACGGCAATGTAATGACGGATACTTTCCGGAAGGCCAGCGATCTCATTCTGCGCGAACTGACGCACGACCCTCCACAATTTGTGGGAATAGCTTCTCGCATCGCAATGGCTGGTCAAGCAGAGAAATGAGAGCGGTTTCAAATGGCATATTTCATTTTTTTGGAAGTCGAAAAGCGCTCCGTTTGGACAAACCGTAAAATAATCATGCAGGGTGCAAACAACCTCGAACCCCATTTTGACGCTTTCGTGAATAACGCTTGAGGAAAAGGATTTCGACCATGAATGCACATGCACGATGCTGTCAGCATTATCGCATTGTTCCAGAACAGTCCTCAGCTTGCGGGCGCAATCCCAATCCCAAATTCCTCGAACCGCAGCCGATATCCGGGAAGGATTATCCAACAGGTCGTGCAATCCGAAATTGATCGTTTCAACCTTGCTGCGGTCAATAGCCTCATCCACAGGCCCCACTGCGGAGACGAATATTATTTTATGCCCACTGTCGGCCAAGGCATTCAAGCCGCGGATCGCAACCTGAGCGGCCCCGCCATTGACATGCCCATAGTCCGACAAAACAATCACAACCATCTTAGGCAACCAACCTATCGGCCAAAGCCCGCTTGCGAAGCATCAGCCACACCACTGAAGACAAAAACATGAAGCTAACAGCTGAATAATAACTTTCCCCGCGGACAAAGAAATCGAGGATGAACATCAGGAAACAGGATGTCATGAAAACGTCTTTGCTCTCCTCCAGGTTGCAGCTCATGGCCGTGGCATGAAGCCGCCTGAAATGCTTCCAGAAGTGGGCCAGATAGGCCAACAAAACGGCAATCCCGATCAGGCCCAATTCTCCCGTCAACTTGAATGCCACTGCAGAGCCATCGTAAAGGTTCATGTCGGCGAGGTTGATTTCCGCCAGCCTCTCCATAAACACGCCTCTTTCGCCGATTATTCCAAATTGCTGGAAACCCACCCCCGTTCCATAAGTGTCCTTGAGATCAAGATACGCCCTTTCCATTCCGGAGAGATAACCCAATGCCGAATGGGCCTTCGTCTCTGGAGAAAGATCGATACGGGAAGTGAAATGCTTTGCGTTGCCAACCCCGAAAACGATCATGACCAGCACCAAGGGTATGATCATGACGATGCGTCTCCAGGGTATCACCAGAAACATCACCAATACGGTTCCGGCAACCAGCGTCAGATTGGTGACGATCGTCCCTATCAGAAATCCCACCAGAACCCACACGTACCGCATCCACTTGCCTGAAAAGTAGGCCATATACAGGAGAAATGGCGCAAATCCCAGGCCAAAATGGGAGGGTTCTGTGTAAAAAAACACGGGACGTCTCGTCAGATTTCCAAATGGCGAAAAATGGAAGAAATACGCGGAAGTCGAAATCAACAGTACGTAAAAGACGAATTTAATCGCATAGTGCGCACGGCGATTCGAAATGCCGCGAAACCAAAGATCAAATGCAAGCGCGCCCAGCATGAAGAACACCAGGAGCAAATAGGAAGATGCAAAGCGATTGAAGTCGAAAGTCGAATGCATCATGAAACTGTAGGTTCCGTTCACCAGAACCACTGTCAGCAATGCAAGAATGAACAGCATCGCCTTTGCATTTCCGCTCTTGCGCGAAGATCCAAGCGCGAAATGGATGGTGATCAACAGAATGCAGATCAGCGAAATGGCGAACCCCCCCACGGAATTGGTGCCGAACATGAATGCCGTCACCTGGGGTAGGGTCACGATGGCGAGGAGCGTCAATCCTATCATCGTTGAGGGAAATGATATCCTCATGATTTCAGAGCTCCTTTAATGTCAGCTGGCTATTCGAAGCGCAATAAGCCAGCGTATTGTCCGGCACCGAGCGCCTGACCATGCTTTGCGCACCGATCACGGCGCCATCACCAATACTGACCCCCTTCATGACCATCACATGGGCACCCAACCACACATTTTTCCCGATGACAACGGGGCTTGATATTTTCCCTTCCTCGAAGCTCGCCCCGCTGGACGATATCGCATAATCGTGGTCCAGAATCGAGCAATAATGCGCCACTCGTGCCCCGGTGCCGATCTTGATGCTATCAGCGCAATACACGAATGTACCCGGATTCAAAGCGCTATGGTCGCCCAGTTCAAGCGTTGCATCCGGCAGCACGGAAAGGACGCAGCCGTACATCACCTTGACTCCGCGGCCAACCCGCAGCGTTGCGCCCGGGTAAAGATACAACTTCGCACTCAATGAGATACGGGAGCCATTCAGCGATGCGCGCACTCTGGCAACTGCCGCCCTGAACACCATGCGGATTTTTTTGATGACAAGCTTATGCATGCCCGTTTTTAAGCAACATACCGATCTTCGTCAACATGACGCGCCAGTTGATCAACTTGAAATGTACGTCAGCAAGCCTGCGCAAGAAAATATTGCCTCCCCCTTTCGAATCAATCCGATATTTTGCTCGCATGCCGGCAATCTCCTCATTGCTCAATTGCATCTGTCTCCAGGTCATGGAATTCGGATGCAACCTGAACGCGGCCAGCACTTCCGGAACATGCCTGAGCGTTCCAACCTGACCGGCACGGATGAAAAACTCGAAATCCGATGCCATGCGCAGCGATTCATCGAACAGGCCAACCTTATCCATCAGGCTCTTGCGCCAGAATGCCGCGGGCTGCCCTATCATCGAATAATTCGAATTGATGAACAACTTCAAATTGAAACTGGGGTATTTCTGGACATAAAGCGTCTTTCCAACTTCATCGATGAAATTCAGGTTCCCGTAAACCAGATCCACGCAGCGATCGTTCTCAAAAAGCCGCACTATTTTGGAGATCGTGTCCGGGTAGTACAAATCGTCGCTGTTGATATATGCCACGATATCCCCTTTGGCCATGGACATGCCCTTATTGATGGCATCGTACATTCCCTTGTCCGGCTCGCTGACCCAGTGCGATATATGTTTCTCGTATTTCCGGATGATGCCCAGCGTGTTATCCACCGAACCGCCATCGACAATAATGTACTCGATGTTCTTGTAAGTCTGCCCAATCACGCCGAGAATGGTGGCTTCTATGTATTTCTCGCTATTCCAGCTCGGGGTGACAATGGTTACAAGTGGATCGTCCATATTCTGTGTTGCCTACGATTTAGTCAGAAAGTTGCAATTTCGAATCAATTGTCCGCAGGTTTCGTTTTTCAAGCAGGCCACCCCATGCGCGATTAACCTGCCTTATTTGAGACGGGGAAAGCTCCCTTTCGTTTCGCACATGCCCTGACACCCTCTCCAGGTAAGATTCCATAGCTGCTGCCCCGACAGCGCTCAATTCGTCCAGCCCCAGATTGGAATAGACGCGGCGCAACGTACCGAACGGATTCTCTGCAAGTTCCTCATACTGTATCGAATAAAACCTGCCCTCTGGAATACCCGCCGTCCCGTCTTGTATGGCCTGTTCATGCAGAACAAATGCTTCCAGTATGAAATTCTCAATCTCCGCAGTCGTGAATTGCTGGTAGCTATACAGGTCCAACATGGCATTCCACATTTTCACGTTGGAAGAAAACACATCATATGGATTTCGCTCCAATAATAGAAAACGGGCCTCGGGGAACATGTCAGTCAATGCCTTCAACCGGAAGCCGTGGGTCGGCGATTTCATGAGCAATGTCCTGTTTTCCTGAACAGACAGCAAGCGGATGAAATGCCTGAAACAGTCTTTCCATGCGTACTGTTCATCGCCTGACCATGAATCAAAATCGAGCAACTCCTTCACATCCTCTGCCAACGAAGGACACACCAGCATTTCATAAGGACTGCGAGCCCCCATGGCCAGCAAGGCAAATTCGTCCTCCTGTGGCGACGACACAGAGATCAGTATATGGTCCATCGGCCGCTTCACATACGACTTTCCATGGTTTTTTATCGCATACGATTCAGTGAGCAGAAAACTCCATGGATTCATGCAGGCACAAGTGGACGGAAATCCGAAGCTGTCATCGCAGCTCATCAGTTCATGCAGAAAAGTGGTTCCCGAGCGCCAGAATCCCAGGATAAACAAGGGCGGCTTGATTTGTGCGGTTTTTATATTTCTGGCATGCAAGGACTCCTGCAGGACGGCCATTGCAGAATAATTCACGCCAGTCATCCAGTTCCGGACCAAAGGCAACCGCCGGAGTTCATTGCCTTGTCTTTTTGCCCGACAGGCAATCCTCATCCAAGCTTTTGATGAAAGTTTCAGCTTCCCCTGGGGATATCTCGCCCCCCTCACGGCTTTCTCGACAATATCTTATTATTTGCCATACTAATTCTTTGCTGAATCATCGATTGCAAATGCAACGCCAACTCGGGTTGAACTTTCGACAAATCATGCTGCTCGTCCGGATCAAATCGAATATTATACAATTCGCCCCTCCTTGTCGAAAGGTCATAGATGTACTTGTTCGCCCCCTCCATGACAGCGACTGTTCCCTTCGCAAGCGGCAGGAATGAACTATTCAATTCGAAATTCATGGAAAATTTTGGACTGGACGCGACTCCTTGCTTGCCTTGAAAATATTTCACAAGCGATTCGCCCTCCGACCAGCCTGGCTTCGGAATTCCGACAAGGTCCAAAACTGTTGGCAATATATCCACCTGTTCGGCATTTTCCTCGATGACCTTTCCGCTTTCCTGCCCTGGAAGCCGGATGATTAGTGGGATATGTATCAGTCCCTGGTACAACTGCGGACCCGTATGGCCATGAAAACCGTGAGAAAACGATTCGCCATGATCCGCGGTAATAATGACGATGGCATGATCCAAGTATCCCTTCTTACGAAGCAAATCGAGAAACTCGCCCACCTCCCGGTCAGCATAACGAACGCATTCATCATAGCGTAGCCGGTATTTGTCTATCATTCCTTGCTGTTTAGCAGAATAGAAACCTTCTATCTTGAAGTCTCTTCTGGAAACAAGCTCTTTCGCATTCAGGTATCTGAACTTTTCCGGATTGGGTGGCAGATAAGGGTCGTGGGGAGGCAGAATATGCGCCCACATGAAGACCGGACGATCCTGAGGTGCATCCACAAGCATGCGCATTGCCATACTGTAAACATCCTCGGCTGGCCACGGATAGTCATTTCCCATCCATATCTGGTCAAAACTAGATATCCCAGGGAGGAGAGAATGCAGAATTCCGTCAAAATTTGACCCCTCAAAAACCAATTTTGCGAGTTGTCTTGCGATGACGCCTTTAACCGGAGGCGGGGCATCGTCATCATAGTCCGCATATGTGCCATGGTGAAGAGGGGCGGCCCACGGATTGGATGAGATGGTCAGATTGTAATAACCCAGCTTGTGCAGTTCATGGGCGATGTTTTCTCTTCGATCACGCCCATGCAGTTGTCCGGCCCAAAACACTCTGTGCGACCAAGGATATTTACCGGTTTCAATCGTAGTGGTGGTCGGCGTTGTGAAATTCGAGTTTGCATAAAAATGGTTGAATACGTATGCCTGTCTTGAGAAGCGCGTCAGCTGGGGAGTTGTATCCAAGCGATATCCATAAAGGGACATGTCTTCCGCGCTCAAGGCATCGACCGAGAGCAAAAAAACGTTCGGAAGGCTGCCGCGACCTGACTCGTGGGGCAGCACCGACCTGTTCCCAAAGATATGGAGCCTGGGGCCGCGTACAATCGCAACTGTTGCCGAACAAATAACCAGCAACACGGAAAACCAGAAGGGAATTTTCATGCGCCCGGAAATCGCGCCCCTCAAGCCCGCCACTTCGTAATAACCCACCAACAACAGAAAGGCGAAAAAGAAGAATAAAACCGAAATCAATTTCGCATAGTTAAAGGCCTCAAACAACTCCTTTTTCGTCAGGATCCCAATCCATTGAATGCCAAACTGGGTCAATACGTTTGCAATAAGAAAACAGAGCGGCGCAAGGGCCACGACTGCAGCAGCATGGAATGCGTGCTTCTTCAGAAAACCGAAACGGGAAATGACAAACCAGAACGCAATCGAGCCGAGCAGCCAGCTCACGGCAAGCAAAGCAAAAAAGAGGACCACTAGCGAACTGTCGACAGCGACCTCGGGCCAGGTCATATACATCAGCAAACCATCAATTTGACCGATCAGCCCCAACGGAACATAGACCAGCAACATCAATGGCAAGAGGATACGCAATATCTCTCTTGCGAAAGCTACAGTACTGCCGTATGCGTTAACCCACTGACTCATGTGCTGGCAAATTTCTATTTCTTTTTAAGAAGTGTCTTGATCTTCTCAAATATGAACTTGATCTTTCGCACCAGGAAAAACCACGCACCCGCGATCAGGGATAGCAGAATTGTCATCCATTGAAACAGTATCCCACCTGAATTCGGGTCAATATACGCATAGCAAGTCTGACACTTCAACAAAAGCAGCAATAGAATTCCGGTCCGAAGAACACGCAAGTTACATCCTTCCTAAGATTGGTTTATAGGAATGAGAACGCATTGGTCAATATTGTCCAGAGGCTTGCTGGGAAACATACCATTCCCAAGTACGTTCAATTCCTTCGCGAAAACCCATCAGCGGGTGCCAGCCCGACACGGAGTGCAATTTCTCGGCATCCAATATGTTTGCCGATACATCAAAGGGGCGGTGTGGCATGAAGCTGATCCGCGGCTCGATCGCGTTCTTCTTTGCCAAAACTGCAATCTCCTCAATTACCTCGAGATTCGATCTGCCTATCGAAGTCCCGACATTGTAGCACTCCCCCGGGCTCCCATATTCGAGTGCGGCAACTATAGCTCTCGCCAAGTCTCCCACATAAATATAATCCCTTACCGTCCCATTTTCTCCAAATATCCTGATTTCCTTTTGCATGAGCACTGAAGCCATGGCCGTCGCCACGAATCCCTGCCCAACAAAACCAATCTGCATTTCACCATACGGGTTCGACGGACGAACGGAGACTATTGGCAGCCCTTTGATCCTAAAATACATTTTTGCATATTTTTCCAGCGCAAGCTTGGTAATTCCATAGGGGGAAATCGGATTTGTCGGGTGGTCTTCAGTAATGGGAAGGAACAGTGGCTCACCGTAAACAGTCCCCCCGGAGGAGACATAAATTATTTTCTTTATCGGGAAATGGGTCGCCGCATTGAACAGTGCAACAGAGCTTGGGAGATTACTCAAAATGTCGTTCAGAGGATCTTCGAAGCTGGTTTTTGGAACGCTTGAATAGGCCAGATCTATTATCTCCCCGACGCCTTCCAAGGCGTTTTCAATAAACTCCGCATCACTTACATCCCCCTGAAGATACGCAACTCCTCCTGGAAGGTTTACCCGGTTCTTCTCTTTTCTCCCGATAACCAGGACATCCCTGCCTGTTTCAAGCAAAGCCTGGATTAAATGTGATCCAATAAACCCTGTTCCCCCAATAACGCAGCACTTCATCGCATTACTGAAATACTTCTTTATTGAACAGTCTCATAGCGCCTCATATCGATGCAATATTTCCTGCGAAGCAATCGAGACACCATCAAGCGTAGCTGCCATAGTATTCCACTCTTGGCGGCTTTCTCCCTAACCTTCTTCTGGACAGACAGGACCCCATATTTGTTCTCGACTCTTCTTCTAGCCAACATGTACGGTATATAAATCGCATTTACAACATCAGCAAGATTAGGAATATCATAGTGATCGACGCCAAGCTCATATTTATGAGCTGAAATCTTTTTCAAACCATGAAAATGAAAACATATCAGCCTATTGCCGTTCAAAGTAACCGTCTCATGGCCTTCGCCCACGGTCTTGCCGCCGACATTCCAAGGCCCAACGTTTAAATTTTCATGACAAGACTCATACACATCATCGAACTGGATCTTCCATTGATCCAAGTATTTCTGATCCCCATACTTACCATTTTCGATCCGATCATAACACCACTCAATACAGTCTTCATACCATTTCCGCAGGAGTCGAAAAGAAACCTCAGAAGCCTGAACGCTAACGAACCCGGCATTAAACTTTCCGCAAACATCAAGATGTTGCTGGCTATGGGGGAATAAGTGCGGGGTAATGATTGTGGAGCAATCCGTGATCCGCGGGTGGGCGAAGTCGTTGAAGAAATACATATCAGCATCGACATACGCGGCATTCTCGACCCTGACAACTTCAAAAAGAAACCGAAGAATGGCCGATTTACACGTGAAATAGTATTCGACCTTCGATCGATTCAACTTCGCTTGCCTGAGTTCCGGAAAATGAGCCTCTATCGTCTCGAGTTTCACCGGCTTTAGACGGTCTAGCGACAACGATTCCAGCTTGTCGTATGTGTCACTATCCATGCAGACGACCCATAGCACCGACTTTTTCACGTTTTTCAGGAGTGATTCATAAAGCGTCAGGCCAGTTGCTATGTAATTGATGTCGAATAAAGTACAAAAATTGGATTCTTCTACGCGATCATCAGCAATGACATCGTTCAGTTCATCTTTCATTGTTTGTTTGAGCTTTTCCATGAATCCAGCTTCCTACCCACCAAATCCTCCAGCTTGCCTATATCCTCACTAAAATGGTCGAGCAGTCTCTGCTTGAAGTCAGGATCGAGCGGCATTCGCACCTCCTTGACGACATTCAACGCGTTCAAATATTCGCCCAGGCCGCCTTGAATCCCCAGCGTTCGCTTGAACGACTTGCTCAAAGAAAGCAAGGGCGAGGGAATTTTTCCCAGCATCCTGCGCAAGCCAACCGATTTTGCCCGTTTGTTTTCATTGATTCGCTGAAATTCGAAGTCGGGCCGCTGCTCCAAATTCAAAAATTCGAGCACCTTATCGAATTCTTGGCGAGTCTGATTCACGAATTCGTCGAAAAAGATGATATGGATTCTATCTCTTTCGATCGTGTCAAATAGCCTTCCAATTTGAATCGAGTACATGCCAATATCGCTATACATCAACAATTTAGCATCCGGACAATGCTTCGGCAAGAACACCCCATTTCGCCTGCTTTCTTGCTTCTCCCAGGCAAGCTGAAAATTTTCAATATCCTCATAGCCTTCAAAAACCAGTTGACTATGAAACGAATAAATCATGTCGACAGGATTCCGCAGCATCACGATGATCCTTGATTCATTGTTATATTCGTATATGTTCTTGATTGCCACGTCGGAATATAGATAAAACACCGAGGCATCGCACAGCACTTTCTGGTTCTCGCGAGGCGAGCTAAAAATGGATTCGTACTTGTCGAAAGTATCGAATTTTGACTCTGCTTTCAGTCCGGGGAAATCATCGGCGAAATAGTACGGCTCCTTGGGTTGAGACATCATGACTTGCGGATGATGCCTCAAATATTCGCTCAACGCAGTAGTGCCGCACTTTGGCGCACCTGCAATAAATGTATTCACTTTTCTCATGTCTGCAGGAATTATCCGTAAACTTTGCACAAACTTCTTTACGCAAGATCGTCAAAGACAAACCAAGTCGTGGTGCCCTCGGTCGATCATTTCAGTGAATGCCCTATATATCTCATGGTTTTCGATGGGCTCTGCAAGCTCAAATGCACCATTTATCTTCGAGTAGGCCTCAGCCCTGTCAACATCATCATACCTCGACAATCCGGGCAAGAGCGGCGTATCCGCGAACACATATTTGTTGAACCAGAGAAAGGCGATTTTTGCACTCAAAATCTGCTCTGGTGTCAGGTCCGGAAGATTGTCGATGTCATCCAGAAGCGCCTTATATTCGGTTACGCTTCTTGCCTGATAATTGGTTCCGCTTTCCTCATGCTGACAGGACGAGGCCGCTATGACCTTGACTCCCAGGCAAGGCGCCTCTATGCCCACCGTCCCATGGGAAGTAATGATCACTTTCGCCAATTCGAAAATCGCCGAGTTATGAACCTTCTTTTCCAGATAGATGAATCCGGCGCCCAGCGAGCCATTTATTTCCTCGACCACCTCTTTAACAGTGACTCCGCATGGGTAAAGCGGCTCGGAAGGATGCGGCTTAACGTACACTTCCTCGACCTTGCTTCTTTCCGCCAACATGATCAAGGTTTCCCTCAGCCATACGTAGTTATCCGAATAGTTCTGCCAAAGTGGGTAGCGTACGGCGTCGACAAAGGCATGTGTCATTATAAAAATCTTTCCTTTCCCGTCAGTCCCGAAAGATTCCTTGAATTGATCTACCGTATTGATTTCATTGTTGGCATAAACGAAGCCCACATCGATCTGGTTTGCGTCTCTGGCCCCCATCCTGTTACCGAAGGCAACCTGGAACTCCTGATCGATTTCCTGTTCCGTTTTGTTTTTCTTGATCAGTGCCTCGTATTCCTTCCTGTAATACTGCACCTTGTAGATGAACTTCTTGTCCGCAGGATTTGATGCGATGCTTATCGGCTTGGTATATGCGGTGGTCCATATCCTGATATTCCGATCCAGCGATGCGGCCGCCTTGATGACCAGCCCGAATTTTGCATAGACATCGTGAGTCATCACGATGTCCGTCACATCGTTGACATTGATGATTTCACGATACCGGTAATAGCGATACAGAGAGTTATAGATCAGCGCAAAATACATCAGATCCGGCTTTCTTGCGGTCGGCCTGCTGGTCAGGCGGAGATATTCGTCGTAGACAAGGTCTCCAATTTCCTGTCCGCCGACTTCCAGGCTGATTCCCTTGTCGATACGATAATTGGCCGACAGGCTGAACGACAATGTTCCCGTGATGGCCCTGATATGATTCTTCAGATCGAGAAACCGGTATACGCCGACAAATCGTGAAATATCGAAGGCATGCGCAATGGTCTGCACCAAGCATGTCTCGCCGTATTCGGTCAACGCAAAGGCGGACGTATGATTTTTGCTTCCCAGGAGCATGCGAATCAGACAAGAATTCAGATTCGCCGTAGGATGCTCCCAAAGCATCTCAACCATGATCTTCTTTTCTTCTTCGGCGCCTTCAGGATGGGTATTGCGCTCGACATATCGCCTGACGTTGTCCAAATTCAACGAAGAATACAAAGGCCTGTTTCGCAGAACCATTCTTCTAGCCTTAAGAAACCCTAAACCAGTATGCTGAAGAAGCAGCGACAATGTTTGACGCATCAAAAAAGCCCGATACAAATTATGTTAAATGATCAAAGAGAGAAGCCATCGTCGACGATGATATTCTGTCCGGTCACATATCTTGACGACTCGGACAGCAGGAAAAGCAAAGTGCCGATGATATCCCCGCTCTCGAGCATTCCTTTTTTTCCGCAATATGAATCGTAGCGCTCCAAAAAACTCTGCGGCTGCCCCTCCAGTATCCCTCCCGGAGAAAGCGTGTTAACCCGAATGCCATCGCGCTTGAAATATTGTGCGAAATACCGGGTGAGGTGATTCACTGAAGACTTGATTGCAGCATATTCCACCGGCATGGTCATCGACGTTCCCTCATAAACATCAAAACGCGGCGCCATCGAGCCATAAATGGAAGATATGTTGATGATGTTCCCATATCCTTGGTTGCTGAAATAAAGGCCGAACTGTTGTGCTACCAGGAAATATCCGCCCAAATGCAAGCCGACATTTTCGCAGAAGTCCTCGTAGGTCACGTCATCCAGTTTGCGCCCATAGTTCTTGTTGCGAGGGTAGGCATTGTTCACCACTCCATCGATGTGTCCGTACTTGTTTCCCAACTTCTCGATCAGTCCGGCCACAGAATCCTTGCTCGTAATGTCCAGTTGTTGAGCTTCGGCCAAACCTGGATGCGCTGATTCGATTTCAGCGGCAATCTGCCTGGCTGTTTCAATGTCCCTGTCCGCGACGACAGCGATTCCGCCTATTCCGGCAATTGCCGAGCAAAACCTGCGGCCCAGATATCCTGCCCCGCCGGTGACCACCACGACCTTTCCATCCATCATTCCACCCCTTCGCACAATTTCCGGTACAAGCCATAACGCTTGTCGCGAACTGTCGGAAACTCATTCCGATATTTACCGACCAGTGAAGGGTCGATTTCGTAAATATCCATTTCCGATTCAGAATGCACAGGCTGAAGCACGTTTCCGTCAGGCGCCACGACCATCGAGCTTTTCTCATACTGCAGCCCGTTGCCGTCCACTCCCACCCTGTTCACGCCGAAAACGAAGAGCTGATTCTCAATGGCTCGCGCAATCAGCAATGCGCGCCAGTGATCGACCCTGCGTGCAGGCCAATTTGCGATATTGACGACTGCATTGCATTGCCTTGACATCAGCGAAAAGAGCTCGGGAAAACGAAGATCGTAGCATATCGAGCATCCCAGCATCAGGCCGGACGTTTGCACCAATCCGAGCGCATCCCCGGCTTCTAGCACCTTTTCCTCCCCTGCGAAGCTGAAGGGATGAATTTTGGAGTAAAGTGCCTCCACTTTTCCCGAGCTACTGGCAAGGCAAAGGGAGTTCCGCGGCAAACTAACGGATGAGTGCAAGAGGTTTGCGCCGAATATCATGTCCACTCGGGTTTCGGCGGCAAGCTTCCCGAATTTCTCTAGCGTGCCGGATCCGACAACCGGTTCGGCTGTGACGCCCATGTCAAGCGAATAGCCGGTAAGCGTCATTTCCGGATAAACGACCAGAGCGCAGTCGTGCCCAGCCGCCTTTCTGGCGAATTCGCCGCAGCGCTCGAAATTCACCTCCTTGTCCAACCAGCGCTGGTCCAAGGAAACAAGCGCCAGACGCATCAATTGAATTTCCTGAATACTGGTTTTATGGCTGGACCGACAAGATACTTTTCCACCCCTTCTTCGAGCGCCTTTCGATATACGCTGAATGTCCGGTCGAGAGCTGTCTCGGTGGCGGCAAGCGTTTCATCATCATGTCTGTAGGCCAGCGCTATCCAAGGCATCAGCACGCCATTTCTAACCATTTCCTGAGAAAAAAGCGTCCTCAGGGCAAAGGAGTGGTTATCTTCATTATCCATAGTGAGATAATAAGGGGAACACGGAATCCCCCCGACCTTGAAACTCTTTTCAATGCCATGCGCTTCAGCCTGCCGCTGCATCATGGCCATGAGTTTCCGTCCATAGTCCCACAAGTGCTCAACCACGTTATGGCGCTGCAAAAAGTTCATCGAGGCTACGAATGCGCCAAGCCCCCCCATCTCCGCGCCGTGGGTGGTGGACAGAAGAAATACTCTTTCCCTGCCCTCGAATTCGATCGACCCGAGCTCCATGATTTCACGCCTCCCAGCAACTGCAGCCACGGCAAATCCATTGGCCATCGCCTTGCCGAAGGTACAAATATCTGGGGTGATTCCATAAAGGTGCTGAGCTCCCTTCATGTGCCAGCGAAATCCAGAGATCATCTCGTCAACAACGAATACAGCGCCGTTCTTCCTGCAAAGCGCCTGGACCTTTTGCAGGTACCCTTCACTTGGATCTTCGGTTGTTGCGGCTTCCATCACCACGCATGCGAATTGCCCTGGGTACTGTTCAAACAGTGTCTCGAGAGAAGCGATGTCATTATATTTGAACATCTTCGTCAGATCGATGGTGGACTGTGGAATGCCTTTTGTAAGGGGAGTAGAACCGATAAACCAGTCGTCATAGGAAAAGAAGGCATGATCGGCGCACCGGGCCACCAAGTCTCTTCCCGTATAAGCCCGGGCAAGCTTAACTGCTGCTGAAACGGCGGTCGACCCGTTCTTGGTAAACTTTACCATGTCAACAGAATCGATAAGCTCAACCATCAATTCAGCCGCTTCCAGTTCGATCATGGAGGGACGAGTCAGGTTGTTGCCTTTCCTGATCTGCTCATAGGCGGCCGCATCGATTTCGTCCTCGGCATAGCCGATATTGACGGCTCTCAGGGCCATTCCATAATCGAGAAAACGGTTACCCTTTTCGTCGAAAACGTAAGTACCCTTTCCCCGCTCCAGAATTTGCGGGGCATTCGTCGGAAACTGATCGAATCCCCTGGAATAAGTGTGGGCTCCGCCTGGAATAACTTTTAACAAACGCTCTTGATGTGTCATTTAATAAGTTCCCTATTTTTCATAATCGTTTCTATCAGCAGCAAATCGACCATGTCGTCGATTTCAGGTGATTTCCATTTTGGCACGACATACGCGATCGTATTTTCATGAATAAAATCTCCTTCTCTAGCCAAGGCTTCGTATGTGGAAATATAAACCGAACCTTCGAGGAAATAGGCAGGATCGAGGTCTTGTCGACGCATCGTTTTGAATGGCTTGCCCGACGAGGTCACCAATCTGCAACCATCCAGATGAAACATGAACGCAGGATGAGTTGTTTCGGCCAAACAAACGCTTACAATTGAGCCCGCATTTTCGTTGACCAATTTCAGAATCGAAGCGTCGATATCCTGTGCTTCGCGCAATGGCGAAGTTGGTTCAATCACTGCTATAAGATCAAAATGCTTCCCGCGCTGCTCATAATAATCGATCGCATGATTGATCGCCCCCATTGAGTCAGCAGTATCGGTAGCCAATTCAGGCGGGCGCATGAATGGAACGCTTGCCCCATATTGCCTCGAAATCTCTGCGATCTCATCGCTATCCGTACTTACGACCACTTCGTCAATATATGCCGAATCCCGTGCCGCATCAATACTCCAGGCAATTAGCGGCTTGCCACACAATTCCCGAATATTCTTTCCTGGGAGGCCCTTTGATCCGCCGCGCGCAGGAACGATTGCGAGCACTTTTTTTCCTTCAATCATGGAAAGTCTCCTGGAATTCACCATTGGCACGCTCGAAATCTGCCATGTGCCCCACATCAAGCCAGTATTCCCTGACCGGGAAGACAGCAGCCCCCTGATCCTGGTCCACCAGTTTCTCGAAAAGCGTCGTCATGTCAAAATACGTATCCTGCGGTATCAGATCCAAAGCTTTCGGTTCCAAGACATAGACGCCTGCATTGACGAAGAATCTATGCACGGGTTTCTCCTCGATGCCGACAACTTTGTGAGTGTCTATTTTCACGACTCCGTAAGGAACCTGGAAATCATATTCCCTCACGCACATCGTTGCGTTGACATGGTGTCCGACATGAAAATCGAGCAGATGGTTGAAATTGACCTTGGTCAAAAGATCGCCATTCATGACAAAAATGGGGTGAGCCGGCCTCTCTGGCAGCAGGCTCAAGGCGCCAGCAGTACCCAGTTTCCTGGTTTCGTGAACATATCGGATTTCAGCCCCCCAGCGTGATCCGTCCCCAAAATACTCAGTGATGATCTCCGCCTTGTAGTTAACGCATATGTAGAACTTTCTGAAGCCGAATTCCATGAAACTCAGCAATATGGTTTCAAGTATGGGTCTGCCTCCAATCTTCAGCATTGGTTTCGGGCATTCTTCGGTGAGCGGGCGAAGACGTGTGCCAAGCCCCCCCGCCATCAACACAACTACATTTTCCCTTTCAACCGGCGCCAGCAATTCATCCAGCATTTCTAGTCCCACAACGCACCCAGCCCCGTCCAAAACAGGCAAGTGATGAAGCCGGCCCAATTTCATTCGTGACAAAATTGCTTCACGGTCGTCGTCCAGACGGCAGACATTCGGCTTTCGATTCATGATCGATTTCACCGGCCCTTCCAGTGAAATGCCTTGCAAAATGCCGCGACGGATATCGCCATCGGTAATGGTTCCCAACAACTTGTTCTGCTCATCAACAGCCAAGGCAATTTGCATGGCAGACTGATCGATGATCCGGATCGTTTCGCGAATCGTGGTCTCCTGATTCACAAGGATCTTCCTGAAATTTTCCATGATTAAGTCAATTCAATAAAGAGTCAGAATATTTCCCTGATCAGCATGAATGCTTCGGCATAATCCACGCCGATGCTTGCTCCCCTATAGCGCGCCAACGCCCGAATCGCGCTGAAACCGCGTGGAAACGGGTCGGGCTGCGCTTCCGTCTCATATTTCCCCATGATTGCTATCTTGTCTTCGATATACGGGGTGATATCCGAATACATGTTGGGAATAAACAGCCGATGCGACAATGCAGGAGCCGCCTCTGTTGAGGAGAGCGTTTCGAAACAGAGAATCCGCTTCACTCCCATTTTGCTCATGTAGAATGTTTTCAGCACCGACATGGTGGCCGTAAAAACAGCATGATGATCGGTATGCACATCGCCCGCGTGAACAAGATAGACCGTTTCAGGACAAATTTCCTCGATCGCCTCCCTGATCTTGTCCATCAAGACCGACAACGAAATCTCTCCAAGCTGAATGGTGGGGAAACCCAGCTTTCTAACTTTGTGCATTCCGTAGGCTTTTCCGACGTCATCCACTTCCTTGGCCTTGCGCTCCACCAAATCCGCGCTCCACTTGGGAGCGTAGGTTTCTGTGACAACAATCCAATTGAGCTCCGCCCCTTCAGCCTTGTGTCGAAGCAGCGTGCCCCCGCAACCCAGAGTTTCATCGTCAGGGTGAGGCGATATGACTAGAATTTTCATGAAAGACTGATTTCCTTCTAATAGGTGATCGTTTTGCGCAGCAATTCCGGGTCGAGCTTCACTTCCTCAAGAAGCTTGACTATGCGTGGCGCAGCATGACCGTCGCCATAAATGCTTTCACAGTTACGCACTTTTTCCAGAAATTCTTGATCATTCAGGACGCGCAGACAGGCATCACGCACTTCATTTTCGGCCACGCCTACACGCAAAACATTTTCGCCAATTTCCCGCAAATTTTGCCGAGGTCCGACGAGAATCCCGGGAACCCTCAGGAATCCGGACTCGATCACGATGGACGACGAATTTCCCACAATTGCCGAACAGCGCCTATACAAAGACACAAACCTACTCCTGGGCAAGTTATGGTAGACGATCAAATTATCGTATTCCGATTTGGCCTTGTCGATCGCGACCCGTATCGCCATATTGCCAGGATCAAAATTGGGATAGCTGCAAAATACCGGATAACCGAGAGAAAGCATCCCCTTCAGAATGCCCGTCATCTCCGATCCCGCATCATCGCTGCTCATCAACGGAGAGGGGTGCTGGATCAGCAGGAAAAACGGTTTGCGTACATCGACGCCAAATTCCTCGTTCAATTCCTCATCGGAAACATCGTCTTCCGTGCGCAATCTGTCCAAACCAGTCCCGCCCGTCGTCCAGACCTGGCCCTCAGGCTCCCCCATGCGGACCAATCTCTCGCTGTGCCCCGCAGACGCCGTAAAATGAAAATGCGCCAACTTGGAAATAGCCGGACGGAACACTTCGTCGAGTTCGGAGGCAATGCACCGGTCCCCTCCATGAAGATGCGCCACATGGATGCCCAGGAAATTTGCCACAAGAGCTCCTGCCAGCGCTTCTTCCCTGTCACCGGCGACAAACAAAATATCAGGCCGCTTGATCGACAACAGGTGAATCAAACCTTCTTGGAGATGTGCAAAGGACAATGCCCTTCCCCGCCAACTCTCCGAACTAAGGAGCGATTCTATGCAGCCCGCAACTTCAAATCCGTCTTTGCGAATCTGTTCAACACCCATTCCATGAAATGGGGAAAGATGGGCAGCACTGACGATGATTGCGGAATCCAGCGCATCCGAAGCCGCCGCAGCCTGTATGACCGGGAAAAGAATGTCATATTCCGACCTTGCTGCCGTCAGAAAGAAAATTTTTCGCATTTCATCACGCATATTAATCCAGCAACAGGTCGTTACATCGGTCGATTAAGGGATCGCGATACAAAGTAATGCTAAAATCGTTCGGCAAATAATCATGCCTAATAACCACGTAGGGAGTGATTGCCAAGGCCATGGCCATGATGTCCTCAACCTTCCACGCTTGAATGTGGGGCGCGAAACCATGGAAACGATCGGTAAGAAGACTTACATGGGCAGCTATCCTGCTCAATTCGAATTGTTTCCTCGTCGTACTTTCAAGGACATCGTATGCGCCATCCACCTTGATATTATGAATCCCGATGGCCACGGTATAATCAAAGGAGCGCCCCGGTTCCCAGGTCAGAAAATTCCCACTTTCGAAGCGCAAATCCGGAAACCTTTCCTTGCAATGCCGAATCATTTCCGGAGAAATATCGAATCCCACGTATTCACAATCGACATTCCTTCGCTGCAAATGCGTCCGGAAATCGGCAACTCCGCAGCCAACATCAAGTACGCTGCGGTTCTGCAAGTCATGTGTCATCAGGAATGTTTCGAATCTCATCCGCTGTGACCGCTGACTCCATTCGACCCTTTCAGCGTCGCTCTTGGCTGTCGTCGCCTTATTATCCCAGTAAGCCTGGGTCTGTCTCAAATATGAATCATGTTTATCAAACATGGTTTACACCGTTTCCTGATCGCATCACATCTCCTGCGGAATCTCCAACATTCATCAATAAATCAAGGGCTGACATGTGGTTAACGAATCCCTGCGCCATATGGCATTGCTGATATACTTGCTCTTCAAAAACATGGTAGCTCAATTCAACTCCCTGGTTCTCGAACTTGGCCGGATCCTGATAGGCCCTTGCGCCCTGCCCTGACAAATATGTCGTCGCTCCGACAGACTTGCAAATGCCTAGAACCAAGTCATCCTTTGCACCGTCTGCCGCGAGTTCGGATGCCCTAATGCGCTTACACTCAATTCCTAATCGTGCAAAAATCCATTCCGTTATGGCAATATTCAGATCGGCCAGATAAGTCCAGTCAGACTCAATCAGTTCCCGAAGGCCCTCGCCAAGAATATGCTTATGTGCTGCACGGGCATATGCCATTTCGATAGTGTTCAAGTGCTTCTTTTGCCACGGAATATTATTGCATATGGGCGTAGATTGAATGGTCGTGTCAAGGGAAGCGCGCACTGGCACGGTCAGCCAAACCGGGCCGTTCGCAGCCTTTATCTGATTGCGATTCTGCACGCCATTCTTCTGGTATTGAACATTGTCCAGGTAAACGAAGATGTCGCATGAAGCCGCCTTTGCACAGTATGGCAACCAAGGCAGGTATTGTGGCTGATGGATGGCAACAACTGTCATTTTTTAAAAAGGTTCCTTGGCTATCTCTTCTTCATTTGTCGCGCCGGAACACCAGCGACTGCCGCGCCATCCGGAATGTCCTTTGTCACTACCGCCCCCGCAGCAATCAAGCAGTTCGCGCCGATTTGAATGCCCTGGATGACGACGGCACCCGTGCCCACATGCGTGCCATTGCCCAGTTTCACGCCGCCCGACAGGACGGCGCCAGGGGAAACATGGACATGGCTCCCAATTTCGCAATCATGATCCACAGCAGCCAGTGTATTAATCACAGAATTGTCTCCAATGCATGTGCCCGGTTGAATGACAGCGCCAGCCATTATCTGAACCCCCTCCCCGAGCCGAACTCCTTCTGCGACAACTGATCCTGGATGGATCACCTGAATGAATTTGTATCCCTGCCCCTTGCATCGCTCGAAGGCCTCTCGGCGAAGGGGTGACACGCGGATCGAACCAATTCCATTCACCAGAAACAGCCCTTCGTCACGATACTTCAAGATTTCATCATCGTTGCCAATAATGTTAAACCCTGACATCGTACCCCAATTTTTGTTCTGGGCGATGTCGGTCAAACCAAAAACTTCGACACCATTCAGTTTGAGCGCTTCAAGCAATACCTTGGCGTGCCCACCTGCACCCAACACGATCACCCGCATCAGGACTCCACCATGTCATCCGGGGAATAATCCCTATCGGCCAGCTTTCCCAACCAGTCCCAGTAACGCATCGGGCTGATGCCATTTCCCGGCCTTTTCACTGTGAGATTATCCGGGGTAAAGGCTTCTCCCCTACGAATGCACCCGGCCGCAACAAGGCTCTTCCTCCCGACCAGCCTGTTTTTCAATTCGACGGGACTCGGTTTCTTCAATCCATCCCCTCTGGCAATTTCCACCTCACGTATTGACTTGACCATCTGCTTCAATTCATCCGGCTCGAGAGACGCTTTGTGGTCTGGTCCAGGCAATGAACGGTCCAGCGTGAAGTGCTTCTCGATGACAGTAGCGCCAAGTGCCACTGCAGCGACGGGAATCGCAATACCCATGGTATGGTCGGAATACCCGACCGGCAAGCCAAATGACCGTCGCAAGGTCTCCATCGTATGCAAATTGACATCCTCTAAGGGCGCAGGATATTCAGTCGTGCAATGAAGCAAGGTCACTTTCTCAAGCAACACCCGTTTTCCCTCGCTGGAAAAATATGCCTCTTCTACCACCTGCAAACCAGAAGGTTCCGTGCCTACCGCATAACCGTATGCCAGAATGCTCAAGGCCATTTCAATTTCCCCCAGCGTACTCATGCCCGTGGAGAGAATGACCGGTTTGGACGTTCTCGCAATATCCAGTAGAAATGGCGCGTTGGTGATATCGCCTGAAGATATCTTGATACAGGGCAAATCAAATCGGCTGACCAACAATTGCAAGCTTTCGGAGTCGAATGGCGTGGACAGGAATTGAATGCCCCGCCTTGAGCAATATTCCACCAAAGTCCGATGGTCTTCTTCGCGCAGTTCCAGCTTCTGCAGCATTTCCAGTTGGGATTCGCCGCCTGCCGCATTCCTTTCCTGGTAATCTGCCTTCCTGGCTACCTTGCTCGCCAGCTTAGCCGCCTTGAAAGTTTGGAACTTTACAGCGTCGGCACCGCTTTCGGCTGCGACATCAATCAGCTTCAGGGCTGACTCGACAGAACCGTTGTGATTCACGCCTGCCTCAGCGATGATATACGTTGGTTTGCTCATGCATCCGCGCCCAGGAATGAACTGCTCGGTATGTTGATCAAACGCCTCTCAATATCTTCCGCGAGACTCAAATCATCCATTCGCGGGCAGGATTTGTATATATCCAGCCGGTGCATGAGGGTCCACGAAGGGCGCGTCATGAGTCCGTCGGCATTCGTTGCTTCCAGCAGATCATCCCGCTTGTGCATGTTTTCCTTGTCCAGAATCAGCGAATGCAGCCAGTAGTTGCTTTCTGCATAGGAAGGCTCTTCAAACAATGTAACGCCGTCGATTGCGGAAAAAATTCCGATGTATTTTCCCGCGAGCTTTCTCTTGTTTTCGATGAAGCCAGGAAGTTGCTCAAGCTGAGCGCACCCAACAGCCGCGTTGATATTGGGCAAACGGTAATTGTATCCAATCATGTCGTGCGAAAAGGACCATTTGTGCGGAATTTTCGCAGTCGTAGTCAAGTGCTTGGCCAATTTCGCCAAATCAGCATCATTGGTGAGAATGGCGCCCCCACCCCCAGTAGTTATGACCTTGTTCCCATTGAAGCTCAGCGAGGAAAGCTTTCCCCAGTTTCCGGTATGCCTCCCCTTATAAAATGATCCCAAGGATTCGGCCGCATCCTCGACCAAAGCCAGCCCGAATCTGTCGCACACTTCCACAATCGCATCGAGATCGACCGGATGGCCGAAAGTGTGCATGGCTACAAGCGCCTTAACGCGCCGCCCCGTCAGCTTATTGAAAGAACCATCTTCACGAACTTCCAGAATATCGCCAAGATAGTCTTGCAGCTTTGATGGATCGACCCCAAGGGAGATTTTGCTGCTATCGACGAAATGCGGAATCGCACCGCAATAGTCGACAGCATTTGCGGTTGCGACGAAGGTCAAGGTCGGCACTATCACTTCATCGTTTCTTCCCACGCCAGCGAGCTTTAGGCAGATATGGAGAGCAGCCGTTCCGTTGACCGTAGCCACCGCATGGTTTACGCCAGTGTACTCGGCGAGATCCCGTTCAAACCGGTCCACAAATTTCCCAACCGAGGAAACCCAGCCAGTATCGAGGCACTCCTTCACGTAATTCCATTCGTTGCCGGAGAAACGCGGCTCATGCAGTGCGATGTTTCCTCCAGGAAGAACCGACCTGAGGGCACGTATAACGGTTTGACTTAAATCCAGCATTGTTTTTAAAGATTATAAATATCGGCTTTGTAACGCCTTAAATTATCAAGATCAGTAAACCATGACACGGTCTCCTCGAGGCCGCGCCTGAAACCATCTCCCCCGCCATAAGCGGGCATCCACCCGGTCAACGCCTTAGCCTTAGAATTGTCGGCCCAGAGTCTTTCCACCTCGCTCTTCTCGGGCCGGATCCGGACCTCGTCGGTTACAATTTCGATATTCGCACCCATGATTTCAGCGATCAATTGCACCGTATCGCCAATTGAAATTTCGAAGTTGCTGCCGATATTGATCACCTCCCCTACAGACTTATCCGCACCGGCAACTTCAATGAATCCGCTCACCGTATCCGCAACGTAATTGAAATCCCTCGTTGGCTGCAGCGATCCTAGCTTGATCACTCTTTTTCCATTGGCAATCTGGGTAATCACCGTAGGGATGATCGCTCGTGCGGACTGCCTGGGCCCGTACGTATTGAAGGGACGTATAATGGAAACAGGCGTATCGAACGAATTGTAGAATGATATGGCAATCTGGTCTGCGCCGATTTTTGTGGCAGAGTAAGGAGACTGCCCTTGCAGGGGATGCTCTTCGTTGATCGGAACGTAACGCGCAGTTCCATACACTTCGCTCGTCGACGTGTGCACCACCTTTTTCACCCCAAGCTCTCGCGCAGCCTGGACAACATTCAGTGTTCCAATCACGTTGGTGTCCACGTAAGTTTGCGGAGAATGGTATGAGTAAGGAATGGCAATCAAGGCCGCCAAATGGAGCACGATATCGCATCCCTGCATCGCCTTCTTTACTCCGTATGCATCTCGTATATCCCCAGAAAAAATCTCAAACTTCCCTTTGACATCTTCACCGCAATGATCCAGCCAGCCCCATGTGCCGAAAGAGTTGTAAAGAACGAATGCGCGCACATCGAAGCCCGACCTAACCAGTGCCTCGGTTAGATGGGATCCAATGAAGCCGTCTGCGCCTGTAACTAGAATTTTCGATTGCTTGTGCATAATTGAATTAGGGTGTGTTAACTGATTTTTTCATGAGCGAATCGTAGCCGCTCAAGCGCGAAATGCTTCCATTGCTCAATTCGTAGATTGCATCGCATTTCCGCAATGTAGTCAATCTGTGTGCAATGATGATAATGGTGAGATCATGAGCGAGTCCCTCGATAGCCTCCATCACCGCATTTTCGGTTTCGTTGTCGAGCGCGCTGGTCGCCTCGTCAAAGATGATCACATCCGCCTGCTTGTAAAGGGCACGCGCTATCCCGATTCGTTGACGCTGTCCGCCAGAAAGCCGGATACCGCGTTCGCCGACGAAACTGTTGTATCCGTCCGGCATGCTCTCGATAAAATCCGCAATTTGCGCCCGCTTCGCCGCTTGGCAAACCAGATCATGATCGATTTGATCCTTCTGCAGCCCAAAAGCAATATTTTCACCAATACTGCTGTCTGACAGAAATATAGACTGCGGAACATGCGCAATGCGAACTTGCCAGGAACGAAGATTACCCGCAGTTATTTCCTGGTTGTCGACGAGAAACCTTCCCTCGGTCGGATCGAGCAATCCCATCACAATGTCCAGCAATGTGCTCTTTCCACTCCCGGTGACCCCCAGGAATCCAACTCGACTACCTTTTTCTATCGTAAGATTGACGTTGCTCAAAACCCACTTCGCACTTTCGGAATAGCGAAAAGACACATTGTCAAAAACGATAGCTCGCTGGAATGCAATGGGAGGCGGCGGTGGCTGGTCGGCATTGGCTGGAAGCGGTTGGTCAAGCAGTTCCAGAATATCCTGCAGCGAAGCCTGACTCCCCCTCATGTGCACTACAGCTGCATAGCCCTGCTGAAGGATGGGTAGCAATCGCTGCGCGCCAATGGCAAGCGCCCCGAGAGTAGGAATGGCTTTGGCAACGCCTTCGGCTTGATGCGACATAAGGTAGGCGAGTACGGCGATTAACGCCATCCCCATGGACTCCATCACGTAACGGGGACTGGTTGAGATAATGATGTTGTTCGACTGGGCACGGCGCAGGGGCAGGTCCGAATCTTTGAACACCTTGCAATACGCTTCCTGGCTTCCGCCAATGAGCACGTCGCGAATTCCACCGAGCCCCTCCTGCAACGCTTTGAGGGTTTGGTCGGTTTCATGTGAAATAACCTGGCTATTGGAAAACAGCTTCTTGCGAGTCTTGAATATAATCAACCCGTAAATGATGCCGAACGTCGTAAATGCAGAAAGAAAAACAATGGAATCCACTGCCATCAGTGCAGCCACGATCGAAACCAGCATTAATATCGAGCTAGTCAGGGTAAGGATCGGCATTACGATGTTATAGATGATGATATTGCTTTTGACGTGGATTCCATTGATCACCTCACTGGTGTTTCGGTTCGCATGAACCGAGTAAGGCTGGAACAATGTCCTGCGATACATATCAATGCTGATATCGGCTCCTGCCGCAAAGGAAAAGTTGGTGCTGGAATAAAGAAGCAGCAAACGCAGAAACCCCGCCAGCAGGGAGGCGGCGCAAAAAATGATCGTAAGCGGAAAAAGGAGCTGGTGCGGCTCAAGAATGCCGAAAGCGAAAGCAACATCATGCACCAACGGGCGATTGAAAATACGATCCGGGTCTATCAACACACCCAGGAAAGGAAAAATTGCCCCTATGCTGAATACCTCGGCGAAGGACGCAAGAATCATCAAAATCAACAAGATGAAGATTTGTTTCTTCCGGTGGGCACTGAAATGTTGCCAAAGTCGAACAACAAGCCGTGATTTCGTATCGCCGGATTTTTTGTAATTGTTCATACCCAGTTGATTGAACTTAACTCGCCTGATTTTAGGCAAATGAGCATTCTATCGGACTCAACTCTTAAAATGGAAGGAAAAATTCCCCGTCCCCAAGAATTCAGGATTGTGAAGATCGGGTTTGTTGTAGCGCAAACGGTTCCCTGAAAGGTCCAATACCGCGCCGCCGGCCTCTTCGGCGACGCACTGGGCAGCAGCAGTATCCCATTCCATGGTCGGCGCGAGCCTGGGATACAAATCCGCGCTGCCATCTGCCAGAAGGCAAAATTTCAGGGAGCTACCCATGGATACCACTTCATATTCACCGAGTTGCTCAAGAAATGCGTCGGTCTTTTCCCCCCTGTGGCTGCGGCTTGCAACCACCCTGATCTTGCCGGCCTCGAATCTCGATGCGGAGATTCCCGTAGTTTTTCCATCCTTGGTAAGGTAAGCGCCACACCCCCTGGCGGCATGATATAACCTACCGATCGCCGGCGCATATACGACTCCAAGAATTGGCTGTCCATCTTCAACAAGCGCAATGTTGACAGTAAATTCCCCGTTACGGCTTATGAATTCCTTCGTTCCGTCCAGAGGGTCCACCAGCCAGAAAAGACGCCAGTCGCGCCGGCGCTCAAAAGGAATTTCCGCGAGTTCTTCAGACAAAACCGGCCAATCTTGTCGCAGCTTTTCCAACCCTTGAGAGATGACGTTTTGCGATGCCAAATCGGCAGCCGTAAGTGGTGAAGAATCCTGCTTGAATTGCACCCCAGGTTCTTCTGATTCGTAGATCGACATGATTTTGTCGCCAGCTTCTCTTGCAATGGCAACCACCTGAGTCAGCAGTTGTGCTAATTCATCTATTGTGACCACGTCAGTCATGGAGAGCTTTCAGTATGCTATCAACGCAGGCTTCCGGGCTCCGGCCAACCGTTTCGAGCCTTATTTCGGGAGACTCCGGAACCTGATAGGGGCTGTCGATTCCGGTAAAATTCTTCAAATCGCCTTTTCTTGCCTTAGCGTAGAGGCCTTTTGTGTCCCTTCTCTCGCACTCTTCGAATGGCGTATCGACAAAGATCTCCCAAAACTCGCCTTCATCGAAGAGTGTTCTCGCGAACTCCCTCTCCGATCGAAACGGGCTCAAGAATGAAACAATCACCATCAATCCTGCATCGACCATCAGGCGCGCCACTTCCGCGACACGCCTGATGTTTTCCACGCGATCGGTTTCCGTGAAACCCAGATCTCGGTTCAATCCATGTCTTACATTATCGCCATCGAGAATGTAGGAATGAAGCCCCATGGAAAATAGACGCTTCTCCAGCAAATTCGCAATGGTGGATTTACCCGATCCGGAAAGGCCGGTGAACCAGAGGCAACAAGGCTTCTGTTGTTTAAGTTCCGCACGCGCCTTTTTGTCTATTGAAAGACCTTGCCAATGGATATTGGATGCGCGCCTTAATGCGAAATCGATCATGCCAACAGCCAAAAGATCATGGCTGTTCTTATCAAGCAACAAAAACCGGCCCAACGACTTGTTCTTCTTGTAGGATTCAAAAGGCAACGGTTTGGCGACGGAAATATTCACAATGCCTATGTCATTCGCATCAAGCTTCTTTGCGGCAAGGTGCGCCCCAGAATCAAGGTCAACGACATATTTGACTGCAGTGAGGGTGGCATTCGCTTCAGCCGTATCCATTCTGATCAGATAGGGTCTTCCAGGCACCAAGCTGGAGAGGCAAATCACTTTCGCCTCAAACTGGTCCGAGAGCTCGATGGGATCGAGGCTGGTTGAAATCACATTGCCGTCAGTCACAGCTATGTCGTCTTCAAAGCCAAGGGTGACTGATTCCCCCGCAACTGCCCTCTCCAACTCGTCTTGCACTGCCGAAATGGATTTAACCCGGGTTTCGACACCGCCCGGAGCAATACGCACCCTATCACCAATGGATATCTTGCCGCTCAACACCATCCCGCCACAGCCGCTTCCGCCATCCCTGCTTGCCGTTGTGACCTTCATCCTGAACGCGTGGCTCTCGGCTGTGGCAGCATCCCCGGCACACTCCAGGTAACTCATCAAGGTGGGTCCAGAATACCAGTGTGAAAACTCACTGGGTTTGACCAGATTGTCTCCCTCGACTGTCGAGACAGGAATTCCCATGCATGAAGCAAATTTCAACTCTTCAGCAAGCCTGGAGCAGTCCTCAAAAATCCGTCGAAAAATTTGCTCTTCCCAGTCGACAAGCTCCATATTGGCGATCAAAAATATCACATGGTCAACACCGGCATGGGCAACGAATCTTATGCGGCCTGCCATATCACCAGTCAGCCCATGGCACGCATCAAGTGGAACAACTGCGAGATCGCAAGTTGATAGCGCCAGCATGCGTACATGACCACTCTGCTTGGCAATGTCCGCTATTGCAACCTGCCTGTTCTGCGTGGAAAAAAGTTGATAGCTGACTCCCCATTGTGAAACGAACTCCCCTCTATCCGCTTGGTGTGAATGAGCCACCAGACTATCTACAATTGCTGACCCAGCAAAATTTGTATTGTCATTAACAACAAGGTGCAAAATATTCATAAGCGTTGTTCAGTCAGCTATTGGGATGTCTCGACTAATGTCTCGACAGATAGTCTTCATACGCCTGTTTTGTTCCATCTCTCAAACCGACCTGGGGTCTCCATCCAATGTTCTTTATCCTTGATACATCCAATAGTTTCCTCATCGTGCCGTCGGGTTTGGACGTGTCTTGGACAAGCTCCCCCTCGAATCCGACCACTTCCTTCACCAGATGCGCAAGTTCCGCGATTGAAAGATCTTCGCCACAGCCTATGTTCATCAGGGGAAAGGAAAGCGGGACACCTGGCGCGAGCAGCGCGGAATACGCCTCATCCGGCAAATTCATCAGATGCACGCAGGCATCCGCCATGTCGTCGCTGTAGAGGAATTCCCGCCTGGGAGTACCCGTTCCCCACAATACCACGCGGGGAGAGCAGGATGCGGACTGAAGCGAATAACCCGGCATGCACATGGCGGATTTGATTTCGTCAGGGATTGCTCCATGGATTTTTTCGTCCCGCTCGATTTCTGCCCAGTCCGCTTTCATGGCCAGCTTGGCCAAATGGAACTTCCTGATCAGCGCAGGCAGCACATGGGAATTCTGCAGATCGTAATGGTCCCCGGGACCGTAGAGGTTGGTCGGCATCGCCGCCAGAAACTTCGTGCCATACTGCCTGTTGTAGGCGTCGCACATCTCGACTCCGGCGATCTTGGCGATCGCATAGGGCCTGTTGGTTTTTTCCAGGGGGCCCGTCAGCAGATATTCTTCCTTGATCGGCTGGGGGCAATCTCTCGGGTAGATGCAGGAAGACCCCAGAAACAGCAGTCTTTTCGCGCCACATCGCCATGCTTCATTGATTATATTGGCCTGAATAGCAAGGTTGCTGTCAATGAATTCCGCAGGGTAGGTGTTGTTGGCATGGATTCCGCCGACTTTCGCTGCGGCCAACAAAACGTATTCAGGTTTCTCAGTCAGAAAGAAGTTCTTAACAGCATGGCTGTCCATGAGATCCAGCTCGGCATGGGTACGGCCAATAACATTCTCGTAACCGTGCCTTTTTAAGGAACGAACAATAGCTGACCCGACGAGACCTCTGTGTCCGGCTACATAGATAAGCGAATCCTTTCTCATCTGACGTTCATCCAATCATCACGAATCACTTCAGTCATCATTCGCGCCACATCCTTCATCCGGTATTTGGCCTGCCAACCTAAATCATGGTATGCCTTGATTGGGTCGGCTTTGCTAACAAGCAGTTCATTTGGTCGGATCAGATCCTGGTCAAAATCAACATAATCCTCCCAATTAAGACCGAAATTAAGAAACACTTCCGACACGAAATCCTTCAGGGTATGGGTTTCACCTGTTGCCACAATATAGTCATCAGGAACCTCCTTCTGCAGCATCAACCACATTGCCTCGACATACTCTTCGGCCCATCCCCAGTCTCTCTGGATATCCAGGTTTCCGAGCTTCAGCCTCTCGCCGCTTCCTTGCGCAATCCGATATGCCGCATTCACGATTTTGATGGTTACGAACCTTTTCTGACGCAATGGGGATTCATGGTTGAAAAGAATGCCTGAACAGGCGAACAGATCATATGCATCTCTATAATTCACCACTTCCCAAAACGCAGCTGATTTCGCAACCGCATAAGGGCTCTTGGGCCTGAAAGGCGTGGCTTCATTTGCCGGCTCACCTCCAGTATCCCCGAAACACTCGCTGGATCCTGCATTATAAAACCTGATGGGCATGCCCAAAAAACGCATCGCCTCCAACAGATTCAGAGTCCCGATTGTGATACTCTCCATGGTTTCCACTGGCTGTTCGAAAGACAGGCTCACCGAACTTTGAGCAGCCAAATTATATATCTCAGTTGGCTTGATTTGGACCAACGCCTGAAGAACGCTTCTGAAGTCATTTAGCGACATCGAAACTGTTTTGACTTTGTCCCTGATCCCAAGCTTGCTCAAATTAGTGAAAGAAGCGGCTTGCGCATCCCTGGATGCCCCAAACACTTCATACCCATTTCCCAGTAGATATCTGGCCAAGTAGCTCCCATCTTGGCCAGAAATTCCAGTGATCAATGCTCTCTTAATTCCATTCTTCACCTGCTAGAATCCTCCGCCAAGCAAAGGCCCTTGCTCCCCAACTCGAAATTCGTCATTTATTCGTTGAAGTTGTAAATTGCGAACCCGTGACTCTTGACCAGCTCATCCCTTTTCGCAGACTTAAGATCTTCCCGAACCATTTCAGACACAAGCTCAGAAAAGGAAATCTTCGGCACCCATCCCAGTTTTTCCTTGGCCTTCGTGGGGTCACCCAGCAGGGTTTCCACTTCGCTTGGCCTGAAATAGCGCGGATCGACGGCAACGATCGGCGATGTGCGGGAATCGGGGCTGTTCTTCCAGTAGCCCTGCTCATCGATCCCGCTTCCGCGCCACTCGATCTCCATCCCGATTTCCTTGGCTGCGGCACTCACGAAGTCCCGCACGCTGTATTGCACGCCCGTCGCAATCACGAAATCCTCAGGCTGCTCCTGCTGCAGCATCAGCCACTGCATTTCCACGTAATCCTTCGCATGACCCCAGTCACGCTTCGCATCCAGGTTGCCCAGATAAAGGCAGTCCTGCAATCCAAGACTGATCCTGGCCAAGGCTCTCGTGATTTTCCTGGTGACGAAGGTCTCGCCCCTGATGGGCGACTCGTGGTTGAAAAGAATTCCGTTGCATGCGTACATGCCGTAGGCTTCACGATAGTTCACCGTGATCCAGTAGGCATAGAGCTTCGCCACGGCATAGGGACTCCTGGGATAGAAGGGCGTTGTTTCCTTCTGAGGAATCTCCTGAACCAGACCGTAAAGCTCCGAGGTGGATGCCTGATAGAAGCGCGTCTTCTTTTCAAGCCCCAATATCCTGATCGCCTCCAGTATCCTTAGTGCACCCAGCGCATCGGAATTCGCCGTGTATTCAGGCTCTTCGAAGGAAACCGCCACGTGGCTCTGCGCTGCCAAATTGTATATCTCGTCCGGCTGTATCTTCTGGATGATCCGCACCAGGCTCGAAGAGTCCGTCATGTCTCCATGGTGGAGAATGAACCGCCTGTCCGAAACGTGCGGATCCTGGTAAAGATGGTCAATTCTGTCGGTGTTGAAAAGCGAGCTTCTTCTCTTGACGCCGTGAACCTCATAACCTTTTTTCAGGAGAAGCTCGGCAAGATAAGCTCCATCCTGTCCAGTAACACCCGTGATCAGCGCTTTTTTCAAAGTTACAGCCCCTTTCCTATACGATTCATTTTCTGCCATAAACGTCGTCGAAACGCACAATGTCATCCTCACCCAGATATTCCCCGCTCTGCACCTCGATCATCACAAGATCGGTAATTCCAGGATTGGCAAGTCGATGTTTATGCCCCGCAGAAATATATGTCGACTCATTCGTCCTAATGAGCATATTTTTGTCGTCATTGACAATGCTGGCCATACCCGAGACGACGATCCAATGTTCGCTTCTGTGAAAATGCATCTGCAGGGAGAGCGATGCGCCAGGCTTCACTACAATTCGCTTGATCTTGAAGTTCTGACCTTCCTCCAAAACCGTGTAGGTCCCCCATGGGCGATGTACGGTACGATGCAGCTTATGGCTCTCGTGCCCCATGTACTTCAACTGCGCCACCACCTTCCTTACATCCTGAGCATGATCCTTGTCTGCGACGAGAAGTGCATCAGGGGTGTCGATTATCAACAGATTCTCTACCCCCACCGCCGCAACCATTCTGCTTTCGCTCTGAATATATGTGTCGGAGACATCGAAAAGCAGTGCTTCGCCCATCACACGATTACCCACTTCATCCGGAGGTACCAGATCGCTCATTGCATTCCATGAGCCAATATCGCTCCACCCGAATTCGGATGTCACCACGGCGACATTATTCGATTTTTCCAACACGGCATAATCGAAAGAATCCTCGGGAATTGCCGCAAAGGATTCAGAATCGATTTCGCCCATGGAACCATTCCTAACCAGCGCCTCGAAACACTTCAATGCAGTGCTGTGAATATGCGGAGCATGGCGCTCGAATTCTTCTATGACTTTACCGGCCGAGAAACAGAAAATCCCCGAATTCCAGAAAAATTTTCCCGACTCGACATATTCAGCAGCTTTCTCCCTCGCGGGCTTTTCCACAAACCGCTTCACCAGCTTCGATCCTGCATCATCGCAAGGTTCGCCGCCTTCGATATAGCCAAATCCGGTCTCTGGGAAACATGGCACGATGCCAAATGTAACCAGCTTGCCCAACATGGCAAGCCTCGCGGCCCGTTCGACGGCCAGGCCAAAAGCCTCGAAGTCCTCGATCAGGTGATCGGCAGGCATGGCCAATACAACTGTTTCCGGTCCATGTTTCTCCGATACGTCGAGTGCGCCAAGCAGGATGGCAGCAGCAGTATTGCGTCCAAACGGTTCGAGAAGATAGGTATCCGACACACCGACATACCGCTTCCCGACATTCAGGAATTCATCGTGGCTTTTGAAATAATATTCACGGTTGGTAACCGTCAATATTTCAGAAACTGACTTGATCGACGCAGCCCTACAAAAAGTCTTGAAGAGCAGGCTCTCGCCATCCGGAAGCTTCATAAAAGGTTTTGGATGAGACTCTCTGGATACCGGCCAAAGACGGGAGCCGGATCCGCCGGATAGAATGAGCGGGATGATCATAATGGCGTTAGGAAACTGTACCCCACAATTTACAACTTCTTCCTTTTCATAGAAGCAAGATCGCTCAGCATAGCGAATTTCCCCGACCTTCCCGGGTCATTTGATAGCTTTGCCACTGCTTCCTTGAGAAAAACATAGAATACGGACAGGAAAAAGGCCACTATGGTAGACAGGATCACGATGAGTGCGCGTTTGGGTTTCGATTTCCTCTCGGGGGGAATTGCCTTGTCGAGCACCTGAATCATGGGATAATCCTTGGCTTCGTCGATCTTCGCAAGGTCGTACTGCTTGTAAAGCATCTCGAGAACGGCCTGGTTGTATTTGACGTTCCTGAATTTATCAATGTATTCGAGGCTTTCTTTCGACATGGAAGGATCGAAGCCGTTTCCTCCGTCCGCGCCATCCAGCTTTTTCTTCAGGCTGTTGATTTCGACCTGGAGTCGAATGTATTCCGGATTACTGGGTGTCGCGCTAACCTGCATGGCGGAAAGCTGGACTTCTTTGGCTGCGATCTGCGCTCGCAGTTTCGCATTCGATTCGGCGATCTCCTGCTCTTGCGGGTAGACTTGAATCAATCCTGCCTTGGCCTGCAGCTTTTGCAAATCGAATTCGGCCTTCGAAAGACTGTCTTTCACGATATTCAACTGCTTCTCGAAGAAGAGCCGTCTCCGGGACGCCTCGGTCACAGCGAGGTTTGAAGTCAATCTGTCGAGTTCGTCCACATAGGCATTCGCTATCTCGGACGCGCGCTTCGGATCTTTGTCAGAGAATTCGATCTTGATGAAGCCGTCCTTGCCAGCGGCAATTACCGTGTTCTGCTCCAGTGCTTTCCTGGCCAATCCTTCCATGTCTGTTTTGTACAGCGTTTTCAGGTTGAAACGCTTCACCAGATTGTCTTCGACATTCCTGCTATTGAGCATGCCTATGTACATATCCGAAGGGTTCTTTACATTGACCCCTGCCATTCCGGCGAGCGCACCCAATTGCCCGAGCATGGCGGCTGCGCTCGATTGATTCTGCTGGGGTGGCAGTATGGTCGTAGAGGCCGTGTAAATATTCGGAAGAAGAAGAGAGACGATCACAGTGAGGATCGCAACGGCCGCAGTGGCCCTGAAAATCATCCTTTTGTGCTTCGCAAGAACAATCAGGAGATCAAGTACATCGATCTCTTCTTCCCCGGAATGAATATCCATGTTGTCAGTTTCTACCATTTTTCAATCCGGGAAAGAGAGCGAGGGGTAAGGCGGGAGGAGAAAGGCGTAAAGAGGCAAGCACTAAGGTCTGCCCCCCTCACACCTGACACTTTACTCCTCACGATTCTCATTCTACTCATCACTCTTCATTTCCTTCCCTTACTCCTAACGCCTTACTCTTCACGGATTTCACCAGCCCACCAAGCAAGGCAAACACCTTTTCAATTTGAACCATCGTAGATTCTTTTTCGCTCAGATAACTCAATCTATCGGCCAAAAGAAGTTGAGTATCAAGCTCGCTGAGCGAGCCTCTGGCTATCAGTAGGTAATGCAGAAATTCCTTGTTGCTTCCCCTGGCAGCCCCTTCAGCAATATTGCTTGGAACGGAAACCGCCGCACGCCGCATCTGACTCGTCAAACCGTAGGCTTCTTCCTTAGGGAAACCATATGTCAGTCGGTAAACCTCCTCGGCCAGCGCCATTGCCTCCTGCCATGCCTCCAGCCGATGATGCACCCTCACCTCTGACTCCGACACATCACCTCTAACGCCTCACTCCTCACGTTCTTAAATCACCCCGATGACCTTCAAGGACGCGATACCCACGCCCATATTGAGGAGAATTTGCGTCCAGTCGACGAAACTCTTGACAAAAGGCGTCTTGTCTTGCTTCTCTGGAACGACAACCGCATCCCCGGGCATCAGCTGCATGTTATTGAAGCTGGAAGAGAAAATTCCGCGGCTCATCTGGCTGCTGATGACCGACCCATCCGCTCTCAGCACGAAAATCCGTCCCGTGTCCGCATCCCTTGTCGCCCCGCCGGCCTGATCGAGATAATCCGACACCCGTTTCGATGCCTTGTAGAAAAATGCATTATTCTCGTTGTATACGTCGCCAAACACACCAACCGTGGAGGGAATGGCAGGAATATAGAGCTTATCCCCATCTTCCAGAGCGATATCAGGAATGTCGGAAACCGAACTCTCACCAGCAGGTATCTCCAGCACAATTCTTCCGGTCGCCTTCATCTGGCGCAGCTTCTCAAGGGCGGCCTGCTGGCTTTGGGCCTGGAATTTCGCCGCCTCCAGAGCTTTCTGGTCCATCGCGCCCAGAGCAGTCTTTTCGGAACTTCGCCTGACTTGCTGCTCCATCTTGTTTATCGATTCTTCAAGATGCTGTTGCTGCAATTTCCTTGTAGATTCCCGCGTGAATATCGCCCCAAAAAGATAGGCATCCGGCATGAGCCCGCCCACTCTCGCCACGAGCTGTCGCAGGGTCTCTCCCGGCATCGCCTGGTAGACCCCCCCGTTTTTCACTTCGCCTTCGATCGTCACGAGCTTGAATTGCTTCTCGACCGGGACCTGCACGTCGTTCGTTGAAAAAACGGTGACGACATCCCCAGGCTGAAGTTCGAGATTCTGCGAAGGATCGCGGTCGAGGACAGCTCGCCCGAGATTGAATGGGACCAATCTGGATCTCAGGTTCTTCCAGTCGAACCTTTCGATCACCGCATAATCCCAATTGATTCCTGAAAGCGCGGTCCTCGTCTCCTGCAGCGCAGTGATCTTTGTATTATCGAAATCGATTCTGTTTTTCCTGAGCCAATAGTCGCGCGTGACGAGCACATCCTTGTCCGGGATCAGGTCGGATATCCTCATCCCTTTCTTCCAGGAATACCTGAACGGATAGGCCACATTCCCCCTCAGGGTCACTGCATTTTCGAATTTCGGCGATATCGAAAAGACCTTGACCAGATCCCCGTCCTTGATCTGGCGCGCAAGCCCATTCTTGTCGAGATCGAAATCCGCGACCATCCTGTTCTTGTGATCGTCTATCCTGTCCACCTCGACCCGCTGTCCTGCAGCAGTCGTCGTGAGGCCACCTGCCATGTTGATGATGCTCGCAAGATCGGACTTGTCCTTCAGTTCGTAAATCGCAGGATTGTTGACGCTTCCTGTGATCGCGACTTCCTGCCCGACAGGCGGGAAATAAATGACATCCCCGGCCTGAAGCTTGGCGTCCTTCGACTTGTCTCCACCTAGCAGAAAATCGTAGAGGTCGAATTCTGTCACAACAGCATCGCCGCGCTTGAGCTGGATGTGGCGCATCGAACCCTTGGACGAAGGCCCACCGGAAGCGAAAATCGCATTCACCAGGGTCGAAAGCGCACTCACTGTATAGCTTCCCGGACGCCTCGCCTGTCCGACAACATAAATCTGTATGGATCTCAATTGTCCCAGATTGACTTCGATGTCGAAATTCCTGAAGTTTCTGCCTATCGCATTCTTGAGATAGCCCTTCAGATCCTGGTATTTGATCCCGGCGACATTGACATTCCCAACCTTGGGTATATAGATTTGCCCGAGCCGGTCGACCTCGGCATGAAGGTTCGCATCGATTTGCCCCCACACCCTGATGTCTATCTCGTCACCAGGCCCAACAACATAGTCCGGGGTTACCGGAATATGGTCTACGGGAGCGAATGTGGTCGGCGCTGCGTTGAATGCATCATAGCCGTAGAGCGGAAGTTTTTTTCCGATCGACTCCGCGACGAATTTCTGGAATTCGGTTTCTTCGACGGGAGGAAAGGCAACTTTCGGTTCCGGAAGCCTGGGAGCCTTAAATTTAGCACCCGCACCCGAAGTTGCATTCTGATTCGAAGCAGCCGCATCCTGACTCGCAGAGCCGCCAATGGACAAAACCGAAGTATTCGAGGTGGGTAACACTACAGGCATATCCACTGCATGCGCTGACGAAAAGGCAAGCACAGCCGCCGCCAGAATTAAACGAATGAAAACCGACATCACCCCCCCTCAAACAATTTTTCGACTTTACTTGAAAGAAGTCATGAATGTCAATCAAGCAGTTCGCAAAGTCGAAATTGCCAAATCAAATCGTAGCATCAGGATTGCGGAGGTCATCCTTTTTTATTGCAGTCTGTTTCCAGAAAAATCAGCGACACATTCATGAACAATATCATTTCCGCCCATAGACGTCACTGAAACGAACGATGTCATCCTCACCGAGATATTCCCCGCTCTGCACCTCGATCATGACAAGATCGGCGATGCCGGGATTGGAAAGGCGATGCTTGTGTCCGGCCGGGATATAGGTCGACTCGTTCGTCCTGACCAGCAAGGTTTTGTCATCGTTCACCACTTCAGCGGCACCCGAAACCACGATCCAGTGCTCACTCCTGTAGTAATGCATCTGAAGGGACAGGGAAGCACCAGGTTTCACCACGATGCGTTTGATCTTGAAGTTCTGTCCATCCTCAAGCACGGTATAGGTTCCCCAGGGGCGATGCACTGTACGGTGCAGCTTGTGGCTTTCATGCCCCATGCTCTTCAATTGCCCCACTATCTTTTTAACATCCTGCGCATGGTTCCGGTCAGCCACGAGCAACGCATCCGTCGTGTCGACTATCAAAAGATTTTCCACGCCTATTGCAGCAACAAGCCTTCCCTCGCTCTGCACATAGGTGTTTGAGACGTCCTGAAGCAATGCTTCGCCGACGACACGGTTTCCCTCATGGTCCGGGGCAACAAGATCGCTCAGCGCATTCCAGGAACCGATATCGCTCCAACCGAAACTGGCCGGCACAACAGCCACATTTCTCGATTTCTCAAGCACCGCATAATCGAAAGAATCCTCAGGAACGTCGGAAAATGTTTCGGGATCTATCTCGGCCATCGCACCTTCACGTCCAGTCGACTCCCAGCATTTCAAAGTAGCACGATAGATTTCGAGCGAATGTTTTTCGAACTCTTCAATCGCCTTCCCTGCAGAAAAGCAGAATATGCCCGAATTCCAGAGGTAGTTCCCGGATTCGACATATTCAGCCGCCTTCTCGCCGGAAGGTTTTTCAACAAACCGGCTCACCCGCCTCGAACCCTCATCGTCACAGGATTCACCCATTTCAATGTAGCCGAATCCAGTCTCAGGAGAATCCGGAACGATGCCGAAAGTAACCAACATTCCCGTCTTTGCAAGATTTGCCGCCTGTTCAACCGCATGCTTGAATGACTCCATATCCTCGATCAAGTGATCGGCCGGCATCGCCAACATCAGTGAATCATCGCCATGTCTTGATGAAACGTCAAACGCTCCAAGCAAAATGGCAGCAGCCGTATTCCTGCCGAAGGGTTCCAGAAGAAACGTGTCGCATATTCTTGGATGCGCCTTCTTGGTTTCCTGGTACTCATCCCTGCTCTTGAAATAATACTCACGGTTCGTGATCGTCAGTATCTCGGAAATTTCGCCCAGCGATGCGGCCCTTGAGAACGTCTTTTGCAGCAAGCTTTTTCCATCAGGCAGCTTCATGAATGGCTTGGGGTGCGATTCGCGGGAAACCGGCCACAGACGAGACCCGGAACCGCCAGAAAGAATGAAGGGTATAAGCATGAGGCGTTAGGCGTTAGGCGTTAGGCGTTAGGCGTTAGGCGTTAGGCGTTAGGCGTTAGGCGTTAGGCGTATTATATACGAGTCTTGCAACTGGCTCACTGCCGTAAGCCATAAACTCCGGATTATGAAGATCAATCTTATTATACTGCAGCCTATTTCCCAAAAGATCAACGACTTGTCCTCCAGCCTCCTCGACGATGCATTGCGCTGCCGCACTATCCCATTCCATGGTGGTGGAAAGTCTCGGATAAATATCGGCAGAGCCTTCTGCGATCATGCAGAATTTGAGGGAGCTTCCCATGGAAACTGCCTCAAACTCGCCTATCTTTTCGAGAAAGGCATCGAGCTTCTCCCCCCTGTGCGACCTGCTCGCAACGACCCTGATTTTTGCGCCGCACCGCTGCGCAACGGCCAATCTTTCAACTTTTCCGTCCATCTCGCAAAAAGCCCCTATTCCCCTTGCAGCATAGTAGATTTTTCCGATCGCAGGCGCATAGATAACGCCCAGAATGGGAAAGCGCTCTTCGATCAGGGCGATGTTGATCGTGAATTCGCCTGTTTTCCCGAGAAATTCCTTGGTGCCATCCAATGGATCGACAAGCCAGTATCTTTTCCAATGCCGCCTTTCATCGAATGAAACAGCTGCAGATTCTTCCGAAAGTATCGGCCAGTGCGGTTCTATTCCTTCCAACTCCCTGACGATGATCCGGTGGGATGCGAGATCGGCCTCGGTAAGCGGTGAGCCGTCTCCTTTCCTGAAAGTGCCAATAATCCCATCGCGATAGATCTCCATAACCTTCTGCCCTGCGGATCTGGCGATGGAAGCCACCATGGGCAACATCCTAGAAAGGCTCAATGATTCATTCGAAAGCGAACCCATTCTCTTCCGCGATCACTACGAGCCCGGCGCATCGAGGCAAAGCTCGAGGGCAGCTTTCCAATCGGGGAGCAGGAGCCCGAAATTGGATTGCAGTTTTTCGTTGGACAGGACCGAATTTTGCGGTCTTGTCGCCGGAAGTGGATAGTCTTCTGTCGGGATGGGGGTGAGCGCAGGTTTCTTCTCGATGCCGGACAATTCGAGAATGGCAGCAGCGAATCCATGCCAACTCGTCGAGCCGCCTGCAGTCATGTGGTAGGTGCCGGAAAGGTCTCCCTGGAATCTAGCGATGGCGAGCGATGTGGCCTCTGCAATCATCCTGCACCAGGTCGGAGCGCCGATCTGGTCGTCGATGACTTTGAGCTCTTCGCGTTCCTGCGCAAGGCGCAGCACGGTCAAAAGAAAATTCCGGCCGCGCATGCTGTATACCCAGCTCGTCCTGAAAATAAGATGTTTTGCGCCGCTTGCCCGGATGGCCTCTTCTCCTGCGAGCTTGGTTTTGCCGTAGACATTCTGCGGGCGGGTTGGGTCGTTTTCGCTGTAGCAGCCCTGTTTCTTCCCGTCGAAGACGTAGTCGGTCGAGTAATGTACCAGAAGCGAATCCAGCCTTCTCGCCTCTTCGGCGAGAAGACCGGGAGCATCACCATTGATTTTCATTGCAAGATCGGGCTCGGATTCCGCCTTGTCGACAGCCGTATGCGCTGCGGCATTGACGATGATTTCGGGTTCAAGTTCCCGGATTTTCCCCCTGATGGCGTCCGGGTCGGCAAGATTCAATTCCAGGCTGTTCAATGCCACGACATGCCCAAGCGGGGCAAGCGTGCGCGCGAGTTCCCATCCCACTTGGCCGTTCTTTCCGAGGAGCAGGACGTTCATTCGAAAAGATCAGTCTCCCTGAACGGTCTGCCTTGCCCGTCCTTCCCGGAAAGAACGGGCACGTCGCACTCCAATGGCCAGCCTACGGAAAGATCGGCGTCGTTCCATGAAATGGTCCGCTCGTGCTCCGGAAACCAGTAATCTGTCGTCTTGTAAAGGACTTCGGCCGCATCGGAGAGCACCAGAAAGCCGTGGGCGAATCCTTCGGGTATCCAGAGCATCCTTTTGTTCTCGGCGGAAAGGATTGCACTCGTCCACTTGCCGAACGTAGGGGAACCCTTCCTGATGTCGACGGCGACGTCATATACTTCCCCGGAAATCACCCTGACCAGTTTCCCCTGGGGCTGCCTGATCTGGTAGTGCAGTCCCCGCAGCACATTTCTCGCGGACTTCGAGTGATTGTCCTGAACGAAGTGGGGCCTGATTCCGGTCGCGCTCTCGAAATCCCGCTCGTTGTAGCTTTCGAAGAAAAATCCTCGATCGTCCCCGAACACCCTGGGCTCGATGATCAGCACGTCCGGGATGGAGGTTGGAATGACTTTCACTAGACGTCTTCCTTCAGGAGCCCCAGGAGATATTGTCCATAACCGTTTTTCGAAAGGGGCAGGGCCAGCGCTTCGAGCGCTTCCGGCGAAATGTACCCCATCCTGTAGGCGATTTCTTCCGGACAGCATATCTTCAAACCCTGCCGCTTCTCCAGGGTTTCGATGAACAAGGACGCTTCCAGCAGCGATTCGTGCGTGCCGGTATCGAGCCAGGCCATGCCCCTGCCCATTTTCTGCACCTCGAGCAGGCCTTTTGCCAGGTAATGCAGGTTGACGTCGGTGATCTCGAGTTCGCCCCTGCTTGAGGGCCTGATCGATTTGGCAATGCCGATGACGTCGTTGTCGTAGAAATACAGGCCGGTCACTGCATAGCGCGATTTCGGCCGCGCGGGCTTTTCCTCGAGGCTGATGGCGCGCCCGTTCCTGTCGAACTCGACCACCCCGTAGCGCTCCGGGTCGTGCACCGGATAGGCGAATACGGTCGCGCCCTGCTCCTTCCCGGCGGCCGACTGAAGATCGGAGGCGAATTCATGACCATGGAAGATGTTGTCGCCCAGCACCAGCGCGCAGGCATCCTGCCCGATGAATTCCTCCCCGATCAAAAAAGCCTGGGCAAGCCCGTCAGGGGAGGGCTGAACAGCATAGGAAAGCTCCAATCCCCAGGAATGGCCGTTGCCCAGAAGCTGCTCGAACCGGGGCGTGTCCTGGGGCGTGGAAATGATCAATATCTCCCTGATCCCGGCCAGCATCAATGTGGACAGCGGATAGTAGATCATCGGCTTGTCGTATATCGGCAGCATCTGCTTCGATATCGCCTGGGTCACAGGATAAAGACGGGTCCCCGACCCGCCCGCAAGTATGATGCCCTTCATTTCCCGTAATGCTCCTCCACCCAGTGCCGGTACGACCCGCTTGTGACGTGATTCACCCATTCAGGATTGTCGATATACCACTCGACGGTTTTCCTGATCCCGGACTCGAAAGTCTCCTGAGGCAGCCAGCCGAGCTCTCTTTCGATTTTCGATGCGTCGATCGCATAACGGAAATCGTGCCCCGGCCTGTCTTTCACGAAAGCGATCAGCGATGCATGCGGCGCTTTTCCTGGAAACAGTTCGTCAAGGATGGCGCAAATCGAGTTCACCACATCAAGATTGCTCCTCTCGCATCTCCCACCGACATTGTAGGTCTCCCCTATCCTGCCCTTTTCCAGCACAAGCCTGAGCGCACGTGCATGGTCTTCCACAAAAAGCCAGTCGCGGACGTTTTCTCCCTTGCCATAGACGGGGAGGGGCTTTCCCTGCAGCGCATTCAGGATCATCAAGGGAATCAGCTTTTCCGGGAAATGGTAGGGACCGTAATTGTTGGAACAGTTCGTGGTCACCACGGGAAGCCCA
The DNA here is from genome assembly GCA_021802545.1 of Pseudomonadota bacterium. Classification (GTDB taxonomy): domain Bacteria; phylum Pseudomonadota; class Gammaproteobacteria; order Burkholderiales; family JABEVD01; genus JABEVD01. The sequence continues at coordinate 43,317 of JAJZRS010000002.1, forward strand.
TAGGTATGGTGCCATGCCCTGACCAGATGGTCGGATGAGGCCTTGCTGGCCGAATAGGGCGAATTGGGGCTATAAGGGGTGTCTTCCGTGAAGTAGCCCTGATCACCCAGGCTTCCGTAAACTTCATCGGTGGAGATGTGATGGAATCTGAATTGGTTGCGCTTGCCTTCAGGCAGCTTCTGCCAGTAGTTTCTTGACGCTTCCAGCAGCGTATAGGTGCCGAGAATGTTGGTCTGCATGAATTCGAGCGGCCCGGAAATCGAGCGGTCCACGTGGGATTCCGCCGCAAGATGCATGATACAATCAGGCTCGTGTCGGTCGAAAATCGCGCTGATGGCCTCAATGTCGCAAATATCCGCCTTTTCGAATCGATATCTCGAATTGTCGGAAACGGTTTCCAGCGATTCCAGATTTCCGGAATAGGTCAGCTTGTCGACGTTGACGACGCCATGGGGTGTGTCGTTGATGAACTGTCTCACCACTGCCGAACCGATGAAGCCGGCTCCTCCCGTTACCAGAATTTTTTTCATGAACGCATACTCTTCAAGTTCAAACTTCAAAAAGCCAGCTGGATTGCATTCTATCAGGGATGAATGAATAAATCAGTCGAAGATTATTGCATACGGAACCCGGTCGGCGCACTGTGAGGTTTTTCGCCTCCCTTTGCACAGGCGAGCGCCATGGCTGACCAGCCGATGTAATTGAAAGGGAATTCGAAGAATGGAGCGGGAAACGAGGTTCGAACTCGCGACCCCAACCTTGGCAAGGTTGTGCTCTACCACTGAGCTATTCCCGCTTGAAAGAGACGCTATTATAAAGTGGCCCCGCCTTTTGTCAAGGCTCGGACATGTAGGGAATTGCCATCCTGAGATAATAGAACATCGAAACCAGGGTCAGGAGCGCTGCGATATAGATCAGCCAGGAGCCCACCCACATGGAATCCAGCCCGAATATGCTCCCATTGTAGAGCAGCAGCAGGATGGCGGCCATCTGGGATGCCGTCTTGACCTTGCCGATGAAGGAAACCGCGACGCTCCTGGACTCCCCGATCTTCGCCATCCATTCGCGCAAGGCCGATATCGCGATTTCCCGCCCGATGATGATGAATGAAATGAGATCGTTCACCCTGCCCAATTTGACCAGGACGATGAGCGCGGCCGCAACCATCAGCTTGTCCGCGACAGGATCCAGGAATGCGCCGAAGCTTGAAGTCTGCTCGAGCATCCTCGCGAGATAACCGTCGAGCCAGTCCGTGAGCGACGCGAAGAGGAAGACCAGAGCCGAAAAAATGTTCCTGTGTTCCGGGGAGACCATTGAATCTGGAAAATAGAACATGCCGACGAAGATCGGGATCAGGAGGATCCTGAGCCAGGTGAGCAGATTGGGAATGGTATAGGGCATTCAGTGTAGATGTCGGTATATTTTCTCCGCAAGCGCACGGCTGATCCCGTCCGTCTGCTCCAGTTCCTCTATGCTCGCCGAGCGCATTCCCTGCAGGCCTCCAAAGCGCGCAAGCAGCCTTTGCCTCCTCTTCGCCCCGATCCCTTCTATTTCCTCGAGCGTCGATGTGGTTCTGGCTTTTCCCCTTTTTGCGCGATGCCCGGCAATCGCAAAGCGATGGGCTTCGTCCCTGATCTCCTGGACGAGCAGGAGCCCCGGATTGTCCCGCTCCAATTGTAGCGGTTTTTGCCCTCCGCTGAAAACGATCCTGTCGTTTTCGGCTCGCCGGCCTTCCCCCTTGACGATGCCGAGCATTTCAACTCCGCAGATACCAAGTTCGACAAGCGCAGCCCTTGCCGCATCCAGTTGAAGGCTTCCGCCGTCGATCAGGATGAGGTCCGGAACGATCCCGTCCCCCTTCCCGTAGCGCTTCTTCAATGCCTGCTTCAACGCGCCGTAATCGTCTCCCGGAATGCCATCGATGTTGTATCTCCGGTATTCGCTGCGCTGCATGGAAAGCTTGTCGTAGACCACGCAGGATGCGACGGTCGCTTCCCCTCGGGTGTGGCTGACGTCGAAGCATTCTATCCGTGAAGGCGCATCCGGAAGATTCAATGCAGCCCGCAATGCCTCGAGTCTCGCCTCCTGCCCGAGCTTTTCCCCCATCATCCTCTGGAGGGAAAGTTTCGCGTTTTCAATGGCCATGTCAAGCCAAACCTTCTTCTCGCCGACGGGATGGTTCATCACCTGGACCTTTTCCCCGATCAGTCCGGGATCGATCTCGCCGTTCAGGACGAGCAAAGGCGGCGGCGGAAGGGAAAGATAATGCTGCGAAAGAAAGGCTTCGAGCACGTCCGAAACAGCGCTTCCGGCCGCATTTTTCGGAAAAAAGCTCCTGTCCCCGAGATGCTGCCCCCCCCTGATCATCGCGAGATTGACGCATGCCGAATCCCCCATGACTGAACAGGCGACGACGTCGGCGTCCACGGCTTTCCCGCTGGAAACGTACTGCTTCTCCTGGACGCGCCTCAAGGATTGCATCTGGTCGCGGTACGCAGCGGCCTGCTCGAAATCCAGCCTATTGGACGCGGCAATCATCCGCTCCTCGATTCCGAGGAGCACTTCGCTCTGCCTGCCGCTCAGGAAATCTCCCGCAGCCTTCACGTCGAGGCCATAGGATTCCTTCGATACGAGGCCGACGCACGGCCCGCTGCAGCGGCGGATCTGATGGAGCAGGCACGGTCTCGATCGGTTCGAAAAGACGCTGTCCTCGCAGGTCCTCAATCTGAAGAGCTTCTGCAGCAGCTGGATGGATTCCTTGGCCGCCCATGCATTCGGAAAAGGGCCGAAATACTTGCCCTTCTTGTCGAGCGCGCCCCGGTAATAGAACAGCCTGGGAAATTCGACGTTCGACAAGGCGATGTAGGGATAGGACTTGTCGTCCCTGAACAGGATGTTGAATCTTGGCGAGAGCGACTTGATGAGATTGTTCTCCAGGATCAGCGCTTCGGCTTCAGTCCTGGTCACCGTGGTCTCGATGCTGGCGATCTTCGAGACCATCAGCGCTATCCTCGGAGACAATTCGCCTTTCTGGAAGTAGGAGGATACCCGCTTTCTCAGCGCCTTGGCCTTGCCGACATAGATCACTTCCCCCGCCTTGTCGATCATGCGGTAGACGCCCGGCTTGATCGGCAGTGTGGCGGCGAAACCCCTGAGATCCAAGCTAGTCTTCCTCGTCGAGCAGCTTCCCGGCTATCGCCCAGTTCTCGTCGGGCATCTCGTCGAAGGCGATATACGTGTAGGAGGCCGGTTTTCCAGCGATCCGCTCCAGCGTGTCCGTGAATTCTTCCGCGATTTTCCTTTTCTGCTCGCGGGTAAGCTTCCCGGCTATCCTGATGTTGACGTACGGCATGCTTTCCTCCCTATCTCCTCGAATATTTCCTCGAACATTTCGCGTGTGAGGCGCTTCGTCTGGGTATTGTACCGGCTGCAATGGTAACTGTCGTGGAGGGTATGTTTACCGAGGTCGTGGATATTGCCGTGCGCGAAAGGATGGTCTTTCGGTTTCAGCCTCAAGGAGGAAAGCACAGCGTTGTGGGCGATCGTGCCCAGCGCGAGGATGGATGCCCCCTCATCGAGCTCTGCAATCTCCGCGGAAAGATAGGCATTGCACTGCCTGATTTCGGCAGGCTCGGGCTTGTTCTGGGGGGGAAGGCATTTCACCGCATTGGTGATCCTGCATCCATTCAATGTCAAACCGTCGCCCTTTTCGGACATAGGCTGGTTCGAATAGCCGTATTTGTAGAGCGTCTCGTAAAGCAGGATGCCTGCGTGATCCCCTGTGAAAGGCCGACCCGTCCTGTTCGCCCCGTGCAGACCTGGCGCGAGCCCCACGATAAGCAGTCTCGGGAAAGGATCGCCGAAGGGGGGAACCGGCTTGGCATGGTAATCTGGATGCGCTTTTGAGACCTCGTCGAGAAAATCCGAGAGCCTCGAACATATTCTGCAATTGCCGGAGAATTTCATTTCAGACGAGATGCTCCGGGGCAAGCACGCAGGGATGGTCAGGGTCCCCGGTTTCGATCTGGATCGTGGCATGCCCGATATGGAAAAGGTCGTGAATATCCGCCGATATCTTCGACATGAAGGCATCCCCGGGATGCCCTTGCGGCATCACGAGATGGGCCGTGAGCGCGGATTCCGTCGTGCTCATTCCCCAGATGTGCAGGTCGTGCACCTCATGAACGCCGGGGAGCGCGGCCAGATAGCTTCTGACACCCTGAGGATCAATGTTTTCCGGCACGGCGTGCAAGGCAAGCCCCACCGAATCCTTCAAGAGATCCCAGGTGCCGTAAACGATGGCCATGGAGATGAAGAGGCTCACCAGGGGATCCAGCCTGACATAACCCGTGTAAAGCACGGCGACGCCGGACAGCGCGACGCCTAAAGAGACTGCAGCATCGGAAGCCATGTGGATGAAGGCGGCCCTGATGTTGAGATCGTGCTCGTGCCCGTGATGGAGCATCGTAGCCGTCACGAGATTGATCAGGAAACCGATAAGCGCAATCGTGACGACCGTTTCCCCTGAAACCGCCTCCGGATGGCTGAGCCTTCCCATCGCCTCCCAGATGATGGCGCCCGTCACCACGAGCAGCAAGACGGCATTGAAGAGTCCGGCAAGTATGGAAGAACTTCTGAGTCCATAGGTATAGCGGCTCGACGGAATCCGCTTCGAGAGCACCGCAGCGCCCCAGGCTGCGGCAAGCGCAAGCACGTCGCTGAAATTGTGGCCCGCATCGGCGGTTAGGGCGAGAGAATGCCCCCTGTACCCGAAAAACAGCTCGAGGCAGACGAAAACCGTATTCAGCGCGATCCCGATGCCGAACGCCCTTGAATAATCGTGGTCGTGGTGATGATCGTGATTATGGCTCAAAGCGCGAGCTCCCCGGCCTTCATGCCGATCGTTGCGACCATTCTCACCGCCTCGATATAGTGCGCATCTTCCCTGAGCTGCGCCCATGATCTGGGATGCGGCTTGCCGTGCATCCTGGCGAGTCTCGACATGGAAAGCGCGGGCATTTCCCATTTGAGCCCGTCGAGGAGTTCTGCTGCGGCCTTTGGATCGTTGCACACGAGCACCATGTCGCAGCCCGCTTCCAGCGCGGCCATCGCCCGATCGTTGATGCCGCCCGCGACCTTCGCCCCTTCCATGCTGAGGTCGTCGCTGAAAATAACGCCCTCGAAGCCGAGCTCCTCCCTCAGTATTTTCTTCAGCCATATTCTGGAAAAGCCTGCAGGGGCCGAGTCGACCTTAGGATAGATCACATGGGCCGGCATCACGGCGGAAAGTCCGAAATCGACCGCCTGTCTGAAGGGGACGATGTCCTGATCCAGGATGTCCTGCAGGCTGCGCTCGTCCACCGGAATGTCGACATGGGAGTCCGCCATGACATGGCCGTGTCCCGGAAAGTGCTTGCCCACGCTTGCCATGCCGCCTTCCTTGAGGCCTGTCATCAGGCTGTGGGCGAGCACGGCGATCGCATCGACATCGCGATGAAAGGCACGGTCCCCGATCACGCAGCTATTGCCGTAATCGACGTCGAGCACAGGCGTGAAGCTGAAATCGACGCCGGTTGCGCGCAATTCAGAAGCGAGCACGAAGCCCGCCGTTTTCGCCAGCTGTTTGGCCCTTGCCGGATGGGTATCCCACAGCTTGCCGAATTCGCGCATGGCAGGAATCTTGGTGAACCCCTCCTTGAAGCGCTGAACCCGCCCTCCCTCGTGATCGACCGAAATCAGGAGAGGCGGGGTCCTCAAGGCATGGATGGACGAACAGAGCATCCTCACCTGCTCGACGGATTCGAAATTTCTTGAAAAAAGTATCACGCCGCCGGTTGAAGGATGCTTCAGCATTTCCTTCTCCTCCGGCGCGAGCTCAAATCCCTTGACGTCCAGCATGACTGGGCCTAGCGGCATGTTTTCTCCTTATTTTTCCAGTACCACGAAAGCGCAGGCGATGCTTTCCTCGTCGCTGATGCTGAGGTGATGGGACGCAATGCCGCGTTCGGCAAGATAGGCCAGCAGTTCGCCGTGAAAAAGAAAGTCCGGTTTTCCCAGCTCGTCCTTGACGATGGAGATGGCCGAAAAACCGACCGGATGTCTGATCCCCGTGCCAAGCGCCTTGGAAAGCGCTTCCTTGGCCGCGAAGCGCTTGGCGAGATACCGCGCAGGATTCGCGCCTTGATCGAATTCACTCCACTCGCGCCCGGACAAGATGCGCCTGGAAAAGCGTTCCCCGAAACGCTGAAGCAACGTTTCGATGCGCCTGATCTCGACGACGTCCACGCCTATTCCGTATATCATCTGGCTTCAAGCATCAGCTTCTTCATGGTCGAAACAGCTTCGGCTAGTCCATTGAACAGGGCGCGCGCGACGATGGCATGACCGATGTTGAGCTCCATGATTTCGGCAATGGCCGCAACCGGCTGGACATTGTGATAGTCGAGCCCATGCCCTGCATTCACACTGAGCCCGATCGAGGCGGCCGTTTCGGCAGCTTTCCTGATCCGCTCCAGTTCCTTTTCCCGTTCGGTCCCCGAGAGATTCGCGTAATGCCCGGTATGGATCTCGATCACCGGCGCACCGGCCTTTTCTGCCGCCTCGATTTGCGCAGGCTCGGCATCGATGAAGAGCGAAACCCTGATCCCTGCATCCTTCAGCCTCGAGCAGGCATCCTTCACCCTTGCGAAATGCTGGACAACGTCCAGGCCGCCTTCGGTGGTCAATTCCTCGCGGCGTTCCGGAACAAGGCAGATGTCCTGAGGCTTCACTTTCAAGGCGAAGGCAATCATGTCTTCGGTGACGGCCGATTCGAGATTCATCCTGGTCTGCAGGATCTCCCGCAAAATCTCGACATCCCTGTCCTGGATGTGGCGCCTGTCCTCCCTGAGGTGAAGCGTGATCGAGTCCGCCCCCGATTGTTCCGCGAGCAGTGCTGCATGGATCGGGCTGGGATAAAGGGTCCCGCGCGCCTGCCTGACGGTGGCGATATGGTCAATATTGAATCCGAGCTGAATCATAATGTCTGTAAATCCCGAAGCAGGCGCCGCGTATGCAGTGTCTGGGCGCCGAGATGGTGATTGATCAACATGCGCATGAGCATCTTGCTCTGCTGCTGGGTGACCGGATCCGAATAATCATTGGACGCCATGTCGAGCAGCGTCTTGCCCGTGAGCCTCACCGACCGGTCAGGATCCCCGCCCGCCATCGGTCCGCGCTCCAGTTCGTAAGTATAAACCCGTTCAGGATCGAGCGGTTTGCCTGAAGTATCCGAGTCGAGCATGGGCGCATAACCGAGCTCCCTCAAGAGGTCGACTTCGAAGCATCTCAAAATGCCGGCAAGATCTGCATTTTCCCCCAGCGCCTTCAGCGTTTGTCCGTAGTTGGCGAAAAGCGCATCGTGGGGATCTTCGCGAGGCAGCAGCTTCATCAGGAGCTCGTTGAGATAGAGTCCGCAGATCAGCGCCATCCCCTTGAGCGCAGGATGCCCGCCCTGCCACTCGGCTTTCGACAGGGTCCTGAGCTCCGATTTTCCGAACCAGGAAAGCAGCAGCGGCTGGAACGGAAGCAGCAGACCGCGGAAAGCGGATGCCGGCCGTCTCGCTCCCTTGGCGAGCAATCCGATCCGGCCGAACTCGTGGGTGTACGCCTCGATGACGAGGCTCGTCTCGCGGTAAGGATAGCTGTGCAGAACGAAAGCTTCCTTGGAATCGAGCCGCTCAGCCTTCTTCATAACCCAGGCTCTTGATGGCCCGTTCGTCGTCCAGCCACCCCGATTTTGTCTTGACCCAGACTTCCAGGAAAACCTTTCCTCCGAAAAGCTTCTCCATGTCGCCCCGTGCGCGCGATGCGATCGTCTTCAGCTTCTCGCCGCCCCGCCCGATCACGATCGCCTTCTGGCCCGGCTTGTCGACGAGAATCAGGGCATGGATGCGCCGCAGATTCCCTTCGACCTTGAATTCTTCGATCTCGACTGCGGTCGAATAGGGGATCTCCTCCCCGAGCAGCCTGAAGAGCTTCTCCCTGACGAGCTCGGCGGCAAGGAAGCGCTCGCTCTTTTCGGTGATTTCGTCTTCCCCGAAAATCGGCTCCCCCTCGGGCAGCGAAGGCAGAACGGCCTTGACCAGTTCATCGAGCTGCATTTCCTTTTCCGCGCTCAACGGGACGATTTCCTTGAAGGAGAATTTTCCGGCCATTTCGGCGATGAAGGGAAGCAGCCTCGCCTTGTCGGCAACCCTGTCGATCTTGTTGATGACGAGGAAAACCGGTTTCTCGCTGGGCAGGAGCTCCAGCACTTTCTCATCCCTGGCGTCGAAATGAAGCGCCTCGATCACGAACAGGACGGCGTCGACTTCCGAAAGGCTCGATCTCACGCTCCGGTTCATCGCCCGGTTGAGCGCATTCACATGCTTCAACTGGAAACCAGGGGTGTCGACGAATATCAATTGCCCCGCATCTTTGGTCAATATGCCGGTTATTCTGTGCCGGGTCGTCTGAGCGCGACTGGATGTGATGCTGATCTTCTGGCCGACAAGATGGTTGAGCAGCGTCGATTTCCCGACGTTCGGCCTGCCCACGATGGCGACATATCCCGTTCTCATGATTTCGATGCGATCGAGTAGGCCTCTTGGGCTGCCGTCTGCTCCGCGCTTCGGCGGCTACCCCCTTCCCCGCGCGTGCGGATGCCGAGCCCGGGCACATGGCACTCCACCTCGAAGCACTGCCTGTGGGCCTCGCCGCTCGTCTGAACGACATGGTAAAGGGGAAGCGCCATTTTCCTCGCCTGCAGATATTCCTGTAGCTGCGTCTTGGGATCCTTGCCCGAATCCGAACTGACTTCATTCAGCGACTTCTCGAACAGCTTCTTGATGACGCGCTCTGCCGAATCGAAGCCGCCATCGAGGAAAACCGCGCCGAAAACGGCTTCCAGCGCATCCGCCAGTATCGAAGGCCGCCTGCTGCCCCCGCTTTTCATTTCCCCTTCGCCGAGCCGCAGATACCGCCCGAGATCGATTTCATTCGCAAGTTCGCACAGATGCTTCTGATTGACGAGATTCGCCCTGATTCTGGAGAGATCGCCCTCATGGAGCGCAGGAAAGGCGTCAAAAAGCGCCTTGGCGATGATGCAATTCAATACGCCGTCACCCAGGAACTCGAATCTTTCGTTGTTCGGCGTGCCATGGCTCCTGTGGGTGAGCGCCTGCTCGAGCAGGCGCTCACCCGCAAATTGATAGCCCAGGCTGGATGAGAGCCCATCCATCCTACTTGGAGCCCTTGGCATTGACCTCGAAATTGAGATGCAGTGTGAAATTGGCCACGATGGGCATGTCCACCCCATACTTGACGTGAAGCTTCAAAGGCTCCCTGGTGATGTCGATGTCCTGCGCGGTGATCGAGGTGACGTCGTCCACGGAAGCCTTCTTGGTGAAGGCGTCCCGGATATCGTCGTCGGATGCATCGGCCATGTCGGGATTGTGCGCAATCTCGGTCAGATCGCGCTTGATGTTCTCGTATTCGGTATAGGCCGGCACAACCTTCATCGCAAGCACGGAAACCACGACCAGGATTCCGCAAATCACCAGAAAACCGGTAATACTGACGCCAAGTTGCCTTCTCATCGCCTCTCCTAATGGATGATCGTGCCGATGCGCTTCAGGTTGCCGAAATTCCACCAGATCAGAAAAGCCTTGCCCACGACGTTGCGCTCCGGCACGAAGCCCCAGTACCGCCCGTCGCTGCTGCCATCCCGGTTGTCGCCCATCATGAAATAATTTCCCTTGGGCACGACGCAGGTGAATTCATGCTCGCTGTAGGTGCAGTTCTCCCTGTGCGGAAAATCCCGCACGCCTTCGAGATGGGCGTTGGGCTCCTCGGAATTGATCAGGATGTCGTGCACGCGACCGCCGAGATCCTCCTGCCTCCTGTCGAGATTGACGTAATTCAGCCCCCCTTCCACATAGCTGTAATTGCCGTCCGGCTTCTGTGAAACGGAAACGCCGTTGATGGAGAGATGCTTGTCCCGGTAGGTGACGGTGTCTCCGGGGAGGCCTACCACGCGCTTGATGTAATCGACCGAAGGATCATAGGGATACCTGAACACCATCACGTCGCCGCGCTGCGGCTCGTTGACGTCGATGACCTTCCTGTCGATCACGGGAATCCTGATGCCGTAGGTGTACTTGTTGACGAGGATGAAGTCGCCGACAAGCAGGGTCGGAATCATCGAACCCGAAGGAATCTTGAAAGGCTCGACGAGGAAAGAGCGCAGCACGAAAACGGCGAGGATGACCGGAAAGAAGCTTTTGGGATACTCGACCCACCAGGGTTCCTTTTCGCCCGCCTTGCGTTTTTTTCTCAAGGAAAAAATGTCCGCGAGCCAGATCGCGCCGGTCACGAACAGCAGGATCACCATGATCAAAGCAAAATCCATATCCCCCTCACTTGTTTTCTATTTGCAGCACCGCAAGGAAGGCTTCCTGCGGGATCTCGACGCTGCCGACCTGTTTCATCCGCTTCTTGCCCGCCTTCTGCTTTTCCAGGAGCTTGCGCTTCCGGGAGATGTCGCCGCCATAGCATTTCGCCAGAACGTTCTTGCGCAGCGCCTTGATGGTTTCCCTGGCGATGATGTTCGAGCCGATCGCGGCCTGGACTGCCACGTCGAACATCTGCCTGGGAATGAGCTCGCGCATTTTCTCGGCGAGCTGCCTTCCCTTGAACTGGCTGTTCGACCTGTGCACGATCAGGGACAATGCGTCCACCTTCTCCCCGTTGATCATGATGTCGAGCTTGACGAGATCGGATGGCTGGTATTCCTTGAATTCGTAGTCGAGCGATGCATAGCCGCGGCTGGCGGATTTCAGCTTGTCGAAGAAATCCATCACCACCTCGTTGAGCGGCATGTCGTAGTTGAGCATCACCTGCCTGCCCATGTACTGCATGTTCCTCTGCACGCCGCGCTTCTGCACGCAAAGCGTCATCACCGTGCCGACGTATTCCTGCGGAACAAGAATGGTCGCATTGATGATGGGCTCCCTGATCTCCTCTATTTTGGAGGGCTCTGGCATCCTGGAAGGATTCTCGATTTCGGTGGTCTTGCCGTCCTTCGTCACGACCTCGTACACCACGGTAGGCGCAGTGGTGATGAGGTTCATGTCGTATTCGCGCTCGAGCCGCTCCTGGACGATCTCCATGTGCAAAAGCCCCAGGAAACCGCAGCGGAAACCGAATCCGAGCGCCTGGGATGTCTCGGCCTCGTAATGCAGGGATGCGTCGTTCAGCTTGAGCTTCTCCAGCGCATCGCGCAAGGCATCGTATTCGTTGGGCTCCACCGGGTAGAGTCCGGCGAACACCTGGGGCTGGATTTCCTTGAAGCCTGGAAGCGGCTCGGCTGCAGGCCGGGACGCCAGTGTGATGGTGTCGCCGACCTTGGCCGACTTGAGCTCCTTGATGCCCGCAATCACGTAGCCCACTTCCCCTGCGCCGAGCGATTGCCTGGAAATCGACTTCGGAGTGAAGACGCCGACGTCCTCGCACAGGTAGGAAAGACTATTCGACATCAGCAGGATCTTGTCCTTCGGCTTCAAGAGCCCGTCCACGACCCTGACCAGCATCACGACGCCGACGTAATTGTCGAACCAGGAGTCGATGATGAGCGCCTTCAGGGGGGCATCCGCATCGCCCTTGGGCGCGGGAATCTTGGCGATGATTTCTTCGATCACATCCTGCACGCCGAGCCCGGTCTTGGCACTCGTCTTCACCGCTTCATGCGCGTCGATGCCGATGATGTCTTCGATTTCCTTGATCACCCTGTCGGGTTCAGCGGCAGGCAGATCGATCTTGTTCAGGACGGGCAGCACCTCCACGCCCTGATCGAGCGCAGTGTAGCAGTTGGCCACGGTCTGCGCCTCCACCCCCTGGGATGCGTCCACGACGAGAAGTGCCCCTTCGCAGGCCGCGAGCGACCTCGAAACCTCGTAGGAAAAATCGACGTGGCCCGGCGTGTCGATCAGGTTCAGGAAGTAGATTTCGCCGTTTCTCGCGCGATACTGGAGGGAAGCGGTCTGCGCCTTGATGGTGATGCCGCGCTCGCGCTCGAGATCCATGGAATCGAGCACCTGGGATTCCATCTCGCGATCGGACAAGCCGCCGCAAAGCTGGATGATCCTGTCCGCCAAGGTGGATTTGCCGTGGTCGATGTGGGCGATGATAGAAAAATTGCGGATATGCTGCATGTTCAGAAAAAAGGGCACGATGAGGTGCCCTTTGAATTTCAATGCGTTATTCTAGCCGATTTCGGCGCCTTCTGTCATCCGACTTTCATCGTGACGAATATCGAATTTCCGCCCCGCCAGATGAGCAGCGCGATCGCTTTCCCCTTGGGGAATTTCGCGAGAATCTTCTCGAACTGGTCAACGCTTGCGATGTCCTGATTGTTGAGCGCCAGGATGACATCGCCTCGCGCGACCCCTGCCTGGGCTGCAGGACCGTCGTCAAGCCCGGTCACGACAAGCCCGTGGTCCGACTGGACCTGTTTCTTCTGGTCGGACGTCAATTCGGAAAGATAAAGCCCGAGCCTGTCCGATTTCTTCTGTTCCGCGGATTCCGTCATGGCGACCTTGTCCGCCGGAAGCTCCCCGACGACCAGCGGCACCTCGACGAGTTTGCCCTTGCGCCAGATCTCGACCTCGACGCGCTTGCCCGGCTTCGTCGCCGCAACGATCTTGGGCAGGTCCCTGGATTCGCCGATCGCCTTGCCGTCGAACTTCAGAATGATGTCGGATGGCTGAAGCCCCGCCTGCTCCGCAGGCCCGCCCTTTTCGACCTTGCTGATCAGGGCGCCCTTGGGTTCGGACAAGCCGAAGGAATCGGCCAGTTCCCGGCTCACGCCCTGGATCACGACCCCCATCCTGCCGCGGGTCACATGCCCCGTGCTTTTCAGCTGCTCGACCACGTTCATGGCCACATCGATGGGTATGGAAAAGGAAAGCCCCATGAACCCGCCTGTCCTGCTGTAGATCTGGGAATTGATTCCCACCACCTGCCCGTCCATGTTGAAAAGCGGTCCGCCGGAATTGCCCGGATTGATCGCCACATCGGTCTGGATGAAGGGCACGTAATTCTCCTGCGGCAGAGCGCGCCCCTTGGCGCTGACGATGCCCGCCGTCACCGTATTGTCGAAGCCGAACGGAGAGCCGATCGCGACCACCCATTGCCCAACTTTCAGCCTGGAAGGTTCCCCAATGGTGACGACAGGCAGCTTGCCCGCCTTGATTTTCAGCAACGCGACGTCCGAGCGCTTGTCCTCTCCGATCACCTTCGCCTTGAACTGCCGCCTGTCATTGAGCTTGACCATCACTTCGTCTGCCGAGTCGACCACATGCGCATTGGTCAGGATGTAGCCGTCGGCACTGATGATGAATCCCGAACCGAGCGAGCGCGTCTCGTAATCGCGCGGAGCCTGGGGGGGGCCAAAATGCCGGAAGAACTGGTAGAAGGGGTCGTCCGGGGACAAGCCGGGCATATTGGGGAAACCGCCCGAGTCATGCACGACGTGCGTCGTGCTGATGTTGACCACGGCCGGTCCTTCCTTCTCGACGATCTGCGTGAAGTCCGGAAGGTTCTGGGCATGGGCCTGAACCGCCAAGAAAAAGGAAATGATAATGGCATAAATTCTCGTCATTGACGCGTCCTCTTGCTTCAAAAAATTTCAAGAATATACGGCTGAAAGCGCGGGTTGCCGCGATTGGCTGCGCTGTAATGCCTGGCCCAGGAAAATCCGATCAATAGTCCGGCAATCCCTCCGAGAACAGCCGCGCCGTCCCCCCACATGTTGCCTAAAAGGGAACCCGAAAGGAGCAGGAACACCGGCACCATGTAGACAGCGACCGCGCCCTTGAGCAGGGCGCCATCCTGCACGCCGATCGAAACCTCGTCGCCGACGCGACAACCCAGATTGTCGATCACCTCGAACGTTCTGGGATTCGCGCAGAACAGCTTTCCCATGGCGGATTTGCCGCAGCCCTTCTCGGTATCGCAATGGCCGCAGCTTCCCTGGTTTTCCGCTTCCACCAGGGCGATGCCGCGTCCTGCATGCACCACCTTCGCGCGCGTTTCGATCATTGCTGCCCCTTGTGGACCACGGAATCGCCGATTCGCTTCACCGTCACCTCGGGCGTCTCGCCCACCACGGTGATCTGCGACTGCTCGAAGGGACGGGCATACAGATTGATCGCGCCCTGACTGGCCACGCCTTCCATGGGCCTCGCCCCGGGTTTCAAGGGTTCGATGAAGACTGACACGGCCACGATCCCGTCTGAATAGACGAGATGCGTCACCGGATAGGATTTTCCGCGGAAGAGCCGCTTCATTTCCGCAATCTTCTTGAAGCCCGGCGGCAGGTTTTCGACTTCCCAGCCGCTTTGGATCATCCCCTGCTGCGAATCATGGCGAAGGGCGGCAGCTTTCACAGGCAGGGTCGGCTTCAACAGATTTCTGTCCAGGTTGCCGCCGATCTTGATGTAGGTGAAGGCGAATTGCTCGATGACATGGTCGTCGTTGCCGATCATCGCAGCCTTCAGGAGCAGATCGGTCGCGCGCTCTATCCAGAGCTTGTGCGCGTAGCGGAAGCCGTCCTTCGGCGTGAGCAGCAGCACGCGGCTGTCGTAACCTGCCAAGCGCTCTGATCCGTCGTCCTCGACCTGGTAATTGTCGGAAAGCGTCTGAAGCTGCTCGGGAAGAATCGCGGGAAATCCTCTTCTCGCCACCGCCCTGCGCTCGGCCATCATGGATTTCTGATCAGGATAATAGAACTGGAATTCGTCGCCGTTGAAAATGATCTCGCGCAGCGGCCCATCCAGCCTGACCAATTTCTCGTGCTCGCCTGACTGATCCACGAAATGATAGATGCGCGTGCTTTCTATGCGCCCGCCTCGCTGAAACACGAAGGTCCCCTGATAGACCACCTGATGCGCCGCGTTGGCGATTTTCTTCAATAACTGGATGGATTCCTGTGCATCGATAGGCGTTGCGGCATAAACGACATTGGCTGCAAAACAAATCAGGAAAACGACAGCCCTCATCTACCCGGTTCCTCGTAGGTTTCCGAAACCGTCCTGATATTGGAGGTCATGGTCTCCGACTCGGGAGAAAATTCCTGGTGGGCCAGCAGGTAGTCGCCCAGCTTGGCCTTGATGACGTCGAGATGCACGACCTGCGCGACCCGTTTGGGCACTGGAGAATCGGAAGGGCTTTGCATCGCGACCCATCCCACCAGCATGACCGCGGCAAACGAAGCTGCTGCGGAGAGCGCATAAACCTTCGCCCGGTGGGCATGTGATTTGTATGGCGACAAGACGACGGGCTCGGCATGGATGGCTTCGCTGCAATCCATCCCGATATCCGCCCTGAAGGCTTTCGGGTCGCGGATGGCGTCGCCGATCATGTGGTAATACAGCCAGTCGTCCTCTTCCTGGGCTTTCATCCTGGAGACAAGGGACGCCGCCTCTTCATCGTCCATTTCCCCATCCATCAGCATGGAAATTTTCTCTCTCATCTCACCACCTCTTGTTCTTTCTGGGTTCCAACATCGGTCTCAGCTTCTCTGCAATCACTTCCCTGGCGCGGAAAATCCTGGAACGCACCGTGCCAATGGGGCAATCCATGATGTTCGCGATTTCCTCGTAACTCAGCCCTTCGATTTCCCGCAAGGTGATCGCAGTCCTGAGCTCGTCAGGCAACCCCTGGAGGGTATCGTTCACGGTCTGCGCGATCTGCTTGCTCATCAACTCGTTTTCCGGGGTCGTCACCTCCCAAAGCCCCTCGCCGTCCTCCGTGCTTTCAGCCTCCTCGTTGTCAAGGCTCGTCGTCGTCGGCGCGCGACGGCCCTGTGCCACCAGATAATTCTTCGCAGTGTTGATGCCGATGCGGTAAAGCCAAGTATAAAAGGCGCTGTCCCCCCTGAAGGTCGGAAGGGCGCGGTAAGCCTTGACGAAGGCTTCCTGCGTCACATCCTCTACCTCTGCCGGATCGCGAATGAACCGCGAAAGCAGCCTGGCGAGCTTGCGCTGATACTTTTCGACCAGCAGACCGAACGCGCGCTTGTCGCCGCGCTGCGCCCGTTCAACCAACTGCTGGTCTATGCTCCTGTCCTCCATGCGGTTCCCTGAGTAGTTCGATTTAGTTTCAATTCGGCTGATAGCGGAACTGTTTTCAGTATAACCTTTCAGGGCATTGATCATGAAGCGGCATTCTCATTACAACAGACAATCCGGCCTGCTTATTAGTTCACCCGGATTTCATAAAAACCGCGACAATGCATGATATATTGTGACAGAAATAAAACAAAGGGTTCGAGCGAATGCGCTTTGACACGATCATCGTCGGTAGCGGACTGGCCGGGCTCTCCCTGGCATTGCGCCTTGCCGACAAGCAAAAAGTCTGTCTGATCACAAAAAAATCCCTTCAGGGCGGCGCAAGCTACATGGCCCAGGGCGGCATCGCAGCCGTCCTCGGCGAGGACGATTCGACCGAGTCGCATGTCAAGGACACGCTGATTGCCGGCGCGGGACTGTGCAACGAGGAAGTGGTCAGGCACGTCGTAAGGGAAGGTCCGGATGCCATACAATGGCTGATTGATCTTCATGTCCCCTTCACGCCCGACCCGCTTGAAGCCGGCCACTTTCACCTGACGAGGGAAGGCGGGCACAGCCACAGGCGGATCATTCATGCCGCAGATGCGACGGGGCAGGCCGTCCAGCGGACCCTCATCGAACGCATCCTTGCGAACCCCAACATCACCGTTCTCGAGAACCACATGGCGATCGACCTGATCACGACTGCCAAGCTTGGCCTCGATGACAACAGATGCCTCGGCCTTTACGCGCTGGACTCCCTTGAGAACAGGGTAAAGAGCATCGCAGCCGACAGCACTGTGCTCGCCACGGGGGGTGCCGGAAAAGTCTATCTCTACACCACGAACCCCGATACGGCAACCGGGGACGGCGTCGCAATCGGCTGGCGCGCAGGATGCAGGGTGTCGGACATGGAATTCATCCAGTTCCATCCGACCTGCCTCTACCATCCCAGCGAAAAATCCTTCCTCATTTCAGAATCGCTCAGGGGGGAAGGCGGCATATTGCGCCTGCCCGACGGAACCCGTTTCATGCCTGAGCACGACGAACGCGCTGAACTCGCGCCGCGTGACATCGTCGCGCGTGCGATCGATTTCGAAATGAAGAAGCGCGGCATCGAATGCGTCTATCTCGACATGACGCACAAGGGGACCGAATTCCTGCGCAGCCATTTCCCGACCATCTATTCGAAATGCCTGGAACTCGGCATCAATATTTCCAAGGAGCCCATTCCCGTTGTCCCGGCCGCGCATTACCAATGCGGCGGCCTCATGACCGATCTTCGCGGCAAAACCGACATTCCCAATCTTTATGCCATAGGAGAAACGGCGTGCACGGGGCTGCACGGCGCCAACCGGCTCGCCAGCAATTCGCTGCTCGAATGCCTCGTGTTCTCGAAAGCTGCAGCAGACAGCATCCTGAACGCGCAAAAACAGGAGTCAATCGAATTGCCGCTCTGGGATGAAAGCCGCGTCACCGACGCCGACGAAGAAATCGTGATCCATCACAACTGGTCCGAACTGCGCAGGTTCATGTGGAACTACGTGGGCATCGTGCGCACCAGGAAGCGGCTCGAGCGGGCGCAAAACAGGATCAGGCTGCTCGCCGAGGAAATCGACGAATACTATTCCAATTTCAGGGTCAGCCAGGATCTGCTGGAACTCAGAAACCTCGTGCTCACCGCGGAACTCATCGTCAGGAGCGCCATGCTGCGCACCGAGAGCCGCGGGCTGCACTACAGCCGTGATTATCCCGACAGGCTTGATGCGGCCTATGACTCGGTGCTCAAGCAATGATCGAGTCGCCCTGCGTGCGCAATTGCTGCCTGGACGAAAACGATGTCTGCCTGGGCTGCTTCAGGTCGATTTCGGAAATCATGATGTGGAGCGAAGCGGATCAGGGCGAGCGACAAATCATTCTAGAACGCGCAGCGGCACGCAGAGCCGCGCGAGAAACTCAATTTCAGGATTGAGCCGGAACGAAAGGATCGGCGTAGATGTCCTTCATCGATGCGCCCGCCAGGAAGGTCTTTTTCTTCGCAGCGTCCACCATGGCAGGGTTGCCGCACAGATAAACGCGCCATCCCGAAAGATCGGGGATGTCTTTCAATGCGACATCCAGCACGATTCCGCTCGAAAATCCGTCCGGCGCCTCCCCTTCGGAAACGCAGGGCGTGTAGGTGAAATTGGCGTGAAGGCGCGCAAGATCCCGCAACTCCTGGATGAGATAGAGCCCTTCTACGGACAGACTGCCGTGATAAAGCCGGATGGGCCCCGTATGGTTTGACGCAAGCGCATCCCGGACGATGCCGTAAAGCGGCGCAAGGCCTGAACCCGTTCCGATCAGGAGAAGATCCTGTTCCGGATTCCCGGGCATGTAGAAACAATCGCCTGCGGCTTCTGAAATGTCGACGATGTCCCCCGGATTCAGGCAGTCGTGCACCCAGGTGCTGACTCGCCCCTCCGGAATTTTGCGCACGTGCAGTTCGATGCATGCGTCGAGAGACGCTACGCTCGCGAGCGAATAGCTTCTGACGGTCGATGCATCCTTGAAGAAATTCACGTATTGCCCTGCCCTGTATTCGAAGGGCGCATTCGGCTCCAGCTTCACGCGGACGATGTCCGAGTTCATGCGCTCGATGCCCAAGACGGTTGCCGAAATTTTCCCCATACCCGCATCGGGAAGCGCAACGGTGATGTCCTCGACCGGGCGGCAAGAGCAGGCGAGAAAATAATGCTGGGCTTGAAGCGTGGGCTTCAAGCCCTTCTGTGATTCAGGCGGCACGGATCCTTCCAGCGCCTTCATCATGCAGGTCTGGCATACGCCCGACCTGCATGATGAAGGGATAGCCACACCGTGGCCGGTCAGGCAATCTAGAACCGATTCGTTCTCCTTGCATTCGTACGCATTTCCTTCGAAATGAATCTTGACCACGATGCGCTTCCGCTCACTTGCCGAGCACGTCGGCTCGGGTGCTCTCGGCGATCGCTGCAGCCTGGGCGATGAGTTCGGCAGGCACATTGAGCTCCTTGAGGGTGGCGCCGAGATTTTCCATCACGGCGTCGAAATGGGAGTCGTTGAGCCCCTTGGCGACGAGATGGGCATGACCGCGCCGCATGTCTTCACCGGTATAGTTGTTGGGACCGCCGAAGGCCATGGTGAGGAAGGCTTTCTGCTTGGCCGCTTGCCTGTCCATGTCGACGCCCTCGAAGAAGCGGCTGATCCTGTCGTCCTTCAGCACCTTCCTGTAGAAAATGTCCACTGCCGCATTGACTGCGGCTTCGCCGCCGATTTTATCGTAAAGACTGTTGCTCATTTGATTCCTCCCGTTGAATTGAAAACTTGCGGTATGTCGAATGCTTGATTAAGATCGAATTGAAGACGTGATTAAAACATGCATTCTGGATACATGTTATTTTCGGATTCTCCATTTGTCAACATATATATCGAATTCACCGTGCGCCTTACTCTTTACTCGGACTATTCGCTGCGTGTCCTGCTCTACCTCAGCCGCAAGGAGGGGCAGGCGGCCACCATAACAGAACTTGCTGATTTTTATAATATATCAAGAAACCATCTGGTCAAGGTTGTGCACAATCTGGGCATCAGCGGCTTCATTTCGACGTCACGAGGCAAGCATGGCGGAATCAGGCTTGCCCGCCCTGCCAACGAAATCACGGTGGGCGAAGTGGTGAGACAAACCGAACCCGATTTCGATCTGCTGGAATGCTTCAATCCTGAAACGGATCAATGCATCATCACGAAAACCTGCCATCTGAAATCGGTGCTTTTTGAAGCAAGGGCCGCCTTCATCGACGTATTGGACCGCTATACGCTGGCCGATGCGGCTTCAGCCAAACCATCCGAATTCATGGACATTCCCATCCTTCAGAGCTGATTGCCAGCGAGTTGCGCAGCGCCCAACATGCCTGCGCTGTCCTTCGCCTTCGACACCGCAACATTCGTCTTTCCGCGCAGCACGGGGACGAGGTCCGCCTCAAGCCTTTGCCTGAAGGCCTGCTCCATCAGCTGCCAGGATCCGCTCAAGCCCCCGCCGATCACGACATGGGGAATATCGACGACCTTGAGAATATGGGCCAATGCCCGCCCCATCGTCGCACCTGCCCGATCGAAAGCCGAAACAGCGGCTTCATCGCCTTGAGCGGCAAGCACTGCGACTGCCTTTGCAGGCAATTTCCGCCCGGTCGCTTCCTGATAGGATTTAGAGACGCCGGAAGCTGAAGCATACTGCTCGAGGCAGCCGCAATTTCCGCATCCGCAGGGCCTGCCCCCTTCCTCGACGATGAGGTGCCCGATTTCCATCGCAACGCCATGCTCTCCTGGGAAGGGCGCGCCCTTCAGCACGAGCCCGCCTCCGACCCCGGTGCCGAGCCCGACATAGATCAGGCTGGATATCCCGCAAAAGAAGGATTCTCCATAGGCTGCGGCAAGCGCATCGTTTTCGACGATGACCGGAAGCGCGAATTTTTCCGAAAGCGGGCCTGCGAGGTCGACGTCCAGAAGGTTCGGCAGGTTGGGGGAACTCGCAATAACCATCGATTGCGGATCGATAAAGCCGGGGAAGCCGATTCCGATCCCCTTCGCCTCGGGAAAATCGGCCAAGGCTTCGGAAATTGCAGTCGCCAGCGTCGACAGGATGAGGGCCTGAGCTTCATCCGGCATCGTTCTGCACAGCGCGGAAAAATCCGCCTCGAAGCGCTTCTCGAACAATTTGTCGAGACCGGAAAACACCCCGACCCTGAAATTCGTTCCGCCGACATCGATGCCGATGAGGTGCATTTCAGTCGATCTGGAAGGCGATTGAAATCGTGCCCTTGATCTCCTCGGGACGGCAGCTCAGCGAAATCGTCACGGCCTGCATGATCTTCTCGAATCCGCCTTCCGACTGGGAAACGCTGAAATGCGGCCTGGCATAGCATCCCATCCCGTGATTGATATGCAGCGTCAGCTTCCCGCCCAGCACGTCGTCCTCGAGAATCAGCGACTTCAGGTTCTGGACGGTCAATTCCTGACCGAATCCGCCCATGATGTCTTCACCTATCCTGTATCTTCCCGCAGGACCGTCGCAGCTCGGCATGGCGAGATTGATCTCGACGCACAGCATGCCGTTGCCCACTGCATCGAAATCGTAATCGACGACGAGGCAATTGCCATCCAGCCTGATGCGCTTTTTCACCTTGCCGCCTCCCATGGCAGCTTCGAAAGCCAAACCGTATTTGGAAGCGTCCATAGCCTGGCTGTAGGCGGGCCTGACGATAGACGGGCCGGCGATCCATCTTTCCATGAAAAGCGCTTTCGGCCCTTCGTTGGGCTTCACGTCTTCGGGCAAGATCCTGTCCTTGAAAGTCACGCGCTCGTGCGGATTGGCGATTTCGCCGCTCGAATAGGTGTCTCCCTCGTTGAAATGGATTTTCCTGTGGTAATGCTCGGAAGGGGCCGACAGGGTATCGCCGAAATTGTGGGATAGCCTGTAGCTGTCCCATTCGCATATCGATGCGCTGCCGTCCAGCCGGACTGCGACCTGTTGAATGCCGTTCTGGACGAAGGCTTCGTCGAAGCCGTCCAGATCCAGGTCGCGCACTTCTTTCGCATCCCGTTTGGATGCTTCGTCGAGCAGATGTTCCAGCCTCACGATGGCCCCGTAGATCGCGCGGCGCAGATGGGGCAGATAGAGTCCACCGAACAGGCCGTGCCAGTAGGCATCGTTCGCCTGGGCTTCAAAAAGCGCTTCCTTCATTGCTTCCGTGCGTTTTCCCTTCTTGAGCCCTTCGAGCCGGGCGGAGAGGGAAAGCATGCGCTTGTGCATCCAGTTCGATTCCGCATAGCGGCTGAAGAAATTCTTCCATATGCCGCCGCGCAGGAAGGCCTTGTTCTGCTCGAACTTTCCCGAACGCTTGGATTCTTCGATCAGATCGGCATAATGGTGAGCGGCAGGCACGGTCAGGGTCCACTCGTTCATTTCGATGTAGGACGTGGTGGGCAGATAGACCACGCCGCGCGTCTTGGCTTTTTCCCTGTATTCCGAATAGTGCATGGTTTTGATGATCGGGGAGGCAAGCACGCCTTCCACGAAGGCTTTCAGCCATCCCTTCTCGTAAACCCAGGCATAGGTTTCCGGCCAGATGCCGAATTTTTCGATGTCGTCGAAATAGATCGCAGCCGGATTGCCCTCTTCTTTCGCGAGTCCCTCGAGATAGGCGACCACCTCGTTCGCCTGATAGAAGGGCAGCCTGTATCTCAGCGCTTCCGATATCGGGAAAAGGTCGATTTGCCTGCCGTCTTCTTCCGTGGTGTAAAAGCCGTCCAGCTCCTCTGCCTTCTTGCCGCTGCACAGGAAATGGTAGTCGTCCACGGTGGTGTAGGAAATGCCCGCATCGGCAAGCGCAGGCACGACGGTGGCTTCCCAGACCCGCTCGGTCAGCCATGCGCCTTCCGGCTTTTTTCCCAGCGTCTTCTCAAGACAAGCGGAGAGCTTCTCGATCTGGGCCACCCTGTCCCGATGGGGAATGACCGCGAGCACGGGCTCGGTATACCCGCCGCCGAAAAGCTCGGCCTGTCCGCGCTCGACCATCTCCCTGAGAAGCTTCATGTCTTCCGGGTAGCGGCTATTGAGATCGTCGAAAAGCCATCCGCTGAAATGGATGGAAAACCTGAAATCGGGATACGCGTGCATCACTTTCAGGAACGGCCCGTAACAACGCGCCTGAGCATCGTCGATGACATGCCTGAAATTCCCGACGGGCTGGTGGGCATGGACGCCGAGAAGCAGGGAAACGGATTTTGACATGTTCTGGTTCTTTTGTTTGAAAAATCAGGCGGAGCGACGCATGGTCCCTCCGAGTGCAGGGTCCCCCTGGCCGACGCTGATCACGCGATCCAGCGCCTTGGGTACGGGAAGCTTGAGCGTTCTGTAAAGATTGGTCAGGTTCAGGCGAAAGAGCATGTCGAAGGAGGCGACGCTGATGGCCGAATTGTAGTCTCCGAACCACCAGAACCAGTCCGACCCCTCGCAATCGGCGAGCTGCTTCTCGGCCGTTTCCTTTTCCTTTTCCGAAAGGCGGCCGCTCGCCATGACGTGATCATAGCTTTTCTTGGCCTCGCAAAGCAGATCCCAGCCCCTGTTCTTGTCCTCGGAGCCGATCCATGTGCTGAACGTGCCGTAGACCCAGCTTCCGGCGACGACGGAAGGCAGAGGAACAGCTTGCCGGGTGCATTCGGAGAAAGTGCGCATGCGGATGTCGGGATGATTGGCCAGCGCCTCGTAGAGATCGGAGAGGAAATAATAGCCGTTGTAGGGGTAGAACTCCCATGCATTTTCGCCGTCGAGTATCACGCTGACCACAGGATTTTCCCCTTCCGGGCTGTGCCTCAGGATCTCCTCCAGGTGATGCACGAAATCGTTGGCCGCATCCCTGCCGTTCCATTTCGAATATTCGAAGCCGATCCTGTCGGAAAGATAATCGTCCCTGAAAAAGCAGGTGATCTTTCCCGTTTTGTACGGCTTGTACAGGTATTCCGAGCGCTGGGGAAGCGCGCCCGCCTTCTTCAGGCTGTTGGCGAGCACTGCCTCCCCCGTTGCGGCCCATTCGAATCCCGCCTCTGAAAAAATGGCCAGCGCGCCATCCGAGACGCTCCCCTCTGAAGGCCAGACTCCCGACGGCGCACGGCCGAATCTGGCCTGATGGCTCTCGATCGCCTGCGCGACATGCTGCTGAGCACGCGTTCTCCCCCCGGGATAGCTGCCGCATTTGGGCAGCGGGGCATCGGGCATGGCCTCCCTCGCCGATTCGAAATTCAACAGAAGCGGCACGATGGGATGGCAATAGGGCGTCGTGGAAATCTCTATTTTTCCGTCCTCAAGCAGCGCCTTGTAGCGGGGAATCAGCCCCTTGATCAGCTCGCCGATGAGATCGAAAAGCGTTTTCCTGTCCTCATAAGTGAACTGGCTGCCTTTCGCCATCAGCCGCGCGACGGGCTCATGGGTCCTTCTCACGCTCTCCCCGGTCCAGGCAAGGTGATACCAGACCAGAAGATCCCCCAGGTATTGCGTGGACAGATAATCCAGCGCCCCCTTGCCATCGAAGAAATTGAAGGCGTCGAACAGGGTGCTGTAGGCGGGATAGGGGCGGATCATCTTGTGATGATTGCTCCTGAAGCAGCTGTCGAGGACGACCTTGCGCTCCTCGCGGCTCAGGTTGAAGAGATCCTCTCTGGCCAGGAGCGCAAGCAATGGATCCCTGATTTTCCCCGAGGAGAACTGCGCTTCGTAGTCGATGAGCTGCTCGAGCAGGATGGGCACAAAATTGAAAACAGCCTTGGCGCCTTCGCAATTCTCCAGGTGGAAGGCCATGTCCGTGTAATCCTTGAGCGCATGCAGATACGTCCAGGGCAGGATATATTCATTCGTGACGTAGTTCCGATAGTCGGGCTGGTGCATGTGCCAGCACAATATCAGATCGAGTTTCTTATCGCTCATCGGCTTTGATGGATGCGCTGTCCGAGCATGTCCGGGGTGATCAGCGTCACGCCGTTTCCGGTGACGTAAAAGCGCTTCGCATCCTCAACCGGATTGAAGCCCACCTCCAGGCCGTCAGGAATGGCGCAACGCTTGTCGACCACCACCTTGTTCAGCCTGACATAACGCCCGATTTCGACGGAGGGCAGGATCACCGAATCGCTGATTTCGCTGTAGCTGTTGACCCTGACGTCAGAGAACAGCAGCGAACGCTCGATCCGCGCGCCGCTGATGATGCAGCCGCCTGAGACCATGGAATCGACCGCAATGCCGCGGCGCTCCTCGTCATCGAAAACGAATTTCGCGGGAGGGAGCTGTTCCTGGTGCGTCCAGATCGGCCATGTCTTGTCGTACAGATTGAGATCCGGCAATACCTTGGTGAGCTCCATGTTGGCTTCCCAATAGGCATCCACCGTCCCCACGTCTCGCCAATAGGCCATCTTGCCGCCCATGCCGACGCAGCTGTCCTCGAAGCGATGCGCGTAGACGCGGTAGCGCTTGACGAGATAGGGGATGATGTCGTGGCCGAAATCATGCGAAGAATTCGGATCGTCCGCGTCGCGGGACAACTGCTCGTAAAGGAAACGCGTGTTGAACACGTAGATGCCCATGCTCACCAGCGCCTTGTCCGGGTTTCCCGGAATATGGGGCGGTTCAGCCGGCTTTTCAACGAAATCGATCACCCTGTCGCTCTCGTCCACGGCCATCACGCCGAAGGCGGAGGCATCCGAGACCGGCACGTCGAAGCAGCCGACCGTCATGTCTGCCTTGGAGGTCACGTGAAAAGCGAGCATCTTGCCGTAGTCCATCTTGTAAATGTGATCCCCCGCAAGAATCACGACGAACTCGGGATCGTAGGAGCGCAGAATGTCGATGTTCTGGAAGACCGCATCTGCGGTTCCCTTGTACCATTCCTCCTGAATGCGCTGCTGCGCAGGCAGGAGCTCGACGAACTCGTTGAATTCGCCACGCAGGAACCCCCAGCCGCGCTGAATGTGCTGGATCAGGCTGTGCGCCTTGTATTGGGTCACCACGCCGATGCGCCTGATGCCCGAATTGATGCAGTTCGAAAGCGGAAAATCGATGATCCTGAACTTGCCGCCGAAGGGCACGCTAGGCTTCGCGCGCCAGTCGGTCAGCTGTTTCAGGCGGGAACCGCGGCCTCCCGCGAGGATCAACGCAACCGTATTTTTTGTCAGCACGCTGATGAAGCGTGGGGAAGTAACCTCCTGCTGCATTTTTGGCCCCGTATTTCAAGTTGGCTATGTCGGTCGCAACTTAAGTATAATAAGCTTCAGGTAAAGTATCAAACGCTCGAACTCTGCTTAAAAAAAGTTTAACGCTACACTTTGAAAAATAGCTCACAGGGCGATTGACCACCATGGAAAAAAGAACAATGTCAGAAAAGTCCGCCGTTCTGGAAGCCCGCCATCACGATCCCTTTTCCTATCTTGGGCTTCACGGGAGGGAAGGAAGCTGGACTTTCCGCGCATTCCGCCCTTTTGCATCGGCAATCTGGCTTCAAGTCGGAAGCGAATGGGAAAAGCTCGAAAAAATCCACCCTGACGGATTGTTTTCCTGGAAAGGAAAGACCCGACCCAATGTGCCTTGCCGGGTCCGATTCGAATTCGGGGACGATCATGTCGAGTCATTCGACCCCTACACCTTTTCTTCCTCGATCGGCGAACTCGATCTCCACCTTTTCGGCGAAGGACGCCTGCTCCTTTCCTACCGCATGCTCGGTGCTCATGCCATGGTCCTGGAAGGCGTCCGTGGCGTAAGGTTCGCGGTATGGGCGCCCAATGCCGAACGCGTCAGCGTTGTGGGCGACTTCAACGGATGGGACGGCAGGGTTCATCCCATGCGCGTGCATCCTTCGAACGGCGTATGGGAAATTTTCCTGCCCGGGATCGAATCGGATGCGATCTACAAGTTCGAACTCCGCAACAGGCAAACCGGAGCGATACTGACGAAGACCGACCCCTATGGGTTCGCATTCGAGCAGCGCCCCGGAACGGCTGCGAAAACATGCAGCGAAACATCCTATCCATGGCAGGATGGGCAGTGGATGGAGGCACGGAAAAACAGCGACTGGCTGCATGATGCAACCAGCATCTATGAGCTCCACGCCGGCTCGTGGAAGACGCATGCGGACGGACGCCATCTCAGTTACAGGGAACTTGCCGACGAACTCATTCCCTACATGCTCGACATGGGCTACACGCATGTGGAACTCATGCCCGTCAGCGAACATCCGCTCGACGAATCATGGGGATATCAGACGACCGGATATTTCGGCATCACCAATCGCTACGGCTCGCCAGACGACTTCAGGGCTTTCGTCGAGGCGTGCCACAAGGCCGGCATCGGCGTCATCCTGGACTGGGTGCCCGCGCATTTTCCCAAGGACGATTATGCGCTCGCCCGTTTCGACGGCACGGCGCTCTACGAGCATGAAGACCCCAGGCTGGGGGAACACCAGGACTGGGGAACCTACATCTTCAATTACGGCAGGAACGAGGTCAGGAATTTCCTGATTTCGAACGCGCATTACCTGCTTTCCGAATTCCACATCGACGGGCTCAGGGTCGATGCCGTCGCTTCCATGCTGTACCTCGACTATTCGAGGCGCGAAGGAGAATGGCTCCCCAACCGGTACGGGGGAAGGGAGAATCTCGATGCCATCGAGTTCTTGAGAGCGCTCAACGTCATGGTGCATGAGGAATTCCCGGGCGCACTCACCTTCGCCGAAGAGTCGACTTCATGGCCCATGGTATCGCGCCCGGTCTACCTGGGCGGCCTCGGCTTCTCGATGAAGTGGAACATGGGCTGGATGAACGACACCCTCGCCTACATCGAGCATGATCCCGTTCACCGGCGCTTTCATCACGACCAGCTGACATTCGGACAGCTGTACAGCTACACGGAAAATTTCGTCCTGCCGTTTTCCCACGACGAAGTGGTGCATGGCAAGAAATCGCTGCTCGACAAGATGCCCGGAGACGCATGGCAGCGCTTTGCCAACCTGAGGCTGCTGTTTGCCTACCAGATGACCTATCCGGGCAAGAAGCTCAATTTCATGGGCAATGAATTCGCCCAGGGTCGGGAATGGCAGGTGAAATCCGATCTCGACTGGAACCTGCTCGAATTCCCGGCTCAACAGGGCATTCAGCGCCTGGTCCGTGATCTCAACCGGCTTTATCGGAATCACCCGGCACTTCACGATCTCGATTTTTCGCACGAGGGCTTTGCCTGGATAGACTGCCACGATGCAGAGCAGTCGGCACTGAGTTACAGGCGCATCTCGAGATCAGGCTCATCCGTTATCGTGCTGCTCAATTTCACGCCTGTCCCGAGATACGGCTACAGGATAGGCGTTCCTGAGAAGGCAAGCTACAGGGAAATTTTCAACAGCGACTCGCATTATTATGGCGGGACGGACATTGGAAACGGCGACGGCATACACTCGGAAGACATTCCATGGATGGGGCAATCCCATTCCATCTCCCTGACTCTTCCACCCCTGGCCGGCATCATCATCGAAAGCTGAGAACATGTCAGAACTGACCCAATCCAATGCCTGGAAGGCGCTCGCCTCCCACAGGGAAAAATTGTCCAAAACGTCGATGCGCGGCCTGTTCGACGCCGACCCTGAGCGCTTCGACAGCTTTTCGCTCGAATTCGACGAAATGCTGCTCGATTATTCGAAGAACCTGATCACCCGTGAAACGATGTCGCTGCTTTTCGATCTCGCAGTGCATGCCGAACTCGAATCCTGGCGTGAAAAGATGTTCACCGGAGAAAAAATCAACTTCACAGAGAACAGGGCCGTGCTCCACACTGCGCTCAGGGCTGCCGTCGATCCAAACGCCCCTGCCGTTTTCTGCGACGGCAAGGACGTGCTGCCGGACATCAGGGCCGTGCTGGACAAGATGCGTTCATTCTCCGATGCGGTGAGATGCGGAGACTGGCTCGGCTATACTGGAAAACACATCACCGACGTCGTCAACATCGGCATAGGCGGCTCGCATCTCGGCCCCTACATGGTCACCGAAGCATTGAAACCCTATTGCCGGGACGACCTCGCCGTGCACTTCGTCTCCAACGTCGACGGGACGGATCTTGCGGTCAAACTGGCCAAGCTCGACCCTGAAACCACCCTCTTCATCATCGCCTCCAAGACCTTCACCACCCAGGAAACGCTCGTCAATGCGAAATCGGCCAAAGCATGGTTCCTGGAAAAGGCGAAGGACGAATTGCAGGTCGCAAAGCATTTCGTCGCGCTTTCCACGAACGCGCCTGAAGTCGAAAAATTCGGCATCGATGTCGAGCACATGTTCGAATTCTGGGACTGGGTGGGGGGACGCTATTCGCTCTGGTCTGCGATCGGACTTTCCATCGCGATCGCCATAGGCATGGACCGCTTCGAGGAATTGCTGAAGGGCGCGAACGAGATGGACCTCCATTTCAGATACACGCCGATGGAAAAGAACCTGCCCGTCGTCATGGGTCTCCTGGGCATCTGGTACGTCAATTTCCATGATGCCGAAACGCACGCCATTTTGCCCTATGATGAGTCGCTTCACCGCTTTCCCGCCTATCTCCAGCAGGGCGACATGGAAAGCAACGGCAAGCGCATCGACCGGGACGGGAATCCTGTCGACTACAATACCGGCCCCGTCGTCTGGGGAGAACCTGGCACGAACGGCCAGCATGCCTTCTACCAACTGATCCACCAGGGGACGCGGATTGTCCCGGCAGACTTCATTGCCTCGATCGAGACGCACCATCCAGTGGGGGCTCATCATCCCATCCTGCTTTCGAATTTCTTCGCCCAGACGGAAGCCCTGATGAAGGGAAAAACGGCGGACGAGGTCGGGCAGGAACTCGCAGGCGCCGGAATGGATCGGAAAAAGATAGAAAAGCTTCTGCCGCACAAGATCTTTCCCGGGAACAGGCCCACCAATTCCATTCTTATCAAGAAGCTCACCCCCAAGGCGCTCGGATCCCTGATCGCGTTATACGAGCACAAGATATTCGTCCAGGGCATCATCTGGCGCATCAATTCGTTCGACCAGTGGGGAGTCGAGCTCGGCAAAGTGCTCGCTTCGAAGATTTTGCCCGAGCTTTCAATTCAGACGCCGAGCAATCTTCACGACTCTTCGACGAATCACCTCATCAACCGCTTCAAATCGACCTTTTAGCTGAAATGCGCATTCTCTTCGTCACGTCAGAAATTTATCCGCTCATCAAGACGGGCGGGCTCGCCGATGTCAGCGGCGCGCTGCCAGCTGCGCTCGCTTCCCTGGGCATCGACGTCAAGGTGCTGGTTCCGGGTTATCCCGCAGTATTGTCAAGACTCGACGATGTGAAGGTCATCACGCATCTTCCCGATGCGCTGCTTCTGGAAGGCTCGATGCCGAACACGCGCGTGCCCGTCATCGCCATCGAGCATCACGACTATTTTTCCAGAGAAGGCAATCCCTATCTCGACAAAAGCGGATGCGACTGGCCCGACAATGCAGCGCGGTTCGGACATCTTTCGAAGATCGCGGCGCGCATCGCATCGAAAGACTCGCCCATCGGCTGGATGCCTGACATCGTGCACTGCAACGACTGGCAAAGCGGACTCGCCCCCGCCTTCATGCACTTTTCCGGCTCAAAAGCGAAGAGCGTGCTGACCATCCACAACATCGCCTTCCAGGGCAATTTCCCGCCGGACTGGGTCGAAAGAATCGGGCTGCCCATGTCGGCCTATACCATGCACGGCGCAGAATTCCATGGCCATCTTTCCTTTCTCAAGGCAGGCCTTTTTTATTCGAATGCCATCACGACGGTGAGCCCGACCTATGCCATGGAAATCCAGACGCCTGAAATGGGCTGCGGCATGGAAGGACTGCTTTCCCACAGGAAGCATGACGTCCACGGCATATTGAACGGCATCGATCCGGAGGAATGGAATCCGGGCACCGACCCTTATCTGCCCGATCATTACGATGCCTCCAGACTGGAAGGGAAGCTTGGCGTCAAGCGCGCGCTGCAGGCCCGGCTCGGACTCGAGCAAAATGACGGGGCGCCGCTTTTCGGCATCGTGAGCCGGCTCACCTATCAGAAAGGGCTCGATCTTGTGCACGCTTGCGCCCAAGGATTTGTCGATCAGGGCGCTCAGCTTGCCGTTCTGGGCAGCGGAGACCATGAATTCGAGCGCGCCTTTCTCGATCTTGCGAAAAGATGCCCGGGCCAATGCGCTGCATCGATAGGCTACGATGAAGCCCTTGCGCACCAGATCATGGCAGGATCCGACATTTTCCTGATGCCTTCCCGTTTCGAGCCCTGCGGGCTCAACCAGATGTATGGCATGCGCTACGGCACGCCGCCCGTCGTCAGGAAAACGGGCGGGCTCGCCGACTCAGTGACCGACAATGAAACCGGCTTCATGTTCGAGCACACTTCGGCGGATGCGCTCTATCGGACGATCAGCCGTGCGATCGCCAGCTACCGCGACAAGACGGATTTCGGCCGCATCATGAAAAACGGAATGGAGCAGGACTTCGGCTGGACAAACAGCGCGAAATCCTACGTCGAGCTTTACGCTTCACTGATGTCATAGCGGTCATGGCAGGCGGATGACAAAATGTAACGCTTTGTCGCATTTCGCACAATCCATAAAAATCAATTATTCATTACGAATCAAAATGCTGGCCTCTGGCATCAGTCTTGCATGGATCATGCATGACAATTCCTGGGATCAACAGCATGAAAACTCTCATCAAGACAACGTCCGACGGCAGAAGCCTGACGGTCGAAGGCTGCGTAATTTGTCTGGGCGGCGTGAAGGAAGCGGACGATCTGGATCCCGTCATCTATCATCCGAACCGGGAAAACATTCTCAAGGTGATGCCTGAAGCTACTCACATGGCGGGAAGGGTGCCGCTCACCATGGAGCAGGCGCTCGCAGCCGACAGAGCGCTCAAGGAAGGGCGCAAGGCGATGGAAAGCGACCCGAAGGCCATCGCGGAAAGAATCAGAATGGCGCAGAACAAGGCCATGGCGGCGCGGGACTGACATGATCTACATCGTCGAAATTCCTCATCAGGGCCGGCCCAGATCATGGTTCGCATTCGACAAGCAGGATTTCGTACTGAAAGTGAAGGCGACCCTGAACGAGGCAGCCGGAGGCGAGTTCGACGACTGCGTCGATGCGCTTGTGAGCGAGCTCAAGGACTGCAGGATTTTCATGAGCGAGACGCAGGCGATCCTCGCGCTCCAGCGCGAACCGCTCCTTGATCCCGATAAAAACTTTCATGCGCACATGGCCCTGCGCGAGCAGCTGATCGCCATGGAAGCCATGGAGGAAGACATCTGAGCTAGCGCAGCGATGACCTGAGCAGCAGGGCGATATGCTTCCCGTCACCTGCCTGCTGCCTGCAGCTCGTCCCGTTGGCGATGAATACGGTTTCCTCCCCTGCCTGTCTCAGTCTGGGGAGCAGCGAAAGTTCCGCCATCTTCATTGAAATGTCGTGATGCTCGGCTTCCAGTCCGAATGATCCCGCCATGCCGCAGCAGCTCGATTCGATGAATTCGACTTCCAGCTCGGGAATCAGGGCCAGCACCTTGCGCATCGACTTCATCGCGCCGAACGCCTTCTGGTGGCAATGCCCGTGGACCAGTGCCTTGGCATACCCTGCCGGGCCGAGCTCTAGCTTCAGGCGCTTTGCATCGTGTTCCCTGGCCAGGAACTCCTCCAGCAGAACGGCGGATTTCGAGATGCCGTGCACCTTCTCGCCCAATCCGAGGTAATGGTATTCGTCCCTCAGCATCAACAGGCAGGAAGGCTCCAACCCGATGATTGGAAGCCCCTTTTCGGCGAAGGGATGGAGAAACTCGACCATCCTTTCGGCTTCTCCCCTCGCCTGCTCGATCATGCCGCTCGAAAGATAGGTCCTGCCGCAGCACAGCGGACGCGCGCTTTTCGCGACATGAACCTTGTACCCTGCATTCACGAGCACCTCCATGGCCGCCTGCGCGATTTCGGGCTCGAAATGGTTGGAAAACGTGTCGACGAACAGGACGACTTCGCTGCCCGCCCCATTTTCATCGGGTGCATCGATCAGGAAGCCCTTCCTTGCCTGGGGCAACGCCCTTTTGGCGGAAATTCCCGTGAACAGTTCCGTCGCCTTGGCGAGAAGCGGAATCTTGTTTCTGAGCGTGAGCAGGGGCGCCATCCACCTCAAGAGAGGCGCATAGCGTGGCAGGCTGCCGAAGATGCGCTGCCGCAGAGGCAGGCCATGGCGCTTCCATTTCCTCGCCAGGTATTCCGTCCTGAGCAGGGCCATGTCGACGCCGTTCGGGCATTCGCGCTTGCATCCCTTGCATCCCAGGCAAAGTTCCATCGCTTCTTCGAGCTCTGATCCTGACAGGTCAATTTGCCCATCGAGGGCAGCCCTCAGCGTGGCCGCCCTGTGCCCCGTCGAATGCACGACATCTTCCGTCGTCCTGAAGCTCGGGCACATCACGCCCTTTTCGATCTTCTGGCACTGGCGGTTTCCGATGCAGACCGATGCGGCCTTGCCGTAGGCGCCGCCGGAAGCGGGAAGCTTCGCATAGGCATCCCCTGCCCCGTAATTGTCGTAGGCTGACCAGTCGAGTTCGGATTTTTCGCTCATGCATGCAGCAAAGCAAGAGCGATGCCAGAACATAATTCATTGATAATCAATGAATCTCAAAACAGCAATATTGAATTTGTCGCAATCGCTACAGGTCTTCTTCATCAGGCATTCGATCCTCTGCAACAAGAAACCCCTCAAATAGGGTATCATTGTGACCCTCGCGCTCGATCAGGAAGGTTGGCAGAGCGGTTGAATGCACCGGTCTTGAAAACCGGCAATATCGCAAGATATTCCAGGGTTCGAATCCCTGACCTTCCGCCAATGTCATAGTATTCATGCGGTGTTCATTCGCATAAAAAACCCGTCATTTACGCCAACGGGTGCGCTTGAACCCGAGACCGTTTCCGACCCGAATTTTTGTTGAAGCAATTTGAATGGGTGCCTGACAACTCAGTGCCCAATCTGGTCGCTTGCTCAGCCCGTGGTTAAATGACGGGTATTGGATTAAAAGAGACAATTTTACGAAAGGTTGCGCACAACAGATTTCAAATGCAGAAGACTGAGTAATAAAGTCATATCAAACGAAAAATGCCCCCGGATAGTGAAACATTCTATCCGGGGGCACAACTGGTCTGGTCGCAAAACTTCGGGGTTATTCCAGAACAGTAATTCGAACAATACTTAGTTCATATTTAACAAATATGACCGTATGAGACAAATCAAAATATTGCCAAAATGACATTTTGATATTGAATGCGGGATGGGGTATCCTTTCGCCCGGTACAAGCCCGATATTTTGAAGGGGAATTCATGGATCGGAACGGAAAATCCAACCTCGCAACCTTGTCGCTGGCGGCATTGGGCATCGTATACGGCGATATTGGCACGAGTCCTCTGTATACGCTCAACACGATTTTCACCGCAGGGGATCATCCCGTTCCGCTGAATCCCGGAAATATCCTGGGTATCCTGTCCCTGATATTCTGGTCTCTGATGATCGTGGTTTCCCTCAAGTATGTGCTGTTCATCATGCATGCTGACAACGAGGGCGAGGGAGGGATCATGGCTCTGCTTGCCTTGGCCCTGAGCAAATTGCAGAGAAACGGCACAAGAAGAACGTCGATTCTGTTGCTCGGGATATTCGGCACTGCTCTGTTTTACGGGGATGGCGTTATCACGCCCGGCATTTCAGTGCTGTCCGCCATCGAGGGGCTGCAGGTCGCTAGCCCTGTCTTCAAGGATTATGTGATTCCCATTACCCTCGCGATCCTCTTTGCGCTCTTCATTTTCCAGAAGAGGGGAACCGCCAGCGTCGGCGCATTTTTCGGCCCTGTCATGTGCTTCTGGTTCGCAATCCTTGGACTGCTCGGGCTCCTTGGAATCATGGATCAGCCTCAGGTCGTATCTGCCCTAAATCCGCTATACGGGCTGCAATTTCTGGGATCCAACCCCTGGCTCGGCTTCCTTTCATTGGGCAGCGTCGTGCTGGCAGTAACCGGCGCGGAGGCTCTGTATGCTGACATGGGACATTTCGGCAGGAAGCCCGTTCAGCTGGCCTGGTTTACCCTGGTCCTGCCAGCTCTCGTGCTGAACTATTTCGGGCAGGGTGCTCTTTTGATCCATGATCCGAGCGCAATCTCGAATCCCTTCTATCTGCTCGCCCCTGACTGGATGCATTATCCCCTTGTCATCCTCGCCACTCTTGCCACGGTGATCGCCTCCCAGGCGGTCATATCGGGCGCCTATTCGATGACGAACCAGGCCATCAGACTGGGTTATGCCCCCAGGATGGAAACCCAGCACACTTCTGAAGAGGAAATAGGTCAGATCTATGTGCCGGGAATTAACTGGGCGCTGCTACTCGCCGTGACGGCACTCGTGCTGGGCTTCCGCTCGTCGGCCAATCTTGCCACTGCATACGGCATAGCGGTAACCGGCACAATGAGCGTGACCACGGTGCTTGCCTTCATCGTCGTCAGAAGATTATGGGGATGGGGGATGATACGTGGAGCGCTATTGATCGGTGCTCTGCTGACTGTGGACCTGGCCTTTTTCGGTGCCAACCTTCTCAAGATAGCTGAAGGCGGTTGGTTCCCGCTCTCCATGGGTTTCCTCATATTTACCCTGATGACCACCTGGAAGCGAGGCAGAGTCCTGCTTGCCGAACGCATGAAAAGGGAATCCATCGATCTCGTTCCTTTTGTCGATTCGCTCAGGGAAGATTCCATGCTCAGGGTTCCAGGGACGGCGATCTTTCTCACCGCCAACCCAGACGGCGTTCCCCATGCGCTCCTTCACAACATGAAGCACAACAAGATAGTTCATGAGCGGGTGGTCATTCTGAGCGTCCGAATACTCGATATTCCCCACATCAGCATGCAGGACCGCATCGAATATTTTGGCTTATCGAAGAATTTTCACCGCATGGTTCTCAAATTCGGATTCAAGGATGATCCCAATGTGCCCAAGACGCTTCATACGCAGGATATCTTGCATATCGAACCGATGGATACTTCATATTTCCTTTCCAGAGAAATGCTGATTCCAAAGCCAAGTCAGAGGATGGCTCTTTGGCGCGAAAAACTGTTTGTTGCGATGTTTCGCAATGCAGGCAGCGCCATCCCTTTCTTCAGAATCCCACCGAACCGGGTGGTCGAAATCGGCACGCAAGTTGTTTTGTGATTCCGAATATGCCGGGCGTGCGTCACCTTTTTGGTTTCCATCATGAAGACGCAGCCTTGGTGCCACAGTCTTATGGCCTTTTTCTGTCTAAGGCTTACTGTCCGAAATAAATGTAAGTGCAACTTGTTTCGCCATATTTGCTATGGATTGATCAATATCTCCATTTAAGGCGGATGGATGCGTATCAATGGTCATTTGATACTCGTCATTCAGATACAGCTTCGCTTCGGCTTTCAAATAGGAAATTGAGTAGGAAGGTGATGGAAACCCGTTGTGCGTGCCGCCTTTCCACACAACTTTGAGGAGCTTGAATTTCCACATGACACGATTTGGAGAGGATGCTGTTCCGCTTGGTACAAAGCGCCATACAGTGGAATCAGATTTCTGCATCTGAGCTGCCAAGTATTTCACCAATTCGGATTGTGTAAACCCTGGTAGATTCCCTGATGCTCCCACAAAGATAGTTTTGCTTGAAATTTGGCCTAAGCTGCCTGCTACTGCATTTGGGGATAATAACGCAGACAACATCAGGATGATGAACACCTTCATGAATCAGCCTTTCAATATTCAAAATGCAGTCGTGCCCCGTATATGCTAGCAGGCCCCCGGTCATGATTGTAAGCTGGGTTGGCGATGTACTGGTAGTCGAGCGAGATGAAAACATGGTTCGATGCCTGCATCGAGTAATAGGTTTCCATAATTTCCTCGCGGGCATAATTGAGCCTTCCATCCCCGATCAGTATTCCCATCCCACCTAACGTGAAATATTGCCGTGCAGCGCCTGACAACCCATTGATGACCCCAGCCAAGCCGAACGTGTCTCCAGGGCGGTTCCAGCGGTTTCCTTTGAGCGAAAGACCCGCCGAAACGGAACGGTTGATTTCCGTAAATTCAAATGCTTCTTGCGAGCCGTCGTTGTAGCTTATCCGTGCGAATGCGCCTAGATCGGAAGCCAGTTCCTGTTCAAGGTTGAGGGCGGCTCCGGAATTGGAACTGCCTTTCCTAACCATTGACGTATCCGGAATTGAGCCCGTCTGCTGTGCGAGTTGCACGGCATCGGCATAACTGCCCATTTTGCCGTGGTTGACGAAACCAAGCAGCTTGATCTTGCCGTTGTGTCCCGCCAATCGATAACGCTTTTCCACTTCGCCAATGAATTCATGCTGTGAGAAAGTCGGGTCGAGCTTGGTGCCGTTAGGTGTCTTGGACATGTCGAAGACACCGCCGCGAAGTGTCCAGCTTGATTGCGTCCATTCCATCGATCCACCATAAGTATATCCCCATGCATCCGCGGCATAGTCGAATGCTCCCGATTCGACTATCGCCCAATTCATGAAATCGGCCCTTGGATCGTGGGCATATGCGTTGGTATCGAATACATCGACAACCGAAAACTTTCCCAAGGTCAGAATGATGTTGTTGGACGAGAAAGAACCCGCCATCTGATTGGCTGAAGATTCGGCTTGCTGGGTTTCTCCTTCCAGGCTGATGGTTTTGCGATAAAAGAACCTGGGAAGACGCTGATATGGAGCATTGGCCCCGATCTTATAGGCTTCTCCGCTTGGAAAGCCGGCTGCGCCCAGGGTATTGCTTAACCCGTATCCCTGGTCAATCTCAGGGTTGATCCAGATTTCGCTATCTTGGGTCAGACGCATTCCAGCAAAAAGTGTGATGTCGGATGTTTCGTTGCTGTTTGCGGATGGATTCAGGCTGTTCGGTCCTGAATAGGGTGACGTAAATGCAGGATGCCACTGGCTGACGTTCGTGGCTTGAATATACATAGCCCATGATTCTGAATCAATATTGGGTGAATGAGCCAGTTGCAAATCCAAGTCATCTGCTTGAGCTTCTCCTGCATGAAATCCCACCATAAGCAACAGCAATACGGCATTAAGAACCTTTGGCGCTACATGGCCGTTATTGTTCTTTTTAGACATTAAGCACCTTTAAGATTTGATAATGCATCTATCGCTGCATTTTTGGCAAGTTTGTGCCATTTACAGGTGGCTTCCCAATTCCAGCCTTGGCATTATCCGATCCTTTTATGACAGGATTCATAGCTGTATTTTTTCGTATTAGCTGTCTCTCAAATGGCCAACTTTTGGAAATGATGATTGGCTGCTCTTGGCACGAAGCTGACTCATGTGAACTTTGCAAAATCATCTCGGATCGGTTGGCCTGCTTCCAGGCATACCCGCATGAGGTGAGCAAATTCCCTACCCGCTCGAATGAATTATTTTTCATCACTTCCAAATAAACAGCGTGATATTCTGCATAAATCGCCCCTGCCTTTTTTCCCCTTTTTGGGCGGGGGCATTTTTTTGTCCGCCACAAAGCAGCCGTTGCCGGTCTCTTGCATGCTAGACTTGGCGAAAATTCAAACGGAATTCCAATATGAGACGCTGCACTTGCGGCGCTGAAGCCGAAGTGCGCCGCGCCACTCGGCGCACGGCGGATGGCAATGAAGAAATCGTCTATCGCGTGTCCTGCCCTGTCTGCGGACAGCTCGGCCCCGCTGTTCCCTTGGCAGGCAAAACCGAGGGTGAAGCCATTGCTGAGGCCATCGAGGCATGGAACGAAATGATTGCGCAGCTTCGCCCGATATAGATTGGGGCGTCTGCAAGAGACCTAGGCCCTGGACTTGATGAAATCGCTGAAATCCGGCGCGGAAAGCGGCCTGCTCACGTAATAGCCCTGCGTTTCGTCGCACCGGTTTTCCTTCAGGAAGGCAAGCTGCTCCTGCGTTTCGACGCCTTCTGCAATCACCTTGACCCCGAGATTGTGCCCCATGCTGATGATGGTCGTCGCGATCGTCGCATCGTCCTTGTTGGTGCTGATGTCCCGGATGAAGGAGCGGTCCACTTTCAGCTTGTCGATCGGAAAGCGCTTCAAATAGCTGAGGCTCGAATAGCCCGTCCCGAAATCGTCTATCGAAAGCATGACCCCCATTTTCTTCAGGGAATTGAGCGTGGCGATGGTGGATTCTGCATTGCTCATCACGATGCCTTCGGTCAGTTCGAGCTCGAGATATTTCGCCTCCAGCCCTGTCTCCTTCAGCACCTTCGCAACCATTTCCACGAGATCCTTCTGATGGAACTGCATGGCGGAAAGGTTGACCGCAACCGGAATCCTGACGAGCCCCTCGTCCTGCCATTTCTTGTTCTGGGCGCAAGCCGTCTTCAGCACCCAGTGGCCGAGCTGGGAAATCAGACCGCTTTCCTCCGCAATCGGAATGAACTTCGAAGGCGGCACGTCACCTCTTTCCGGATGATTCCACCTGGCAAGCGCCTCGATGCCGATGATTTTGCCCGTCTTGTTGTCGGCCTGGGGCTGATAATGAACCTGCAAACGGCCTTCCTTCATGGCCCGCCTGAGATCGGCCTCGAGGGAAAGCAGTTCGAGCGCCTCGGCATTCATGTCGGGGGTAAAGAACTGGAAATTGTTTCTGCCGTGTTCCTTGGCATGGTACATCGCCGCATCAGCATGCTGGATCAGCGCATCAGGATTGCCCGCATCATCCGGGAAAATGCTGATGCCTATGCTGAATGAAACGACCAGGTTCCTGCCGTCTATGGCATGCGGCTCCGACATCGCCGAAATGATCTTCTTGGCGATGCCGATCACGTCATCCCTTTTCTCAATTCCAGGCAGAACGACCATGAATTCGTCCCCGCCCTGCCGGCAAATGCTGTCCGTCTCGCGAATGCACTGCTTCAGGCGCCTTGCGACGGACTGGAGCATGATGTCTCCAGCGACATGGCCGAGCGAATCGTTGATGCTTTTGAACCTGTCCAGATCCAGGAAAAGGAGCGCGACCTTTCCGCCGTTCCGCCTGGCGGATGCGAGCGCCTGGAACAGCCTGTCGCCGAACAGCACCCTGTTGGGAAGGTTCGTCAAGGTATCGTAATAGGCGAGGAAATGGATGCGCTGTTCCACTTCCTTGCGCTTCGTGATGTCCGTGAAGATGGCGACGTGGCGTGTAATCTCGTTCCTGCCGTTCCTGAGCGTGCTGATCGAAAGCCATTCCGGATAGATCTCGCCCGACTTCTTCCTGTTCCAGATTTCGCCCTGCCATGAGCCGGTTTCCCGGATGGATTTCCACATGGCCTCGTAAAAAGGCCTTCCCTGCCTCCCCGAACTCAATATCTTCGGGTTTCTGCCTATGGCCTCCTCTTCCGTGTAGCCCGTGATCCTGACGAAAGCGCGATTGACCGAAACGATCGTGTTGTTTTCATCGGAAATGATGATGGCCTCGTCGGTATTTTTGATCACTTCGGCAAACAGCACCTGATCCTTGGTCGCCTTTTCCAGATTGTCGACAAGCAGGTTGAACGTTTCGGCCATTTCATCGATGTTCTTGTATTTCCCTTCGATTTCCGCTCGAAGCGAAAGATCGTTTTCCTGGCGGATGCGCTGCATCGCTTCCTGCAGTTTCCGGCTGGGCTGTTCGATATCGTGGACGATCACGATGCGCGTGAACCAGGCGATGAGGATGGACAGGACGATTTGGAAAGCGATGTTTCCCGTCCAGAGCAGCCCCTTGATCCGTTCGATTCCGGAGCGTTCCTGGGACATGTCGATGGTGATGCTGGCCGCTCCATTGACGCTTCCCGCCCTGACATGGTGGCACATGAGGCAGTTCGTTCCCCTGAAATTTCTGCTGACGACATAGGGGATGACCGCCCTGAAAAGCGGCTTGCCGCCTTTGGAGAGGGTATTCAGGAAAACGGGCTTTCCTGTTTCGAGCGCCTTCCTGTCGAAATTGTCTACGGGCTGCTCCGAAGGCAATCCGGGGCCGAACTGGTCGATCACCTGCTTCGCCCTGACGATGCGCAATTCGGAAACGCCAGGCGCATCGCTCATTTTCTTGAGGAGCAGCAGCCGATTCGCGGGGTCACCGATCTTGCCGGTTTCCATCAGCATGTTCATGCCGTTGATCAGTCCGTCCGCAATGCCTGACGCCTGGGAATGCACTTCCTTCATTCCCTGATATTCGAAACGCTTCACGATCCATTGCTGGGAAACCAGGAAGACAAGGATGAGCGAACCCTGGATCAGGATGTGCAGCTTGACCTGCACACCTAGCTTGTCCCAGAATGTCGACACGATGGGATCCTACCCCTGAAGCTCGCGCTTATGCCATTCTCGGCAAAGGCATGCCAAGATGAAAGCCCTGGACGAAATCGATCCCCATCGATCTCAGTTCCTCCAGAACTTCCTGAGATTCCACGAATTCCGCGATCGTCTTGATCCCGAGTTCCTGACACATGTTGCAAAGATTGCGCACCAGGATCCGGTCGATCTTCGAATCGAGTATGTTTCTGACGAAGGCGCCGTCTATCTTGACGAAATCGAAAGAGAGCTCCCTCAGGTAATGGAACGAATTGTAGCCGCTGCCGAAATCGTCGAGCGCGAATGAAAAACCCTTTTCCCTGAGGTTGGTCAGGAACTTGCGCATGTTGGTCATGTCGCCGATGGCATCCCTTTCCAGGATTTCGAACACGATGGCAGACGGCGGAATGCACATTTCCTGGCAAAGCTGTTCGGCGAAGCCGAGGATTCCCCTGCCCTGGATTTCCTGTGCCGAAAGATTGATGAACAGCCTGTGCGGCCCGCTTGCTTGTTCCATGCGCTCTTTCAGGACAGCAAGGGCATGTTTCAGGATGGCTCGATCGAGCTCGCGGCCGAGACCGTATTTCTCGATCGTCTCGATGAACATGCCTGCCGAAAGCGTTTCACCGTTCACCTCCTTCAGTCTCGCCAGCGTCTCATAAGCCCAGATTTCTCCGGTCTTGCAGTCGAATATCGGCTGGAAATAGGGAACGACACGATTCTCCTTCAGGGCCAGCCTGAGCTTTTCCGCATGGTCTCGAGTATTGCGTCCGATGCGGATATGGTCTGTGGCCGATTCTAGCGTGGCAATGCCGTCCTTGCCCATTTCCTTGGCCCGGTAAAGACCGATGTCCACACCTGTCATCAGATCGGAAACGTTCTTCGCGTCTTCGGGAAAAGTGATGAGTCCGATCGATGTCGTGATGTGGAATACCTTGCCGTCCGTGCACTCGAACTGGATTTCGCGCAATTCCATCCTCAGCTTTTCGGCCACCGCCAACGCCCCCGAGCGCCCCGTTTCGGTGAGCAGTATGGCGAATTCGTCGCCGCCTATCCTGGTCGCAAGATCCCCCTTGCGCATGACGTCCAGCAGCTTCTCGGCCACCAGCTTCAGGGCAGCGTCCCCGCACGGGTGGCCATAGGTATCGTTGACGTCCTTGAAGTTGTCCAGATCAAGCATGAGGATGGCGAATTCATGCTTGTGCCGTTCAGACCTGCCCACTTCGTATTCCAGCATGTCGTTGAAATAGCGCCTGTTGTGCAGCCCGGTCAAAGGATCGTGGGTGGAATAGTATTCCAGCTCGGAAAGCGTCTGGCTGAGCGCCTTGCTCGATCCGACCACCATCACCATGACCGCCAGTATGGAGCGGATCACGCTTTCCTCCTGCACGGTCAGCTGCTGGGCAGAGCCATAGGCGACGCCGAGCAGGCCGGCGAGATTCACCACTTCCAATGCAGGCACGGATACCGTGATCAGATTGACATCGCCGATCGACTCGTACCGATCGTTTTCCATGACCTGGAATTCTTCGATGTCGAGCGGCGCACCGGGCGGCAGACCGAGGCTTGAGATCATGTCGCGACTCAGCTTCATGCGCGCATCACTCTTGATTTCTTCCGAATAATTGTTCAGATAGTAGATGTAGAGCGACAGGTTGTTGTCTTGGGCGAACGAGATGAAAAAGAAATCGAACGGAAAGATCACATGGAAGCTGGTCAGGATCTCCTGGATGAATGCCTTCCACTGTGTCACCTTTTCATGGGAGAGTATGATGTTTTCGAGAACATGGCTTTGGCGTTCGAGCAGATCTTTCTCGACCAGCGTGCCGGCCAACTCTCCGGAAATCTGCCCGAATTCGAGCATGATCCTGAGCAGGTTGCGCTCGTTCTCGCGCCATTGCCGCCTGCGCTCTTCGAGCAGCAAATCGAGCGTCCTGTCGAGTTCCTTGAACGGCGCAATGGCTTGCTCCAACTGTGACACAAGCACGTTTTTCGCTTGCGCCGAGATGCCCAGTTCGTCCATTTTCCCGAAGGTGGCCTGCAGGCCATCGAGCGCCTCGCCATGGATGGCGCGCACCAGTTCGCTGATGTTGGCGCCGAAAAGATGGGTTCTTGTCTGGCTTTCGAACAGGGCGGCGAATCGACCCAGCACATATTGGCGCATTTCCTCCAGATTGTGCGTGGTCAACGCGTTCATACTGCCTTTCTGAACGCTCCGCTGCCCGTCATGAGATCGATGCCGCACTCGAGCTTTCCGAACCAGGACAGGAATTGTCCGACGGCCTTGCCACGATAGACGGGGCCATGCTGGGGTGCGATGATCTCCACATCCAGTTTGGAGACGGCATCCACCCAGATCCTCGCCGCCTTGTTCGAGCACATGTAGCGCCTGTGAAAGCCCTCGATGTAGGGCAGGTGCATTGACAAGTCGTCGACGTAAGGATCATCCTTTTCCGGCGGCATCATCGCCGCGCCGATGTCGCCCGAAAACAGAATCTTAGATACCGGATCGTAGACGTTGATCTGGCCTTCCGAATGCAGGAAATGGGCGGGAACGAGCATGAGCTTGAAGCCATCCGAGACGTCGAGCGCCATCCCTTCGTCGGGCACGCCCCTGAAGCGCTCCATGTCCTTGATGCCGTAATGGGGAAGAAAGCGCATCCAGATCTTGGAGACGTAGACGGGGGCCTGCGTCAATTCGAGCCAGGTCGAGATGCCGCCCACGATGTCGGGATCCTGGTGGGAAAGCACGATGGCGCGCAGCTTGTCCGGCCCGGTATAGCGCAGCATCTCGGCCAGCACCCTGGGCATCACGCCGAATCCGCCCGGATCGAGCAATACTGCGGAATCTTCTTGAAGGATCAGGTACTGGTTCGACCTGATGCCGTCTTCTTCACCAGGTTCGCTTTCGTTGAGCAGGATGAATTTGTGGTTCCCGCCCCCGAACAGCGTGATGTTGCGCATAGTACCATCCTCCAATATGCCCATCTTGTTATAGTGGGTATAAATTACCATTTATTTCATCGGCGGCATAGGGCGATAGTTAAAAGTCATTGCCCATCGACGCTGAAGGGTTATGGACTATAATCCACCAAAGTGTTATGAGTTATTACTCCAAAGGGTTATATTTATATTTGAAAGAAGGCATCGAAGTTACATTTACGTTACAATTCATAATTACTTTAAAGAAATACCTTACATGTCGGATAACAGCGCCATACCGCCAAAACTGGAGCCTGTCTCGGTTCCGGAAGACAGCGACTTTTACGTCTACTCGAAAACCGAAATCATTTCCATTCTTCGAGACGTCCAGGAAGCGCGCGAATCGGCCGCACTGTTCTTCGGCGGGCAGTCCATGCTGACATCCGTGCTGAAGGTCAGTTCGGTCAAGGAACTGGTTTATCTCGACTGCAACATCAACAAGGAACTGAACGCCCAGGCCGTGGCGAGCAAGCGCCTCACTTTCGTTTCCACGCTTCACAACGTGA
The DNA here is from genome assembly GCA_021802545.1 of Pseudomonadota bacterium. Classification (GTDB taxonomy): domain Bacteria; phylum Pseudomonadota; class Gammaproteobacteria; order Burkholderiales; family JABEVD01; genus JABEVD01. Next base: position 87,871 of record JAJZRS010000002.1, read on the forward strand.
AAGTTCAGTTCGCAATACCGCGCATGGAATTTACCGAACACGGCGGGCAGCCGGCTTTCGTGCTGAAATTGCCGAAAACAGTGCTGCGCCTGCAGCGCAGGGAATCCTTCAGGATTTCCACGCCGACCACAATCCCGATCACCTGCTCCATGCCGCTACCGAACGGAAACCGCCTCACTGCGGTCGTCGTCGACATCAGCGCAGGTGGGCTCGCCATTTTCGGCTCGCCGGAGGAAATGAAACTCGATCTGATGGCGATCTACCGCAATTGCCTGATCGTTCTGCCGGATTCGGAACAGGTCCATGTCGATCTGCAGGTCAGGGGAATATTCGACATTACCCTCAAGAACAACGTCGCAAAGAAACGCGTCGGGCTCCAGTTCATCGACATACCGAATCATGCCCAATCGATCATCCAGCGCTACATCATGAAACTGCAAATGGAGCAGCGCGCAAAATCGGAAGGGGGAAAATGGCAATAAAAAAAGCCCGCTACGAGGCGGGCATGAATTTGGAGTCATAGGTACTGTGAATCGCTCGATTGTACCCCTGAAACATGACAGCATTGTGACTAGAAACGTTCACTTTCCCCGAGATAGCGCCAGCATCCTGTAGGCAGATTCCCCAGCCTGACCCTGCCTATCCTGATTCTTTTCAGCCCGACGACCTTCAGCCCGACAAGTTCGCACATCCTTCTGATCTGGCGCTTTTTCCCTTCCTTCAGGATGAATTTCAACTGATCTTCGTTCTGCCATGTCACCTTGGCAGGCTTCAACCTGCTGCCGTCAAGGAGTAGACCATGATTGAGCAGGCCGAGTCCCTTGTCGTCCAGCTTGCCTTCGACCCTCACGAGATATTCCTTCTCGATTGACGAATTTTCGCCGATCAGAAGCTTTGCCACCCTGCCGTCCTGGGTGAGCACGAGCAGCCCGGTCGAATCGATGTCCAGCCTGCCGGCCGGAGCGAGACCTTTCAACTGGTTGGGCGAAAATTTCAGAGGCGACAGGTCATCCTTGAACCTGGACGAGGCCGCAACCAGCGATACGGCGGCCTTGTAATCCTTCTCGGGCTGGCCGGAAACATAGCCCACGGGTTTGTTGAGCAGGATCGTGACAGGCGGGTTTTTCCTTGCCTCGGGCAACAGGGCGATGGTCTGCGCAGGATCGATTTTCGTGCCGAGCTCGGTCACTTTTTGCCCGTCGACGAGCACCCACCCCATCTCGATGAAATGGTCGGCCTCCCTGCGGGAGGCTATCCCTCTCTCGGACATGAGCTTGGAAAGCCTGACTTTCTCCATCAATCCGGATCGAACCAGGACAGCTTATCCCTCAGCGTCACCACGCCGCCGATGATGATCAAAGTCGGCGCGGCCAGCTTGGACTCCCGCGCGACTTCGGGCAGATTGGCGAGCGTCCCGGTCACCACCTTCTGGTTCCGCGTCGTTCCCTGCTGCACCACGGCGGCCGGCGTGGCAGAAGGAAGACCATGCTCGACGAGCTTGGAACAGAGCACGTCTATTCCCGTGAGCCCCATGTAGACCACGACCGTCTGCCGGGGTCTTGCCAGCATCTCCCAGTCGAGATCCATGCTGTTGTCTTTCAGGTGACCGGTCACGAAAACACAGGACTGCGCATGGTCCCTGTGGGTGAGCGGTATGCCCGCATAGCTCGACACCCCTGAAGCTGCGGTGATGCCGGGAACGACCTGAAAGGCGACGCCCTGGCTGGAGAGCTTCTCGATTTCTTCCCCGCCACGACCGAAGATGAACGGATCCCCCCCTTTCAGCCTCAGCACGCGCTTGCCCTCTTTCGCCAGCCTCACCAAAAGCTCGTTGATCTCTTCCTGCGGCATGGCATGGTTGCTCTTTTTCTTGCCGACATAGATCCTTGCCGCATCCCTTCTCGTCATCTCGAGTATGGGCTTGGATACCAGGTTGTCGTAAAGCACCACGTCGGCCTTGTGCATGAGCCGGAGCGCCTTGAAAGTCAGCAGATCGGGGTCCCCTGGGCCCGCCCCGACGAGATAGACTTCCCCATGATGCGGCTCGTTCTTTTCCATCATGTCTTCGAGCAGCGCCGCTGCGCGCTTCTCGTCGCCCAGGAACACTTTTTCGGCGACCTTCCCTTCGAAGACATCCTCCCAGAATATCCTTCTTTCGGAAGGCTGCTTGATCTTCTCCTTGACCTTCTCCCTGAAGCGGGAGGCGAAGGCGGCGAGCCTGCCGTAGCCTTCTGGAATCATCGATTCGAACTTCGCTCTCAGGATCCTGGCAAGGACGGGCGATGCGCCCCCAGTCGAGAACGCAACGACCAAGGGCGAGCGGTCCAGGATGGAAGGCATGACGAAACTGCACAGATCCGGATTGTCGACGACGTTGACAAGAATGTTCCGCTTCTTGGCCTGCCTGGAGACCTGAACATTCACCTCCCTGTCGTCGGTTGCCGCGATGACGAGCGTCATGCCTTCGAGATGATGTTCAGCAAATTTTTCCTTCAGATAGCTGATTTCGAGCTTGGCCAGCGCATCGCACAGCTCCGGGGACACGACGGTGACCTTGGCCCCCGACTGGAGCAGGATCGAAGCCTTCCTGACGGCCACTTCGCCGCCGCCCACCACGAGACAGGGCTTTTCCGCAAGATTCATGAAGATGGGAAAGAAATCCATCAGGCAAGCCTCCCGACGAAAGAAACGTCACGACTCTCCCACCATTCCTCAGCCATTTCCATGGCATCATTCATGGAGATGCGCTTCAGAGCCTTCAGGGCGATCGCGGCAGTCCCGATCACGCTCATCCTGCCATATTCGTCATCCAGCTCCCCGCGCCACAGCTTCCCGATTCGCGCAACGTCCATTTCCTCGTCCTTCACATGGCGAACCGCGAAGAGTTCCGGCCATTCCTCCTCGCCCATTTCCCCGTCCAGAACCGTCCTCACCTTGCAGACGAGGTCGGGATTCCTTTCGGCTTCCCCCCCTTCCCCCTTGAAGACCACCATGTTCTCGTCCAGGAGCTTGCCGGCCTGCTGATGGGAATCGAGATAGCCCGGATGGAAGATGCCCTGGATGGAAAGCTGGGCGCTTGCGGGATTGAGCATTCTCGCGATGGTGTGAACAGGCGAACGCAGTCCGAAGAGCGGCCTCAGGTTCATGATTTGCTGGAGCTTCGGGCTCAACACATCGAAGCTCATGAAAGCGAAACCCTTTTTCGAGACGGCATCAAGCGCATCATTCAGGGAATTCGAGGCTGAAATCCCGAGGGAAGCCAGCGCATCCACGGTATGCACCCTGTCGCCGCCGCTTTTCATGCCGTGCATGAAAACCGAAATGCCGCGGCTGGCCAGCAGCAATGCCGAGAGCACGTACCAGGGAAGCTGCCTCCTTTTTCCCGCATAGCTCGACCAGTCGAGGTCGACTTTCGGGACGACATCCGGCTGCGAGAAGGATTGCCTTGCTGCTGAAACGAATCCTGCGAGCTCTTCCGCCGTTTCCTCCTTCACCCTGAGCAGCATCAGGAATGCGCCCAGCTGGACGGGTTCGATTTCTCCCGCGAGGATCATGCTCATGGCTGAAAAGGCCTCGTCGCGCGTGAAGGAGCGCGATCCATGCCTTCCTTTTCCAAGCGTCCTGATGTATTGCGCGAATGGATGTTCTTCGGTCATTTCCTGTTCCTCATGCATATCTTGTCTCATCCCCATAGATTATCATCAAAATGGGGCGCGCGATCCAACCCGATCGGGTTAGTCGGGTATTGGAAGAAAGGGGGATTCAGTCGAGATCCGAAAGGAGGGACTTGCGCACCGGATCGCTCACCATCACTTTCACGCTGAAATTAGGATGGTCTATCCCGGCAGACAGGTCCGCGCCGGATTTCAGGGCGGCAATCATGGGCATGAGCAGCTCGAAGCGCATGAAATGAACCGAAGCGGTCTTGTCTTCGCTGCTCCGCGCCAGATCCTCGTTGGCGATCGGGCGCACAGGATCGAAGCCTTCGACTTTCATCCAGACGGCCTGCTCTATCCCGACCAGCCTGGACAAGGCCTCGCGCCGCTCGTCCGGATCCGCATATTCGATCATGAAAGTCGCCTTCCAGTTGCTGCCGTCCGGAATGAGCGGATTGTATACGTCGAGTTCCGCCTGGATCATGTCGGGCTCGAACATGCGCTCCAGCCTCAGCATTTCCTGGACCTGGTACTGCATGGTCAATCGATCCTCGAAATAGAGCGCGGCATGCTCGCCCAGGGCAAGTCGCCTGTCCTTCTTGTGCAAGATCACCTTGTCGCGGAATTCGCCCCTGATCCGGGCATAGTGCTCGAGGGTGTAAAGATCGGATTGCTTGAGTTTTTCCATGCTAGATGCCGTAGGCTTTTTTCAACAGGGTCATCGGATGCTCGGGCGAGCCTTGATCGAGCGCATTGCCGATATGGTGTCCGGCCATCGCGCAATCGCTGCCGTAATGGTCGGCCCCGGATTCCTTGATGCGGCTCGCAATCGGCTTGACGATCTTCATGGCCGATTCGTGGAATTCCCGCTTCACGGCATAGGTGCCGTCGTGCCCCGAGCAGCGCTCGACGATCTCCACCGTTGTTCCGGGAATCAGGCTCAGGAGCTCTCTGGTTTTCTGGCCGATGTTCTGCACGCGCTGATGGCAGGCCGCATGATAGACCACCTTGCCCAGCGGCTGCCTGAAGTTCGTATCGAGGCACCCTTCCTTGTGGCGCAGCATCAGGTACTCGAAAGGGTCGAAGAAGGCATTCTTCACCTTCATGACGTTTTCATCGTCAGGGAACATCAACGGAAGCTCCTGCTTGAACATCAGCACGCAAGACGGAACCAGCGCGGTCAGATCCCATCCCTCGTCGACCAGGGCGGCCAGCACGGGAATATTCTCCTCCTTGGCTTTTTTCACCGATTCCAGATCGCCCAGTTCGAGCTTGGGCATGCCGCAGCAGCGTTCCTTCTCCGCAATCGTCACGGGAATGCCGTTTTGCTCGAAGACGGCCTTGAAATCTTCCCCTATGCCGGGTTCGTTCCTGTTCATGTAGCAGGTGGCGAAAAGCGCCACCTTTCCCTTTGTCCTGCCTGCGGGAATACCTTGCGTATCTGAAGGCAACCGCTCCAGGCGGCTTCTCAAGGGCTTGCTCGAAAATTCGGGCAGCCATGCTTTTGCATGGATGCCGGCAACGGCTTCCAGCGCCTTGCGCGCGATGCCCACTTTATTCGCGGCGTTCACGGCCTGAGCGACGATAGGGATGCCCGCAATGGCGCCGACCTTGTCGGTGCTGGTGAGTATCCTGTCGCGCAATTTGGTCTCGCCCTTCCCGAATTTCACGGCCTTGGCGCGCAGCATCAGGTGGGGAAAATCGAGGTTCCATTCGTGAGGCGGAACATAGGGGCACTTGGTCATGTAGCACAAGTCACACAGGTAGCAGTGATCCACCACCTGCCAGTAATCCGCTTTGGCCACGCCGTCCACTTCCATCGACTCGGAATTGTCCACGAGGTCGAACAGGGTCGGGAAGGATCGGCACAGGCTTACGCAGCGGCGGCAGCCATGGCAAATGTCGAAAACCCGTTCCATCTCCTTGAAGAGCGATTCCTCGTCATGGAAATCCTTGCTCCGCCAATCGAGCGGGTGGCGCGTCGGCGCCTCGAGATTGCCTTCTTTTGCCATGCTGCCTCCTATGAATTCGGTCCCGGCCATGGGCCGGGAAGTTTCTTCAGCCTGCGAATTCGTCAAGCGCCTTCTGGTAGCGATTGGCGTGGGAGCGCTCGGCTTTCGCCAGCGTTTCGAACCAGTCGGCGATTTCCTCGAAGCCTTCCTCGCGCGCGGTCTTCGCCATGCCGGGATACATGTCGGTGTATTCGTGCGTCTCGCCAGCGACGGCAGTCTTCAGGTTGTCCTTCGTGCCGCCGAAGGGCATGCCGGTCGCCGGATCGCCGCATTGCTCGAGATGCTCGAGATGGCCATGGGCATGGCCCGTCTCGCCTTCCGCTGTGGAACGGAACAAGGCTGCGATGTCGTTATGGCCTTCGATGTCGGCCTTGGCTGCGAAATAGAGATAGCGCCTGTTGGCCTGCGATTCGCCTGCGAAGGCGTCCTTCAGATTCTGTTCGGTCTTGCTTCCTTTGAGTCCCATGATTCCTCTCCTCGAAAATGGCTACCGGCTGGCGTCCCGCGCCGGAGATACGGGTCAAGCTTCAGCGTAAAACAAGTATATGACGGTATTGAGTATGGACCCCGATGCGGGACAAATGAAGTTGAATGTTTTTATCGTGGCGATAACCTGAAGCAATCGCCCGCGTCGGGAAGGCCCGTGAAAGGGTTACGGGCAAAGCACCCGGCAGACTCGGCCATCTTAACCAACGAGCCTATCGAGTGCTGATATAATTCCGGCCTCAAACGAACAAAAGGGAAATCGCCATGAAAAGAACGGCCTGTATTGCACTTTCCGCCATGATTTTGCTTTCTCTGGGAGGCTGCGCCCCGAAGGTCGGCAGCGAAAAATGGTGCGCCAACCTCAAGGCCAAGCCCAAGGGCGAGTGGACGCTCAACGAAGCTGAAAACTACGCGAAATCCTGCATCATGAAGTAGCAGCTCACTTCACCCAGAACTTCAGCAGGATTGACGAAAGCAGCGCGCAGCCTGCCGAGAAAGCGAAGGCGAATGGATAGCTTAGGTACTGCCAGAGCCACCCGAAAAAGAGGGATGAGGGAAGAAGGAAGAAACCCGTCACCAGATTGAACCAGCCGTAGGCCGTGCCGAGCTTGTCAGGCGGCGCGAAATCCGCCACATAGGCCTTTTCCGCCCCTTCGGTTGCCGCCATGAAAAGCCCGTAAAATGCAAAGAGCGGCCAGAGCAGCAGCGCGTTTCCGTCGAATCCCATGACGAGATAGAAGAGGCCGTAGATCACCCAACCCCAGATGATCAGCCTCGATCTTCCGACCCTGTCGGACAAGGCGGACAACGGGGTGGAAAAGAGCATGGCGGAAAATGAAACAAGCGCCCAGAGCAGCGGCACCTGGTAGTCTTGGAGCCCGAGATCCTTCGCTCTCAGCAGCAGGAAAAGGTTGGAGGAATTGCCGAGCGTGAAAAGCGCAAGAACAACGAGATAGCGCCTGAAAGCGCGTGGAAAACCTGCCAGGCTCCATTCGATTCTCACGGGTCCTGAAGGCGCCCTTTCGGGTTCCTTCAGGAAAAGCGCCAATGATACCGCGAGGGCCCCTGGAATCGCGGACCACAGCAGCACATGCCGAATAGGCACATGCTGAGAAAGCAGCAGTGAAGCCAGTAACGGCCCCAAGACCGCCCCCGCGTTGTCCATGCTCCTGTGAAAACCGAAAGCGAGCCCTCGTCTCTCCTTGTCGACGCTGAGCGCGAGCATCGCGTCCCTCGGGGATGTCCTGAGCCCCTTTCCCAGCCTGTCCGCAAAGCGCAAAACAAGCACGATGGGCCATGAAGCGGCGAAAGCCATCAACGGTTTGGCCAGCGAAGCCAACCCGTACCCGCCGACGACAAGTCCCTTTCCCGCATTCAACCTGTCCGAAAGCATGCCCGAAAAAAGCTTCAGGAGGCTTCCCGTGGCCTCAGCCACCCCCTCGATGATCCCCATTGCGCCAGGGCCCGCCATGGCCGCGATATAAAGCGGAAGAACGGCATAGACGAGCTCGCTCGCCCCGTCGTTGAAGAGGCTCACCAGTCCCAGCAGCCATACCGCCCTGGGCAGGCTGAATATCGAATTGCTCATGCGCCCATTCTATTCGATTTCGGATAGAATCGGCTCATGGAAAAACCAGACTACTGGAAAGAAGCGAAAGCATCCCTCGCTGCCCGTGACGCCGTCCTCGCGAAAATCATCACGGCTCATCCCGAGGCCATCCTGAAAAGGCGTCACGAACCCTTTGCCACGCTCGCACGATCCATCGTCGGCCAGCAGATCTCGATCAAGGCGGCCGATTCGGTCTGGGCGAAGCTGCTTGCCAGGATAGGGACGGTCACGCCTCAAAACATGCTCGCCTGCACCCATTTGCGCGAATGCGGGCTCTCCGCGCGCAAGATCGAATACCTGACGGATCTTTCTGTGCACTTTTCCGAAGGGCATCTCGAGAAATGGGAGGAAAAGGCAGACGAAGAGCTGATCGGTGCGCTCGTGAAGATCAGGGGGATAGGACGCTGGACGGCGGAAATGTTCCTGATCTTTCAGGGATTGCGTCCCGACGTTTTTCCGCTCGACGATCTCGGGCTGAGGCGCGCGATCTGCCTGCATTACAATCAGGGAAACGCCCTGGAAAAGAAGCAACTGATTGAAATTTCGGAACGCTGGCGGCCCTGGCGCTCGGTCGCGACCTGGTATTTGTGGCGCAGCCTCGATCCAGTTCCCGTCGAATACTAGATCAGTTTCCCGTCGACCAGCCTCAATACCCTGCCGCAGCGCCTGGCGAGACTCTCGTCGTGGGTGACGATGACGAGGCTGGTGGAGAGGCTCGCATTGAGACCCAGCATCAGCTCGAACATCGATTCAGCGGTGTGCCGGTCCAGGTTACCTGTCGGCTCGTCGGCGAGCACCGCCGAAGGATTCGTCACCAGCGCCCGTGCAAGCGCTGCGCGGCTCCTCTCCCCGCCAGAAAGCTCGCCCGGCTTGTGCTCGAGCCTTTTCGCAAGCCCCACCTTTTCCAGCATCTGTGCAGCCCTGTCCCTTGCCTCGGCCTTCCCCATCCTTCTGATGAGAAGCGGCATGGACACGTTTTCCAGGGCCGTGAATTCAGGCAGGAGGTGATGGAACTGGTAGACGAAGCCAAGGAAACGGTTCCTGATCTCGCCGCGCGCGGCGTCCGATAACTGCTCGAGATTCCGTCCCGATATCCTCACCTCGCCCGAAGTCTGCGAATCGAGACCGCCCAGAATGTGCAGAAGGGTGCTCTTTCCCGAGCCCGATGCGCCGATGATGGCGACGCTCTCGCCCGGCATCACGTCAAGATCGATGCCGAGCAGCACGGGCACTTCCGTCTTCCCCTGCATGTAGATCTTTTTCAGACCCTTGCACGAAATCACTTCACTCATAGCGCAACGCCTCGGCAGGGTTCAGGCGGGATGCGCGCCAGCTCGGATAGAGCGTCGCGAAGAAGCTCAGGAATAGGGACAGGATCGTGATCGAGACCACGTCAGATCCTTCCAGGCTGGAAGGCACCTCAGAGATGTAGTAGACGTCCTTGGCCAGGAAATGGGTATGGAACACCTTCTCGATGAAGGGAACGATGACGTCGATGTTGACTGCGATGAGCACGCCGAAAAAGACGCCCAGCAGCGTGCCGACGACGCCGATCAGCGCCCCCTGGACGACGAATATCTTCATGATGCTGGCAGGGGAAGCGCCCAATGTCCTCAGAATCGCGATGTCGGCCTGCTTGTCGGTCACCATCATGACGAGGGTCGAGACGATGTTGAAGGTCGCGACCGCCACGATCAGAAAGAGGATGATGAACATGACGTTCTTCTCGATTTTCACTGCCCTGAAGAAATTGGCATGCTGGCGCGTCCAGTCGGTGACCGTGTCCTCGGGCGGCAGCTGCTGTGCAAGCTGGTCGGCCACCCGGGGCGCGAGATCGAGATCATGCAGCTTCAGCCTGACCCCGGTGACCGCATCCCCCATCCTGTAGAGGCGCTGGGCATCGGAAAGATCGATCAGCGCGAGCCCGCTGTCGAATTCGTACATGCCGACTTCGAATATGCCCACCACGGTGAACTGCTTGAGGCGCGGCAGGATGCCGGCAGGCGTCACCTGCCCCTGGGGCGCGATCAGGATCACCTTGTCTCCCAGGGATGCGCCTATCGAACGCGCGACCTCGGAACCGAGAACGATGCCGAATTCTCCCGGCTTGAGATTTTCCAGGCTGCCCTTTTTCATGTGGCTGCCGATGTCGGCCACCCTGTCTTCGTCCTGAGGCAATATTCCCCTGACGAAAACGCCCTGAACCGACTGGTCGAGGGAAAGCATGCCCTGGGCGAGCACATAAGGCGCGGCCGCCTCAACTTGCGGATGCTTGGAGGCGATTTTCGCCACATCCTGCCAGTTCGCGAGCAGATTGTTGTCGGCGGAAATCTCCACATGCGCCGCAACGCCGAGTATCCTCGAGCGCAATTCCTTCTGGAACCCGTTCATGACGGAGAGCACGACGATCAATGCAGCCACGCCGAGGGCGATGCCGACCATCGATATCAGCGAAATGAAGGAGATGAAATGGTTGCGCCTTTTCGCCCGCGTATAGCGCAGTCCGACAAAAAGCTCGTATGGCAGCACGTTTGAAATTTCGAAAAAATGAGAAGTTTGACACAAGGATGAAGGTCCCACAAATTTCGATTAAACTTGCTGCATGAAATGCCATGTCCTGATCCCGAATCTTTTTCTTCCCGCCAGCGAATTCAAGATCGATCCTCTGCCGAACCTCGAAACCCTGATATCGAGGGGGGAGCGGACGCGGCTTGAAGCCATGGGATTCGAGGAATGGCTCTTCAATGCTTTCGGTGTGGCGAAGCAGCAGGACTGGCCGGCAGCCTCGCTCCACAGGGCTGAGCCAGGCTACTGGCTGCGCGCCGATCCCGTCCATCTTCAATTGCGGCGAGACTGGCTGGCCCTGCTTCAGGCCGATATTGCGCAGGAAGAAGCCTGTTCTCTCGTCGATTCGCTCAACCGGCATTTCGAAGTCGACGGGTTGCGCTTTTACATCGAGCGCCCTGATGCCTGGCTGTTGAAGCTCCCGGATTCGCCCGACCTGTCGACAGTATCCTTGATGCAGGCCATCGGCAGGAATGTCGACGACTGCCTTCCCAAGGGGACGGATGCGATGCGCATGGCCGCGCTCATGAACGAAATCCAGTTGCTGTTTCACGACCATCCGGTCAATTCGAACCGCGATTTTCCGGTCAACAGCGTCTGGTTCTGGGGAGGCGGCATTTTGCCTGAGGTAAAGCCGTCAGGCTATGCTTCGGTTTCATCCGACAATACGCTCGCCAAGGCAATCGCCGAACGTTCCGGAACCCCGTGCCTGTCTATAGCGGAAAATGCGAGCGGCTGGCTCGCTTCGCTTGCCGAAGGGGAACACCTCGTGATCCTGGAAGATCTGATGCTCCCCGCAAGATACGGCGACGGGAACGAATGGGACAAGCGGCTCAGGCGGCTGGAAATCGCCTGGTTCGGGCCGCTTCTTGATGCCGTCAAAAACGGGCTCGATCTTGCCATCATCGACAACGAAATCGGCGTGCGGTTCGATACGAAAAAGCACGATCTCTGGAAATTCTGGAAAAGGGCGCGGCCTGTCCTCGATTGCCTGAAATGAAAAAAGTCGCTTCAAGGCCCTATGCTGCGGACGCCTTCGAAAATTTGAAGGCTGCAGGCATCGACCCCATTCTGGCGCGGATCTATGCCGCGCGCGGCATCCTGTCGGCAAGCGAGCTCGATTCCGGCCTGGATGCCCTGGTTCCCTTCGACAAGCTGAAAAACGCCGTGGAAATGGGCGGAATACTGGCCGATGCGATCGATGAAAAAAAGCGCATCCTGATCGTCGCAGACTACGACAGCGACGGCGCAACCGCATGCGCAGTCGGCATGCTTGCGCTTTCCGAAATGGGCGCGATCGTCGATTATCTCGTCCCCAACCGCTTCGAATACGGCTACGGTCTCACGCCCGAAATCGTCCGGCTCGCCAAATCGAGGGAACCCGACTACATCGTCACGGTCGACAACGGCATCGCCAGCGTGGAAGGCGTCATGGAGGCGAACAGACTGGGCATTCCCGTGCTCGTCACCGATCACCATCTTCCCGGGGACGCGCTTCCCGAAGCATTGTGCATCGTGAACCCCAACCAGCCGGGCTGCCCGTTTCCGAGCAAGCACCTCGCCGGGGTGGGCGTCATGTTCTACGTCATGCTCGCCCTTCGAGCCGAACTGAGGAACAGGGGCAGGCGGGTTCCCAATCTCGCAGCACTGCTCGACCTTGTGGCCCTGGGCACGGTAGCCGATGTCGTCAGGCTCGACAAGAACAACAGGATACTGGTTTCCCAGGGACTGAAGCGGATCAGGGATGGCCGCGCGAACCCCGGCGTGCTCGCGCTCTTTTCGGTGGCCAGGCGCGATGCGAGAAAGGCCTCCTCCTTCGACCTGGGCTTCATGCTCGGCCCCAGGCTCAACGCGGCAGGCCGGATGGAAGACATGGCGCTCGGCATCGACTGCCTGATTGGCCGGGATTTCGCCAAGGCGCTGGAGGCGGCGCAAAGGCTGGACGATTTGAACAGGGAAAGGAAATCGGTCGAATCAATCATGCAGGAAGATGCACTGGCCATTTTGGAATCGTGCGAAAATCCTCCCGGCTACAGCATCAGCTTGTTCGATCCCAATTGGCACCAAGGCATCATCGGGATACTGGCGTCCCGCATCAAGGAAAAATTCCATCGGCCGTCGTTCGCATTCGCCAGGGGAGGCGAGGGGGAGATCAAGGGATCGGGAAGGTCGATCACTGGGTTCCATATACGCGATGCGCTCGATCTCGTCGCAAAACACCATCCGGGCCTCATCCTGAAATTCGGCGGGCACGCTGCGGCTGCAGGGCTCACGATACGCGAAGAGAATTTCGAACTGTTCGGACGCGCCTTCGAGGAAACCGCAAGCAGCCTCCTTTCCGAGTCCGATCTCGAGCGCCTGTTCGAAACCGACGGCATGCTCGATGAAGAACAGATGACCCTCGATCTGGCCAAGAAGATTGAAGCCATGAGCTGGGGACAAGGGTTTCCCGAACCGGGCTTCGAAGGGTTCTTTTCAGTCGAGCAGCAGAGAATCGTCGGCGAGAAGCATTTGAAGCTGAAGCTGAGGTATGCGGACAAGGTGTTCGATGCGATGCTTTTTTTCCATCCGGACCCATTGCCGGACAGAATACGCGCAATCTATTCCTTGTCCGTCAATGACTACAACGGATCGACAAGCCTTCAACTCGTCATCAGGCAATGTATTCCTGAGCTTCCTTCAGCATGACGTCCATGTTGCGCAGACGCTTTGCAATGACCTTCATCACGTGCACTGCAAAATTGGGCGTTTCCTGGACGAGAAACAGGAAGCGCTTGACGTCGATGGGCACGAGCGCGCAGTCGGTGACAGCCATCACCGTTGCCGTCCTCTCCACGTCGTCGACGAGCGCGAGTTCTCCAAGCATCGAGCCGGGCATCGCCTTTTCCACAACGGCGCTCCCAACCACGATGTCAGCCTCCCCGCTCATCAGCACGTACATGATGTTTCCTGGATCCCCCTCCTTGAAAACGTGTTCCCCTGCCGCAACGTGAATCAAGTCGGTCTCATGACGGAAAAGTTCTGTGAGATCCATGCCTTTATCCTTGACGTCCATGTTCTTAAGCCTCTTATTCAATTTGTCGAGATTAACACAATGGCAAAACTTGTTTCAACAGCTTCAGCTTCCCTTAACTTTTCCGTAACATGATGTTACACAGCATCCTTCGCTCGGATGATAAACTATCTTTCAGTATTGCACTCTAACTGGGTGATGCTTCCACAGGAGAAATCATGAAACTCGCCGTATTCTGCCTTACCTCTATCGCTGCAGTAGCAGCGCAAGCTTCGGACTTCACCGACACGGCCAAGGTCGTATCCTCGAGGCCCATCTATCAAAGCTATACGACCCAGGAATGCCGCACTGTGACCACGGCGCCACAACCCCAGGCTCAAGGGGAGCGGCAGATGGGCGGGTCGATACTGGGCGGCGTCGTGGGCGGCCTGCTCGGTGCACAGGTGGGCCAAGGCAGCGGCAGGACAGCCGCTGCGGCAGCAGGCGCAATCGCGGGCGCGATCGCCGGGGACAGGATCCAGAACAACCCAGCCCAGGCCGCCGCCCCCCAGTCGCAGCAGGTTTGCCATGACGTGCAGCGCCAGGAAATCAGCGGCTATGAAGTCCACTACATCTATGCCGGACACAGGGCTTCGACCGTCATGAGCTATCCCCCGGGAAACACGATCTCAATCGAAGTCACTGCAGTACAATAAGAAACGGCCGCGCAAGCGGCCGTTTTCATATCGAGAACCAATCGGGGAAATCCCCCTCTAACCTGACGTACTCAAACGAGGAGAAATTCATGGATTATCAGATTGCACAACAACAAGCGATGCAGCTTCAGCAGCAATCCCAGGGCATCCAGCAGGAAATCCAGGCGCTCGCGCAACGTCTCAGGACGGAAGCCAAGGACGAGGCGACAGCGAGAGACCTTGCCATGGATCTGCGCTCTCTCGCGCTTGCCATCCAGGGCTATCAGCAATCCTCCACGCAGATGCTGCAGCAGATGGGGCAGTACATCCAGATGCTCGAGCAGCAGTTGCAGAATCAGCCTATGATGCAAAATCAGCCCATGATGCAGCCCAGAGGCTGGAATTCAGGGTTCGGCGGCGGCGGATTCATGGGCAACCTGGTCAGCGGTCTCGGGCTGGGTGCAGGCATCGGCATCGCAGAAGACATCGTGGGCGACATCTTCAATTCGTTCTGACGCAATTCGGTTCGGAACGCCAGAGGCACGGGAATTCGAATGATCGAACGCGGGCAGCGCAACTGGAAACTGGAAGACCTCGATTTTGGCGCCATACGCAAAAACCTGGCGGCAGGCGACGAATCCCTGTTCTATCTGCTTGCATCTGCCTCCTTCGTCGAGATTCTTTCGGAGCTGTACACCGCAAACCTGATCGAACATTACCGGGGCGACGCTGACGCAGCGCGGTGGCTGGAGGAAACATGGGTTCAAGAAGAAGTCCGGCACGGCCAGGCGCTCAAGCGTTATGTAAACGCTGTCTGGCCCGAGTTCGACTGGGAAATGAGCTTCTCTAGGTTTTCGGAAGAATACGGCAGGCTCTGCTCGATGGAGAATCTAGAGCCGAGCAGGGCGCTTGAAATGGCTGCCCGGTGCGTTGTCGAAACGGGCACCTCCACGCTTTACCGCTGCCTGTACGACTATGTCGAAGAACCTGTGCTGAAGCAGCTTCTCGCCAACATCAAGGCTGACGAGGTCAGGCATTATGCCATGTTCCGCCGTCTTTTCGCCGAGCACAACCGGACGGAAGGGAAGGGCTTCATTTCCGTCCTCCATGTCGTCTGGAAGCGATTGATCGAGATCCGTGGAGAGGACGGCCACATCGCGTTCAAGCATGCCTATCTCGGCCGAGGCAACAATCCTGAGCATTTGGACAGAGAATGGAAAAAATTCAGGAAAGGCTTGAGGCAGCTGATGGCGCGCCATTACCCGTTCAACATGGCGGTCGAAATGCTGCTCTCTTTCGTTCCGCTCGCCCATCCCTTGAAAAAACGGCTGGGAACCTTCCTGGTTCGCGCCGCCCGCCTTTTCGTGTCGAGCAGGGTCGAATTCACTTCCTGAAAAGCCAGAGGACGAGGGAAAGGATCACCGACACGATCAGACTGGTCGTGATCGGAAAATAGAAGCTGAAGCCCTTCCTTTGGATGCTGATGTCGCCTGGAAGATGGCCGAACCCCAGCCTTGCGATCCATGGCCAGAGGAGGCCGATCAGGATCAGTATGACGCCCAGAGCAATCAGCCATCTCGCCATGGCTTGAAAGCGGCTCCCCTGGGGGAGCCGCTGAAGCTTACTTGGTGCTTCCCCCGGAAATGAGCATGTAGAACGCCAAAAGGACGAACGGGGCAAAAAGGACATAAAATCCGTAGCTATTCATTGGGTCATTCATTTCAGTATCTCCGAAATTATGGTGGATTTTTATGTACTGGAAAAACGAATCATAACCAATACCGTTCTGAGTATAACACCGTTTCAGAAATGTGTTGAAAAGTCCTATTGATATCTGAGCGCATCGATGGGCTTGAGCAGCGCTGCCTTCCTTGCCGGATAGAAGCCGAAGAACACGCCGACGCAGGCAGCGACCATGAAGGCCATCAATATCGATGCGCCGGTGATCACCACGGCGATTTCGGCGATACGGTTGACGAGCGCGGCGCCGCCCACCCCGAGCAACACCCCCACCGTGCAGCCCGAGATCGAAATGATGACTGCCTCCATCAGAAACTGCATCAGGATATCGCGCTGCCTCGCGCCGATCGCCACCCTGATGCCGATCTCACGGGTTCTTTCCGTAACCGATACCAGCATGATGTTCATGATGCCGATGCCGCCGACGAGCAGGGAGATCGAAGCGATCGCGCCGAGCATGATGGACATGACCTTGGTGGCCTGAGCTGCCGTATTCATCAGCGCAGTCAGGTTGCGTATGGTGAAATCGCTCTCGGCCCCTTCCTGGATGTGATGGCGCTGCCTCAGAAGGGCCGTCATGGCCTTCTCGGCTTCCGGCATCAACTGGGCCGAGGCGGCCTGAGACATGATGAACCGCACCGTACCCTGGAACTGCGTGCCGAACAGCTTTCTCTGCGCGGTTGTCACGGGGATGATGATGGTATCGTCCTGATCCCGCCCGTCGAGACTCTGCCCTTTCGCACCCAGCACGCCGATGACGAGATAAGGACTCTGCTTGATCCTGATGGTCTTGTTGATGGGATCTTCGTCGCCGAACAGATTGTCGACGACGGTCTGCCCCAGGAGCGCAACCCGGGTCGCCGACCTCACGTCCGAGTCGGTAAATGGATAGCCCTTGGCCACCGTCCAGTTGCGCACAGTGAGATAGGCAGGGGTCGTGCCGTAGACGGAAGTGCTCCAGTTGTTCGATCCGTATACCACCTGGGCAATGCCTGGAACGGCTGGCGCAACGGCGGAAATTTCCGGGAGTTCGCCTATCGCCTGGGCATCGGCGACGGTCAATGTCGGTATTGCGCCCGAGCCCATCCGCAAGCCCCCGCTCGTCGAAGAACCGGACAGGATGATGAACAGGTTGCTCCCCATCGAGGATATGGATTGATCAACCGAATATTGCGCCCCCTGCCCGATGGCCAGCATCAGCACGACAGCGCTCACGCCGATCACCATGCCGAGCATGGTGAGGAAGGTGCGCAGGCGATTCGCTCCCATCGCACGCCACGCTTCGATCAGCATCTGCATGGTCATGAATGGGCCTCCGAAACCTCTCCGTCGTAGATCAGTCTGCCGTCGAGGAATTTCACGAGCCTTTTGGCATAAGTCGCAATGTCGGGCTCGTGCGTCACCAGCACGATGGTGATGCCTTCCTCGTTGAGCTGCCTGAAAAGATGCATGATCTCCCCGCTCGTCTTCGTATCCAGATTCCCCGTGGGCTCGTCGGCCAGTATCAGCTCGGGCCGATTGACGAGCGCACGCGCGATCGCGACGCGCTGCTGCTGCCCGCCCGATATCTGATTGGGAAACGATTCAGGGTATTTGGCAAGCCCCACCTTGTCCAGCATGCCTCGCGCACGCTCTGCCCGCTCCGCCTTCTGCACATTGCAGTAGACGAGCGGCAGCGCGACATTGTCCTCGAGGTTCGCTCTTGGGAGCAGGTTGAACCCCTGGAAGACGAAACCGATCACTTCGTTCCTGAGTTTAGCCAACTGGTCCGAATTGAGGGTTCCGACATCCCTTCCGCTGAGAAAATACTTTCCGGCGGTCGGCACATCGAGACAGCCGAGTATGTTCATGAAGGTGGACTTTCCTGAGCCAGAAGGCCCCATGATCGAAAGAAACTCGCCAGGGTAGATGGAAAGATCCATGCCTTTCAGAACCGGCACCGGACCTGCGTCCGTTTCATATTCCTTCTGCAGATTCTCGATCCGGATGACTGGATCCATCAAAGCATTCTCATCCTGAAGGAGCTCTGCGCCCCGCCTTCTGCAGGCTTCGCAGGACCGGTCACCGCGAGATCCCCGGATTTGATTTCTCCGCCAATCACCTCGGTCATCTTGTTGTCCGTGATTCCCGTTTTGACTGAAACGGGAACAAGCCTGCCTTCGCGGATCACGTACACCGTGACTTCACCCTGCCTCTTCCTCACCTTCTTTTCCCCCTCGAGCTTGAAGCGCAAGGCCGCATTCGGCAAAAGCAGCACATTCTTTCTCTCAGCGACGACAATGTTGACATAGGCCGTCATGCCCGGTTTCAGAACCTGCTCCGGATTGTCCACAGAAACCACCACGTCGTAGGTCACGACATTCTGCTGGACGGTCGCATTCAGCCTCACCTGGGACACCTTGCCGCCGAAGATATGCCCGGGAAAGGCATCCACCGTGAAGCGCGCCTCCTGCCCCACCCTGATGTTGCCGATATCAGCCTCTGCATAGCTCGAATCGATCTGCATGTTGCGCAGATCCTGCGCGATCCTGAACAGCGTCGGCGTCTGGAAGCTCGCCGCAACCGTCTGGCCGACGTCGATCTGCCTGTCGATGACCACCCCGGACACAGGCGAACGGATGATCGAGTAATTCAGGTTGGTGATGTCCCGCTTGAGCTGAGCCCGGGCCAGATTGACCTGCGCCTGGGCAGACTTTTTCGCCTGGATGGCCGTATCCAGGTCCTGCCTCGCGATATAGCCTTCCTTGAAGAGCGCGCGTGACCTTGCCTCGTTGGCCGTATCGAGAACCAGGCTCGCTTTGGCATTGGCGAGATTCGCGCGGCTCTGGGCGACCTGCGCATTGAAGAGCGAAGGATCGAGTTCGGCGAGCACCTGCCCCGCCTTCACCCTGTCGTTGAAATCCACGTAAAGCTTTTTCACGGTACCCGAAACCTGGGTGCCCACATTGACCAATATGACCGGATTCAATGTGCCGTTTGCCGAAACAGTCTGGGTGAGATCCCCGCGCTCTATCGCGGAAGTCTTGTATTGCTGCGAGACGGGTATCGTCCTGGTTTTCTTCCAGGCGTAAAAGCCGCCACCCAGGATCAGCATCAGGGTAATCAGCAAAATGATTTTATTGCGCATGGATCACTCGACTTTCTTGGGAATCTCGTTCAGCCTGCCAACTGCCTGGGCCAGGCTCGCCTTGTCTATCTGCCAATTGTATGTCGCCTGCACGCGCTGCTGCCTAGCGCTGGCCAAGGCCGACTCGGCCGTCAGAAGATCGACGATCGTGCCCACGCCCGCCTTGTAGCGCCCGAGCGCCACTTTCTCGGACTGCGTCGCACTGTCAAACAGCGTCTGAGTCGACTTCAATGTCTCGGTTGCCGTGATCAGGGCATAGTAGGCTTTCCATACGTCCAGGGATAACTGCTGGACGATCTTGTCCACATCCGCGCCCGTCGCCTCGACCTTGGCCTCTGCCTGCCTGATCTGGTAGGTGGTGTTGAAACCGGTGAAAATCGGGAAGTTCACATTCACGCCCAGCGAATTGCTGCGGTATGGGTCGTATATGCTCGAATGGGTGAAGCTCCTTCCCGCCGACAAGGTGATGGTCGGCATCCCGGATGCTTCCGCAGCATGCACATTGGCTTTGGCCGCTTCGACTTGCGCCTGGGCCGCCTTCAGATCGGGGCGGGAAGCCTTGGCCTCCATGATCAGCCGATCGACATTGTTCTCGAAATGTTCGCCGGGCGCGGAAACCGGGGGAAGAATCACGAGCTCATGATTCGCGTCCATGCCCATCGCATTCGCCAGCACGCCTTCGGCGGTCTTCTCGTTTCCCTGGGATGTGATTCGGTTGAGCGCGGCCTGGACGTAGGCAGTCTTCGCCTGCAACACGTCGGCGAGCGTCGCCGTGCCGATCCTGTATCGGCTCT
Source organism: Pseudomonadota bacterium (assembly GCA_021802545.1). Taxonomy (GTDB): domain Bacteria; phylum Pseudomonadota; class Gammaproteobacteria; order Burkholderiales; family JABEVD01; genus JABEVD01. The sequence goes on from JAJZRS010000002.1 coordinate 107,547, forward strand.
CGGCCGCATTGAAGGCTTCCAGGCTGGACTTCTCGGACTCCAGCGCCGAATCGACGGACGCGCGGCTCGAGAAAAGCTGGTAATAGGCATTGAGGGCGGAGAGGAAAACGCTTTGTATCGTCGCATCGCGCGTGGCGTTCAAGGCGATCAGCGTGTCCTTCGCGCTGTCGAGCGCAGCGCGCCTTGCGCCGAAATCATAGAGCAGATAGGAGAGCGAAAAAGTCGTGCTGGTCTGGCTGTACGCTGAATTGCCCGCCCCCTGAAGCCGGCTCAGGATCGATGAATTCCTGTTTTCGCTCGAATTGGCGCTCGCGCTCAATGTCGGCAGATAGGCGCTTTTTGCGATGCCCACCTGGGCGGCCTGCGCCTTGGCATTGGCCCAGGCAGCGCGGGTTTGCGGATTGTTGCACAGGGCGCGTTCAACGACGTCTGCAAGGGCGAGGGGAGAAGTCCCCCGATCGGTGAAACTGCAGGGTGATGCGGAAGTCATTTCTTCCGTCGAAAAAGGGTCGGCCAGGCCTGAAGCTCTGACCCCTTGACAGAAGAGGAGCCCGCAAATGAGCCAAATTCTGAATTTCATTGATCAACCCGACTGGAATGGAAGCTATTTGACCAGCATAATGTAAACAGAATATGTCAAATGCGGATTTTATGTAACCGTTATCGTATAAGAATATGGACTTTTCTTTCCTGCATGAGAACGGCCTGGAACACCTGCCGGCCTTCATCAAGAGCCTCGGCATCGGTCTGCTGATCGGGCTCGAGCGCGAGCGGAGTCCGGCCGCGAAAGCAGGGCTCAGAACCTTCGCGCTGGTCGCGCTGTTCGGCACGATATCGGGCCTGCTTTCGGATGCAACGCATTCGCCCTGGATCCTCTTCGCGGGGTTTATGATCGTCGGCTTCATGACGGTTTCCGCCTATCTCAGGGAAAGCGAGGGGGACCCGGGAACGACCACTGTCGCGGCGATCGTCATGTGCTACGGCCTGGGCGCACTGGTCTGGTACGGCTACGCGACGCTCGCCGTGATGCTCGCCATCACGACGACCATCCTGCTTTATTACAAGAGCGAATTGCGCGGCATCACGCAAAGCCTCACCCGGCGCGACCTGATTTCCATGCTGCAGCTCTCCGTCCTGACCTTCATCATCCTGCCCATCCTGCCGGACAGGAACTTCGGCCCTTACAATGCCATCAATCCGCATCAGATCTGGCTGATGGTGGTGCTGGTGTCCGGCATCAGCTTCTCGGGCTACGTCGCCTTGCGCATCGTCGGCGAACGCTACGGCGCTCCCCTTCTGGGCCTTCTCGGCGGCCTCGTCTCCAGCACGGCCACCACGCTCGCCTATGCAAGGAATCATCGCGAAAACGGGAAGATCAAGCAGCTCGCTGTCGTTGTCATCCTGCTCGCCAACCTGATGGTGCTGCCGAGACTCGCCGTGGAATGCTCTGTCGTCTCCCCTTCGATCCTGCCCATGATCCTGCCCATTTTGGGATCAGGGCTGATATTCGGCCTGGCCAGCGCAGCCTATTCCTACCGGGCGTTGCTTGAAAAAAGCGCGCAGGTAGTGCCCCAAATCGGCAATCCGGCCGAATTGCGCGCAGCCCTGGGGTTCGGCCTGCTTTATGCCATCGTCCTGTTCGCATCCGCCTGGATTTCGGATCTCGCGGGAAGCAGCGGGATGTACGCGGTCGCCATGCTGTCCGGCCTCACCGATGTCGATGCAATCACCCTCTCCAGCCTGAGGCTGCTTGCCTTGGGAAAGCTTCACGACATGGAAGCGGCCACTTCCATCAGCATCGCGCTGCTTTCGAACATCGGTTTCAAGCTCGGGCTCGTCTTTTTCATCGGCGGACGGGATCTCGGCTGGCGTTGCGCGGGCGGCATGATGGCGGTCTCCGCAGGAGTCATCCTGGCCCTCGCGATCATGCATCATGTATAATCAAGGATTTGTGAATCACCAGGGAAAACAGCATGGAAGCCGAAAAGATCAACGCCATCTCGAACCGTCTGCAGGACCTCAAAGCGCGCGAATCCGAACTACGGAGGTATCTTTGACTACGATGTCAAGGAAGAACGCCTGACGGAAGTATCGAGGCTGGCCGAGGACCCATCTGTCTGGGAAGACCCCAAGAAAGCCCAGGAGCTCGGCAAGGAAAAGAAATCCCTGGAAGAAATCGTCCTGAATCTGAGGAAAATAGGCGCATCGCTCGAAGACGCGCAGACGCTTTTCGAGATGGCCGAGGAAGAAGAGGACGACGCCACGCTCGAGGCCATCGACCAGGATTCCCTGGACATCGCTTCCTGGGTGGAGGCGCTCGAATTCAGGCGCATGTTCTCCAACCCCATGGATCCCAACAACTGCTTCGTCGACATCCAGGCGGGCTCGGGCGGTACGGAGGCTCAGGACTGGGCCTCCATGCTCGAACGCATGTACCTCAAGTACTGCGAAAAACAAAGCTTCAAGGTTGAGGTCATGGAAGAATCCGAAGGCGAAGTCGCTGGAATCAAAAGCGCCACGCTGAAAGTCGAAGGCGAATATGCCTACGGCTATCTGAGGACGGAGACGGGCGTGCATCGCCTGGTGAGAAAATCGCCTTTCGATTCGGGAAACCGGCGCCACACTTCCTTCGCGAGCGTGTTCGTCTATCCTGAAGTGGACGATTCCATCGAGATCACGATCAACCCGGCCGACCTCAGGGTGGACACGTTCAGGGCATCCGGCGCGGGCGGCCAGCACATCAACAAGACCGATTCGGCTATTCGCATCACGCACATTCCAACCAATATCGTGGTACAGTGCCAGAATGATCGTTCCCAGCACAAAAACCGGGCGGAGGCGATGAGCATGCTGAAAGCGAAGCTTTTTGAGGCTGAGCTCAGGAAGAAGAACGAAGAGAAGCAGGCGCTGGAGGACACCAAGAGCGACATCGGCTGGGGACACCAGATCCGCTCCTACGTGCTCGACCAGTCGCGCATCAAGGATCTGCGCACCAATTACGAGGTCGGCAACACCCAGGCGGTCCTCGACGGGGATCTCGACGACTTCATCGCGGCCAGCCTGAAGCAGGCCGTCTGACATGCAGGCTTACTCGGAAGAACTGATCAGGAAATTCGACGCCGCAGCAGACAAGATGCCCGCTTTCCCGAAAAGCGTGCAGAAGGTTCTGGAGCTGGCGAAAAACATCGATTGCGATGCCAAGGACATTGCCGCCGTCATCGAAAAAGATCCGGTGATGACGGCCAAGATCCTGAAGGTCTTGAATTCCCCGTATTACAGCCTGCCCTCCAAGATCACGTCCATCAATCGCTCCATCGTCTATCTCGGCTTCAACACGGTCAAGAATCTGGCGCTCGGCATCGCATCGATCGGCGTATTGCCCAGGGTGAACAAGGCCGATTTCGACATCCAGCAATACCTGAACCATTCTCTTTACGTCGCCGGACTTGCGAGAATGCTTTACGGCAGGCTTTCCCCGAAAGGGGACTCGACCGAAAGCTATATCGCAGGTCTCCTGCACGACTTCGGCAAGGTCGTCTTCGCTCAATTCATGGCCGATGAATTCAGGCAGGCGCTCGAACTTTCGAAGTCCGAGGGCATCCCCCTCTATCTTGCCGAACGCAAAATCCTTGGGGCGGACCATTGCCTGATGGGGTCGATGCTCGCGGAAAAATGGCAATTTCCAGACGCGCTCATCGACGCCATCCGCCATCACCATGACGAATCCTACCAGGGCTCGGACACCCTGGTTTGCGTGGTGGCGGCCAACCATTTGAGCAAGCGCATTGATGGAGAAACCAGCATGGCCGGCCTCCCCGACTTCGTCGAAAAACGCATCGCTGCTGCAGGCGAAATTACCGAGGAAGATGTCAGCCAGATCAAGATGGAGGCCGAAATGTTCTCCAGGATAGGCGCCTCTTAATGAAAATCAAATTCTGGGGCGTGCGCGGTTCCATTCCCGTTCCCGGTCCGAAAACAGTCCGGTACGGCGGCAACACCACCTGCATCGAAATCAGGTCCGATTCGGGAGACATCATCGTCCTGGATGGCGGGACGGGGATTTTCCAGCTGGCGCAGTCGCTGCTCAGGGAAATGCCGGTCACGGCGAACGTGTTCATCACGCACAGCCATTGGGACCACATCCAGGGCTTGCCGTTTTTCATCCCGCTTTTCGTCCCCGGCAACAAGCTGAAGCTTCACGGCGCATTCGACCTGGTTTCGGGACGCGGTGTCGAGCAGGTGATGAATGTGCAGCTCCAGTACAGCTTCTTCCCCATCAGGGCGGAGGAATTGAAGGCATCGATCGAATACTTCACGCTGACCCCTGGACAGGCCGTACAAATCGGGGATGCGAAAATCACGCCGACCCTCCTCAACCATCCCGTCGTGAATTTCGGCTATCGCATCGACTGCAACGGAAAATCGGTTTTTTTCACGGGCGACCACGAACCGCCCTACAACATCTATTCGCCAGACGATCCCGATTTTTCGACCTACCAGCAGATCATCGCCGAAAGGGAGGCGGGCATCATAGAGGCCATCAAAGGCGTGGACGTGATCATCGCCGACTCGAGTTATACGGATGAGGAATACGCCAAGAAAAAGGGATGGGGGCATGGCACGCTCGCCTCGTCGATCAGAATAGCGAAAGAAGCAGGCGCCAAAATTCTCTATTTCACCCATCACGAACCGACGCGCAGCGACGACGATCTGGACCGCCTCTTCGCGGGCATCCAGGAGAGCATCCCGCCTGAAGGCATGGAATACCGCCTGGCCCGGGAAGGCGACGAAATAACGCTCTGATCAGCGCATTTCCGATTCGAGCCTCACCGTCTCCCCGGCCACCATGAAGGCCCCGTAACCCCTGTGATGGAGCGTTTTCGGATCATGCACCGAAATATCGACATGCGCCTTCACCACCTCGAGAAAGAACAGCTCGTACTTCTCCATCCTGTCGACCACCTTGCATTCGAGATTCGCATGGCATTCCATGACGAGCGGCGCCGAAATCTTTTCGGCCCGCCCCCTCGTCAGTGAAAATGCCTTGAACTTGTCGACTTCCCTGCCCGAAGCATTTCCGCACGCTGCCACCTTTTCGCCGATCTCGAGGGTCGGAATGTTGATCGCGCATTCTCCGCTTTTGTCGAGCAGCTCATGGCTGTAATTGAGTGAACTGATCACGCAGGCGACGATGGGGGGCTCGAATTCGATCATCGTATGCCAGGACTGGGCCATGATGCTCTCCTTTTTTTCCCATGCCGTCGAAATCAGCACCACCGGCCCCGTCTCGAGCAGCCCGTAAACGTCCTTCAATGGAAAGTCCGATTTGGACATGACGCCTCCCCGTACCAGATCAGAGATTCCATTGTAGACGACGCGTTTCTCGGATGCGCGCTGCAATGCTATAATTTGGGCCATTTTCCGGAAATCGACATGACAGAACAACAGGACGAAAACCAGATCGTGGCCGAGCGCCGAGCCAAGCTCGCGGCCTTGCGTGAGCAGGGCATCGCCTTCCCCAATGACTTCGATCGACGCCATCTCGCATCCGAACTGCATACGGCATACGATGACCTCGACAACGATGCGCTGAAGGAAAAAGGCATCGACGTTTCGGTCGCAGGAAGGATGATGCTGAAACGCGTGATGGGCAAGGCGAGTTTCGCCACGCTGCAGGACATGAGCGGCAGGATCCAGCTCTACATCACCAACGACATTTCGGGCATCGAAGCCCATGATGCCTTCAAGCATTACGACCTGGGCGACATCCTCGGCGCACAGGGAAAGCTTTTCAAGACGAAAACGGGCGAGCTTTCCGTCGAAGTCACCGAGATCAGGCTGCTTGCCAAGTCCTTGCGGCCGCTTCCGGAGAAGTTCCACGGTCTGACCGACCAGGAGCAGAAATACCGCCTCCGCTACCTCGACCTCATCTCGAGCCAGGAAACCAGGCGCGTATTCGTGGCCAGGTCGAAAATCATCCAGGCGATGCGGGAATTCTTTTCAAGGCACGGCTATCTCGAAGTCGAAACACCGATGATGCATCCCATTCCGGGCGGCGCATCGGCAAAGCCTTTCATCACCCATCACAACACGCTCGACATGCAGCTTTATTTGAGGATAGCGCCCGAGCTCTATCTCAAGCGGCTGGTCGTCGGCGGCATGGAAAAGGTCTTCGAGATCAACCGCAATTTCAGGAACGAAGGCATGTCGACCCGGCACAATCCTGAATTCACCATGATCGAGTTCTACGAAGCCTACAGGGATTACCGGTACCTGATGGACTTTACCGAAGCGCTTTTCAAGGAAATCGCCGAGAAAACGCTCGGCACCGTGCATTTCGAATATCAGGGGAAAAAACTCGACTTCGGCAAGCCTTTCGAGCGGCTCACCCTCGCCCAGGCGATCATGAAGTATCATCCGGAATACAATGAATCGAATCTGCACGACAGGAAATACCTGATTTCCAGGCTGGAAAATCTGGGCATCCATTACAAGAAAACGGACGGCGTGGGCGGTCTGCAGCTCTCCCTGTTCGAGGAAACGACCGAGCACCTGCTGTTCGACCCCACCTTCATCGTCGACTATCCGGCCGAAGCCTCGCCGCTTGCCAGAAGGAACGACACCAATGCGTCGATCACCGACCGGTTCGAGCTCTTCATCGCCGGTCGTGAAATCGCGAACGGCTTCTCCGAGCTCAACGATCCCGAAGACCAGGCCGAGCGCTTCATGGAACAGGTGAGACAGAAGGAATCTGGAGACATGGAAGCGATGCATTACGATGCAGACTACATCCGCGCGCTCGAGCATGGACTGCCGCCCACGGCAGGGGAAGGCATCGGCATAGACAGGCTGGTCATGCTGCTCACCGACAGCGCATCCATCCGGGACGTGATCCTTTTTCCCCAGATGCGGCCAGCGGACTAGGCAAGCCTGTCTGAGAGGCGCGTGCCAGACCTTGCCGATGGCCGGATGCCGCGCTAACCCGGCTTCTGTTTGTCGCCGATGCCGATTTCCTCGTTCAGGTAATGCGCCAGGTTGCGGGCCGGGTGAAAAGGATAATGTGCCGGGAGCGTCCCCACCTGCTTTATCCTGTCGAACCTGAAATTGCGATAGGCATTCCGCATCTCGCACCAGGCGAGCAGCGTCCAATGATCCCCCCAGCCCACCATGCCAAGCGGCCACAGGGTGCGTTCCGATTCCTGCCCGCCCATGTCGAGATAGCGGATCAAAATCTTCTGCCTGGCCTCGCATGCCTTGCGAAGCAGGCCGTGAATGCCTTTTTCGACACGCTCGAATTCGGGGATGCGGTAAGGCATCCCTGAAACGGTATTGAGCATCTCGGGCGTGAGCACGGACAATATCTTGGCTTCGGCCTGCTTCGCCGCTCTGGCCAGCTCAGGATCAGTCCACGCCCTGACCATGCGGCTTCCGACGAGCAGAGCAGTGATTTCTTCCTGCTTGAACATGAGCGGAGGAAGATCGAATCCCGACCGCAGACGATAGCCCACCCCCGCCTCGCCGTCTATCGGCACGCCTGCCAGGACAAGCGCCTGGACGTCCCGGTAGACCGTGCGAACGGCGACGCCCAGATTTTCGGAAAGCGCCTGCGCCGTGATCGCCGTGCGCCTGCCCTGCATCAGCGTGACCAGATGGAATAGACGCTCCGATTTGCGCAACTCGTCACCCGTCGGTCATGGCGATTTCGCCGAACTGGATGATCGGTTCGATGTCGGTATAGTTCCGGATGTCCCCCCTGAGCGCCTCCGCATGGGGCTGGAATGCCGCCATGAAATCCTCTATCGAATTGAAAAGAAAATGGCAGGCGGCGACATAGGGAGGTTCGGGGCCGATTCCGGAAACACCACGCTCCACGGACACGCCCCGGTAACCCTTTCCGCTTCTCAATCTCTTTATGGACATCGGCATGTGGTTCTCGAGATAGTAGTCCATGTCGAAACTGCCCTCGTTCGGATAAAGTATGCTGATCCTGATCATTTCGCCGCTCCCTGCATCATATGCGATTTGCCCCGGCTGATGTCGAGACTTTTCGCGTCCACAAAAGGCATGATAAGGTCTTCCATCTCCAGCCTGAAGTTCTTTTCGGCCAAATCCGCCGCATTCATGCTTTCCCACTGGGTCACGACGGTCCATTTCCCATCTTCTGTCTCGGAAAGACTCCTGAATCTGAATCCAGGCTGAAGCAACACCCATTCATTGACCTTTTCGTTCATTTTCAGCCAATCTTCTTTCGTTTTTCCTTCTTTCAGACGAAATCTTATGATGGCGATCGTATCGGACATTATCATTCTCCCGGTTTTGACAAGGTAAGAAGAGTGTAAGTGAGGACTGCTGACAGCGTGCTGGCAACAGTCTTCGTGAAATATCGACCTCCGCAAAGCCGAACCGCAAGCCCGGTTGCCAGGCAATTGGCCGCACGTTAATATCAAAACATGGAAAAGATCGAGATCCCGATCGAAGGCATGCACTGCGTCAACTGCGCAGCCAGGGTCGAAAAAGCCCTGAACGAGGTTGAAGGGGTACGTGCGAACGTCAATTTCGCCAATGAAAGAGCCTATGTCGAATTCGATCCAGACAAGGCCGATTCGAATAAGCTCGTCGAAGTCGTCGAAAGGAACGGGTTCAAGGTTCCCAGGGAAAATGTGAATCTTTCCATCTCCGGCATGCACTGCGCAAACTGCGCGCTCAACATCGAAAAGGCGTTGAATGCCATCGAAGGCGTCGAAGCGAACGTCAATTTCGCGTCAGAAAAAGCGCTGGTTTCCTTTCCAAGGAGTGCCGTGTCGGTATCCAGGCTCGTCGAAGTGGTCAGGCATGCCGGATATGATGCGTCCATAGCCCAAGCCGAAGACACCCGAAAAAAGGAAAGGGAGGAGGCATACAGACGAGACTTCAGGCTCGTCGTATTGTCTGCCTGCCTCACTTCCCCGCTTCTGCTGCACATGGCCGGATTCCCTATTCCCGGATACCTGCAGCTGATTCTTGCCACGCCGGTGCAATTCTGGGTGGGTCGGCGCTTCTATCTCGGCGCATACCATTCCCTCAGAGGGGGAAGCTCGAACATGGACGTGCTGGTCGCCCTGGGCACCAGCGTCGCGTATTTCTACAGCGCCATCGTGACCCTATTCTCGCTCAACCTTCACGTTTATTTCGAGGCGGGAGCGGCCGTCATCACGCTCGTTTTATTGGGGAAAATGCTCGAAGCCAGGGCAAAGGGCAAGACGTCAGGCGCGATAGAGGAACTCGTGAAGCTCGCGCCTAAGATCGCCCATGTCGAGCACAATGGAAAAATATCGGACATCGAAGCGAGCCTGGTTGCAGTCGGGGATATTTTCCTGGTCAAATCGGGTGAAGCCTTTCCCGTCGACGGGATCGTCATCGAAGGCTCTTCTTCTGCCAACGAATCCATGCTGACAGGAGAGAGCATTCCCGTCGAAAAACGCGAAGGCGACAAGGTCTTTGCCGCAACGGTCAACCAGACAGGCTCGGTGAAATGCAAGGCGATCAGCGTGGGCGAGCATACCCAGCTTGCCGCCATCATCAGGCTGGTGGAAGAGGCGCAGGGATCGAAAGCGCCGATCCAGCGCCTTGCGGACAGAATAGCCGGCATATTCGTGCCCGCAGTCGTGACGGTTGCCTCAATCACCCTGATTGCCTGGTGGCTCATCGGTCACCCCATGCAGGGGCTGATCAATGCGGTGGCCGTCCTGGTCATCGCCTGTCCCTGCGCCCTGGGCCTTGCCACGCCGACCGCAATCATGGTCGGCATCGGTCAGGGCGCGAAATCGGGCATCCTGGTGAGGGACGCCGAGGCGCTCGAGCACGCCGAAAAAATCGAAGTGCTCGTCGTCGACAAAACCGGCACATTGACCGAAGGAAAACCTGAGGTCACTGAAATCAACGGAATCGGCATGCAGGAGGAAGAATTGATGGCGCTCGCCATGGCGCTCGAGATGGACTCGGAGCACCCGCTGGCCAAGGCCGTCATCGAGAAGGGCAGGGAAATGGGGATTTCGCCTTTCGATGCAAGCGAATTCTCAGCGATTCCCGGCGGCGGCGTGACCGCACTCGTCAATGGCCAGCGCTGCTGGCTCGGCTCCCCTGCGCTCCTCAATGAAAACGGGATAGCCGCCGATTTACGCGCCAATGGCAAAACCCAGGTTTGCGTCGCGAAGGACAAGACCCTGGTCGGGACGATCACCGTCTCGGACCGCTTGAGACCGACATCGAAAAATGCGGTGTCGAGGCTCAAATCGATGGGCATAAAGGTCGTCATGATGACCGGGGACAACAAAGACACTGCGAAAGCCATTGCAGATGATGCGGGCATCGACAACTATCTGGCCGGCGTGCGGCCCGAAAACAAGGCCAGCGCGATCCTCGATCTGAAAAAAGAAGGGAAATTCGTCGCCATGGCGGGAGACGGCATCAACGACGCCCCGGCGCTCGCTGCAGCCGACGTGAGCTTTGCAATCGGCTCCGGATCCGACATCGCCATCGAAGCGTCAGGCGTCACCCTGATGAAAAGCGACATGGAAAGCGTCGCTGATGCCGTTGCGCTTTCCAGGGCCACTTTGAAGAAGATCAGGCAGAATCTCTTCTTCGCCTTCTTCTACAATGTGCTCGGCATCCCGCTCGCGGCATTCGGCCTGCTCAATCCGGTCGTGGCGGGCGCCGCGATGGCAATGAGTTCCGTATCCGTCGTGAGCAATTCGCTGCTGCTCAGGAAATGGCGCGCTACTTCCAGACCTGCCACCAGTGCTCCTTAGGATCCTTGATGGCCAGGCTCTTCCTCCAGTCGGGATAGTTTGCTTCGAGTATCCTGTAGGTATCGTCTCTGAGCTTGTAGAGCCCCAGCATGTGGTAAGCGCCCACCATGTCGACCAGCGCCTTCTGCGTCGCGGGCGTATCGGGAAACTCCTTCAGCACCTTCTGCGCCCTGTTGATCGTAGCCACGTAATCGCCTCGCCTCAAGTAGTAGTCCGCGACATGGATCTCGTGCGTGGCGAGCACGTTGGCGAGGTACTGCATGCGCTTTCTCGCATCGGGCGCATATTTGCTGTCCGGGAAGCGTGTCGCAAGCGCCTTGAAGGCGTCGAATGAATCGATCTCGGATTTCGGATCACGCTGGCTCATGTCCTTTGGAACGATCGAGGAGATGACGCCCGTCTCGCCGATGAAATTGGCCAGCCCCTTCATGTAATAGGCGTAGTCGACCGCACTGCTGTTCGGATGGAACTTGATGAAGCGGTCGGCTGCCGCGATCGCAGAAGCCTCGTCCTTGTTCTTGTAGTAGACGTAAATGAGTTCGAGCTGCGCCTGCTGCGCATACCTGCCGTAAGGGTAGCGCGACTCGAGCTTTTCCAGAATGGTGGTGGCCTCGACGTAATTCTCGTCTTCGACTTTCGACATGGCTTCCTTGTAGATCCTCTCAGCGGACCAGGACTCGGGCACCGAATCGTCGTAACTGGGCAGTAATCCGCAACCCGCCAACATCGCGGCCAGAATTAAGGCTAAACTATGTTTCATGGAATATCCCGTCGGCAAACCTGAAGATTATACCCCATCCGGAACCAAGGAAATCAATTTCGTGATCCCCGCCCAGCTGGCGGGGCTCAGGCTCGACCAGGCATTGGCCAAGCTCGCCCCCGAATATTCGAGGAGCCGTCTGCAATCCTGGATCAGGGACGAGCGGGTGAGGCTGGATGGCGAATCCTGCAACGGGCGGCAGAAGGTATGGGGAGGAGAGTCGGTGCTTATCGAAGCCTCTCCGGACCCTTCCGAAAACGTTCATACCCCGCAGGAAATCGCGCTTTCCATCCTTTATGAGGACGATTTTCTGCTGGTGATTAACAAACCCGCAGGGCTCGTCGTTCATCCGGGCAGCGGAAACCGGGAAGGCACGCTCTTGAATGCCTTGCTCCACCACGATCCTACGCTTGCCGCCATTCCAAGGGCCGGGATCGTCCACCGGCTCGACAAGGAGACCAGCGGCCTCATGGTCGTCGCAAAAAAGCTGGAAAGCCAGACGAGCCTCGTGCGTCAGCTCCAGGCGAGAAGCGTCAAGCGCCAGTATTTCGCGCTCGTGCACGGCGTCCTGACAAAGGGCGGCACGGTCGATGCGCCCATCGGCAGACATCTGACGCACCGCACGAAAATGGCCGTCGTCGGCAAGGGAAAGGAAGCGCGAACCCATTACAAGGTGATTCGCTCCTTCTCTGGATGCACCTTGCTCGAATGTTCGCTGGAAAGCGGCAGGACCCACCAGATCAGGGTCCACATGCAGCATGTCGGCCATCCTCTGGTGGGAGACCCGGTCTACGGGAAAAAGCCGGCTTCGTCCATCAATGCAGCATTGCTTGCCGCCTTCCCGAGGCAGGCGCTGCATGCAAAGCGCCTCGCCTTCCTTCATCCGGCAAGCCTGGAACCCATGGCATTCGAAACCGAGCTTCCCGAGGATATGGCGCATCTATTGGAGCAGCTTTCATGAATTTCATCCTGCCCGACTGGCCCGCCCCTCGAGGCGTCAAGTCCCTTATCACGACAAGAACAGGCGGCGTGAGCCTTCCCCCTTTCGAGAGCTTCAATCTCGGCAGCCATGTCGGCGACGATCTCCAGCATGTTTCTGAAAACAGGAAAAGACTTCGCGATGTCTTGCCTTCTGAGCCGAAATGGCTCAACCAGACCCACAGCACGCATGTCGTCGACCTGGACAAGGCGCAGGCTTTCGAAGGGGACGCCGCCTTCACCAGGAAGAATGGCATCGTCTGCGCCGTCCTCACGGCCGACTGCCTGCCCATCCTCCTTGCCGGCAAAGGCTGCGTCGGCGCCCTGCATGCTGGCTGGCGCGGGCTCGCCTCAGGCATCGTCGAAGAGACTGTTGGGGCCATGCATGACGCGGATTTGATTGCCTATCTTGGACCTGCGATCGGGCAGGATGCCTTCGAGGTCGGCGAGGAAGTTCGTGACGCCTTCCCGCTGGAATCCCACGCCTTCAGGAAGGGGGCGCCGGGAAAATGGCATGCCGACCTGTATTCGATAGCGCGCGCAAAGCTCGAAAAGCTCGGCATCAGGCAAGTCTATGGCGGCGCCTACTGCACCCATAGCGAACATTCGCGTTTCTTTTCCTATCGGCGCAGCGGGCAAACGGGAAGGATGTGTTCGCTCATCTGGCTCGAAGAAGACTGACCCATCGGTTATAATGATGAATTTTAAGCATTGTCTATGTCGATTCTTTCCTGGATCGTGGTAACGAGCGCGGTGGGCGGTGCAGCGAGCCTGCTGCTTGCAGGATCCTTCGCCCTCAGCCTGCGCGCTTCCTGGGTCCCGACGCTCGTCAGCTATGCGGTCGGTGCGCTGCTCGGCGCCGCATTCCTTGAGATACTGCCAGAGGCCTTCAGGCTGACGAAGAATCCCGGCATGATGACGGGTACGATCCTTTTCGGCATCCTGCTTTTCTTCATCCTGGAAAAACTGGTGCTTTGGCGCCACTGCCATACCGAGCATTGCGAAGCGCACGAATCGCACGACCATGGCAGAAGCGGCCTCATGATCATGATCGGAAATACCTTCCACAACTTCGTGGACGGGATACTGATCGCCGCGGCCTTCCTGAGCGACATCCATCTCGGCATCGTCACGGCGATCGCCATCATCGCCCATGAGATTCCGCAGGAAGTCGGCGACTTCATGATCCTGCTTCATTCCGGATATACGAAACGGCAGGCGATATTCTTCAATCTGGCTTCGAGCGGCGCCACCCTGATAGGCGGGACGCTCGCCTACGGCATTCTGAAATCGATGCAAGGCATCATCCCGACGCTGCTTGCGCTCGCAGCCTCTTCCATGATCTACGTTGCAGTGGCCGACCTGATCCCTGGGCTGCACAAGCGCACCGAAATCCGCGCCACGATCCATCAGGTCCTTTTGATTTCTCTGGGCATCGGCTCCATTTTCGCCGCAGCCCGCCTCGCTGAATAGGTCGACATGTCCACTCCGAAAATTGGTTTCGTCTCCCTGGGCTGCCCCAAGGCGCTCGTCGACTCCGAACACATTCTCTCCAGGCTGAAGGCAGAAGGCTATGCCATCTCGCCCGATTACCATAATGCTGACATGATCGTCGTCAACACCTGCGGATTCATCGACAGCGCAGTCGAGGAATCGCTGGACGCGATCGGCGAGGCCTTGCAGGAGAACGGGCGCGTGATCGTGACGGGTTGCCTCGGCGCACGAGGCGAGATCGTGAAGGAACAGCATCCCGGCGTGCTCGCGGTGACGGGCCCCCATGCCCTGGAAGAAGTCATGCAGGCCGTGCATGCGCATCTGCCCAAGCCGCACGACCCGTTTCTCGACCTCGTCCCGCCTCAGGGAATCCGGCTGACCCCCAGGCATTACGCCTACCTCAAAATTTCCGAAGGCTGCAATCACCGCTGCACCTTCTGCATCATCCCGAATCTCAGGGGCGACCTCGCGAGCCGCCCCATCGGTGAAGTGATGAAGGAAGCGGAAGCGCTGGTTTCTTCAGGCGTGAAGGAACTCCTCGTGATCTCCCAGGACACGAGCGCATACGGCGTCGACATCAAGTACAGGACGGGTTTCGTCAACGGGCGCCCCGTCAGAACGCGCATGACGGAACTTGCAAATGAACTCGGGAATCTCGGCGTCTGGGTCAGATTGCATTATGTCTATCCCTACCCGCATGTCGACGAAGTGATTCCCCTGATGGCCGAAGGCAAAATCCTCCCCTATCTGGACGTGCCGCTCCAGCACGCGAGCCCGAGGATATTGAAGCTGATGAAGCGCCCTGGAAACAGCGAAAGCAATCTGGAGCGCATCCGCGCCTGGCGCAACATCTGCCCGGACATCGCCATCCGCAGCACGTTCATCGCAGGCTTCCCGGGAGAGACAGAATTCGAATTCGAGTCGCTCCTGGAATTCCTGGAAGAAGCGGAACTTGATCGGGTCGGCTGTTTCCCTTATTCTGCCGTGGAAGGCGCGGCAGCGAACGCCTTGCCCGACCCTGTTCCTGAAGAAGTCAAGGAAGAACGGGTAGCGCGCCTGATGGCGCTGCAGGAAGAAATCAGCGCGAAGAAACTGAAAGCGAAGGTCGGAAAAAGCATGAAGGTGCTCGTCGAGATGGTGGACGAGGAAGGTGCCGTCTGCAGAAGCCCCCATGATGCGCCGGAAATCGACGGGCTGGTCTATGTGGCAGGCGCCTCCGCATTGAAGGCAGGCGACTTCGCGCAAGTCAGGATCATCGATTCAGACGAACATGATCTTTGGGGGGAACTCGCATGAAGACAGCTCTGCTTTTCCTATCTTTCCTGTCCTGCCTCATCTGTACTTTCCCCGCTTCGGCAAAGCACCTGCAAAGGAAGCCGAGAATCGACCAGTATTTCGCATCGGCAAGCCCTGACGAGAAGCTCGCCTTTCTTTTCGCCATGCCCAAGGGCGCCGATCTCGACATGGAGATCTCGGGCTCGGCCTATGCCGAATCGATCATGGCCAGCGCCGCGAAAAAAGGATTGTGCCTCGACAACACGTTGGCGTTGCAAGCCCCGCCCTGCAAGGAAGACCAGATCCCGGCCAGCAAGCTGCTTTCCGATCCCGTGCTCCAGCGGCACATGCTCGATGCCTGGTCTTTCCCTGAATCCCAGGGAACCGACCGTGACCGCTTCTTCAGGACGCTCGGAAGATTCGCAATGGCCACTCATGGCATGGAAGGAGAACTCCTAGCAAAAATGGCTTCCCGTGCGGCAAGGGATCACGTCATGTATCTGGAAGTCGAAGTCGAACCGGACGACGGAGCAGATGCGCTGGGTAAAAGGCTGGGATGGGACGGCCATTTCGTGAACACGCTGCACAACCTCCAAAACAACGGCATTTCGAAGATCGTCCAGTCTGCAACCAAAACCATCAAAGATTTCGAGTCGGAGAAGAACAAGCGCCTCAAATGCGGCATGCAGGATGCCGATCCGGGATGCATGGTCGCCATCGGCTACCTGTACGGCATAGACCGGACGGCATTGCCGGGAGAAGTCTTCGCGAAAATGGAAACCGGCCTCGAGCTCGCCTCCATGCCCAATTCTGGATTTTCAGGCATTCTGCTCAAGGGCGAGGAAGACCAGGCGGTCAAGGATTTCAACCTGCACATGCAGATGCTCGACTTCCTCAAAAACCTCCATCCCAAGGCGCATGTGGCGGTGAACGCAGGCGAACTGACTCCGGAACTCGCAACGCCTGAAGATCTTTCCTTCCATGTCAGCGAAGCCGTCATGCTCGGTCATGCGCAAAGGATAGGCAGCGGATCCGACATCATGTTCGAGGTGCCGGATCTTCCCGGAAAACTCGCCAAGATGAAGGTACTGGTCGATATTTGCCCTTCAAGAATACGTGCGGTGCTCGGGGACGGCTCCGACGCGCTTCGCCTGTACCTGAAGCATGGGGTGCCCGTCGCGATTTCGAGCTGCGACGGGGGACTCCTGAGGAGCGAGCTCTCGCCGGAATACCTGAAAGCATCCACTCTCGACGATCTCAGCTACGAGAATCTGAAGCGGATCGCCCGAGACAGCCTGGAGCATTCCTTCCTGCCTGGCAGGAGCCTGTGGGTGAATGCAGAAAAATTCACCCCGGTCAGACAATGTGAACGGGACGTGATTGTAGGCAGGATGCTGAATTCGTTTTGCCAGGATTATCTGGAGGCCAACCGCAAAGCCAAGCTGGAATGGCAGCTTGAAACCGAATTCAAGGCATTCGAGAAGCGCTATTGAATCCGTCCAGGAGGAAAATCCATTTTTTTCCTGACGCGCCGAGCAATCTCACATATGCAGTGAAGGATTGGCCGCTGGAGAGCTTTTTCTGCATGTCCGCGAGCACGTCGAATGAAACCGCCATCCAGTATGACTTGCCCCCTTCAGTCACTTCGACTTCGTTGCCGTATTTCTTTTCGAGCATGGGAAAATCCCGATCGACCCCGAAAAAGCTTGACAGCACTTGTTCGGCAGCAGGGGTCAGCGGGCGGAGTCTGCCCGTGTAGATCACGCTCGATGCAAAAGCATAATCCTGCTTGAACACCACGAATCCGCCGTGCCCGGCGTGCGATGCGATCGCCACGCCGTCGGCAAGCTTCGCCGGAAAGTAATTTTCCCATTTCGCATGTGCGCTGCAGGAAAAGAGCGCGATCAGAACCAGCCATTTTTTCATGCCCACCCCTTCTTCAAGAACTCAACAGCTTCATCAAGCGCCCTGGTGCGCTTCATCGGCGGCAGGCTTTGCCAGATCTTCCTGCCGTAGGATTTCGAAATCAATCTCGGATCGCAGATCATCAAGACCCCCGTGTCCGTCTCGCTTCTGATCAATCTGCCTGCCCCCTGCTTCAATGTCAGCACTGCATGGGGAAGCTGGAATTCCATGAAGGCGTTCCCCCCTTCCCGGTTGATTTTCTCTATCCTGGCCGACAGCACAGGGTCGTCAGGGGGCGCGAAAGGCAGCTTGTCGATCACGACGAGCGACAATGCCTCACCCCTCACATCCACGCCTTCCCAGAAGGACTGGCTGCCGAGCAGGACAGCATTTCCAAGCTGCCTGAACGCATCCAACATGGCATGCTTGGCGCCTTCCCCCTGAACCAGCACGGGAAAATCCATGCCTTCTGCGGCAAAGCGTGCCTTGAGCAATTCGTGCGCGAGACGCATCGCCTTCAGGCTCGTGAACAGCAGGAATGCTCTTCCGCCGCTCGCGCGAATCAGGGGAAGCGCCGATTCGACGACGGCTTCCGTGTGCTCCCGCCTGTTGGGTTCAGGCAATGCTTCAGGAACATATAGGAGCGACTGGCTGGGATAATCGAACGGGCTGTCGAGGCAGAGCGTCTGTGCATCATCAAGTCCCATCTGTTCAAGATAATGCGAAAAATTTCCCTTCATGGAAAGGGTCGCAGACGTGAATATCCAGGATTTCGGCCTCGCCTCGATCTGGTCCGCGAACAGCTTCGCGATCGACATCGGCGTCGAGTTGAGCTGCAGCGACTGGCTGTAGACTTCGACCCAGCGGACATAGTCTCCCGAATCGTCGCTTATCCAGTTTTTCAGCTTGCGCAGTATGTCAAAGGCCCGGTCCCTGCAATTCGCCAGCCCTTCGCTGCGCTCCGCCTGGAGCTCCAGAAGCCCCAAAAATGCATCGAGGCTTTGCTGAAGACTGGATAGCGCTGCAAAAAAAGCCTTGTCGAGAGATGCGAAGGAAAGCCTGGATTCTGCATCCGGCGCGGCCAGCCTCAGATCCCTCGCGCATTTTTCGAATTTGGTCGCCGATTCAGGCAGTGCAGAAAAATCCTTGGCTGAAATCGCCGCCTCGATTTTCGCATCGCGCGCAAGCTCGACCATCTGCCCGACTCCCACTGCCTCGCCCAGGAAAAGGCTCGCAATCTCGGGCAACTGATGGGCCTCGTCGAAGATCACGGTATTGCAGGCAGGAAGCAGTTCGGCGACGCCTTCGTCCTTGAGCATCACGTCCGCAAAGAAGAGATGGTGGTTGACCACGACAAGATCCGCCTGCATGGCTTTTTTTCTCGCCTCCAATACGAAGCATTCCTGGTGATTCGGGCATTCAGAGCCCAGGCAGTTCTCTCGGGTGGACGTCACGAAAGGCCAGATTCCTGCATCTTCAGGCACTTCGACAAGCCCCGCCTTGTCCCCGCTCGTCGAATGTTCGGCATGGCGCGCGATGAGCGCGAGATAGGCCGCATCTTCCCGTGAAGGCAGGCGTCCCTCCTGCAGTGTACGGCCGAGATGATAATGGCATATGTAATTGGCGCGCCCCTTGAGGAGCGCCACCTCGA
Source organism: Pseudomonadota bacterium (assembly GCA_021802545.1). Taxonomy (GTDB): domain Bacteria; phylum Pseudomonadota; class Gammaproteobacteria; order Burkholderiales; family JABEVD01; genus JABEVD01. The sequence goes on from JAJZRS010000002.1 coordinate 126,397, forward strand.
GCGATAGGCCGAGCGCCTTCAGCATGACCGGGATGTCGCGCGCATGGAGCTGGTCCTGGAGCGTCTTGGTTCCCGTCGAAACGATGATCTTTCCGCCCGAAAGAATGGCAGGCGCAAGATAGGCAAAGGTTTTTCCAGTCCCGGTCCCGGCCTCGATGACGATCACGCTGTTTTTCGATATGGCGTCCAGTACGGCTTGCGCCATTTCCGTTTGCTGGCTTCTCGAACTGAACCCTGCGACGGCCAGCGAAATGGGGCCATTCTCGGAAAAAACGGATTCGATGTCTGGAAAAGTCGGCAAAGGCATAGCATGCCGATTATACCCCGATGCGCCCTCGAATCAGCGATGCGAATATTCCGGTTTCTTGTTGAAGAACTCGAAGCAGCGTTTGATCTCCCTGGTCTGGGATTCGCTCTGCCCGACGAACTCCACGCCGCACATCCTGTCTTCCCCGTCCATCCGTATCCATGCGATCCGTCCGGAAATCTTCAGCGGATTCTGCTTCATGTACGATTCGGCGTCGGCAGAAGGCAGGAGAATCTCCATGTCCAGATTTTTCCTCTCGTCGACTTCACCGGTAAGCATCAGCTTCAATCCGGTCAGGCTGAAATCCTTGGCGAGCGACTCGATCAGCCTGCCTTCCTGGAAGGCATGAACAAGGAGCGTATGGTTAGCGCGCGGATGCTTTCTCTTTTCGGAAACGAAACTTTCTTCCTGCTCCCGATGGTTGAAGACAAAACCCTGCATCAAGACGTTGAGGCTTTCCGTCACCTCGTACAAATTGTCGCCAATATGGGCAGTCGTTTCCACTTTCGCAGAATTCTCGCTCAGCACCTGAAACAGTTTTCTCAGGGTGGCATCCATGAACTGCAGGCGCTCCACCTGCTCCCGGCTGACGGTCGATATGCTGTTGTTGGCCCTGGCCGTTTCGGTGACGTTCGTGGACATCAGTTCGATCACCTTGGCCGTTTCGTCCGCTTTTTCCTGGCTGAAGTGCACTTCCTCGACGACGGTATGCATGGTGGCCGTGACCTGCTCGACCTTTTCGCTGAGTTCACCGATGATGCTCGACACTTCGCCTGCGGAACTCGATGTCTTCTCAGCGAGCTTGCGTACCTCGTCCGCGACGACGGCGAACCCCCTTCCGGATTCCCCAGCCCTGGCCGCCTCGATGGCCGCGTTCAAGGCGAGGAGATTGGTCTGCTCGGCTATCGCCTGGATCGCATCGATGATGCTGTGGATGTGTTCGGCCGCCCGCTTCAGTTCGAGGATTTCGTTTTCTGCCCGGTGAACCTGCTGTACGGTATGCCCCATTCTGGCAATATTGGTCTGAACGGTCTTGATGCCCTCGCGCGCCTGAATCTCCGTATTTTCAGCGCTTTTGCTGGCCTCCTCGGCCTGCTGCTGGACCATTTCGGAAATCCGCTTCAGTTCTTCGGTTGCCCTGGATGCCTCTTCGGAGCGGCTGTTTTCTTCCTGTCCTATCTCGGCAATTTCGTGAGAAACGGTCGCAATCTGGTAGGCGGACTGCCCCATCTGCTTTCCGCTCGTCTCGATGCTGCGCATGATCGTGTTGAGCTTGCCGAGCATATCGTTGAAGCTGTGCTGCAATATTCCGAATTCGTCTTTGCTCCCCTCGACAACGCCCTTGGTAAGATCCCCTTTCTCGACCGATTTGAGCGCATCGCACAATGCCTGGATGGGTCTGACGAAAAGATTCGCCACGAAACCGATCACCATGAACTGGATCACGAACTCGATGCCGGACTCCCAGAAGGAATTGAACACATAGGCGTCATGGTTCGCCTGAAGCTGGTCGACGATGAACGATGAGACATGATTGTTCCTTGCGATCACGACCAGATTTTCCAGCTCGTGTGCGGCGAGCATGCGGTTGTAAATCGTGGTGACCATCGTGACGACGAAGAAGCCGAGCTGAAATTTCCAGCGTATGCTCAATGACGAAATCCATTTCCCCATGCACCCCTCCGTTTTCTCTGTTATCGTCCGTCTTTGTCTTGATCTTTACGGCACCGGGTCGATTATGGAACTTGCCGTAGCAAATCGCAAGAAAGAGCGATCAAATGAGAATGATTTGCATTTCTATAAAAAAGGGCTAGGATGAATCATTCCCCTGAAAGGAGGTGATGATCATGACATCGACTGATCAATGGATCCCTGAACAGGTTATCGTGGAGCAGCTTCATGAGGTGGTGAAGAACTCGATCGACGCGATTGCCAGCGCGACATCCCTGCCGTCCGAAGAAGTCGTGCGGATACTCGAAGAAATAGACATGCCCAAATTCAGCAAAGCGCTGGAAACAGCTGTGCGCAAGATCTCGGTCGCAACCGATCTCAATTCGGGCGAAATATGGGACATCTTTACCGAGAACCGCTCGGCAAGCCTCGACAACATCGTCATGAGGCTGCACGAAAAAAGCAAGTCGGACCGGAGAAACCTGGCTTCATGAATGAAGCGGCCGGTGAGCCGGCCGCTTCATTTCCTCGTTGACCCTGCCGAGTTTGACGACCTTCGTTTGCGTCTTTCCTGCATATTCCGCACGCCTCCCGCATTTTCCGGGTAGCCGATGCTGAACCTTTTTTTCAAGGACTCATGCACTGGCAATCCTGACTGGGTAAGAGTAAATTGCTCGATTTGGAGGCAAGATGAATCGGCTCGCGCAAGAAACCAGCCCCTATCTCAGGCAACACGCGGAAAATCCGGTCGACTGGTTTCCCTGGGGCAATGAAGCGCTTGATCTCGCCCGAAAACTGGACAGGCCGATCCTGCTGTCGATCGGCTATTCTTCCTGCCACTGGTGCCATGTCATGGCACGCGAATGCTTCGAGGATTTTGAAATTGCGGCGCTCATGAATGCGCACTTCGTCAATATCAAGGTGGACAGGGAAGAGCGCCCCGATCTCGACCATATTTATCAACTCGCCCATGCCATGCTGACGGGAAGAAGCGGCGGCTGGCCGCTCACCCTCTTCCTTTCCTCCGAAAAAACGCCTTTCTTCGGCGGAACCTATTTTCCCAAGGAAGCGGCTTACGGTCTGCCCGGCTTCAAAGAAATTCTGCCCAGGATCGCTGACGCCTACAGACAGAATCGAGGAGAAATCGAGGCCTATTCGGCAAGGTTGGAGGAAGCGCTCGAAGAATCCGTCCAAAAGCTTGCGCCTTCCGACAAGGCATTGGACGGCGGCCCTGTCGATGCAGCCCTTGCCTCGCTGGAGAAAAGACTGGACCCAGTTTCAGGAGGGTTTGGCCTCGCTCCCAAATTTCCCAATCCAACCCTGCTCGATCTTTGCCTTTCCCATCCCCGGTACGCGCAACTTGCACTCTTCACGCTGGAGAAAATGGCCGAAGGCGGCATCCGGGATCAGCTGGGAGGCGGGTTCTTCCGCTACAGCGTCGATGATACATGGACAATCCCGCATTTCGAGAAAATGCTCTACGACAATGCCTGCCTCCTGAGGCTTTATGCAGATGCCTGGGTCATCACGAAAAAACCAGTTTTCAGGGATGCCGCCTATGGCATCGCGAACTGGACGATGCGGGAAATGCAATCGGCCGACGGCGGCTATTATTCCTCGATGGATGCCGATTCCGAGCATGTCGAGGGGAAATTCTATTGCTGGACGCGCGAGGAAATCGCATCGATCCTGGACAAGGATGAATTTGCTGCCGCATCGCTCCTTTACGGTCTTGATGCGCAGCCCAACTTCGAGCACAGTTACCATTTTCACCTTGCCAGCGATTTGGACGCCATATCGCACAAGCTGGGAAAAGACGCCCAACCGGTTCTCGACTCGGCCAAGGCCAAGCTCTTCGATGCCAGAGCGCGCAGGGTAAGCCCCGAGCGTGACGAAAAAATCCTGGCGAGCTGGAATGCACTCATGATCGGTGCAATGGCCCATGCGCACAGGGTTTTCGGTGAAGCGGCCTGGCTGTACTCGGCAAGGCAAGCACTCGTTTTCCTGAGAACCGCGCTCTGGAAGACGGACAGGCTGCTCGCGACCTGCAAGGATGGACAAGCGAAGCTCAATGCCTATCTCGACGATTACGCCTACCTTCTGGACGCCATGCTCGAATTCCTGCAGGCCGAATTTTCCGTCGAAGCATTGGACTTTTCCATTTCCGTTGCCGAAGCGCTGCTTTCCCGCTTCGAGGACAATGCAGAAGGCGGATTCTATTTCACCAGCCACGACCATGAAGCGCTCCTGATCCGGCAAAAGCCTGCCGAAGATGCCGCCATACCCTCGGGCAACGGCGTTGCCGCCTTCGCGCTGCAGCGGCTCGGGCATCTCCTTGGGGAGCCGCGTTATCTCGAGTCGGCCAGAAAGACCTTGCTGCTCTTCCGGGAAGCAGCAGCTTCCCACCCGACCGCACATGCAGCGATGCTGAAGGCGCTCGTGGAGGCCATTTCCCCGCCCTCCATCCTGATTTTGCAGGGAAAAGAGAACAAAACATGGCAGGAAGCGGTCTCCGAGCGCTACCTTCCCCATGTGACGGCGCTTGCCATTGAAGAAGGCACTGCAGACCTGCCCCAGGCGCTCGACAAGGGCAGGGCCGAAAAGACTTCGGCTTGGCTGTGCACGGGGACGACATGCCTCCCCCCTATTTTCGTCCTTTCTGAACTCCTGAGTGCCCTTTCATCATGATCGAAAAAGCGTCAATCGAGGACATTCCCCAGCTTTGCGACCTGCTGGAAATGCTGTTCGACATGGAATCCGATTTTCTTCCCGACAGGACCAAGCAGACCGAGGGGCTCAGGCAGATCATCGGCAATCCGGAGGTCGGATGCATCCTCGTTTTCAGGGAAGGCAATGACATTTCCGGCATGGTGAACCTGCTTTATACTGTCAGTACAGCCTGCGGCGGGCGAGTCGGCATGCTCGAAGACCTGATCGTCAAGCCCGATAGGCGCAACATGAAAATCGGCTGCGACCTGCTGGATGCCGCCATCGACCATGCCAAAATTTCGGGTTGCCTGCGCATCACATTGCTGACCGATTCAGACAATCTGGGCGCGATTCGTCTCTATCAGCGATTCGGATTTTCCCGCTCCGAAATGATTCCATTGAGGCTATTCCCATGAGTGAAGAAATCTTCTACAGACCCCCTGTCCATTCCACGGAACAGCGCACCTTGCCGGCCGAGCTCTACAATCTCGCCAAGCTTTTGATTGCAAAAGGACCCGGGCATATCTTCGTCCCGATCAGGAGCATGCAGTATCTTGCCATCCTCGATCAGGAAGAATTCGTATTCGTCGACGGCGCGGGAGATCGGACCATAGCGATTGCCTGGCAGAAATTCAGGCCCGGCACCAGGAATGCATTGGGCGACGTAGTGCCTTACGAAGCAGTCTATTATTCTGCGGATGCCGCCAAGATCATGCATCGTCTCCAGGGCGATTTCGCAAAAGCGCTCGAAGCCTTCGCCGCCAAGCAGCCCAGGCCGGAGGAAAAAGCCAGCGTCACCCTTCTCAAACCTAAAACTTCTGCCTGATGGCGAGCACAGCCTGATTCCGTACGGCCTTCAAAAGCGCCAGCTCCTTCGGTTCGATCTTCAGCTTGTTGGCTTCGGTGCAATCGGCATAGAGCGCGCCGACGAGTTTCTTGTCGACAATGATGGGGAAAAGAATGAACGATTTCGCATCTATATTGGTCCTGTACCAAGTCGGGACCTTGTCCTTGATATTGTCGGCATCGACGTCTGAGATGAAGATGTCGACCCCTTCCTTCAGCGATACAAGAAAGACGTCAGTCGGTTCTGAGAACGAAAATTTGAAGCGCTTGGCAATTTCCTCGACATCCTGTCCGAAACCGAATCGGCCCGTCATGACGTTCATCTTCGCGTCCTTGATCGCAAGCAGCACCCTCGAAAAATCCATGCTTCTGTAAATCGTCTCGAGCACCATGCGCAAAAGCGCGTTGAGATCGTATTCTTCCAGGAGGACATTGGTGATGTCCTGAATGCCTGCCGCCAGAATACTCGCCGTATCCGGCTTGGAAGACTCGCGCTCGAGGGCTCTGTCAATCTTGATCGTCGTCTCGAAGTCTTCTTCGGCAGGCTTTGTTTCGGGGCGCATGCCCGACCATGCGCCGACGTTCTGCAGAAAGTGGCTGTCCTTGCTGCTTAGACCGAGTATTTTTGTCTCGACCATGAATTTCTTCATCGATTCCTCGATGACCCGGTCCAGCGTTCTTTCCGTGACCGGCAGCGCTGCGCGATAACGCGCAGCCAGTTTCTGCAGATCCTCGGGTTTTTCTTCCGATTTTCCGCGTTGGGCAATGCGCCTCAGTTCGTTGGAAAGATTGGACAGCACCCTGAGCTTGCCGGATTCGGTCTGCTGCTCCCGCACTTTCTCGTCCACGATCTTGCGCATGCTGGAGACAATTGCATCAGGGAAATTCCAGCTCTGCGCGACCCCCACGCCAAGCTCCTCGTAGGAAAGACCGAGGATGGAGGAAGATGCATTGTCTTCCGCCATTTCTTCGGCGAGCCTTGCAATCTCCTGCGCCTCTTCCGGAAAGTAGAAACTCGCCAGCAGTTTGCCGAGATCATAGAACATGGTGCAGATGACGGCCTCTTCCACATTCCTCACCCCCATCCTGGGCGCGAATTCCCGTGCGAGCACACCGCTGAAGAAAGTGGAAATGATCGCATCCTTGAGCCTCGATGCCTGGGATTTGTTCTGCAGATGCTCGAAGAGCATCAGTGAAATTGCAACGCTCCTGACGGTATCGAAGCCGAGAATGACGATAGCGCGCGACACCGTGCTGATCGCTCCTCCGAACTGTCCATAGGTGGCCGCATTGACCAGCTTGATCAGCTTGTTTGTCAGCGAGAAATCCCTCAAGATGACATTCGAAAGGTTGGCCACGCTTTCCTTGTCGGATGCGGCGATCTGGTTGACTGCGCTGATCGCCTGAGAAAGCGCGGGAAAATCGGACTTGTGCCGCATCCTTCTCAGCAGAAAATCGAGTGTGCTCTGCTTTCCCTCGCCTTTCACATCGGCCGGGTTGAGGTAATTCTTCAGATCGGCAATCATGCCCGCCGCATCCTTGTAGCGCGACATCGGGTCGATCGAAAGTGCCCGCAGGACGATGCTGTCCAGCTTCTCGTCCACGCTGGACGACATGCCTGACGGAGGCGGAACAGGAACGGTTGCAATGCTTTGAAGAATCTCCTCCACGCTGTCCCCTGCTACAGGGTGCCTTCCTGTCAGCATCACGTAGAGGATCATGCCAAGCGAGAAAATGTCCGATTGGGGGCTGGATTCCCTTCTCGCCACGTATTCGGGAGCCATGTAAAGCGGGGAACCGAGCAATTCGTCCGAACTGCTGGGGCCGGCCAGGCGCTGCGCGATGCCGAAATCCATGATTCTCGGAACGCCCTGCTTGTCGATCACGATGTTTGCAGGCTTGATGTCCCGGTGAATGATATGCTGGCCGTGCGCACAGGACAGCCCTTCCAAAATCTTGAGCGCAATATCGACCGCCTTGAAGATGGGAAGCGCCCCCTTTTTCTTGATTTCCTGGGCCAGCGTCATGCCTTCGACATACTCGAACACCAGATAGGGCAGGCCATCCTGCTCTCCAGCGTCAAAAAGCGTGACGATATTGGGATGCCTGAGCTTGGCCACGATCCTGGCCTCGTCGAGCAGGCTGGCTATGTCTGAATCGATGGCCAGCACCTTGATCGCCACCTGTCTGCCGAGATGAGGATCTCTTGCGAGATAAACCTTGCCCTGCCCTCCTTCACCGAGGAGTTTCTCGACCTGAAAACGCCCGATTGCTCCCGATGCTTTCACCAATTGCCTATCCCTATTATCTTGTCTAGCATCATACCATGACCATCCTTGCCGATTTCGTCGTCATTCTCCACCTCCTATTCATCGTTTTCGCCTTGTTCGGCGCGCTGCTATCGCTGAAATGGAAGAAAGCCGCCTATATACATGTACCTGCAGCGATCTGGGCGACGATGGTAGAGGTGGCCAACCTTCCCTGCCCACTCACGCCGATCGAAAAATGGCTCATCGAAAGGGAAGGGCTGTCAGCCTACAGGGGGAGCTTCGTCGAGCATTATATCCTTTCCATTCTCTATCCTGGACAACTCGACGCTTTAATGAGATGGATGCTCGGCGTGGCCGTTCTTCTTTCCAATGTCGGCATTTATGTTTGGATCTTGAGGCGAAAATCTAAAAACGGTCTAATATAACGATATCATTTGCAATTGGAACAAACGAATGAAGCCGAGTTTCCTTCCAGTCATCCGGGAATTGGCCCGCAGCTATCAGGCTTTCACCCATTATTCCGCGTCCCATATCCGTGAACTCGGTCTCACGCCGCCGCAATTCGACGTGATCTGCACACTCGGCAATACTCAGGGCATGCCGCTTTGCAAGCTGGCCGAAAAAACGCTCATCACGAAAGGGACGCTCACCGGCGTCATCGACAGGCTGGAAGACAAGGGACTCTTGAAGCGCGTCGTTCCGCCCGAAAACAGGCGCAGCTTCATCGCTGTCCTGACGCCTGAAGGCGAGAAGGTATTCAACAGCGCCTTTCCCGCCCATACCGAATATCTGGAAAAACGTCTCGGGAAGTTGAGCGCCGACGAACTCGATGAAATCCGCGCCGCTTTGGAGAAGCTGAGGAATGCCTTCTGAATAAATGTTTGCATTAGTAATTTTTCGCGCTATAATTGTTTGTGTTAGTACATTATAAAGGAGCAAAAATGAAGCACGAACCACTCGCCCTCGATCTCAAAGCCGGCACCTACTATTTCTGCGCCTGCGGCAAATCCAAGAACCTTCCCTACTGCGACGGGTCTCACAGTGGCAGTGAATTCGTTCCCTACAAGGAAGATTTGAAGGCGGACCAGAAAGTCTGGATCTGTCGCTGCATGAAATCGAAAAACAGGCCATATTGCGACGGCACCCATTTGTCCATCGATTGAAGGAGACAGCATGAAAAAAACCATACTGACGCTTGCCGCAGCGCTCGCCTTCCAAGGCGGATTCGCTGTTGCAGACACCTACAATGTGCAGCATTCGAGCCCGGCAGGGACATTCAAGATCGATCCCCTGCATTCGGTCGCCCAGTTCTGGATCGGCCACATGGGCGTGAGCGAATTTCCGGGAAGATTCGATGCCATATCCGGCAGCTTCACCGTCGATGCATCGAACAAGGCGGACACCGTTTCGGTCGAAATCCCCATCGACAGCCTGGACACCAATTACGACAAGCGCAACAAGGACTTGCTTGGGCCTGACTTCTTCAACGCCAAACAGTTCCCGAAGATGACCTTCGCCTCGACCAGCGTGAAAATGAAAAATGACAGCGAAGGAACGCTTACCGGCAATCTCACCTTGCATGGCGTGACCAAACCCGTCACGTTCAGCCTGAGGCATGTCGGCGCAGGCCCCGACCCGTGGGGCGGCTATCGATCCGGGTATGTCGCGAAAACCACGATAAAGCGCAGTGACTTCGGCATGAACTACATGCTGAACGGCATTTCAGACACGGTCGAAGTGCAGCTCAACATCGAGGGCAAGCGGCAGTAAATGGGGCCTTTGCTCCTCTCGATGGCCAGGGAAACGGTTCTCTGGCCATTGGCGGCAAGCCTCCCGCTGCTTGTGCTGGCCTTGCTTTCAAGAAAGCATCTGCCGGTCCAAATTCCGGGCGCACTAGCGATATGCGCCGGCTTCCTGACGGGATATGCGCTGATATACGGCGCATTTTCCTTTCCGCCTGGTGAAGCTCAAGGCTGGATCCCCTACTTCCTCGCATTGAATATCGCGATCTTCTCTTACGACGACCTGGTCGGCTTTCCACCCAAAACCAGGATCATCCTGCAAGCCATCCTGTCGATTCTGGGCGCGCTGCTGATTTTCTCTCCCCTTTTCAGGACAGGATTTCCCTTCTGGCTGTTCATTGCTTCGAGCGTGCTATGGTTCGGCCTGTGGGTGATGCTCGACGCAGAAAACAGCTTTGCGCTTTTTTTCGTGGCCATGGGCAACGCCATGGTCAGCGCAACCACCGGCAGCACGATGCTCGGACAGTTCGGCGGTGTGCTGGCCGCAGTGCTGGGGATGCATGTTCTTTTCAACATTCCGAGAAGCCGCATTCCCTTGGGACATGCAGGGGCAGCCGTCTCGCTAGCAATCCTCGCCAGCCTCATGCTGATCGGCCGCGCCTATGCCGAAACGGCACTCATCCCCAACCTGCTGTTGCTGGCCGCCTTCCCGATCGATTTCGCGGCAAGGCGGATCGTTGGAAAAAACGAAAAGCGCGCGCCCTATATCGGCGCAGCATTCGCCCTGATTCCGGTGGCCATCGCATCAATCATGGCCGTCAAATCCTACCTGGCTCAACAGTACTAGCCCTTTTCGGGCTTCCAGAGCTTGTCGGGGCAGCCCTGCGCCCGGTTGACCATTCTGGCATAGACGAACAGCAGGTCCGAGAGGCGGTTGAGATACTTGAAACTGTCAGAACCGACCTTCTCGATTTTCGAAAGCTCGACCAGGGTACGTTCGGCCCGCCTGCACACCGTCCTCGCCACATGACACAAAGCCGCTGCTCTTGTCCCGCCGGGCAAGATGAATTCAGCCAGCGGAGGCAAGGTTGCGTTTGCGCTCTCGAGTCTTTCGTCGAGCCGCGCAATATGCCCTGCCCCTATCCTGATTTGTCCGGGTTGGCAAAGCTCTGCACCGAGTTCGAACAATTCGTGCTGGATTGCTTCTAACCCTTGCACGATGTCTTCCGGCAAGGACTCGGATAGGATGAGTCCGATCGAGCTGTTGAGCTCGTCGACATCGCCTATGGCGCAAATGCGCCTATTTTCCTTTCCCACCCTGGATCCATCGGCCAGGCCGGTCTCCCCAGCATCACCCGTGCTTGTGCTGATTTTCGTCAGACGCATGTCTTTCCCCTAAGCGAATACAGTGTCCCACAGATGCAATACCGCATCCTGCTGAATCGCGATTTCCTGTTTCTCGATGCGCGCATAAGCTTCCCCTGCCAGTCTCAATTTGTGCTGAAGCCGCCTGAATTCACGATAAGCCTCCTGGGCACGTGTTGCGGCATCCCGTGAAATCAGGCCGATCTCTCCCATTTTGCCGAGCAGCGCAATATTGCCGACATTCTCGACCAGAACAGGATGATCGCATGCATAGGCAAGCACCAGATACTGCACTGCGAATTCGACGTCGACGATCCCGCCCCTGTCGTGCTTGATATCGAAAAGCGCGGTTTTATTCGGATGCCCATCGAGCATCTTCTGCCTCATGGACAGAACATCGGCTTTCAGCTTTTCCCTATTCCGTTCGATCATGAGCACCTTCCGCCTGATCGCCTCGAATTGCCCCCCTGTCTCTGCACTGCCCGCGACATAGCGCCCTCTCGTCAGCGCCTGGTGTTCCCAGACCCAGGCTTCATTCATCTGATACGCTTCGAAAGCTGCAACCGGACTCACCAGAAGACCGCTTGCGCCATTTGGTCTCAGCCTGAGATCGGTTTCGTAAAGAATGCCCGAAGGCGTGACGCTCGTGAGCCAGGTATTGATGCGCTGAGCAAGCCTTGCATAAATCTCCTGGGCATTCGGATGATCGTCTTCATACAAAAAGACGAGATCGAGGTCGGAGGCATACCCGAGCTCCTTGCCCCCCAATTTGCCGTAGCCGATGACGGCAAATGCGTGCGCATCCCGGTGCCGGCCGCGCAATCCGCGCCAGCACAGATCGAGCACCCTGGCCAGGATCAGATCGGCCAGATAACTCAGATGATCGCTCAGGATCTCGAGCCGCAGCAGACCGTTCATATCCTTGGCCAGGAGCTGGAAGACGGCGGCATGATGCGCATCTCGCAAGGCCCCCATCTGCGCCTCCACATCCCCTTCAGCGCCATCCAGCTTCGCATCGAGCAACGCTGCCCAGCCTGCCCAATCGACGGGCCCGTAAAGTGTCCTGGAATCGAGCAACTCGTCGAGCAGGATCGGATGGAGCCGCAGATATTCGCTAGCCCATGGGCTGGCGGACGCGAGCTTGGCAACCTGTTCCAGCGTATGCGGATATTCCTTGAGCAAAGCAAGATAGGAAGAGCGCCTGCTGACGGATTCCAGCAGATCGCTCATCCTTTTCAGGGTCAGATCGGGATGGCTCACCTTCGATGCTGCCTTCACCATCAAAGGAATCAGCTCGTCGACACGCTTCTGGCTGGAAGCCGGAAGATGCCGATAACGGCTGCCTTCCCTGATGCCATTCAACAGAGTGAGCATTTGCTCCGGATCCTTGAAGCCCAGTTCGGCAAGCTTCTCTTCCCCTCCCTGCGCCCAGGCCTGTATCGTCTCCTGGTCGCCCGAATCGGCGAAGACGGATTCGAAATGGAACTCCACCTTCTGCCTTCTTTCATCCAGGTCATGCAGAAAAGCGGCATAATCGGGGAAACCCATCGATTGCGCGACGAGCAGCCTGTCTTCCTCGCTGCGTGGAAGCGTCTGGGTCTGCGCATCGTCAAGATACTGCAGCCTGTGCTCCAGGTTGCGCAGAAAGACATAGGCTTCTTTCAGCTCGTCCGCTACTTTTTCAGGAAGCATGCGTTTTGCAGCAAGAAGATCGAGCACCTTCAAGGTGGGACGTATCCTGAGCGTGCTGTCGCGCCCGCCGCGAATCAGCTGGAAAACCTGGGCAATGAATTCGATTTCCCTGATGCCGCCCGGGCCAAGCTTGATGTTGTCGCTCATTTCCAGCCGCTTCACCTGCTGCCTGATCTGGGCATGAAGCTCGCGCATCGAACCGAACGCGCCGTAATCGAGATACTTCCTGAAGACGAAGGGATGGACGAGTTTCATCAGATCCTCGATTCGGTTTCCCGTCACCGATCTTCCCTTGATCCAGGCATAGCGTTCCCATTCCCTTCCCTGGGTCAGGAAATAATCTTCCAGCATGGCGAAGCTGGAAGCCAGCGCGCCGCTGTCCCCGTAAGGTCTCAGGCGCATATCGACCCTGAACACAAAGCCGTCGGGGGTCATGTCCTGCAGGCTGGAAATCAGGCGCTTGCCGAGTTTTGCAAAATATTCCTGACAGCTCATGCCCTGCGCGGTCTCACCGTCCTCCGGATAGACGAAAACGAGATCGATGTCCGAAGAAGCGTTGAGCTCGCGTCCGCCCAGCTTGCCCATGGCCACGACATGGAGATGCTGCGGCGTCCCGCTCGATTCACCGACGGGCAAGCCATAACGCTCAGTCATCCACGCCGCGTGCAGAGCGAGGGCATGCGCTATGGAAATTTCGGCCAGATCGGACATCGTGCCCACGACCTCTTCCATGTCGGCAAGCCCGGAAAGATCCCGTCCGATCGTGCGCAGCATCACCGCTTTCCTCAACTCCCTGAGATTGCGATTGAGCGCATCCTCGTCGCGAACCTCATTCAGGAACGAGGCCATCTCCTCGCGACTGAAAGGCTTTTCGAAAAGGCAAGAATGCTTGCAGTCCTGCGCAAGTCTCGCGACATAACGGCTGTACTGCTCAGCACGCTCGAGCACGTTCGACATATATCCATTGTCCCAATAAAACGCTAAAATTCAGTGTATCCGCATCGCAACCCGGGGTTCAAGCGGACGCGATGAACTTACCATCGTGACGCCCATCGAAGAACCATGAATCCTTTTCAAGATCGCACGCCTTGCTGAAACTCCTGATCCTGACACACCGCTGGACCGTACGCCTGATCGCAGGATTGACGATTACCGCATTCTTCATTGTCGCAATCACGATCCTGGCCCTGCGCTACTGGCTCCTCCCGAACGTCGAAAACTACCGGCCCGACATCGAATCTGCCGTCAGCAATGCGATCGGCGAACGCGTGGCCATCGGCAGAATCAGGGCGGACTGGAAGGGCATCTATCCCCATCTCGTCATGCGCGACATCCGGATATTTGATCGCTCCGGACAGGCCGCCCTCACCTTGGACAGGATAGAGAACAATCTTTCATGGATGACCTTTCTCACTGGAGAAATACGCTTTTCGTCGATTGAAATCGACCAGCCCAGGCTCGCCATGCGTCGCGACAGGAACGGCGTGATCTATGTCGCGGGAATCCCGGTCAACCAGGGCCCCTCCAACCAGGGGTTGTCGGACTGGCTGCTGCATCAGAGCAAGGTGCTGATCAAGAACGGACTCATCCTTTGGGATGACGAAAAATCGGGCGCGCCGCAGCTCAAGGTCGAAGCAGTCGATTTCGCGCTTGTCAATTCCAGGGGACACCACCTTTTCGGGCTGCATGCCATACCGCCTGCCGAACTTTCCTCTCCGCTCGACATCAGGGGAAACCTTTACGGCAATTCGCTGAACGACTTCAATTCCTGGCGAGGCAAACTTTACGCCAAGATAGATTATGCGGATACCGAAAAGCTCAAGAACTGGCTTCCTTCCCCGGAACAGCTTCTCGGTGGACGCGGCGCCATGCGCGTGTGGCTCGACTTTTCGAATGCAAAGCCGGAGGCCTTCACGGCCGACCTGGTCTTGTCCAATGTGCGCGCGAAGCTGGGAAAAAACCTGCCTGAAATCGACATGAAAAGGCTGCGCGGCCGCATCAATTGGCAAATACAGGACGGCGGAGTTGCCATAAGCACCCAGAATCTCTCGCTCGAAACCATGCAGGGGGAGCGAATCAGGCCCACCGAATTCGAACTGCGCGCCGTTCCGGCGCACGACATCAGCCCCATGGAAGGTGAAATGTCCGTCAATTCGCTCGACCTCGCCATGCTGGCGAGGCTTTCCGAACATTTCCCCATGCCCTCCAAAATCCGCGAAATGCTCTCGACGCTTGCGCCTCAAGGCAAAGTCAGCAATCTGCAGGTCAAATGGTCGGGAACTGCACCCGCATCATCCCTGCTTCCGTGGCAGTCCAAGCGCAAGGAGGAAACAGGCCAACTTCCCGAACATTACAGCATCAAGGGCAGCTTCTCGAATCTGGGATTCCATTATTCAGGAAACGCCTTCAAGAATTTCAGCGGACATGTCGACGGCGACGAGAAAGGCGGCAGCTTCAATGTCGATTCCAGGCAAACCCAATTTACTCTTCCCAAGGTGTTCGTCCTGCCCATCACCCTGGACATGCTGACCGCCCAGGCAAAATGGCATCACGACGACAAGGGACTGGCCGTGTCATTCGACAATGTCTCTTTCTCGAATGCCGATGTCGCCGGCAATGCATTCGGCACCTACAATACCGCAGGCCAATTCGCAGATCTGACCGGAAAACTCTCAAGAGCCGAAGCCAGTCATGTCTGGCGCTATCTTCCGCTCGTCGTTGCCAAGAATGCGCGTGACTGGGTCAAGAATGCAATTGTCGGCGGCAACTCGGATGACGTCAAATTCAGGCTCAAGGGGGCAATCGACGACTTTCCCTTTACCAGTGGGAACGGGATCTTTCAGACATCCATCCATGCCAGGGACGCCACCTTGCACTACGCGCCGGGATGGCCGGAAATGACTTCGGTTTCCGCGAACATTCTCTTCAAGGGCGCGATGATGGAAATCACATCGCATCAAGGCAACATCCTCGGCGCGAAACTCAATTCGGTCCACGCACTCATCCCAGACCTCGATCACCCGCTTCTCGATATCGATGGCGAAGCAGGCGGGCCGACAGAAGAGTTCCTGAAATTCATCGAGCGCTCTCCCGTGACGCGTTACATCAACGGATTCACGTCCGGCATGAATGCCACGGGCACGGGCAACTTGAAGCTCAAGCTCGGCATCCCACTGGATAAGGTGGAAGACACGAAGGTCTCCGGCACCTACCAGTTCATGGGCAACAAGGTGACAAGCGCCTTCATGCCGGATATCGCCAATCTCAACGGCGCATTGAATTTTTCCGAGTCCTCGCTGGATGCAACAGCCGTCAGCGCAACGATACTGGGTGGCCCCGCCCTCATCAATGCCTCGACGGGAAACGGCGGCAGCATGAAAATCACGGCCACGGGCAAAATCAGCCCAGACCATATCGCCTCGTCTTTCGCGCGCCATTTCCACGGCAGCTCGGCCTGGCAAGGCGTGATTTCCGTCAGCAAAAAGACTTCAATCCAGATCAATTCAAGCTTGCAGGGCATCTCGTCTGACCTGCCCTATCCTTTCGGCAAGAAAGCCTCCGATTCCCTGCCTTTCAGACTCGAAAGGAAGGCGCTTCAGGATGAAGACGTCATGTCCATCTCCCTTGGCAAAGTCCTTGCGGCCGAATTTTCAGGCGGCACCGAGGGCGGCTTCGCACGCATAGATCGCGGCACAATCCAGCTCAACGATGACGAGCGCATAGAGCTTCCTGAGGCGCCGGGCATCTGGCTCGTCGGCTCCTTGAAATCCCTGGACGTAGACAGATGGCGCGATATTCTTGACGAGATGGGCAGCGGGAAAACCCCGGTATCGCTCTCGGGCATCGCCCTCGATGTCGACTCGCTCGCCTTTCTCGGCAAGCAATTCGGCCAACTTGGCGTCTCGGCGAAGCAGATAGGGGGTAACTGGCAGGCCAACCTGTCCGGAGAAGATGTCGAAGGCAGCGTCACATGGATTCCGGAAGGCAAGGGACGACTGATTGCGAAGCTCAAGAAGCTCATCGTTCCCAACGAAAAGGGAGCTGTCGAGTCCAAGGCTGTTTTGGTGAAAGCATCGAGCCGCAATCTGCCCGCACTCGACGTCACGGCCGACAATTTCGTGCTGAAAAACAAGCATGCCGGCCGATTGGAGCTCGTCGCCATCCAGCAGAACAATGACTGGAAGATCCAGAAGCTGCGCATCAGCAATTCAGACAGCGTGCTCACTGCTGACGGGATCTGGCAGGGATGGGCCATCCATCCGAGAACGAACATCAACATCAAGCTCGATGTATCGAGAATCGGAAAATTCCTGGCGCGCTTCGGTTATCCGGACAATATCATGCGAGGCAAAGGCAGCATGGAAGGAACGCTTTCATGGGCAGGCAGCCCGCAGTCGATCAATTATGCAAGCCTGAACGGCAATATCGTCCTGAAGGCAAGGCACGGGCAATTCAACCAGATCGACCCCGGAATAGGCAAACTGCTCGGCATATTGAGCCTGCAGGCCCTTCCAAGGCGGATCACGCTGGATTTCAGGGATATCTTCAGCAAAGGATTCGTCTTCGACGACATCTCGAGCAGCCTGAAGATTGCCGACGGAATCGCCCGTACGGACGACCTCAGTATCGTAGGGCCGGCAGCCGAAATCGGCATGCAGGGCAGCGTCGATCTGGACAAGGAAACACAGGATCTCAAAATCATCGTGAGACCGCAGATCGGCGGCAGCGTCTCCGTCGCCAGCTCTCTGCTCGGCGGGCCCGTCGTCGGCATTGCCACCTGGGTGGTGGGGAAAGTGCTGCAGGATCCGCTCGACCAACTCGCCTCCTATGAATACAATGTTACCGGAAGCTGGATCGATCCCATCGTAACGAAGGTCCGTGAATGAAAAGAATTGCCGCATTCCTTGTCATGATGACGATGAGCAGCGTGCTCCATGCAGCCTGCGTGATTCCGCAGTCGTTCTGGGACTGGCCGAGATCAGGTGAAACCCTGCTCTCCATGAAGGAGATCAAGCCCTGCATCGCTGCCTATCTTGCCGATTCCCAATCGGACATCACCATCCATCACGGGAAAGATGTCGACAGCGCACTTCACGCGGATGAATTGCGCGCATGGCTGATTTCGCTTGCGATTTCTCCTGCCAGAATCCATGACGCGGCCGATCTTTCAGCAGGCCTATCGATCGATAACCTCAAGCATTGAACCATCATGATCCTCATTCTGAATCAAAACACGAAGCAGGACAGCCCTGAATTCAAGCAGCTGACCGCGCATCTTGCCAATCTGCCCGGCATCACCACCCGCATCCACACCGAAAAAGGCGCAGCGCAAGTCCTGACCGAGATCTACCTGATCGGCAATACCCAGGCGCTCGACCTGGATGACATGAAAAACCTGCCATGCGTGGAAAGCGCGGTCAGGGTTTCCGAAGAATACCGGGTACTCGGCAGGCACAAGGATGACCACAGGTCCAGCCATTTCGAATACAACGGCGTGCGCTTCGGACAGGATAATCTGAACGTGTTCGCCGGATTGTGCGCCGTGGACAACCCGGCGCATGTCGAAATGATGATGAAGGCCTTGCGGGACAACGGGCAGGCATGCACCAGGATGGGCGCATACAAGCCCAGGACGAGCCCGTATTCCTTCCAGGGACACGGCAGCGCATGCCTGCCCTATGTCTTCGAGCTCGCAGGGAAATACGGCATCAAAGTGATCGCCATGGAAATCACGCACGAATCGCACATGGAAGAAATCGTGGATGCGCTGGAGAAGACGGGAAATCCGACCGGCGTGATGCTCCAGATCGGCACCCGCAATACCCAGAATTTCGAACTATTGAAGATCGTCGGCCGCCAGAGCCGCTTCCCTGTCCTCCTGAAGCGCGGTTTCGGCATCACCCTGGATGAATCGCTCAATGCCGCCGAATATCTCGCTTCCGAAGGCAACAGGAAGGTGATCTTCGGGCTCAGGGGAATGAAGACCAATATGGGCGACCCGCACAGGAATTTCGTCGACTTTTCCCACGTGCCAGTGGTGAAAAGATTGACGCGCATGCCGGTCTGCATCGACCCTTCCCATTCGGTGGGTTCACGCGCCAGCGGGCCGGAAGGCATACTGGACGTGATGCATGTCACGGCGCAGGGCGTGATTGCGGGCGCCAACATGATACTCGTCGACTTTCACCCTGCTCCGTCGAAAGCGCTCGTCGACGGTCCTCAAGCGCTCACATTGGCAGAGCTGCCCTATTTTCTGGAAGACGTGGCCATTGCGCGCGAAGCCTTCGAAAAACGCGTCGATCTCGGCAGAAGATTCAAAAGTTAGGGCGATTCGACCTTGACCCAGATCCTCTGATCATCTCCGCCCGCCTGGATACCTTCGTCTTCTTTACCCTGCCCTGAGCCTCCGATTTCTATCCACTCGCCCTTTCTGCCGGAAACCTTCGTGGACAGTCTCGACAGGTCGACGGTGCCCTCGGCCGGACGATCGAGCATGGGGCTGACATCGAGAAAGACCTGGCTGCCGTTCAAATGTGCAAGCACATAGAAACCGCTCGTCACCTCCCTCGTCACCGCAGACACGCCGCTGCCGTATGGGCCTGAGAAAACGGTATTATTCTCCTGGACCGTTCTCCCTACCCTGATGAATGCCGGGCTTCCCTCAACTGTCCTGACATAGGAGGCACTGCCCAAGTCCGTGCTGTAACTTCCGTCGCCCGGCGGCCCTTCCGTGCTGGAGCCTTGGTAAACCGTGATTTTCAAGGTGGCCTGAGCCTTGTCGAGGCGTGCAACGAGCTTTTTGATGTCGCGCATGCGCCGCGTGCGCAAAATAAGCTGGTTTCCGCTGCCTGAAATCGCATCCCCCTTGGAAAGCATCGGCTGAATCAGGGGAATCATATCTTCCGCCTGCCTGTATTTGAGCGTGATGACCTCGATCGACTGGGCAAGCACAAGCACAGGCAGGAACAGCATTAGGAAAATCAGCGTTTTCATGCAACACTCCCGAGGTTGAAACTTTCTACCGCTTTATGTAGTCTTAGTATCACGTTGAACGATTTTCCACAAGGAGCAAAGATGCAACCCCAAATGCAATATTCGTCCATGCCCTATGCCCTGAACCAGAACAGGGTGTTGCGCAATACCTATGGACTGCTCGGACTCACCATGATCCCCACCGTGATCGGCGCGGTAGTCGGGATGAGCACGAATTTCGCGTTTCTCGCGCGATCCCCGCTGGTCGGCTCGCTCATGATGCTTGCCGTGATGTTCGGACTGATGTTTGCCGTGGGTGCCAATCGGAACAGCAGCCTGGGCGTCCTCTTCCTGCTGATTTTCACCGGCGTCGCAGGCTGGTTCCTCGGTCCCATCCTGCAGGTCGCACTGCACCTCAGGAACGGCCCTGAGCTGATCGGGATTGCCGCGGGCGGTACAGGCGCCATCTTCCTGAGCCTCGCTGCCGTTGCCACCGTGTCCAAGCGCGATTTCGGCTTCATGGGCAACTTCCTTTTCGTCGGACTGATCCTCCTCGTGATCGCGTCCCTGGCCAACGTTTTCCTGCAAATCCCGGCTGCTTCGCTCGCCATTTCGGCGATCGCAGTGCTGATTTTTTCCGGATACATCCTGTTCGATGTGAGCCGTATCGTGCAAGGAGGCGAAACCAATTACATCATGGCAACCCTCGCGCTTTATCTCGACATTTACAACATCTTCATCAATCTGCTGAGTCTTCTGATGGCGCTCTCGGGCGATAGAGACTAAGCTGACATGCCCTGCAAGAATGCCGCCTTCGGGCGGCTTTTTTTGCAGGACACAGGAGAAAGCCATGAAGAAATTCTGCATCGCGTCCCTGCTTCTTTCATTCAGTTCCTCAAGCTTCGCCGCAGACGTGACGACGTTGCAGGCCGCGCTCGAAGCCGCCAGGCAAAACATGGAAAGCGCGCAGTCCAAGTACACGGATGCCAAACGCCAGTTTGCCTATCAGAAAAACGTCGTGGCGAAGATCAGAGCCCATCTCGAGAAGGAGCAGCAACAGCTCTCAGCCGACCGCAAGCTGCTCGATGAAACCCAGAAGAGCTACTACAGTGCGAAAGAAAAGCACGACCGCGCGCAGGCCGTGCTGGACAAGGCCTGGAGCAACCATTGACTCACCGCGTATATCGGGTGAACCACATTTTGGAAAGCTTGAGGCAATAGCGGCAGCCCGTATGCCCGCAGTGGGAATGCCCAAAAAAAATGATGCTTTTCTTGCCTTGCGCAAGCATCGCATCGATCGTCAACATGATGGCCAGCAAGCCAAATCCCGCACCGAAATAGACTATTGCATGCACGATACCGCTCCTTCCAGGGAAACGCAAAAATTCTGATCCAGGAATATTGCAGGCATGTGATGGCAGGTGAAAATAAGCTAGAATTGCGTTTTGGACTATTTTGGAGAAATGCATGTCGATGGCTGACCGTGATGGTCTGATCTGGTTTGACGGAAAAATGGTGGAATGGCGCAACGCGACCATTCACGTCCTGACCCACACCCTGCATTACGGCATGGGCGTTTTCGAGGGGGTACGGGCCTACCAGACAGACAGAGGGACCGCCATTTTCAGGCTGAGGGAACACACCGAGCGATTCTTCAATTCCGCACACATCCTCGGCATGAAGATCCCTTTCGACGTCGAAACGCTGATGCAGGCGCAGATCGACGTCGTCTCCCAAAACAAGCTCGCATCCGGCTACATCCGCCCGATCGCCTTCTACGGGTCAGAAGCGCTCGGCATTGCAGCAAAAAATCTCTCCGTTCATGTCGCCATCGCTGCATGGCCTTGGGGAACCTATCTCGGCAAAGATGCGCTCGAGCAAGGCATCCGGGTCAAGACGTCCTCCTTCACGCGCCATCACGTCAACATCACCATGTGCAAGGCGAAAGCCACGAGCAGCTATGCGAATTCCATACTCGCCCATAACGAAGCTGCCCAGGATGGCTACGATGAAGCCCTGCTGCTTGACGTCGACGGGTTCGTCACGGAAGGTTCCGGTGAAAACATCTTCATCGTGAAAAAAGGCAAGATCTATACCCCCGATCTCACCTCCGCCCTCGACGGCATCACGCGCGATTCGCTCATCCAGTTTGCAGCCGAGATCGGTATTCCAGTGATCGAAAAACGCATCACGCGCGACGAAATTTATACCGCGGAAGAGGCTTTCTTTACCGGTACGGCTGCCGAAGTCACGCCCATCAGGGAACTTGACAACAGATTGATCGGCAGCGGCAGCAGAGGGCATGTCACAGCGAAGCTTCAGAAGATGTTCTTCGACTGCGTGACCGGCAAGAACGATGCCCGTAACGGCTGGCTTACTTTCGTTTGAGGGGATGAGCATGAGCGAGATGAAAAACCGCCTGGTCGAAGTAACCGAAAAGGACCTGCCGCTGCATTGCCCGACCCCTTCCATGTCGCTCTGGGATGCGCATCCCAGGGTTTTCCTGCCCATCGAGGAAACGGGTGAAGCGCTCTGCCCCTATTGCGGCACGCTATACAAGCTCAAGGGAAGTGCCCGCCATCACTGACCCATTGAAGAAGATCCTGATCGTTTCCCCCTCCTGGGTAGGGGATGCAGTGATGGCGCAGCCGCTCTTCAAGCGTCTGAAGGAGCGGCACCAGAACCTCCTCCTTGACGTGCTCTCCCCGCCCTGGTGCGCCCCGCTTTTTACAAGGATGAAGGAAGTCGATTCGGTTCTCGTCAACCCCTTCAAGCATGGCGAACTCAAGATTCTCCAGCGCTACCGGTTCGCAAAATCCTTGAAGGGCAAATATGACCAGGTCATCGTCCTGCCGAACTCGTTCAAATCCGCCCTCGTTCCATTTTTCTCCGCCACTCCCCTGAGAACAGGATACATCGGCGAAATGCGCAAAGCGCTCCTGAACGATGCCAGGCCCCTGCAGAAATTGCGCTATCCGCTGATGGTCGAGCGATTCGCCCTGCTTGCTGAAAACAGGAACGAATCGCTGCGGCGCCCGCTCAAATATCCATCCCTGACTTCGACGCCGGAGCAAAAAAAGGCTGCATTTGAGAAACTCGGGCTCAATCCTGAAAAAACCGTCGTTGCATTTTGCCCGGGCGCTGAATATGGACCGGCGAAACGCTGGCCTCCCGAATATTTTGCGCAACTGGCCAAAATGCTCGTCCCCCGATACGACATCTGGCTCATCGGATCAAAAAAGGATCGCGAAATCGGCGATGAAATCAGGAAGCTGGGCGGTGATGCCTGTCTCAACCTGTGCGGCATGACCGAACTCGACGAAGCCATCGATCTCATTTCGGAAGCGGCCTTCGTCGTCAGCAACGACTCCGGCCTCATGCATGTGGCGGCCGCCCTGGGAAAACCCATGGTGGCGATCTACGGCTCTTCCAGCCCCGGCTTCACTCCTCCGCTGTCGGACAAGGCCAGAATCGCCAAGCTCGAAATAGAATGCAGCCCCTGCTTCGAACGGACCTGCCCGCTGGGGCACTTCGACTGCATGAAAAAGCTTCATCCCGATACCATCTTCAAAATGATAGAGGAAATCGAGTGAAAGGCTACGTCTCGCCTGCATGGCTCAAGGGTGGACACATGCAGACGATCTACCCGGCCAAGATGATCAAATTGCCTTCCATCGACTACAGACGTGAGCGCTGGGACACACCAGACGGCGATTTCATCGACCTGGACTGGGTGGAAGGCAGCGGACCGTTATATGTCCTGTTTCATGGGCTCGAAGGCAGCTCCAGAAGCCATTATTCCCTTTCCCTGATGGATGCGGTGCGAAAGCGCGGAAGACAAGGCGTTGTCGTTCATTTCAGGGGATGCAGCGGAGAACCCAATCGCCTTCCCAGGGCCTACCATTCGGGCGACCATGAAGAAATCGACTGGATATTGCGCAGATTTCGCGATTCTGAAAAGGGAAAGATCTACGCCACAGGCGTCTCGCTTGGCGGAAACGCCCTGCTGAAATGGCTGGGCGAATCCGGAAAGGAAGCCGCTCATGTGATCGACAAGGCAGCCTCCATTTCCGCGCCTATGGACCTCGCGGCATCCGGAGAGGCGCTCGGGCGCGGATTCAACAAGACCTATACACGTGAATTCCTGAAGACGCTCAAGGAAAAAATCCTGTCCAAGCTGGGGCACTATCCTCACCTGGTGGAAAAAGAGGCGCTCTTCGCAGCGCAAAACTTCAGGCAGTTCGACGATCTCTATACCGCGCCCCAGCACGGATTTGCCGGCACGGATGATTACTGGGCGCGCGCAAGCAGCAAACCCGTCCTGAAAAACATCGCCACGCCGACCCTGATACTGAATGCGATAAACGACCCCTTTCTGCCCTGCGAAACGCTTCCCGGGATGAGTGATGTGTCCGAAAAAATCGTGCTTGAGTATCCTGAAGAAGGCGGGCATGCTGGATTTGTATCCGGAGCCATTCCTGGCAACCTGGAATGGCTCCCTGAAAGACTGTTCACATTTTTCGAAAAGGGATGTTAATGCATTATCCAAAGGAGATATTCAAAGCCTACGACATCAGGGGAATCGTGGGCAAAACGCTCACGCCATCCGTTGCGGAAGGCATCGGGCAGGCGTTGGGGACTGAAGCAGCCGAGCGCGGGCAGAAAGCCATCGTCATCGGACGCGACGGCAGGCTTTCGGGGCCTGAACTGTCTCAAGCGCTCGCCAAAGGCATCACGAAAAGCGGGATCGACGTGATCGACATCGGGCTCGTTGCAACGCCCATGGTTTATTTCGCGACCCACCATCTCGGCACGGGCTCAGGCGTCATGGTGACCGGCTCACACAATCCTCCGGAATACAACGGGCTGAAGATGGTCCTCGCAGGAGAAACGCTGTCAGGGGACACCATCCAGAAACTCTACGCACGCTGCGAATCGGGGAATTTCATGCATGGCGCGGGAAAATACCAAACCGCAAGCATCGAAAAAGCCTATCTCGAGCGCATCTCGAATGACGTCAAGCTTGCGCGTCCTTTGAAAATAGCGGTCGACTGCGGCAACGGCGCACCTGGGGCCTATGCCCCGGAACTCTACAGAATGCTCGGCTGCGAAGTTGAAGAACTCTATTGCGACGTGGACGGCAACTTCCCGAACCACCATCCCGATCCGTCCCATCTCGAAAACCTGACCGATTTGATTGCAGCACTGAAAAACGGGGATGCCGAAATCGGCCTCGCCTTCGATGGCGACGGGGACAGGCTCGGCATCGTGACGAAGGATGGCAGCATCATCTTTCCGGACAGGCAGCTCATGCTTTTTGCAAGGGACGTGCTTTCCAGGAATCCCGGAGCGCAAATCATCTACGATGTCAAATGCACCAGGAATCTTTCCCCGTGGATCAAGCATCACGGCGGAATTCCGGTCATGTGGAAAACAGGTCACTCCCTCATCAAATCGAAGATGAAGGAAACGGGCGCACTGCTCGCCGGGGAAATGAGCGGCCACGTCTTCTTCAAGGAACGCTGGTACGGGTTCGACGACGGGCTCTATGCAGGGGCGAGGCTGCTGGAAATACTCAGCCGCGAAGCGGACATGGAAAAGACGCTGCACGCGCTGCCGGATGCAGTCAGCACGCCAGAGCTGCAGATCAGGCTCAGGGAAGGTGAAAATTACGAACTGATCGCAAGACTCCAGGCCACTGCCGTCTTCGATCATCCAGTGAACATCATCAAGCTGGACGGGCTGCGCGTCGAATACGAAGATGGCTTCGGCCTGGCACGCTCATCCAACACGACACCCGTGATCGTGCTAAGATTTGAGGCAGACAATGAAAGCGCATTGAAGCGCATCCAGGAAGACTTCAGGCGAGCCATTCTTCAGGAAAAACCGGAAGCCGTCTTGCCTTTCTGATACGACTGTGGCCCGATAATGGAAGAAGTAGACGATCCACATTATTTGAAGCGCGTGACCTCGCTCGGGGACACGCGCAGGGTCGTCACCAATCAGGACATTTTTTCAAAGACGGGCATCAAGCTGGCCACGATCGGCTCGCGCATCAACAGCTCCTTCTACGATCGGCTCGCCAGGCACAAGCTGATGCCGCCGCTGGATCAGTGCATGACCGTGGAGGATGCGCTCACGGTGGACTTTCTCCTTGCGCAGGCGAAGCGCATTTTCGCAAGCGAAGCACGCTTCTCTGCAATGGAAAAACTCGTCGACATCGAAAACATCTGGTCGGCGATTTCAAGCATCAACCTGAACAACTCGCTTGCATTCAAGCTGACGGTTGCGCGCGAAATGCGCCCTGTCCTGCTTGACCACAGCCTGCGCATCGCGCTGATTTCGCTTTATCTCGGGTTGAGGTGCCGCCTGCCCGAAAAGGCACTCATCGAACTCGCAACAGCGGCCGTGTTCCACGATCTCGGGGAACTGCATATCGACCCGGATATCCTGGAGAAATCGAACGACCTCACGATGCTGGAGCGCAGGCACATCTACGCCCATCCGATGGTCGCCTATGTGATCCTCAAGGATTTCCCTGAATATCATCCTGCGATCAGCACGACCGTGCTCCAGCATCACGAATGCCTGGATGGGAGCGGCTATCCCGCCGGGATTTCGAACATTGCCTTCACCGCACAGATCCTGGGCATGGCCGAAGTGGTCTCCGGCATCGCAAACAGGCACAAACTGGAAATCGTGCTCAAGCTCAACAAGCACAAGCTGAACACGGATCTCATCGGCTACGTGATCGGACTTTTTCGTTCCGAACAGAGCCAGAGCAGTCCGGGCAAAAGCATTGCCGAAATCGAAAAAAAACTTGTCCAGCTGGCCAAAGCTTTCGATGAATGGGACCGTATCAAGCAAAGGGGGAACCCCTTGTTCACTTTTGCAGACCATCGCATTTTCGAACTCAGACAGGCGCTTTTCGATGCGGGATTCAATCCGCTTGAACTCGATCGGCTCACGCGCGGCATTGAGGACGATCCCGAAAGCCTGCACGACGTCCATACCCTCGTCGACGAATCATTCTGGCAAATCAAGAACCTGGAAAGGGAAATGAACAGGCTTCCGGATTACGGCAAGGCGACCGAAATGGAAAAAAGCATTTTGAAGGAATGGATCACCCGCAGCAGCATGGAGCATTGATGCACAACGAACCCCTGTTTCTCGGCAGGCAGCCGATACTCGACCGCAATCAGGACATTGTCGCATTCGAACTCCTTTTCCGCTCGGGCGATGTGGATCACGCGCAGATCAGCGACGACTTCACGGCAACCGCCACGGTGATCAACCATGCCTTCAACGAACTAGGCATCGAGGCGGCACTCGGCCCTTACCGTGGATTCATCAACATGAGCGAGTCTCTCCTCATGAGCGACGTCATCGAGATCCTGCCGAAAGACAAGATCGTCATGGAGATTCTGGAGACGGTCAAGATCAATCACGCGCTCGTCGAACGCTGCAAGCTGCTTAAAAGCATGGGCTTCAAGATCGCGCTCGACGATTTTACGGCATACCATCCATCGATAGATCCTTTCCTGCAACTTGCCGATGTCGTCAAGATCGACATCCTGATGGTCGAGCCCGCCGAGCTCGAGACACTTGCCGCAAAAATCAAGCATTGGCCCGTCAAGCTCCTTGCCGAAAAAGTGGACAGCATCGAACAGTTCGAGCGCTGCATGGCGATCGGCTTTGATTTGTTCCAAGGCTATTATTTCGCCAAGCCTCAGGTCATCAAGGGGAAGCGCCTTTCCCATTCTGAGCTCACCTTGATGAAACTGCTCGGGCAGGTCATGGCCGATGCACAAGAGCACGACATCGAGGAAACGCTCAAGGGAAACCCCCATTTGAGCCTCAATCTGTTGCGTCTCACCAATTCGGTTGCCTGCGGAATGAAACAAAAAATCTCCTCCATCAGGATGGCGCTTGCCGTCCTGGGCAGACGGCAGCTGCAGCGATGGATACAGATCCTGCTCTATTCGAGCAGTTCGCAGGATCACACCTTCCCCAACCCGATCCTCCAGCTTGCAGCAACGCGCGGAAAGATGATGGAGCTGCTTTCGCCTAAAATGGGAAACAAGGAATTGGCAGACAACGCCTTCATCACGGGAATCATGTCGCTCATGGATACCCTGCTCGGCACGCCGATGAACGAGATTCTCACCACCATTCCCGTGAGCGATGAGGTGAAAGATGCGCTCATTGAGAGGCAAGGCATTCTCGGCAGGCTCCTCAATCTCGTGGAAAGCCTGGAAAAAGGCAACATGATGGAACTTGAAGAACGTCTGAAAGAATGTACACGAATCACGCTTCACGATTTGAGCACGGCGCAAATCGAAGCCCTGAAGTGGTCGAACAGCATCTCCCAGTCCAATGAATGAACCGCTTTTTCTCGGCAGGCAACCGATACTCGACCAAAGCCACAACCTGGTCGGCTACGAATTGTTGTTCAGGTCAGGCGACGGGAACAGCGCCCGTTTTTCCGACAATCTCGTCGCAACCGCCACGGTGATCAATCACGTCATCAGCGAGCTCGGCATCGATGTCGCACTCGGGCCCTATCAGGGGTTCATCAATCTGAACGAGTCGCTCCTGATGAGCGACATCATCGAATTTCTGCCCAAGGACAAGCTGGTTCTCGAAATCCTCGAAACGGTCACCATCAATTCGTCGATCATCGAACGATGCAGGCAGCTCAAGACCGCAGGCTTCAAACTCGCCATCGACGACTTCATCGCCTTCAGCGAGGACATCTTGCCGCTGCTGGACATCGTCGATATCGTCAAGATCGACATGGCCCTTACCGACCCGCATCAACTCGACGAGATCATCGCCCGCCTCGGCAAATGGCCGGTCAAGCTGATCGCGGAAAAGGTGGAAACGGAGGAACAATTCGACCGATGCGTTCAGCTCGGCTTCAATTTGTTCCAGGGCTATTATTTTGCCAGACCGCATATCATTTCCGGGAAGCGCCTTTCTCATTCCGAAATAACGCTCATGAAGCTGATGGGCCTGATTACAGGAGACGCCGAGCTCAAAGAGATAGAAGAGGCGCTGAAGGGCAATCCCGTTCTGAGCTACAACCTGCTGAAGCTGGCCAACTCCGCCGCGAGCGGACTGGGCAGGGAGATCGGCTCGATCCGCGCCGCAATCACCCTGCTTGGCAGGAAGAAACTGCAGCGGTGGATACAGATATTAATCTATTCAAACTCGGGTTCGAAGGCGAAATTTCCGACCCCGCTGCTGCAGATGGCGGCAATGCGCGGCAAAACCATGGAAAACCTCGTGGCCAGAAAAAAGGAAGCCGGATTCGTGGACATGGCATTCATGACAGGCAGCATGTCATTGCTCGATGCCTTGCTTGCCATTCCGCTGCCGGAAATCATCTCCTCTCTCGTTCTCGACCGCGGCGTCAAGGAAGCACTGCTCAACCGGGAAGGTGAACTGGGGAAACTGCTTTCCGTCGTCGAGAATCTCGAGATGAAATCTCTCCCGGAAATCGACCTGTCAGAACTGCCTTACCTCACGCTGCACGATCTTTCAATCGCCCATGCGGAAGCGCTCTCCTGGGCAAACGAGTTAGGACGCTAGCTTACCCTTAACCCAGTCTTGTACGCTCGCTAGCGCCGAATCAAGCTTTGCAGGATCGGTTCCCCCGGCCTGGGCCATGTCCGGACGGCCGCCCCCTTTTCCGCCCACCTGCTGTGATACGAAGTTGACGAGTTCCCCCGCCTTGACCTTGCCGGTGAGATTCTGGGTTACCCCTGCAATCAGGACGACCTTGCCATCGACGACCGAACCGAAAACGATCACAGCCGATGCGACTCTGTCCTTGATTCTGTCCATGGTCTCGCGCAAGGCGGCCGCATCAACTCCCTGAATTTTGCTTGCGAACAGCTTGACCCCATTCAAATCTACGGCTTTGTCCAGGAGTTCATCGAACCCGGCTTGAAGCACCTTTGACTTCAACGCGGCAATTTCCTTCTCCAGCAGCTTCGCATGCTCGATCAACTGGGATACCCTGGCGGCAGCTTCGTTCGGATGGCTTCTCAGGAGCGCCGCCACATTGCCGAGCATGTCTTCCTGCTTCTGAACGTTGGACAGCGCGACTTCCCCTGTCACCGCTTCGATCCGCCTGATTCCGGCAGCAACGCCCGATTCCGAGACGATCCTGAACAGCCCGATGTCGCCCGTGCGATTCACGTGCGTCCCGCCGCAAAGCTCTCTTGAAGTGCCGATGTCGAGCACCCGCACTTCGTCCCCGTACTTTTCCCCGAAAAGCATCATCGCCCCGGTCTCGCGCGCATCCTCGATCTTCATCACGCGCGCGCTCGTATCGGTATTCTCGAGTATCTCCGCATTCACGATGGCCTCGACGCGCCTGATCTCGTCGTGTGTCACCGGCGCGTTGTGTACGAAATCGAAGCGCGTCTTGTCCTGATCGACCAGGGATCCCTTCTGCTGCACGTGAGGTCCCAGCACTTCCTTCAAGGCCTTGTGCATGATATGGGTGACGGAATGGTTGCGCTGGGTCGCCCTGCGCGCCGCTTGATCGACCCGTGCGGCAACACCATTGCCTACCGTGAGCTTTCCCGTCTTGACAGTGCCGTGATGGCCGAACACGTTCGCCTGGATCTTCTGGGTGTCTTCCACCGCGAAAATGCCGTGGCTGCCGCGCAACTCGCCGTTGTCCCCGACCTGGCCGCCGGATTCCGCATAGAAAGGCGTGTCGTTGAGCACGACGACCCCCTGCTCGCCTTCAACGAGTTCGTTGACGGATGCACCTTCCCTGTACAGCGCCAGGATATTCCCCTTGTGCTCAAGTGTCTCGTACCCGTGGAAATGGGTGGCGGGGCCCTCGTATTCCAGGGTCAAAGCCATCTTGAACTTGCCGGAAGCGCGCGCCTGGGCCTTTTGCCTGGCCATGGCCGCATCGAATGCTGCGGTATCGACCAGAACGTCATGCTCCCTGCAGACGTCCTGGGTGAGGTCCAAAGGAAAGCCGAACGTGTCGTGCAGTTTGAATGCTGTTTCGCCGTCGAAAAGTCTGCCCTTTTCCATGTCTGCAAGATCGGATTCGAGAATCGCCATGCCATGCTCGATGGTCTGGAAGAAGCGTTCCTCTTCCTGCTTCAAAATTTCCATCACCCGCGTTTGGCTGCCCGGAAGCTCGGGATAGGCCAGCCCCATCTCGTTCACCAGATCGGGAACGAGCTTGTGGAAAAAGGGCGAACGGACGCCGAGTTTGTAGCCGTGGCGGATGGCGCGCCGGATGATCCTTCTCAACACGTAGCCGCGCCCTTCGTTGCCTGGGATCACGCCGTCGGCGATCAGGAAGGAGCAGGCTCTGATATGGTCCGCGAGCACCTTCAGCGAAGGAGAATCGAGATCCGCGCAGCCTGTCTCGCGGGCAGCCGCCCTGATCAATGCCTGGAACAGATCGATCTCGTAATTGGAATGGACACCCTGCAATACTGCGGAAATCCGCTCGAGCCCCATTCCCGTGTCGACCGAAGGCTTAGGCAAGGGATGCATCACCCCGGCTTCGTCCCGGTTGAACTGCATGAACACGTTGTTCCAGATTTCGATGTAGCGGTCCCCGTCCTCGTCAGGCGAGCCGGGCGGGCCGCCCCAAATATCCTCTCCGTGGTCGAAGAAGATTTCGGTGCACGGGCCGCATGGCCCGGTATCGCCCATCATCCAGAAATTGTCGGAAGCGTAGCGGGAACCCTTGTTGTCGCCGATCCTGATCACGCGCGAAGCCGGGATCCCGATCTCCTGTGTCCATATGTCGTACGCCTCATCATCCTCTGCATAGACGGTGATCCACAATTTTTCTGAAGGAAGCTTGTAGACTTCGGTCAAGAGCTCCCATGCATAGCGGATGGCGTCACGCTTGAAATAATCGCCGAAGCTGAAATTGCCCAGCATCTCGAAGAAGGTGTGGTGCCTTGCGGTATAGCCCACGTTCTCCAGGTCGTTGTGCTTTCCACCTGCCCTGACGCATTTCTGCGACGTGGCGGCCCGCGTGTAGGGGCGCTTGTCGAATCCGAGGAAAACGTCCTTGAACTGGTTCATGCCCGCATTGGTGAAGAGCAACGTCGGGTCTCCTGCCGGTACCAGAGAACTGGAGGGTACGACCGCGTGTCCTTTGGATGCGAAGAAATCGAGGAATTTCTGCCGTATTTCGCTGCTTTTCATGTTGTCTCTTGCTCGTTCAATCTTCAAAATGGCCGATCAGCTTCATGATCTCGCCCAAGGAAAAACCCCTGCTTTGCAAAAATCTCGCTTGGCGCCCAAGTTCTTTCCTGTCGCAAGGCTTCCTCCCGAATTTCTTTTCCCAGACGGATTTCAAAGCGCCGGCTTCCATCTCCACGATCCTCGGCAATGCGCCCTCGATCAGTGTTTCTGAGACGCCCTTGGACCTCAGCTCGTGCACCACATGCTCGCGCCCGTAGCGCCCCAGCCGCGCATTCAGGATCTGTTCGACATAGCGTCTATCGGAAAGCCATCCCTCGGATTCAAGCTCGGAAAGCGCTTCATCGATAGCCTCGATGTCCTCGCCTTTCTCGGCGAGCCGCGACCTCAGTTCCCGCTTCGAATATTCTCGTCTGGCGAGAAACTTGAGCGCCTGCTTCTTGAGTTCAGTCCGATCCATCCTCAGATGCATGCATCGCCGCTGTGCCCACATGGGCGCGGATCTTCGCTTCGATCTCGCGAGCGACCTCCGGGTTCGCTTTCAGGAATTCCCTGACATTGTCCTTGCCCTGGCCGATCTTCTCGCCGTTGTAGGCATACCATGCGCCCGACTTCTCGATCAGTTTCTGCTGCACGCCGATCTCGATGATCTCGCCCTCTCTTGAAATGCCTTCTCCGTAAAGGATGTCGAATTCGGCCTGCTTGAAGGGCGGTGAAACCTTGTTCTTGACGACCTTCACCCGCGTCTCGTTGCCGATCACTTCCTCGCCTTTCTTGATCGCGCCGGTGCGCCTGATATCCAGCCTGACCGAAGCATAGAACTTGAGCGCATTGCCGCCGGTGGTCGTCTCGGGATTGCCGAACATCACCCCGATCTTCATCCTGATCTGATTGATGAAAATCACGAGCGTATTGGTGCGCTTGATATTGGCGGTAAGCTTCCTCAAGGCCTGCGACATCAGCCTTGCCTGCAGCCCCATGTGCGAGTCGCCCATTTCCCCTTCGATTTCGGCCTTGGGCGTCAATGCCGCGACGGAGTCGACCACGACCACATCGACCGAACCCGATCTCACCAGCATGTCGGCGATCTCGAGCGCCTGCT
The DNA here is from genome assembly GCA_021802545.1 of Pseudomonadota bacterium. Lineage (GTDB taxonomy): Bacteria > Pseudomonadota > Gammaproteobacteria > Burkholderiales > JABEVD01 > JABEVD01. The sequence continues at coordinate 159,274 of JAJZRS010000002.1, forward strand.
CTCCGGTATCGGGCTGGGAAATCAGGATGTTCGGCACATCCACGCCGAGCTTCTGCGCATACTGGGGATCCAGTGCATGTTCGGCATCGATGAAGGCTGCGGTCCCGCCCAGCTTCTGCATCTCCGCGATCACCTGCAGGGCCAGCGTCGTTTTGCCGGACGACTCCGGTCCGAAAATCTCGACCACACGGCCTCTCGGCAATCCGCCCACGCCGAGGGCAATATCGAGCCCGAGGGAGCCCGTCGAAACCACCTCGATATCCTGCGCGACTTCGCTGTCGCCAAGTCGCATGATTGAGCCTTTTCCGAACTGCTTTTCGATCTGCGAAAGCGCTGCGGCGAGCGCCTTGCTCTTGTTTTCATCCATGTTTTCACACCTCTTGTCAGATGGTGAATTATGGCATGGCTTGATCGATTCAGCCAGTTCCTGAAATCCTCCTGAACTGGGCTATAAATGAAGAACCCACACACGAGGAGGAGACCATGGCCAAAACAGAACAACTGCTCGAAAACAACAAACAGTATGCCGAAGGCAAGGCGACCCACAAGCCTAATCATCCCGGAAAGCAGCCGATCAGGCCATCCAAGCGGGTGGCGGTGGTGGCCTGCATGGATGCGCGAATCGACGTCGAGGATCTTCTGGGGCTGCAGACCGGGGAAGCCCACATCATCCGCAACGCGGGCGGCGTGGTGACGGAAGATGCGATCCGCTGCCTGATCATCTCGCATCACCTGCTCGACACAAACGAGATCATCCTGATCCACCATACCCGATGCGGCATGCTCGCCTTCACCGACGACCTGCTGAAGGCGGGACTGGAAGGAGACCCGGGCTCCGAAAAGCTGCTCGGGCAGGCGACGGCAAGAAAATTCACAAGCACAGGCCAGTCCTCTTCCAGCCCCCAAGCCTTTCACGCCTTCAGGGGACCCATCGAACCGCTCGATTCGCCCCCCAACGTGCAGAGCCAGGAGCGGCTGGAATGGGACGTGAGAAGAGGCATGTCGATCATTCATCACCATCCCTGGATCCCGACGTCAGGGCCGGACGCGGTCAGCGTTCGCGGCTTCATCTACGACGTCGACACGGGGAAGCTCAACGAGGTGGCCTATCCTGGCCAGATGGGCGGATAAGAAACTGCAGGAAATGTCCCCACTCTGATATAATTGGCGCAGCGGCATCGATCCAGTCCCTGCGCCGCCTTCGATAACACCCCATCCGCCTGCCAAGACTGGCGCCGAATCCGGCGACAGGCCGATTTTTTTCAGGAACATCATGAGCTTTTCTTCCCTCGGCCTGTCCGATCCCATCCTCCGCGCAGTTTCCGAGCGCGGCTATACTGAACCCACCCCCATCCAGAGGCAGGCGATCCCTGCCGTGTTATCCGGAGGCGACCTGCTGGCAGGCGCGCAAACCGGCACGGGCAAAACGGCGGGATTCGTTTTGCCCATCCTGCACCGGCTGTCCGACAAGTCGGTCAAGGGGCCTTCCGAAGGGCGCCCCCCGATAAGGGCGCTGATCCTTGTGCCCACCCGTGAACTTGCATTGCAGGTCGAGGAAAGCGTGCGCGAATACGGCAAACACCTGAAGCTCGCTTCGATGACCATGATCGGCGGCGTCAACATCAACCCGCAGATCACCCGATTGAGATCCCGCGTCGACATTCTGGTGGCAACCCCGGGCAGGCTGCTCGACCACGTAGGACAGAAAACGCTTGATCTTTCCAAGATCGAGATCCTGGTGCTGGATGAAGCTGACCGCATGCTCGACATGGGCTTCATCCGCGACATCAAAAAAATACTCGCCCTGCTGCCTGCAAAGCGGCAGAACCTGCTCTTCTCGGCGACCTTCTCGGACGAGATCAAGGCGCTTGCCGACGGACTGCTCAATGCGCCAGAGACGATCGAGGTAGCGAAGCGCAATGCCACGGCGGAAACCATCGAACACAAGGTCCATCCCGTGGACCGGGACAAGAAGCGCCCGCTTCTTGCCAAGCTCGTGAAAATGCACAACTGGTTTCAGGTGCTCGTCTTCACGAGAACCAAGCACGGCGCCAACCAGCTCGCCGAATACCTGACCAAGAACGGCATCCCATCGCTCGCCATCCACGGCAACAAGAGCCAGGCGGCCAGGACTCGAGCGCTTTCTGAATTCAAGGACGGCAGCCTGCAGGTGCTGGTCGCGACCGACATCGCTGCGCGCGGCATCGACATCGCCGATCTTCCCCATGTGGTCAACTACGAGCTGCCCAACGTGCCGGAGGACTATGTGCACCGTATCGGCCGAACAGGGCGTGCTGGGCAATCAGGCGAAGCGGTGTCGCTCGTCTGTGTCGACGAGCTGAAGCTGCTTGCCGCAATCGAAAAAGTGATCAAGAAGAAAATTCCCCAGGAAATCATCGAAGGCTTCGAGCCAGACAAGAACGCGAAGCCCGAACCGATCCAGAAGCAGCGTAGCCAGGGCAGGCATCCCCCTCGCCGCTAAACCGAACCCCAATCCGGAAAATCGCCGAGGTTGATGCGGTTCCCTGGACCTGATATATTTTTGCACAAATATATCTCAGGTGCTCTCAAACGCACCCATCGCAAGCCTGCCGGAGAACCTCATGAGAAACGCACGCAAGATCGCCCTGTTTCCCGAAAGATACCGCGCCTTTTCGCTGAACAATTTCCGCGACATACCGCAGATGAAGCACCTTTCCGAAGAACAGAAATTCGACATCGAGGTGGTCGGCAATGTGTTGCCGTTCAAGGCCAACAATTTCGTGGTCGACGAGCTGATCGACAGGGAAAATTTTCAAAATGACCCCATCTATACCCTGACCTTCCCGAAGAAGGAAATGCTGCTTCCCGAGCATTTCGATGAGATGGCGAACCTGCTTAGACGCAGCGCAGACAAAACGAAGATCAAGATTGCCGCGAACAATATCCGGATGCAGCTCAATCCCCATCCCGCCGGGCAGATCGACCACAATGTCCCTCACCTGCATGGCGAACCCCTGCACAACATGCAGCACAAATACAAGCAGACCGTGCTGTTCTTTCCGAGCCAGGGGCAAACCTGCCATGCCTACTGCACGTTCTGCTTCAGGTGGCCGCAGTTCGTCGGCATGTCCGACCTCAAGTTCGCGAGCCGCGAGATCGAAAAGCTGGTCGACTATCTGAAGGTCCATCCTGAAATCAGCGACGTGCTGTTCACCGGGGGAGACCCGCTCATCATGTCGGCGAAAAATCTCGCAGGCTATATCGAGCCCCTGCTGAAAGCGGATCTGCCCAATCTGAAGCGCATCAGGATCGGCACCAAGGCGCTCAGCTACTGGCCTCACCGGTTCGTTTCGGACGAAGATGCGCAAGCATTGCTGAATCTGCTCGGGCACGTGACGAAATCGGGAAAGCAGCTCGCGATCATGGCCCATTTCAACCACCCCAGGGAACTCGAACCCGAAATCGTGGGCACCGCCATTTCGGCCTTGAGAAAAATCGGCGCCGAAATCCGCACCCAGTCCCCGCTGCTGCGCCACATCAACGACGACCCTGCGGTCTGGTCGGCCATGTGGAACAGGCAGGTGGACCTGGGATGCATCCCCTATTACATGTTCATGGCGAGGGATACCGGCTCACGCCATTACTTCTCCGTGCCGGTGGTGCGCGCCTGGGAGATCTTCAGGCAGGCCTATCAGCAGGTCAGCGGACTTTGCAGGACGGTCAGGGGACCCAGCATGTCGGCGAACCTCGGCAAGATCCAGGTACTCGGAGAAGCTGCTGCCGGGGGAGAAAAAGTGATCGTGATGCGCTTTCTTCAGGGCAGGGATCCCGACTGGGTGCAACGTCCCTTCTTCGCAGCCTGGGACGATCAGGCCACCTGGATAGACGAGCTCAAGCCTGCATTCGGTGAGAAGCAATTCTTCTTCGAAGCGGAAATGGAGAATCTTTACCAGGAGAGGCTGGACGCCAGCACAGCCGAAGACTTCGAATAGTCACTCGAGGATGTCGAGCACGCCCGTAAGGGCCGTCATGACCGCTTGACGGCGCACCGCCTCGCGCTCTCCTTCGAAGTGACGTCTTGAAGTTTCCAGCTTTCCGCTTTTCAAGGCCCAGGCGAAGCAGACCGTTCCAACCGGTTTGTCGCCGCTTCCTCCGCCCGGTCCTGCGATGCCTGTGACGGCAAGCGACACTTGCGCACGGCTGTGGCGGAGTACCCCCAATGCCATTTCCCTTGCCGTCTCCAGGCTCACCGCACCGCATTCCTTCAGGATGTCCGGATTCACGCCGAGCATCTCCCGCTTGGCCAGATTGGAATAGGTGATGAAACCGCGCTCGAACCAGGCTGAGCTTCCCGGTACGGCGGTGAGCGCCTCGCCTATCCATCCGCCCGTGCAGGACTCGGCCGTGGCGAGAAGGAAGCCCTTCCGCTCAAGCAGTTCACCGACTTGGCGAGCAATTTCAAAAAGTTCCATCAGCCCAGGAATGACTTGATGAGCGCCAGACAAAGCAAGGCATAAAACGCTGCGAGCAGGTCATCGAACATCACGCCGAAACCGCCGCGCAACATTCTGTCATAATAGGCTATCGGCGGCGGTTTTAAAATATCGAAGAAACGGAAAAGCAGGAATGCGCTCGCTTGCCAGAAAAAGCCTGCCGGCGTGAAAAAGAGCACCAGCAAGAAGGCGACAATCTCGTCGAAGACGATGCCAGAATGGTCCTCCTCCCCGATATCTCTCCCCGTCTTGCCACAAAGCCAGATCCCCAGAAGAAAAAGCTGCCCGATGAAAATCAGGAAAAGCAGTTCGGATTGCCCGAACCAGTCCTTGAGATAGGAAAAGATAGGAAATGCGACCAGCGTCCCCATCGTTCCGGGTGCGATTCTTGAAAGCCCGGAACCGAACCCGAAAGAAAGGAAATGGACCGGATGGGAAAGCACGAAACGCCAGGTCGGCCTAACCGAAGTGCTCATACCCCGCCTTCCCTATCACCATCCTTCTGTCCTTGTCGTCCAGCACGGCAAGCCCTTTCCCTGCTCCAATCCTGCCCACCCGGGTAAGCCTGATTCCCAGGGCATGGCCCAGGTCCTCGATGGCCGACCTGTTGTCGGTGGAGGCCGTAAAGCACAGTTCGTAGTCGTCACCGCCGGAAAGGATGGCTGATTCTCCAATAGATTCCATCCTGTATTGTTCCATCGCATGCGACACTGGAAGCGCGGCATAGTCGACCTCTGCGGAAACATTGGAACCCTCCAGAATGTGCAAGAGGTCTGCGCAGAATCCGTCTGAAATATCGATCGCGCATCTCGAAATCCCGCACAGCGCAAGCCCGAGTTCAACCCTGGGAACGGGATCGTGAAGCGCGCTCAGGCAGAACAAGGCATCCTGATCTTCCAGCCTGATCTCTCCTTTGGCATGGGCGAGCCCCAGGGCCGCGTCCCCGATCGTGCCCGAGACCCAGATGTCTTCCCCCGCCCTGGCCCTATCCCGCCTCAATGCCAGCTCCGCATCGACTTCGCCCATGATCTGGACGCAGAGGGCAAGCGCGCCCCTTGTCGTATCGCCGCCGACGAGATCGACAGAATAGCGCCCGGCCACCTCGAAAAAGCCTTTCGAGAAAGCATCAAGCCAGTCTTCGTCAACGCAAGGCATCGAGAGGGCGAGCATCGCCCATCTGGGCTTCGCCCCCATCGCGGCGAGATCGGAAAGATTGACGGAAAGCGTTTTCTTGCCGAGCAGGAAGGGATCCGCTTTCGGAAAAAAATGCGTGCCCTCGACCAGCATATCCATTGATGCGGCGATGGTTTTTTCAGGCTCAAGCAGCGCGCAATCGTCGCCCACGCCGAGCCGCGCGGAAGGCGAAGCCTTCGTGAAATAGCGTGAAATGAGTTCGAATTCCGCCGTCAAGGGCGATTGCCGAACTCGGATGACCTGAGACGCGATGCAAGCTTGTCGAGCACCCCGTTCACGTACTTGTGTCCATCCGTCCCGCCGTACCGCTTGGCGAGTTCCACCGCCTCATTGATCACCACCCGATAGGGAATATCCGCCTGATGGACAAGCTCGTATGCGCCCATGAGCAAAATGGCGGCTTCCACAGGGCTCAATTCAGAAAAAGGTCGGTCGAGACAAGGCTGCAGCGCTTCCTTGAGCTGCTCGGATCCGCCTATCGTCCCCTCGAGCAGGGTCGAAAAATAGGGAATATCGAGTTTTCCGAACTCTTCTTCCTGCTCAAGATAAGAAGCAATCGCTTTCGCTTCCATCCCGGCAAGCTGCCACTGGTAAAGCCCCTTGAGCGCCGCTTCCCTGGATTTGCCGCGTTTTCCCTTCATGACAGTCGTCGCAGGAGATTCGCCATTTCGATTGCAACGATCCCGGCCTCTTTCCCCTTTTCGTTCATTCTCGAAAGCGCCTGGTCGTCGTCCTCGGTGGTGAGTATGCCGTTGGCGATGGGAATGCCGGTTTCCACCTGCACCGATGTGATGCCGCTCGCCGACTCGTTTGAGACGACCTCGAAGTGGTAGGTTTCCCCCCTGATCACGGCGCCGAGGGCGACGAGCGCATCGTACTTCCCTGACTTGGCAAGCTTCTTGAGCGCAACGGGCGCTTCCAGCGCGCCCGGCACGGTCACGAGGATCATGTCTGCCGGGTCCACGCCTTGATGGGTGAGGGAGGCGACGCATGCGCTCAGGAGACCTTCGGAGATCTCGATGTTGAAGCGGCTCATGACGATGCCTACCTTGAGCCCTGCGCCTTCGAGATTCCTTTCGATTTCTTCAATGCCTTCAAATTTCGCCATGATCATCCTTTCCTGATTTCATCGATCGCCCCGACGAATCCGGTCACTTCGAGGTCGAAACCGGTCATGCTGGGCATCTTTCTGGGAACGGCCAGGAGGCGCATTTTCTTCACCCCGAGATCCTTCAGGATCTGCGCCCCTATCCCGTAATTCCTCAAATCGACCTTGGTTTCCTTCCTTGGTTCGATGGCCATGGCGCGCTCCATGAGATCGCCGTCGCATTCCTTGCGCCACAAAAGCACGATGACGCCTGATTCGAGGCTGGAGATCACTTCCATGGCCTCGCTCAGCCTCCACGAATGGGTGCCGCTTTCGATATCGAGCAGATCCATGACTGAAATCGGCTCGTGAACCCTGACATAGGTTTCCTTTTCCGGATCGATCTTGCCGTGAACCAGGGCAAGATGGGTCTGGTTCGAGTTCTTGTCGAGATAGACGACCAGCCTGAATTTGCCGTGGGGCGTCTGGATTGGACGCTCCGCCTGCCGGCTCACCAGGGATTCGGTCTGATTGCGGTAATGGATCAAGTCCGCAATCGCGCCGATCTTGAGCCCGTGCGTTTCGGCGAAAACAAAGAGGTCTGGAAGACGCGCCATTTCTCCGTCTTCCTTGAGAATTTCGCATATCACGGCAGCAGGAGAAAGCCCAGCAAGCGCAGCCAGATCGCACCCCGCCTCGGTGTGGCCGGCCCTGACCAGGACGCCGCCCTTCTGGGCCATGACGGGAAAGATGTGTCCCGGCTGGACAATGTCTTCGGGCCTCGCGTCCTTCGCCACGGCCACCTGTACCGTTCTGGCCCTGTCCGCCGCCGAGATGCCGGTCGTCACCCCCGTGGCAGCCTCGATGGAAACCGTGAAATTGGTTCCCATGGGCGCGCGGTTGGCCGAGACCATGAGCGGCAGATTCAGCTGCCTGCAGCGGTCTTCGGTAAGCGTGAGACAGATCAGCCCACGGCCGTATCGGGCCATGAAATTGATCGCCTCGGGCGTGACGAAGTCCGCTGCCATGACGAGGTCACCCTCGTTTTCCCTGTCTTCCTCGTCGACGAGGACGACCATCTTCCCGGCCTTCAGGTCTTCGACAATATGCTGTATTGGGCTCAGTGTCATGTCAGAACATCGGCTTGTTTTCTGTCTGCCTGTAGCGTTCCGCCCCATCCACGATTTCGGCTTCAGCCTCGGCAATGCCCACCCATCCGTCCACCTTTACCCATTTTCCCTTCTCGAGATCCTTGTAATGCTCGAAAAAATGGGAAATCTGGGAAAGCATCAGCTCGGGCAGATCGGAATGCGTATGCACATTGCGGTAGAGCGTGCAGAGCTTGTCGATCGGCACGGCGAGCACCTTGCCGTCCTGGCCGGACTCGTCCGTCATCTTGAGCATGCCGATCGTGCGGCAGCGCACCACGACGCCCGTCATCAGCGGAACCGGGCTCAGCACCAGCACGTCGACCGGATCGCCGTCGTCGGATAAGGTATGCGGAATGTATCCGTAATTGCAAGGATAATGCATCGCGGTCGACATGAAGCGGTCGACGAACATCGCGCCGGTTTCCTTGTCGACTTCGTACTTGATGGGGTCCCCATTCATCGGGATCTCGATGATGACGTTGAAGTCGCGCGGAATGTCCCGCCCCGAATTGACCCTGTCCAGATTCATGAAAAAAGCCCTTTGGAATTATGGAAAATCGTTATTATATAATGGGCGTCATGAGAAATCCGCCTAATTTATCCAAACCAACCCGATCAGGCCCGCTTTGACTCCAGACCAGTATTGCCAGGAAAAGGCCGCGAAAAGCGGATCGAGCTTCTATTACAGCTTCCTTTTCCTGCCGCCTGAGCAGCGGCGCGCCATCATGGCGCTTTATGCCTTTTGCAGGGAGGTCGACGACATCGTCGACGAATGCAGCGATCCCTTCGTCGCAAAAGCCAAGCTCGATTGGTGGCGACAGGAAATCGAAAGCGTTTTTTCAGGCACGCCAGAGCACCCCGTGGGGCGCGCACTGCAGCGTATCGTGCCTGAACGCGATCTGCCCATCGAGCTGTTCAACGAGATCATGGACGGCATGGAAATGGATCTCACGGTGGCCCGCTATCCCGATTTCAAGTCGCTCCAGCTCTATTGCTACCGCGTAGCCAGCGCAGTCGGCCTGCTCTCTGCCGAGATCTTCGGCTTCTCGGACAGGAGAACGCTGGATTACGCGCACGATCTCGGCATCGCCCTGCAGCTCACCAACATCATTCGCGATATCGGGGAAGACGCCAGACGCAACCGGATCTATCTTCCCATGGACGAAATGGCCGAGTACGGCGTGGCCGCCTCCAGCATCCTCAATGCGCAAGCGTCGGAAAACTTCGAGAAGCTCATGGCTTTCCAGATCGACAGGGCGCGAAGCTATTATGCCAAAGCGTTGGACGCACTGCCTGAGCAGGACAGGAAGAGCCAGCGGCCGGGACTCGTCATGGCCGCCATTTATGCCGCGCTGCTCGACGAAATCGCGAAGGACCCAGCCAGCGTCCTCAAGTGCAGAACCTCGCTCACGCCGGTCCGCAAGATCTGGATAGCCTGGAAGACATGGCAATGCGCGTAGCGGTAGTGGGCGCTGGCTATGCCGGCATGGCCGCCGCCATGACACTCGCAGAATCAGGCATTCCCGTCACCGTTTTCGAGTCTTCAAAGACTCTCGGCGGCCGCGCAAGGGGAATCAAATACAAGGGCGTGATTCTGGACAATGGTCAGCATATCCTGCTTGGCTGCTACGTTGAGACGCTTGCCCTGATAGAAAAAACATGCGATGTTGAAAAACCATTCGTCAGGATGCCGCTCGCGCTCGACATCGACCATTTCAGCATGCGCGCGCTGCCTCTCCCGCCACCGCTCGACCTGCTCTTCGGCCTGCTTTTTTCGAAAGGGCTTGCCCTGTCTGCGAAGCTGGGCGCGATCAGGTTTCTCGCCCTGACGAAGATCCTCAAGCTGGAAAAAGACATGGCTGTCGCAGCGCTGCTCGAACTGTACGGCCAGAAAAAACAGGCAGTCGATTGCCTCTGGGAGCCGCTTTGCGTATCGGCGCTCAACACGCCGATCGCCAAGGCCTCGGCGAAAGTTTTCCTTGCCGTGCTCAAGGATGGGCTGAACGGCAGGGGAAGCGATATCGTCTTGCCCGATGTCGATCTCTCCTCCCTGTTTCCGAACGGCGCCGCCAAGATCATCCTGAAAAAGGGGGGGAGCATACTGACATCGACCGCTGTCAGCGCTGCCAGGAAAACGGACGAGGGATTCGAACTCATGACGGAAAACGGCAGCCATATCTTTTCCCATCTCATCCTCGCTACAGCCCCTCAGCACGCAAAAAAACTGGCCAGGAATTTCCCCGATGTCGAAATTCCCGATTTCGCCTATCAGCCGATCGTGACTATCTACTCCCGGTACCCTGAACAGGTTCGCTTGCCCAAGAAAATGATCGGCGCATCGCAAGGCCTGGCGCACTGGTTTTTCGACAGAGGCGACGGCCTGATTGCGGCGGTGATCAGCGCCGAGGGCAAACATGTCGGGCTTTCGCAAGCAGAACTGGCCTCGAGAATCCAGGCAGAGACCAAAAAAATCGTTCCCGACCTTCCTCTGCCATTGTGGCAGAAAGTCGTGCATGAAAAGCGCGCCACATTCTCGTGCGATGTCGATGTCAGAAGACCGGAACGGATGACGTCCGTGCCCGATCTCTATCTCGCCGGAGACTATACGGCAGGAAGCTATCCTGCGACCCTGGAAGGCGCGGTCGCAAGCGGCCTCGCCTGCGCCAGGATGATCGCTGAAACCATTTGATTGCTATGGTTATTTAAAGAAAAACCGCTTGCCGCCCTGCAATGATCGTGCTAAATTGGGACCGAAGTTTGAGTGGGGCGGAGCAACTAGAAAACCATCGACAGGAAATAAGGAAGGGGCGCTACACGCGCCCTTTTCAATGCAGGCTCAGGCTGGATACATGCATGTTGGCGAAATCGTCTTCCACCATGTCGGTCACCATGGAATGGATTTCGACGTCAAACCACTCCTTGAAAAGCTTGAGTGACCGCTGAACAGGCCAAAGCCGCTCATCCCCGATCCAATCCTCGAGTTCTCGCTCAAAAAGCTCGTCATAATTCGAATAAACGAAGTGCAGCGCGCTTTCCTCGTCGTCGAATTCCGGAATCAGGATCGCCGTTGCATCCCTTCTCATCTCCTCCAAGGTCATTTCCTGTGGAGCGGGTTCGATAACGCCAGTCAGCCAATCCACAAACTGCTGTCTGGGTTTGATGATGGCAAGACTGCGGTTGATTTCGTACATGCTGTTTCCCGAAAAGCAGAGCATCTATTGTACTCGCAAAACGGCATCCATTCCTAGACCATGCGGCCAGACGCAATTCTCTGGAAAACCATGCACTTCAGCCATACCTTGTCTTCCTCGGAAAGATCAAGGAAAGCGATGCCGTATTTCATCATGCCCTCTTCCGCACTCCCCTCATGCCTGATGCGCGCATCCAGGCCGAAACCGCGTTTCATATCGTCGAGCTCGATCTGGAATGACACTCTGAGCTGATCGTTTTCCGCGCCGATGGACGACGGCGCGTCGAGTTGCGCACCATCTTCGCTCAGATTGGTGATGAGAACGAGCTTCCTGGATCCGTCTCGGCAATGCGCGATTCCCGGAAGGCTCACGCGTACCCAGGGAGAGCGTCGCAAAGGCTGAATCCTTGTTCTTCTGGGATAGCTGAGGTGAAGGTAGTGAACAGGCGCAACGCATACTCGCTCTATCGTGGATTCGAATGCGTAGATGTCCGTGCCTGAAAACATGCGCACCTCGACTGATTCACCTTCGAAAAAGTCAATTCTTCTGCCGCGCTCGACGGGTTCGGTGACCAGCAGGCTCACTCCCTTGATGCAGCCGATCAGCCTTGCATCAAAGCGCGCCTCCCGCTTGCAAATCTGGATCCTCTCCCAGACCTGCGGCAGGATGTTGCCCGACTGAAAGAGACCGAGATTCATGACTGGCATCCTGAATTTTAATCCAATATAGCATCACCTCCGAAATCCGCATTCCCGCGACAATTTGCCGCATCGACAACATCGATTGCAGCAGACAAATCGCATATAATCGCCGGATGAAGCGCACCGCCTTCCTGATCATCGCCCTGTTCATGCTTGCGACTCATGCCATGGCGTCGAATGCGTGGTCCCTGCTTGAAGTGTCGGGCAAACCGCTCAATCTTGCTGCCTACAAGGGAAAATGGGTGCTCGTCAATTTCTGGGCGACATGGTGTCCGCCCTGCCTTGAAGAAATTCCCGATCTCGAAGCCCTCTACAAGGAAGGCAAGCTCGTCGTCATCGGTGTCGCCATGAACTACAAGAACGCCTCCGAAGTGCTCGATTTCGCCAGGAAAAAAGGCATCACCTACCCTGTCGTTCTGGGCAACGAGGATACGGCATCCCAATTCGGCGACCTTGACAGCCTGCCGACAAGCTTTCTTTATTCCCCGGACGGCAAGCTTGCCGGAGAACACGCGGGGATGCTCTCGAAGCAGAGCCTCATCTCCGCCCTGCAAGGATCACCTCTACCCGACTAGGGCGTGTTAACGCTATTTTCGCATTTGCGACGGTGGCAATTTGGGATGCTATCCAAGAAGCAAGTCGCGCGGTATTGCCAGTTACTACAAGCGACTTGCGACAAAGGAGAGCGCCCAAATCGCCACCGCCCCGTACCGCATGAAAAGAATTATTGAGGGTTACAGCGGGAAGGCCGCGTCTACGGTGTTGCAAGACTTGCGAATGGAATAACCATTCGCTGCGCCTTGCGCCTGGCATCCACGACCTTCCCGCTGTAACGCAGATGTGAAAATAACGTTAACACGCCCTAAATGTGCTCGAATTCCAGGGTGAGCATGAAGCCGCCGATGACCATCATCGAAAGCCCTGCGAGAAAGAACATGTCGGCAAGCTTTTCCATTTTGCCGGCGCGATGCGGCGTGCGCATCGACGTATAGGAAAGGAAACAGCTGATCAAAAAGACGAGGCCGGTTACCGCAAACAGATTGTCGGTGAGCGTGCTGATATGGCGCGTCGCTTCTGTCAACCTGACGATGCTGATGACCGTGACGCAAACACCTGTCATGGTTGCCGCTGTCGGCAGAATGTGATTGGCGATGCCTGAATTCGAATTTCTATCCACATGCATGAGACTGCAGGAATAGCGCGAGGTTCAAAAAATAAGGCCCGGTGAGGGATGTCGACCGGGCCCGAAGGAGGGTTCGTTACCATGAAAATTAGATAACGATTATATTCTAATTTTATTTTCTTCCTTCGTCAAGCATCATGGCAGCCACATCTCAAAAAGAGCGCCGCCTTCTCCTGCATTTTCGAGCGTGATGTGCCCTTTCAATCCCGACCTGACATGCGCCGCAGCAATGGCGCGGCACAATTCCGTGCCCAGCCCGGTGGAAAGCGCGCCTTTCTCTGCTCCCAGACCCGGACCATCGTCCCAGACCGAGAACACCAGGAAATCGCCTTCCTTTCTCGCCTTGAGGACGATTCTTTCCTTGGCAAAGTGGAGCGCATTCTGGATCGCGGCTTCAAGCGCAAGCTGGATGAGCCTTTCATCGAAAAACCAGATGAGGGGCGTGCCGGGTGAGATTTCCACTTCGATCGAGGGAGGATCTTGCGGAAGAACGGCAAGATCCCGCGCTTCGAGCAGAAAATCCTCAGGACACACGTCGCTCACGCGCGCGACCATGTGTCCCTTGTAGAGCGTCAGAAAACCGATGAGTTTCTGACGCAGCGACGCGCACAATGCGTATGGTGCGCCGATTTCAGGATAGGTGTGGCTCAATGTAGCCAGTTGCCCCTCGAGCACACCCAGCGCATTCTTCATGTCGTGGACAACGGCAGCAGTCAGTTTGTCGTCCATGTCATGCACCCCCGATTCTTTCAGCGAGCGCCGATTTGGCGACGCTCTCTATCATCCTGATTCCGGATTTTTTCCGAAGCGCTTCTTCCATGAACTTCAAGCCTTCCTCCTTTTCTCCCGATGCCAATAATGCCTTGCCCATCAGGACGGTTTCAAGATTCGCCCCCGGGTGCGCCAGCAGATTGCCAGCGCGAACGAGCATTTTCTTCGCTGCCGCAACATTGTCTTCTTTCAGAAAGGCCTGCGCCTTGACGGACGCCTGCCCTCTGCCGAACAATCCCGCATCGCCGAATGCCTCCTCGCCCGCTTCGAGCACCTGGAAGGCGAGCTTGGGATTCCCAGCCTCGACGTGGGTCTGGGCCAGAAGCAGATAGTCTGTTTCCTGCGCGGTAATGGAGCCTTTCGTCCTGCGGATGGCGAACTCGAAAGCGCTCCGTGCAATGTCGAAGCGAGACAACCTGTAGGCCGCTTCGGCGAGGAGTCGAAAACGCCTCGCGCTGGGCACGACAGTGGATGCCTGCTCGAGCTGATCGATCGCCAACGCCGCATTGCCTGCATCCTCTGCAATTTCGGCAAGGAGATCGTAAGCGAGGACGAATGCGCCGTTGGATTCCAGCACATCATTTGCGATCTTTTCCGCTTCACCTAGCCTGCCCTGCGCAAAATAGGCTCTCGCCGTACCGAGCCGCGCCCAGCCCAGATCGCCGCGCATCGCAAGCGCTGACCCGAAGACTGCAGCAGCTTCCTCATGCCTGCCCAGCCTGAGCAGCGCCTCTCCCTTGCGCCTCAGGGCGTCCATGAGCCACTTCGAATTCGCCTTGATGAGTTTGTCGCTTTCGGCAACAGCGCCATCGAAATCCTTTTTGGCCATGCACAGCAACAGGTTCTGAAGGGCATCACGCTTGTCGATGAGGCGCTCCAGCCTGGACCTGATTTTGACGGCAGTGAAGGGTTTGAGCAGGTAGTCGTCAGGCTGGAATTCGGCCGCGCTCACCACCGCGCCGTACTCGGCCTCCGCCGTCACCATGATGAAAACAGTCCGGGCCGGAAGCAAATCCATGGATTTCAAATATTCAAGGAATTGCTGTCCGCTGGTTGCTCGATTGAGATTGTAGTCACAGAAGATGACATCGTATTCGACCCGGGATTCGACCATCCGCAGCGCATCTTCCGCATTTCCCACCTGATCGACATTGACGATATCCATTTCGGCAAGCTGCACCTTGATGGCCGAGCGCATGGCGCCCATATCGTCGATGACCAGAACACGGAGACTGGAAAATTTACTTAGCATAGGAATCTCGATTCCTCCTGATCCATTATTCCCCGAATCCGCAAGATACGCAACCAGGCGCCTTGTCAGGTTGCCGCAAACGAGCTAAATTCTGGAGGCGACCATACAGAGCGACTTTCATGAACCGAAATGCAGGAAAACGTCAGCGCATCATCCTCGTCGCGCTGGTGCTGTTTGCGCTTGCCGGAGCCTTGATCTGGAAATTTGCCGCGCCGAAGCCCGTTCCCGTGGTTCTCGCGAAAGTTGAAAAGGGCACGGTCGAATCGAGCGTATCCAACACGCGCGCAGGGACGGTCAAGGCCTGCCGCCGTGCAAAGCTTGCGCCGAGCAGCGGCGGGCTCATCTACCGGCTCAAGGTCAAGGAAAGCGATCGGGTGAAAAAGGGGCAAGTCCTGATCGAATTGTGGGACAAGGACCTGCTCGCCCAGAAAAACCTCGCCACGCAGCAAATGGCTTCTTCACTGGACCATGCCAAGGAGATCTGCACGCTGGCAACGGCTGCCGCGAGCGACGCAAGGCGAAAATCGATCTTGCGCGAGAAAGGCTTCATTTCTGCCGAAGCACTGGAAAATGCGCAGAGTCAGGCGAAGTCCAAGCAGGCGTCTTGTGACGCCGCTCATGCTGCCATCAAGGAAGCCCGTGCGCGCATCGCACTGGCGGAAGCCGGGATAGAGAAAAGCACCGTCGTCGCCCCTTTCGACGGCATCGTGGCCAAGGTGAGCGGCGAACTCGGCGAATTCACCACCCCTTCTCCGCCTGGCATCCCGACGCCTCCCGCAATCGACCTCATCGACGACAGCTGCCTTTACGTGACCGCCCCGATGGACGAAGTCGATGCGCCAGCCATACATCTTGGCATGCCTGCCAGGATCACACTGGACGCTTTTCCGGGCCGGCATTTTTCTGGCAAGGTATCCAGAATTGCACCCTATGTGCTCGATGTTGAAAAACAATCCAGAACCGTCGACGTGGATGTCGATTTTGTCGACAAAGAGGACGCGAAGAGGCTGCTCGTCGGTTACAGCGCCGACGCGGAGGTGATACTGGGCAGCCATCCGGATGTCTTGCGCATACCCACGCGCGCGCTGTTCGAAGGTAACAAGGTGCTCGTCCTGGAAAACGGCACCCTAGAGGAAAAGAAGGTGAAAACAGGCCTCTCGAACTGGGAATATACGGAAGTTCTCTCCGGATTGGATGCAGGCCAGGAGGTCGTCGTTTCCCTGGAGCACAGCGGCGTCAAGTCGGGCGCTCGTGCAGTGCCCGATACCGGGAAATGATCCGACTCGAAAACATCAGCCGGTTGTTCCAGGTCGGAGAACAGACCGTATCCGCACTGAACGAAGTCAGCCTGGAGATCAACCCGGGCGAATACCTGTCCATCATGGGGCCTTCCGGTTCCGGAAAGTCCACCCTGCTCAACCTCATCGGGCTGCTCGACAGGCCGTCTTCAGGTCTCTACACCTTCGATGGCGAGGACGTCACGCATCTTTCCGAAGCGCTCCAGGCCAAGGTCAGGCAAGAGAAAATCGGCTTCGTCTTCCAGTTCTTCCATCTCATCCCGCGCCTCACCGCAAGCGAGAACATCGAACTGCCGATGATGCTCGCCGGCATAGACAAGGCCGAGCGCATGGCGAAATCGCATCGGCTGCTCCAGGATTTCGGGCTTCTGGATCGCGCCAGCCACAAGCCCGAGCAGCTTTCCGGGGGACAGCGGCAGCGCGTGGCGATCGCAAGAGCAACCGTCATGCAGCCCCGCATTCTGCTCGCGGACGAACCGACAGGGAACCTCGATCGAGCGAGCGGCATGGAAGTGATCTCTCTCCTGGAAGCGCTCAACGCGCAGGGCATGGCCCTGGTCGTCGTCACCCACGACCCTGAAATCGGGAAAAGGGCAAAAAGGCAGGTCCACATGATCGACGGCAAAATCGTATCAGGCGGATCATGAAGCTGATCGACATTGCATCGTTCACTTCAAAGAGCCTCGTCGGCGCCAAAACACGCACGGCCCTCATGATACTCGCCATGTCCATCGGGGTTGCAGCCGTGGTCGTTCTGACCGCCTTGGGCGAAGGGGCGCGCCGCTACGTCGTCGACCAGTTTTCATCGCTCGGGACCAACCTGCTGATCGTTTTTCCAGGACGAACGGAAACCAAAGGCAACATGCCCGGCATGCTGATCGGCGAAACCCCGCGAGATTTGACGCTGGATGATGCTCTGGCGCTATTGAGAAGCAGACATGTCAAGCGCATCGCTCCCTTGACGCTGGGTTCCGGGCTCGTCTCGTTGGGACGCAGGAACCGGGAAGTGCCCGTCATCGGCTCGACATCCGACCTGCTCGAAATCAGGCATATGACGCTCCTCGAAGGGCGATTCCTGCCCCAAATCGACCCGAGGAATGCCGTCCCGGTTTGCGTATTGGGCATGCGCGTGAAGGAGGAGCTTTTCGGCTCAAGCCAGGCGCTGGGAAGATGGGTCAGGATAGGCGACAGGCGTTTTCGCGTAGTGGGCATTCTCTCAGCCCAGGGGCAATCCCTGGGATTCAACACGGACGAGCTCGCCATCGTTCCTGTCGCCTCGGCTCAGATGCTGTTCAACATCCCGTCGCTCTTCAGGATCCTGGTCGAAGCAAGAAGCCGCAACGATATTCCGCTTGCGCAAAAAGATGTCGAGCGCATTTTCGCAGCGCGCCATGAAGGCGAGCGCGACGTGACGGTCATCACCCAGGACGCCGTGCTTTCCACCTTCGACAAGATATTGCGCGCCCTCACCCTGGCCGTTGCAGGCATTGCCGGCATCAGCCTGGCTGTTGCAGGCATCCTGATCATGAACGTGATGCTGATCGCGGTGGCGCAGAGAACGCGGGAAATCGGACTCTTGAAGGCGATCGGCGCAACCGGCAATCAGATCAGACGCCTGTTCTTCTTCGAAGCGGCCATCCTGTCATTGGTCGGCGCGATATCGGGCTGGCTGCTGGGCGAATTCGGCGCCAAGGTGATCGCCGGACTCTATCCTTCGCTTCCCATCGCGCCCCCCTGGTGGGCGATAGCTGCAGCGTTCGCGACATCGCTCGCCACGGGCGTACTGTTCAGCCTCTTGCCGGCCAACCGGGCGGCCCGCCTCGATCCCGTCCAGGCCCTCTCGAGAAGATGATGCCGATTCGAGACTTTCTCCGTTTCACTTTTGCGTCGCTCCATGCACATCGCCTGAGAACATGGCTCACGGTGACGGGCATCGGCGTCGGAATCGCCGCGGTCATCATGCTCACTTCCATAGGCGAGGGTCTGCACCGCTTCGTCATAGCCGAATTCACGCAGTTCGGCACCAACATCATCGGCGTCAGCCCGGGAAAAGCCCAGACCCGCGGTGGTCCGCCGATCGGCATATTCGGAAGCGTTCGCCCCCTTACCCTTGAAGACGCACAGGCATTGCAGAGAATCCCCTACGTCGAATATTCGGACCCGAGCCTGTCGGGCAATGCCGAAGTCAAGGCCAACGGGAAAAGCCGCCGCGTTCTGGTGTCGGGTGTCGGGCCGGATTTCCCGGCAGCCCTGCACATGAATGTCGCAGTGGGGCGATTCCTCCCCCATGAGCCGCTGCAGACAGCCAGGGCCTTCGCCATTCTCGGCTCAAAAACCAAGCATGAACTCTACGGCAACACCAACCCGCTCGGTACCCGCATCCGTGTCGGCGGAAACCGCTACACGGTGATCGGCGTCATGGAATCCAAGGGGCAGATTCTGGGATTCGACATGGACGACACGGTTTTCATTCCCGCTGCCCGTGCGCTCGAACTGTTCAATCGGGATTCACTGATGGAAATCCATGTTGTTTACGATCCCGACGTTCCCGTCGACAGGGTCGTGGACGAAATTTCAGGGATGCTCAAAGCCAGGCACGGCAGGGAAGATTTCACCATCACGCCCCAGGAGAAGATGCTGGACGTATTGGGGTCGGTGCTCGACGTGCTGACTTTTGCCGTGGCAGCGATAGGCGGCATATCGCTCGTCGTGGGCGGGGTCGGCATTCTCACCATCATGACGATTTCGGTAGCCGAAAGAACAGCCGAAATCGGCCTTCTGCGCGCGCTCGGCGGCAAGGGCACGCAAATCCTATTCCTTTTCCTGCTGGAAGCCATCGCCCTGTCGACTCTTGGGGGGCTTTTCGGGCTCGCCGCGGGTTATCTCCTGCTGCAGCTGCTGCATGCCGCCTTCCCGGCCTTGCCCGTTCATACCCCCTGGTCCTATGCCGCTCTCGCGGAATTCGTCGCCGCATCCATCGGCCTCCTCGCGGGAGTGATGCCGGCAAGGCGCGCAGCCCGCCTCGATCCCGTGGAAGCCCTTCGAACAGAATGATATTCCACCCGAATACGGAAAAGCGTATACTTAATTTAATAGAGTAATTCTATTGTTATCCACGTAACAAAAGCGCCTGAAAATCGCATCCAGGAGAATAAGATTATGGCGCATGCAAAAGCAACCAGGTCTTGCAAGAACTTGAGCTTCCCCGAACGGGAAGATATGGAAGGACTGATTCGCTTCCAGAGCTCAATACTCGAAGCTGTAGCCTTCGGATATGAAGACAGGGAAATCTTAGACCGCATTTGCCTGCTCGGTGAAAAAATGGTGCCCGATTCCGTCGCCACCATCATGCTGCTCGACAACGCGGGCAGGCTCAACATCCATGCTGCACCAAGCGCGGGCGAGGAAATCACATCGCGCCTCGTCGGCCTTATACCCGGCCCGGAAGCCGGCTCCTGCGGCAACGCCGCCTACCGCAAGGAACCTGCTTTCGTGGCGGATACCTTTCACGATCCCAGATGGAACGGACTCAAGGGACTCGCCCGGGAGCATAACCTTCATTCTTGCTGGTCGATGCCGGTATTCTCGGCAGGCAGGAAAGTCATCGGCACCTTTGCCCTGACCGGCTTCGAAACGCGCTCCCCTTCTCCCTTCCAGATACGGCTGATGGAAATCGCCTCATCCATCATCGCCATCGTCCTCGAGCGCATGGAAAGAAGCAATGCATTGAAGCAGAGCGAAGAGCGGTTCCGAATTCTCTTCGAGGAAGCTACCGATGCAAAAATGCTGATCTCAGAAGAAGGGCGCATCATCGACATCAACAAAATCGGACATGAGCGGCTCGGCTATGCGAAAGAGGAGATGATAGGCAGACTCGTCTCCGAATTCGTGACCCGTGAAAACGTCGACAAGGTCGCGCAAAGGCTCACGAGGGTTAAAAAGGAAGGCCATGCCACCTACGAATCGTCCCAAGCGCGCAAGGACGGGACGGTCATGCCGATCGAAATCAGCACGATCATCATCGAACTGGATGGCAAATCCATCTATTACAGCATCCTGCGCGACATCACCGAGCGCAAGAAGACGGAAATGTCTTTGCATGAAAGCGAAAAGCGTTTCCGCGATCTCGTCGAAACGACGACGGACTGGATATGGGAAACGGATGCCGATTTTCGCTATAGCTATGCCAGCCCGAGGATCAAGGATCTTCTTGGCTACAGGCCGGAGGAACTGATAGGCAAGACTCCTTTCGACATGATGCCTGATGAAGTGGCAAGTCAGCAGGCGCAAAATTCCAGAATTTATATTGAGAAGCGGGCGCCCCTCGACCAGATCCAAACCGTCCGCCTGCATCGCAATGGACAAAAGATTCATGTCGAAACGAGCGGCCTGCCGATCTTCGACAGCTCTGGCAAGCTGATCGGCTATCGGGGAGTGACACGGGACATCACCCGGCGCAAGGAAATGGAAAATGCATTAAGGGAAAGCGAGGCGCATCTACGGGACATCGTGTTGCATGCACCGATCGGGCTTGCCACCGTCTCCCTGGAAGGGCGTTTCATGGATGCCAACCAGTCACTTAGCATCATCACCGGCTACTGCAAGGAAGAACTCCTGGCGCTTACCTTCCAGGAAATCACCCATCCCGAAGATCTCGAGTCGGATCTCGACAATGCGCGCAAACTGATCTCGGGCGCAATTCCTTTCTACAAGATGGAAAAGCGCTACATCAGAAAAGACGGAAGCATCGTATGGATCCAGTTGACCGCATCGCTGCTACGGGATCCTGAAGGTGCCCCAATGCATTTCATCGCACAGATCGAGGACATCTCGGAGCGAATCGAAACCAAGCAGCGCCTCAACCATCTCGCCTATTATGACACGCTGACCGATCTGCCCAACAGGCGTTTTCTCATTGAAAAGCTCGAATGGGCACTCGTCCAGGCAAAGCGCCACAGCAGATCCCTTGCGATCATGTTCCTCGACCTCGACGGATTCAAGCAGGTCAACGACGGGCTGGGGCACGACATCGGCGATGAACTGCTCAAGGCAGTTGCAGTCAAGCTGACTTCATGCGTGCGCAAGGGAGACATCGTATCGCGCCAGGGCGGCGACGAGTTCATCATCGTCCTGCCGGAAATCAGCCATCCAAACGATGCAGCACTGGTCGCCGAAAAAATCATCGACTCCTTCAAGATGCCTGTCGAAGTCGACAGGCATCTTATCAGGATCGGCACCAGCATCGGCATCGCTACTTATCCCATCGCCGGCAACGAGGGTGTGGGTGATCTGATGAAGAAAGCCGACAAGGCGATGTATGCCGTCAAGGCATCCGGGAAAAACGGCTATCGACTCTTCGGCAGCTGAACGAGATCCAATACTAAGGCAACCTTGTCGAGGGCGGCCAGCGCACGATCGATCACAAGCGCCCCCTGTTTGACGCCCTCGACGACCAGCCGCGCACTCGAGCAGATTCTGAGTGCGCCGCTCGCAACGGGCTGCCCCAGGCTGCAACGCGTGGCCGCTGCCTCATGACTGGAAAGTGCGGAAAGATCCAAACGCAGCATGTCATGCACGATTTTCGCCTCGTGCATTTCGAGCATTTCGCCTTTCATTTTCAGCCTGAAGGGAAAGATCGTCTGCATGCCGTCCCAGGATGCAGCGAGATGCAGCGCGCTTCGATCGATCTCGGGCACGTCAATGGGAACGAAGCGAGGGTCTTTTTCCAGCCTTGCCTCTACGGCCTCCGAAAAGCGCGCGAGGAACCGCGCGACTTCGATCTCAGGAATGCTTTGAAACGCGCGCAATTCGGACAAGGCCGCTTCCCATCGCAGCAGAAGACCGAAGTTGTCTCCTGAACCCAGTTCCTGCCGCATGCCTTCCGGCCATTCGTGACTTGAGGCATAGGAAGAAAGGGCAGCGCCCGCCCTTTTCAAGCCGATGCTCCCTGGAATCACGAGCGCGCCAGAAAATGTCGGCCCGGTGAGAAATTTGGATCCGGTAAGCGCCACCATGAAGCCCTTTTCAAGATAGGCTTTCAGGGTTTCCCGTGCCAATCTGAACTGGCAGGCGTCGACCAGCACTTCGAGCGACTCCCCGCATTGTTCCTTCAGGCGGAGCGCGCAGGCTATGCTGGGTGCGATCATGCCCGTTTTTGAAACATCGGTGAGGACAAGCAGCATTTTTTTTCCGCTTGCAAGGCCGGCAGCGATCTTTTCCGAAAAGGCTGCGTCGATCTGACCGCTGTCTATGGGGCGCCCTTCCTCGTCCCTGACCTCAACGCTAGACAATTCAGGCAGCACGCCATCCGCAATGGGGCCGCCTTTGACAAGCCGCTTGCTGTAGGCCGATCTTGAACTGAAATGACGCCCGGAAAGCGCATCGGGAACGCCGCGCCCAGTCTCGGAAGCTTGTGCCATGACGACAAGCTGAGGCGCGGTCAATTGGGAAGCGATCATATGGATGTCCGTTCCGGAAGGCGCGAACAGCACTGCGTGATCGTCGATCCCGCATAGTGCTGAAAATTCGCGCCTGATGCGACTGAATTCGCGTTCGCAATCCGGATCGGCATAGAGCTTCCCGCGCAGCGCATCGGCCGCATCGAAAGCCGCTTCAGAGATGGTGGAAGCGGTCGAAGAGCCGAATTCGAGCAAACCGGGATCGGGAAAAACCGTGCAGCCGTATTCGTTCCTGCCTGATTCGATGGCGATTCGGGCATCCCCGCCCGCCGAGAGCAGCATGGCGGTATCGGGAAGGCAATGGGCGTCCAGATGCTTAAGCGCCCTCACGCCTCGCCCCCAACAACATGTCCCGGAAAGCGGAAAACACTTTCTGCATTTGCGGCACCTTGTACGGAAAAATGTCGGCCGGATCCATGGCATGAACGACCGCGCCGGTGTCGATCTCGAAAACAAGCAATTTTCCGTCGCGGGTCTCTGCGCAATCGATGACCAGGTAGTCGAGTCCCAAGGCCTCGTGCATGCCCTTGAACGCTTCAGCATGGCGCTTTGCGAAATCCTCGTCGAAATCCTTCATGAAGCGCTCTTCTTCTTCGCGCTTCTGCATGCTTGCGTTCATGCCTGCGTTGGCATAGTGGATCATCCAGTGGTCGGATATGCCCATGTGGGCGGCAAAGGGCTTCCCGCCAATCAGCACGACGCGGTATTTCCTGTAAAGACCGTCCTGACTGCGATAGTCGATGAAAGGGGAGACATAGAATTCCGGCTGCGGCATTTCTTCGAGATAGCCTGCAATTTGCTCGATGCTGTCGATTTTGGCGAGTCCATGCCCGGCATGGGAATCGATGGGTCTTACGATGAACGGGACATCCCGGATACGCTGCAGTGCCTCCCGCTTGACGCGTATCGCCCCGGGAATGGCGAGCCCAGGAACCTTTGCGAGGAAAAATGGAGCCGATTCCCGCGATGTTTTGAGGATATTGGCTGGACGATTCAGCACCGGGCAGGGCCAGGATTTGAGCGCCGACCCGAGTTCCTGCAGAACGGGCCTGGTGCCGGTCGATTCCCCGATCGCGACGAAAAGCAGGTCATGCTCGGGAAGCGGAGGGACGGGGGGAAGCCCCTCTCCGACATAGAGCATGTAGAGCGAAATGTCCGAGCCTTCGACCAGAAACTCGAGCGGCGTGTTGGTCATCAGATCGCCGGGCGCCATGATCGCGAGCAGTCTGACCGCCGGATTCATTGTTGACGGGAGATGATAGAGAATCTCGTTCGAGAGCGCCTGTTTTTGCACGCCGAGCGCAACTTCCTTGCTGTTTCTCAACTGAAGCAGGATGGAAAGATCCATGAATGCCTCGGCATCTTGCGGATTGGCCTCTGCCCGCTGAATCAGCGCATCGCCTACAGGCGCAAGGTCGATGCCGTCGAAAGCCATCTTCATCAGCTTGGCAAGACCCATCAGACCTTCACCGCGAATTTCATTGTCCATGCTCATCCCTTGTCAATGCGTTTCCGATTTGAAGCGCAGCCTCGACGAACGCATCGATATCTTCAATGCGTGTGCGATGATTCACGATCGCCGCCCGGATGGCCAGCATGCCGTTCAATGTCGTCGTCGATGGGGCGGCAATGCCGGATTCCTGCAGTCGCGCCACGATTTCCGCATTCACCCTGTCGGATTCATCGCACCGATATCTGAAACAGACGATATTGAGCGAGACCGGCGCAAGCAGTTCGAGACGATCTTCCTGATTGATGCGCCTCTCCAGATAGTTCGCCACCTCGCACGTTCCCGAAATCGCCTCACCCAGTTTTTTCGAACCAAATACCTTGATCGTGAACCATGTCTTGAGCGCCCTGAAACCACGGGAAAGATCCGGGCCGAAATCGCAGGGCCATGGAGAACCGGCGGCCAGCGCCCTGGACTCGCGCCTCAGGTAGGATTGATTCGACTCGAACGTCCTGAAATGAAGCTCGCCGTTTTTCACCAGGATGAATCCTGCATCATAGGGCACTTGCCCCCACTTGTGGAAATCGAACGCGATGGAATCTGCGCGCTCGATGCCGGAAAGTCTCTGCGCGACATCGGGAGAAAGCATGCCGAGCGCCCCTAGGGCACCGTCGACATGGAACCACAGGCCGTGGCGCTTTGCGCAATCGGCGATCCCATCGAGATCGTCGACCGCGCCGGTATTGACTGTCCCCGCCGTCCCTGCGACGAAGAAAGGTTGAACGCCCGCTTTCTTGTCTTCTACGACCATGGCTTCGAGCGCATCGAGATCCATTTCGAACCGCTCGTTGACAGGGACGATCCTGAGCATATCCATCCCCATCCCGGCAAGATCGAAGGATTGCGCGATGCTGCCGTGAGCGCTTGAGGATGCGTACGCGGCCAGATGCGCCTCTCCCACCCCTTCCGTACGGACGCGGCTGCCGAAACGCGCCGTTCTCGCCACGAGCAGCGCAATATAATTCGCCATTGAAGTGCCGGTCACGAAAAGACCGCTCGCTGTCTCCGGAAAACCGAACAACGCGCGCACCCATTTGAGCACCTGCTTCTCGACTTCGATCGGCATCTGGTCCCGCCCGCCCAGATTGGCGTTCATTCCTGCTGCGAGCATGTCGGCAAGCATGCCTACCGGCGTTCCGCCGCCGTGGACCCATCCCATGAATCCGGGATGCACGTTGCCCGCCGCATAGGGGAGCACGGCGCGCATGAATATTTCATGCACGCTCTCAAGGGATGCAGCGCCTTCGGGCAAAGGCTCGCCGAACTGTGCACGCGCTTCTTCCGGTATGGGGCGCCAGACGGGGCGCTCTCGGATGTGCTCGACATAATCGATGATGTCGTCGAGCATGCGGTGCGCATCCTGCCTGAATTTTCCCCAGTCTTCCGGATCGAGCGTAGAGCGTTTTTCCATCGAATCAAATCCATATGGCGTGCCCGTGCTTGCCGAAAGGCCTGGGGCACTGCCTGATCATAACACGCCATTGCTTTCGATTCCCCATTCGGTTATCTTGAAACTGTCGGCCTCCATGCCTTTTACGGCATCCCCGCCGGATACTTCAGCACGAGGAATCCATTGGATTTTGAAAAAAGCTTGAAAGACAGGCTCGATCCCTTGCAATACCACGTCACGCAGGAATGCGGGACCGAACCGCCATTTTCGAATGCCTACTGGGACAACAAGCGCCCCGGGATTTACGTCGACATCGTCTCGGGCGCGCCGCTCTTCAGTTCGCTGGACAAGTTCGATTCCGGAACGGGATGGCCGAGCTTCACGAAGCCGCTGGATGAGGGAAATCTCGTTCTCAAAACCGACCATTCGCATTTCATGACCCGTACCGAGGTCAGAAGCAGCCTCAGTCATCTCGGCCACGTGTTCGATGACGGCCCGGCGCCTACCGGCAAGCGCTACTGCATCAATTCAGCCTCGCTGCGCTTCGTTCCGCTTGAAGACATGGAGAAGGCGGGTTACGGGAAATACCTCGAGCGCTTCGCGAAGAAATAAATCCACCCGCTTAATTCCACGATAATCTTCCTGGATTACCATTCTCCTGCTGCCAGTCGACGATCCAATACGTCTCGAATGGCTCGCCTTCACAACCTCTACAAGAAGGAAATTGAAATGAAAAAAGCGATTGCTGTTGCACTTCTTTCCATCGCCACCGCCCCGGCCTTTGCCGACAGCGGGTTTTATATCGGCGGCACGCTTGGGCGCGCCAGCACAAAAAGCTTCGGAACAACCCTGACCAGCTCCTCCGCCTCGGTTTACGGCGGTATAGTCGGCTATCAGCTCAACCAGAATTTCGGGATAGAAGCGCAATATACCGGGGCAGGGAAATTTTCCACCGCCACCATGAGCGGCAAGAGCGATGTTCTCGCCCTTGATGCCGTCGGCAGCATGCCTGTTTCGGACAGCCTTTCCCTCTACGGCAAAATCGGCGTGGGCAACTCCAAGACCAAGGTTTCCGATACTACGGCAACCTATCAAAACGCCAGCCGCACTGCGGCCACCTATGGTCTTGGCGTCCAGTACGCCGCCACGCCGAATGTCGGCATCCGCTTCGGCTGGGACAGGTACGGCTCGGCGATCAGCAACGCCGGCGTCAAAACCAACTTCAATTCCAATGTCTGGGCAGCCGGCGTCGTCTACGGATTCTGATCGACATCAGTTTGCAGGGAAATTTCCCGGGATCAGCATTTCCTGGGAAATTTCCAGTCTCAAAATCAAACTCCTGAGTTCTCGCAGTGCCTCGCTCTGGATCTGACGTATCCGTTCACGGGTCAATTCCAGGCTCTTCGCTATCTCGTCGAGCGTTTCGATTTCGTTGCCGTTAAACCCATAGCGCCGCTCGATAACCAGCCTGTGCTTCTCGGTGAGTCTGCCCAGCCAATCGTTCACAAGCTTCTCCATTTCTGCATTCTCGATCAGCAAATCAGGCGGCAAATTGTGGTCGTCTGGAATGGATTCACCGATGGAGAGCATGGGGTCGATGTCCAATGGCGCGTCCAGGGAAAGCATTTTCTCGTTCTGGTGTATCACCCATTGCACCTCTTCCCGGGTCATGCCGGTATTGCGCGCAATCTTCTCGACATTCGCATCGTCACCATGCGACTCAAGCTCATGGATGACGCGCAGGATGAGGTTGATGTCCTTCACGACATGCACGGGTAGACGTATGGTTCTCGACTGGTTCATGATCGCCCGCTCGATGTTCTGCCGGATCCACCATGTGGCATAGGTCGAGAATCGGTATCCCAGTTCGGGGTCGAATTTCTCAAGGGCATGGATCAGCCCAAGATTTCCCTCCTCGATCAGATCGAGCAAGGCGACGCCCCGATTGACATAATGCCTGGCGATTTTCACCACGAGTCTGAGGTTATGCTCGATCATTTTCTGCCGAGCGTCGAAATCCCCCAGTTTCACGGCTCTGGTCAGGAGTAGTTCCTCGTCTGCTTTCAGCAGAGGCCTTTTCCTGATCTCGTTGAAATAGATCTGTATCGCATCAAATACCGGGTCTTCCGTTGTGTCCACATGCACTTCTTCGACATGCGCTTGTTCGTCCGTGGACAAGTCTTCTGTATTGGAGATCATGATTTCCCTTCTTTGCTCGCACCGTTCATGGAAGATTCTAGGGTAGTTCGAATACGTACACAATGTTATGGATCAAATCTAAACTTACACCCCCTCTATTTGCCCCTATTAGAGTGAAGAGCATACCTCAAAGTTCTGACCATTTCCTGGTTGCCGCAAAACCCTTTTCAAAGCATTTGAATTCTGCAACAATAAGAACCATTCTCATTCTCGATATTGTCGATGACTATCATCAAACTTTCAAACCTGACGCAGGGCGAGTCCGGCGTGATCGCAGCGTTGCACACGGAAGGCGATCTTTACCACAGGCTCGCTGCCATGGGCTTCCGCATCGGCAAGCGGGTCGAGATCCTCAGGCTTGGCCGGTTCTCCGGCCCGCTCCATTTGCGCATCGGAACCACTGATCTCATGCTGAGACGCAATGACGCAAGCAAAATCGACGTGACCCAGGAATGAAGCGCATTGCCATTCTGGGGATGCCCAATACGGGCAAATCCACTTTCTTCAACCGGATCACAGGCGCGTCTTCAAGAACCGGCAACTGGCCGGGCGTGACGGTCGATCTGCTGGGCTCGAAGGTGCTGATCGGGTCAAGCATGGTTGAAATCGTGGATCTTCCCGGGATCTACGATCTTCACGGTTTTTCAGAAGACGAGCAGGTGGTGCGCCATTTTCTGGAGAACAACAGCGTCGATGCCGTGCTGATCATTCTCAATGCATCCCAGATCGAGCGGCAGCTCTCCCTGGTGCTTCAGATCAAGCAACTCGGGCTTCCCGCCATGCTGCTCCTCAACATGGCGGACGAAGCCAAGAAATTCGGCATCACCGTCGATGCGGAAAAGATGGCCGACTTGCTCGATCTTCCCGTTCAGCTCATGAGCGCGAAATACGGAAAAGGCTACAAGGAGGCACGCAGCCTGCTCGAAAGAATGCTGAATGAAAGCAGCCCGTTGAGGCTCGAGGATCTGCAGGCGAAGCTCTCCCAGTACGACAGGCTGGAATCCGAAATGGAGCATGTGCTGAAAAGCACGGTACAGGTGCCCGTTCAGCTCTCCGACAACCTGACCACGCGACTGGACAGCCTTCTCCTCCATCCCTGGCTGGGGTTGCCGCTTTTTTTCTTCGTGATGTATCTCACCTTCCAGGCGATATTCCTGTTCGGCAAACCGCTCCAGGATGGCGTCGCTTGGCTGCTCGACGCTTTCAGGCACGCAGCCCTAGAGCCGCTGCTTTCCGCTCTGCCTGCATTTGCCAAGGGATTGTTGCTCGACGGCATTTACAATGGCCTGGGGACGGTGGCCACGTTCGTGCCCATCATCATTTTGTTCTTCCTGTTCATGGCCATCATCGAAGATACCGGCTATCTTTCCAGGGCGGCGTTTCTGATGGATGCGCTGATGTCGCGTCTTGGGCTGGATGGGCGCAGCTTCGTCATGCTGCTGATGGGCTTCGGCTGCAATGTTCCAGCGCTCATGGGCACGCGCGTGATGCGCACCAAGAGCCTGCGGTTCCTGACCATGCTGGTCATCCCGTTCTCGCTCTGCTCGGCAAGGCTACAGGTCTTCATTTTCATCACTGCTGCCATCTTTTCCCAAAAGGCGGCACCGCTTGTCCTGTTCAGCCTTTACCTCTTCAGCTTCGCCGCTTCCCTCCTGACTGCGATCCTGTTCAAACGGCAATACAAGAACATCGAGCCTTTCATTCTCGAAGTGCCGCCCTACCGGTTTCCAACATTGAGGCAGATGCTGCTGAGGGGATGGCACGAAGTCAGGCATTTCCTGAACAGGGCAAGCAAATTCATCGTGGCCGGCGTCGTGCTGGTATGGCTGCTCACCCATTTCCCGGCAGGCGAGCCGCCTGCCAGTCCCCATACCCTGGCAGGCATGATCGGTTCCCTTTTCTCCCCGCTGCTTGATCCGATCGGCATCAATCAGCAGCTCGCCGTCGCCCTCATTTTCGGTTTCGTCGCGAAGGAAATCGTGATCGGGTCGCTTGCCGTGATCTACGGCATCGGGGGAAGCGGATTGATGGCGCTCATGGCGCATCAGCTGGACTGGGTTGAGGCCTACAGCTTCATGCTGTTCACCCTGATCTATACGCCCTGCCTGTCCACCGTCGCAACGTTGAAAAGCGAATCGAAAAGTAGCCGCTTCATGGCGCTTTCCCTGGCCTGGTCGCTGGGCCTTGCGTGGCTCGTCAGCTTCGTTTTCTACCAGGGTGCACGCGCGCTCGGCTACTGAGTCACCGGTTGAATGCAGCCACGCCTGAGATGCTCCCCGGGCTGGTTCCGCCGATCCGTTCCATCGTATACATGATGGCGGCGCCCGTTGCGCCCGCTCCTGTAAACGCGCCTGCGATCTGACCACTGCTGGAGGTGCCGCATGTTCCCGTGCAGTTCACCGTAAGCTTGCCAGAAGTTCCGGAAGCCAGGGTGTCTACCTGGAATACAGCCTTCTGGATGATCGGGACATTCGTTGCCTGCGCGACCATGGTCGAACCCGAAACCGTGGCATTCACGCCCACATTGACTGTCAGATGCGTGAAATCCGCGGCCAGGCTGGCCGAATTCAGCGTGCCGACAAGGCCGTTATTGTCCGTGGGATGCGTGCCTCCGGCCAGCGTATAGGTAAACGTTCCAGAGGTCGGCAACGTCACGGGCGAGGTTTCAACAGGCCCCGCAATCCAGTGCAGGCTGCCTGCAAGATTGACGGCGGTCGAAATACCGCTCGCCCTGTCCATCACATCGACGGTGCCGCCCTGCCAGCGTCCCCAGCTGATGCCCGATACCGGGTCGCTGCCGGTGTCTGCTGCCGTGCTGGTGTGGATGTTCAGCGTCATTGAGGCGCCTGCCGAACCTGCACTGATCCCCGTGGCATCGAACACGGTCAGTCCGCCGTTTGAAGCGGCGAGCCTGCTCTGCGCATCAAACCCCACTCCAAGCTGGGTTCCCGTAAGCGCGGACTGGAATACCGAATCGGTCGCCGCTACGCCGACGACCTGATAGGGCGTCGCCGTGTTGCTGGCCGAAGGTGCTGCGAAGGCGGCAACGCCGTTCACGCTTTCCGTTCCCGTTCCCACGGTTCCTGTCAGGTTGTAATCCAGTATCGCGCCTGTCACGCCCGTCCCTGTCAGCTGTCCGGAAATGGTGCCGGATGCGACAGTATTGTCGACCGTGACATTCAAATTCGACCCGCTGGCAAAAAACGTATTGCTGCCATAAGAAGTCATGCCTGCGACAAGCGGCACACCGATGATGGTGCCTGGCGCGGGCGGCACCAGGGTGTTATTCGTCGTGGTCGCTTTCCAGACATGGGAGTTGACGGTGAGCCCGAGCGAAACCGCCACCGTCTGCGCATCGAAATCGACCACCATCGCGGCTGAATTCAGCGTTCCCGCCACGCCCGACTGGTTGGTCGGCGCAGTCGCCCCGTCAAGGGCGAAATTCAAGCTGCCGGTGAGCACCTGGGACAGATAGACCGGCCCCACTTCCGGGCCGGTGATCCAATGATACTGCCCGGCTGCGCCTGTCCAGCTGGCCGTATTGGTGCTGCTGTACGTGCCGCTATCCCATACGCCGTAATAGATTCCGGTATTGGCGACGTCGCCTGACGCATTTCCGGTGCAGGTCGTGCAGGTCACGCTGACCGAGGAAGAATTGGTAAACGAGCCGTTGGTGGTCGACGGCGAATTATAACCAATCAGTGCATTAGCGGAATTGCTCGTGATCGAACTGGCGGTCAGTATGCCGCCGTAATCGGACACCCAGTATTGCCCGGTCGGGGCAGGCGTGGCGTTGGTCACCTGGGGATTCCCCGAGACGTTCCTTGTGAAGGCTGCATTGCCGCCGATGTAGACAGTGTTGTCATACAGGCTGTAGGAAAGGATCGCACCGGCATAATTCTGTCCGGTGAATGCGCCGGACAGACTGCCGCCGCATGTGGTGCAGGCTGTCCCGCCTTTGCTGACCGTCATCGTGCCGCCTGTATAAGCGTAATCGCTGAATTGCCCGTTCGCAATCGCCATGCCGGACGAGCTCGCGCTCCAGTTCGTGCCGCCCATGGACAGGGCAAGATTCGCGCTCACCTTCTGGTTGGTAAAATCGGCCGCGAGGCTTGCGCTGGTCAGCGTTCCCTTCGTTCCCGAACTCGTGTCTACCGGCGCATTGGCGCCGTCGAGGACATAGTTGAACGTTCCGGTGAGCGGTCCGGTGCTGCTTCCTGCAACTACAGCTGAATCGAGATAACCCTTCGGGCCGACAATCCAGTTCGATGAACTGAACCCGCCCCCCAAAGGATAGGAATAGACTCCCTGTATTCCCGTAGCGGTGGTCCAGCGACCGAACTGTATGCCTGTCGTCCCCGAGGTGGAAGAGCCTGTCACTGGGGAGGCGGCGCCAATCAGGGTGGTGCTGAAGCTGCAGCTGTTGCACCCCAACAATGAGTAGATGCTGCTGTCGTTGATCGAGGTCAACCCGCCACCCGTATAGGTCAGGCCTGATGCGGGCACAAACTCGGCATTGTTGAATGCAATGAAGACCGGCCCCGAATAATAGTTCGGGTCGGCTATCGCAAAGGCCACGTTGTTCGGGTTGTAGGCCGCGGCAGTGCCCGTGGTCGGTGCAGTGCTCGCCGTGAAGGCAACGAGTCCCTGGATCATGTCGGAAGCTGCGCCGGTCGCAGTTGGCCATATATTGTAGCCGAGCCCCGCGCTGGATGCCGTGTTCCCGGCGAAGCTCCCGCCCAGGTTCACGCTGTATCCGCTCGACCCGGCATTGCAGGCTCCGGTCGTGCAGTTTACGGTCTGCGTGCCGACTGAAAATCCGGCCGGATTCACCGAAGTCGAGGACTGGATCGGCATCGCCGTCCCCCTCGCCGAATAAGTGCCCGCCATCGCGCCCGATGGCATGGTGACGCTCAACGAAGCATCCACCGTCTGATTGGTGAAGTTGGCTGTCAGCGTCGCGCTATTCAAATTGCCGACCACCCCTGCCGCATCATATGGCGTGGTATTCTCTGCCAGGGTATACGTTGTCGTGCCGGTGAGCGACTGCACATAATTCACTGGCGGCGCAAGCAGCGCCACCCACAGGCCATCCGCAGGAGTATAGGTCGTGACGGCATTGGTGTTGCTGTCGGTCACGGTCACGGTCGGATTAACCCAGCGTCCGCCGTAAATGCTGTTGTCGGCCAGCTTGAACGTGTCGGCTGCCGTGCCGCCAGTCCATTTGACGTCAGCGCCTGAAAGGGGCGAAGTCACCGCGGTGGCGGTCGAAGGATCGGTCACCTGGAAGCTCGTGCTGCGCGATTCGACCAGATTGCCATTGCCGTCCAGCACAAAGGATGTGTTGGGCTGGGCAGGATTGTTCGGCGCTTCCGCAAAATTGTAGCCGCCCGTCCCTGCAACCGGCATCATGAAATGCCCGATGAAGTTGCCCGCATATTCCGGGTTTTTGTATTGAGCCGTCTCAAAGTTGCTGCTGATCGTCGAAGTTGCGGTGTTGATCGCATCAATCTGGCTGGAGACCGATGTAATCTTGGTCGTCGCATTGTCCGCTTCGCTTGTCGCCGTGCTGATGGACGAATTGGCCTTAATTGCCGAATCCACAATAGCCTGCGCTGCCTGTGCCGTCGCGAGCGCGGCCTGGGCGCCTGTCACATCCCCAGCAGCCTGAAGCACTTGCGCCTGGGTCGCCGCGGTTTGGGCGACCGTCGCAGCTTCCTGCACCGTTGTCGGTGGTGCGGTAATGACGGTGACGCCTGCCTTCTCCAGAATCTGCGCGGAGGTGGAATTGCTGCTGAGCGCTGTCTGGGTATCGGATATCGTCGACAGGGAAGTCGTGATGGTCGCAACTTCCTTGTCCGCAGCACTCAAAGCACTGGTCGCATTATTCAAGCTGGTGCTGGCATCGGTCTTTGCAGTGCTCACAGCGGTCTGGGCCGACTGGATGGTCGTGTCGGCAGTTTGGATCGCGCTGACAGCAGGATGCGCAGTATTATCGGCATAGCTGGAATTCGTCGTGTATACCGTTTTGGCGGTGTTTGCGTCGTTAAGCGCGGTTGAAGCTGTCTGCTCGGCAGTAGACGCAGTAGTGATCGTGCTGTTGGCCGAGCTGATCGCCGCACTGACTGATGTCGTCGAAAGCGGCAGAGCCAAATTGCCTACCGCAGCGGCTTTCGCCGCGGCTGCGGCGGCGGCAGCCTGTGCCTGCGTTCCGACCAAAGTCGTCCCGGAAGTGATCGTTGTTGTCTGCCCGGTCGAGGTCGTGGCCGTCTGCGTGGTCAGATTGACCGTAGACGTCCCGGTCGAGGTCGTGGGCGTCGCGGTCACGACCTGCTGGGGCACCGAACTCGTCACGTTCGTCGTGGTGCCTGTGCTGGTCGATGTTTGGCTGGTTGTCGTCGTTGCGGGTTGGACAACCGGTTGCGCAGCGTTGCCGTTTTCTTGAGCAGTCGATTGGGTCGATCCCGTATCGAGTGTGGTGACGCCGGAAGAGCCGCTCGAGCCCGATCTGCTTCCGGAAGCTTCGCCTGAGCTCGCCTGGGAAGAAGAACCGTTTTGCGTTGACTGCGCCGAGGACTCTCCACCGGAACCTGATTGGGAAGCGCCGCCCGAGGATTCGCCTGAACTCGACTGGGAAGACGAGCCGTTCTGCGCCGGCTGGGAAGAGCCTCCATTGCCCGAAGACTTGTTTTGCGAGTTGGACGAACCCTGGGCGCCGCCTTCGGAAGAAGATTTTCCGTTCGATGCGCTCTTGCCCCCCCCGCTGCTCGAGGCATGCGTATCTGTCGATGGCAGCGGTCCCTTGAAGGGACTGATCGAACCCGTTGAAGTCACCGATACCGCGGCGCCCGGGGTGGTGAGCGGCGTCGACAGGCCGCTCACGTTGTTGGTAACGTTCACTGCCCCGCTATGGAGAAGAACGATGGTCTGCGCAGTTCCATCGGCCAGTGCCGAGCTTGAATAAAGCGCTGCGATCAGCAGGCTAATTTTTTTCATGGTTCTCTCCCTTGCCGGCGGCAGGCGAAGTCACGTAGACCGCTTCGTAATCCGTGCCGCGTATACCGATGGTCGCAGTCGGCGTCTTGGCAATGTCATTCTGCGGATTGTTCTTGCCGATCATGCCGGTAATTGCCCTGAAGCCGCCTTTGACCAGGGAAACGGTGCTGTTGTCGCTCTTGTTGCCATGGAATGAATAGCTGTCCACCCTGAGCTCGGACTGCGGCCTGACGGCAAGAAATCCCCCATCGACCATCTTGATCTGGGCGGTGGAAGCCTGACCAGTCGAAATGGTGTCGCCCACATCCACCTCGCCGCCCCGCATGGCCGCACGCGACTGCCCGGTCTTGCTGATCACCTTGACGCTTCCCGAGATGAACAGGAAATGTCCGACAGCAGCCTGCAACATTCCGGAATAGCTACTCAGAAGCAAAATCAGGAATAGCTTACGCATGTTTTTCTCCTTACTGGAAATCGCGTCTCAGGGTCACCGACACGTCAGTCATGTCGAACTGGTAGATGGCGATGTTCGACAGGTTGCGCATCTTCTTGACCTGCGGTTTCAGGCTCCAGAACTTGTCGTAATGCCAGATTATCCCCAGGGCCGTGTCATAGGCGTTGTCCCTGCGCGTCGTCAGGAAAGCCGCATTCTGTGTCCCGTAGCTTCCCACCATCGCGCCCATGCTTGCGAACAAATCGAATTTCGGCGTAGCCGAATACTGCCAGCCCAGCCTAATCCCCTTGAGCGAGGCATCCCCGTCCGCCCTGCCGTTCACCGCCTGCTGGTTACCCGCGAACAGGCTGGAAAAGACGACCCCTTGCCCGGCCGCGAAAGCGTGCATCCAGGCAAGGCTGGCTATTTTCTGATTGAAGTCATTGACACTTAAACCGAGCTGGGGAAAACGGTAAGCCGCATACTGCGCGCCGACATTGAGCATATTGTTGTTGTCCAGAACATGGCGCCATTCCAAGTTCGCTCCGTTCATGTTCATGAACCGCGCGCTTCCCATGTCGTACTGCTCACCGATGTAACCCGCGCGCACGACATTTTTTCCTTCCCCGAACCCGAGGCCTGCGCGTTCGTCGAGAATATGCATGTTGAAATTGGAGTAGGTGAAGTAGGAGCGGTTGCGCAGATCCGCTCCTGCATAAGCGGAATAATCGTGATTGAAATGATGGTCGTAATCGATGCCCGCATTGACTCCGACATAACCGTCGCCAGTCTGAAGGTTGGTTGGATTCACCGTGAAGAGCACATTATTGAAAACGGGCACTGCGATCTGCGCCTGGGACAGTGAATTGTTGATGTTGTCGTCATGCCCCCAGGCCCCTTCGACATAGCCGACAAGCTTGGTGCTCACCCCTTTTTCCCGATCTTCGATCGCCGCAAGGTATTTCTTGATGGTTTCCTTGGCAAAGGGCGGCGGGTTCAGCGCGAGAACGGTCAGAAATTCCTTCTTGGCACGCGGAAAATCGCCCAGTTGATAGTAGGCCCGTGCCATGTCGAGCCTCGCCCCTGCATAGTTGGGATCCACGGCGAGCACGCGTTCCAGGACAAATGTCGCCTTGGCGGGATTGCCGCTGTCGAGCGCCGAGATGCCAAGCAGATAGTCGTATTTCACCATCCCGGCCATCTCGAGTTCGTAAGGTTCCAGCAGCTTGTATGCTTCAGCGGGTTTCCCTTCCCGCATCAATGCAGCAGCTTTGCCCAGATCAGGCCCCGCGGCATGAACTGTGCTAGCCCAGGCCATCATGCACAATACAACCACAACCCTCAAAAGAGACACTGCTTTCCCCTAGAAATTAATTTGCAATGATCTAATTTTAAATCTATTTTTAAATATTATATGGCACCTGTTACAAAATGTAACGCTCATTTCGTTTTCATTTCAAAGACGCCGTCCCATCCTTCCCCTGGCGGGTTTTCCCTGAAAGCCGCGATCCGCTCGAGATAGATCCTGTAGAGCAGCCTGTCTTCCTCTTCTTTCAAGGAGTTGAGAAGCGATTCAGCCTCATCCCATTGCTTGTTCCGGTAATGGCCGAGCGCTGTCTCAAACCTGTCCACGGATGGCGGCACTTCACCCTTGATCGGCACATAGATCGTGGCCGGCTCGATCTTGCCCTTGACCCTCACGCGATCAATTTCCTGGAATTTCACCCCTTTGACGGCCTGCATCGTGGCGTCCGAGACGAATATCCCGACGCCGTACTGCTTGGTCAGCCCTTCGAGACGAGAAGCGAGGTTCACCGCATCGCCCATCACGGTATAAGCCTTCCTGAATTCGGATCCCATGTTGCCTACGCTCATCAATCCGCTGTTCAACCCGATGCCTATTTTCAGCTTCGGCCAGCCCTTCTCCTTGAATTCGGCGTTGAGCCGCTCGAGCGCCTCCTGCATTTCGAGCGCAGCCTCGACGGCATGCTGCGCATGTTCCGGGTCGTGAACTGGCGCACCCCAAAAGGCCATGATCGCATCCCCGATGTACTTGTCTATGGTGCCGCGGTTTTTGTGGATGATCGTCGTCATGGGCGTCAGATAGCTGTTGATCAATTTCGACAACTGGTCGGGATCGAGCCCCTCTGACATTTTCGTGAAATCCCTGATGTCGGAAAACAGAACCGTCATTTCCCTGCTTTCGCTCTTCATGTCGAACATCGTCGGATTCTTGCTCATTTCGTTCACCAATTCCGGGGGAACGTATTGACCGAACAGACCTGACATTTGCCTTTTTGCGCGCGTCTCGAAAAAGAAGCCGTAGAGCATTTCGAAAACAAAGATGGACAGGATCAATGCAACGGGGGCAGCAAGCGGCAGAACCATGCCGTGACGCCACGCATAGAGGTTGCCCGTGCCGACAGCCGTCGCGAGGATGAGGGCGAACAGGATGGATTTGATCGGGCTCAGCTTCGGCAAGAGCCCGGTCAGCAGCAAACCGGTCAGAAGCAGGGTCAGCATCTCGACCGCAGTGGCGTAGGCCGGCTTTTGCTTGATGTTCTGCTCCAATATGCCCGCAAGCAGATTGGCGTGAATCTCGACCCCGGGATAAACGTTTCCGACAGGCGTTGCGCGCAAATCCATCAGGCCGGGCGCGCTGGTGCCCACCAGCACGATTTTTCCGCTCAATGCGGCCGGATCGACCCTGCCGTTCAAGACGTCTGATGCGGAAAGGTATTTGAAGCTGCCCCGCTCTCCACGATAAGGAACCAGAGCGCATGCATTGCCGTCCAGTGGAATGTTCATCCCGCCGATCTCGAGTCCTTCGAGCGCCGCATATTCTCCGCTCTTCTTGACGACAGGATCGACGTCAGCCCCCCCCATGAGCGCGCGTGCCAATTCAAGCGCAAGGGATCCATAATATTGTCCCTGGTATTCAATCAGCATGGGCACGCGTCTGGAAATGCCGTCGATGTCGGGAAGCGGATCGAAATGCCCCCCTGACGCATTTTCCTGCAATTCCTTCAGGTTGCCGCCGTAGCCGTAGGCCTTCACGAAAACGGTATCGGTCTGCTTGAAGACACCGGCAGGAAAAGTAGGCAGCGGCAACGCGCCGGACGTTCTGGACTGCTCTGCACCCGCCGTGTCGAAGTAGTAGCCGAGAACGACCGGTCGTCCTTT
Source organism: Pseudomonadota bacterium (assembly GCA_021802545.1). Taxonomy (GTDB): domain Bacteria; phylum Pseudomonadota; class Gammaproteobacteria; order Burkholderiales; family JABEVD01; genus JABEVD01. The sequence continues at coordinate 197,746 of JAJZRS010000002.1, forward strand.
CAGCTTTTCCGCGAAAAGCCGGTCATGATCAAGCGAGGGCGCCAGCTTGTCCAGAGCGTCATGGTATTGGGGAACGCGCCTGAGTTCGTTCTTGTCGAGCGATTTCAGCACAGCGAGCCCGGAATTTTCGTCAGGCTCGGCGAAAACAATATCGAAACCCGCTGCCGCGACCTGATAGCGATCGAAAAGCTGGTCCACCAGTTTCGCCATCTTGTCTCTTCCCCATGGCCAGCGCCCTTCCTCCGCCAGGCTCTTCTCGTCGATGTCTACGATCGCAATTCCGGGAAAAGCGCTTCTCGGCATGGTGAAATTCACGCGCATGTCGTAAGACAAGAGTTCCAGCCGATCCAAAAGGCCTATCCTCAGCATGCCCATCGCCTGAAGCATGAAGATGCCGATCAGCATCAGACCGATCACGTAACCGCCGTAATGCCTGACCTTCTGTTCATGTGAGCGAAACCAGTTCATTCTCTTTTCCATTCCCCCTTCGAATCATTTTGCCACAACGCGCAACACTCCTGTTGCCCAGCCGGCTTGACCAAACGCCAGATCACTACCTATAGTTGAATATCACATATATTTCGCAATATATTGTGCAATGACGAAATTCACCGAAGGGAGGACGAGATGGGGAATACGCACAATTTCATGCCTGGGCTGGCATATTTTCCGAGGGACGTCATCAAGCGCGACGGCTCCCGCGCCAATTTCGATGCAGGCAAGATCGCCTCGGCCATCGCCAGGGCCGGGAAGGCTACGGGCGACTTCGAAGAAGACGAGGCGGAAAGCCTATCGGGTCAGGCCGTCAGGATCGTCGCCCACAAATTCGCAGGCCAAGCGCCTTCGATCGAAGCCATCCAGGACATCGTCGAACATGTCCTTATCGGCGCAAACCATCTCAGGACGGCCAGAGCCTACATCGTCTACCGAGAGCAGCATCACAAATTGCGGCAGGACAAGAAAACGGTCGTCGACGTGAGCGCTTCCGTCAACGAATATCTCGACAGGCAGGATTGGCGGGTGAATGCCAACGCCAATCAAGGCTATTCGCTGGGCGGGCTGATCCTCAACGTCTCCGGAAAGGTGATCGCCAACTACTGGCTCAACCACGTCTACCCGCCTGAAGTCGGCGAGGCCCATCGATGCGGCGACATCCACATCCACGATCTCGACATGCTGTCCGGTTATTGCGCCGGCTGGTCCTTGCGCACGCTCCTTGCGGAAGGGCTGAACGGCGTGCCCGGCAAGGTCGAAGCCGCCCCGCCCAAACATCTCTCCAGCGCGGTCGGGCAGATCGTCAATTTTCTCGGCACGCTGCAGAACGAATGGGCAGGCGCCCAGGCCTTCAGCTCTTTCGACACCTACATGGCTCCTTTCGTCAGGAAGGACGCTCTCGATTACGGGGAGGTCAGGCAGTGCATCCAGGAATTGATCTACAACCTCAACGTGCCTTCCAGATGGGGAACCCAGACCCCGTTCACCAATCTGACTTTCGACTGGACCTGCCCTGAAGACCTGAAAGACCAGATCCCGCTGATCGGCGGCGAGGAAATGCCTTTCACCTATGGTGAGCTGCAGCATGAAATGGACATGATCAACCGCGCTTATATCGAGGTCATGACGGAAGGCGACGCCAAGGGCAGGGTGTTCACTTTCCCCATCCCGACCTACAACATGACGAAGGACTTTCCCTGGGAAGGGGAGAATGCCGACCGGCTATTCGAGATGACAGCCAAATACGGCCTCCCTTATTTCCAGAATTTCATCAATTCCGAACTCTCCCCGAACATGGTGCGCTCCATGTGCTGCCGGCTGCAGCTCGACCTGAGGGAACTCCTGAAGCGCGGCAACGGCCTGTTCGGTTCTGCCGAACAGACCGGTTCATTGGGCGTCGTGACCATCAATTGCGCGCGCCTCGGCCATCTGTACAAGGGCAATGAAGCGCAGCTGTTCAGGAATCTGGACGAACTGCTCGAAATCGCAAAAAACAGCCTGGAAATCAAGCGAAAGGAAATCCAGCGCAACCTGGACAACGGCCTTTTCCCCTACACGAAGCGCTATCTCGGCACCTTGCGCAACCATTTCTCGACCATAGGCGTCAACGGAATCAACGAAATGATCCGGAATTTCAGCGAAGGCCGCCATGACATCACATCAGATCCTTCCCTGGCGCACCGCCTGCTCGACCACATGCGCGAAAAAATGATCGCTTTCCAGGAAGAGACGGGGCATCTCTACAATCTGGAAGCGACACCTGCCGAAGGCACGACCTACCGCTTCGCGAAAGAGGACTTGAGGCGCTACCCGGACATCCTTCATGCAGGAACGGAAGACATGCCCTATTACACCAATTCCTCGCAGCTTCCGGTGGGTTACACGGACGATCCCTTCGAGGCATTGGAAAAACAGGAGCCGCTGCAGAAGAAATACACGGGCGGCACCGTGCTCCATCTTTACCTGCCCGAGCGCATCTCGAGCACCTCGGCCTGCAAGCGCCTGGTAAGGCGATCGCTCGAGCGCTTCGGCCTGCCTTATATCACCGTCACGCCGACCTTCTCCGTCTGCCCGAGCCACGGCTACCTGGAAGGCGAGCAGACTTTCTGTCCGAAATGCGAAAGCGAATTGGGCAAGCGACAACCCTGCGAAATATGGACCCGGGTGATGGGCTACCACCGCCCGGTTTCAGCCTTCAATACCGGAAAGCAGGGGGAATACAGGGAGCGCGTCCCTTTCAGGGAGCCGGCATGATAGCCGGGCTCACCCCGCTTTCGACCACGGATTTTCCCGGGTGCCTTTCCGCCGTGCTTTACTCCAGAGGCTGTCCCTGGCGCTGCGGCTACTGCCACAATGCCCATCTTCTCGATGCCGATTCATCGCCTGCCCTAAATTGGCAGGACATCCTGAGTTTTCTCGAACGCAGGATAGGATGGCTTGACGCAGTCGTCTTCAGCGGCGGAGAACCCACCCTGCAGCGCACCCTTTCATCGATGGTCAGGGAAGTGCGCGCAATGGGATTTTCGATCGGCCTGCACACTTCCGGCGCCTATCCGGAACGGCTCAGCGAGGTATTGCCCGATATCGACTGGGTCGGCATGGACATCAAGGCGCCTTTCGACGATTACGCTTCGATCACGCATGTGCCGGACAGCGGAAAATGCGCAAAAACCAGCGCGAAATTGGTGCTGGATAGCGGCGTCGAATACGAATTCAGGACCACAGTGCATCCGCATCGGCTCGATGCGGAAAAAATCCTGAGAATAGCCGAAACGCTTTCGGAAATGGGCGCAACCCATTACAGGGTCCAGGAATTCAGGCCGAAAGGCTGCCTGGACAAAACGCTGCTGGATGAATCAGAAACGCATGTCGGACAGGATATTTCCGCCGAGCTGGGAAGAGTCTTTCCTATGCTCTTGCAACAGCGTGCCAACCCAGCCTTCTGACGAATTCGAAGCTGAGTTCCTTTTGTTCAGAAAGCTCGGTGATCCTGCCAAATGTTTGAGGACAATTCAGGATCTGCAGCAATTCCCATCCTTCACGCGTCAACTCGGTGACCGCCGCCCACATGACATAACCGTGTGCCCGGATGACGACAGCCTTGACGCAGCCCGCATCGTGCAGTGCTGCGATGTGATCCCCCACCAGCATCAGGAAGTGCCCCCCGATTTCGGTGTGGAGCATTCTCTCCCCCGGCACCTTCCTACTCACGACAGCCAGAATCTCCCGGATCAAACTCCAATCCCGTTGCATATGCCCCTCTCGGTTCAGCAAGTTTGAGGGTTCATTCTGGCACAAGAAACACCAAAAATCTAGATATTGATTTTATTTTGCAATAAAACACATTATCTAGTATTATGTTTCAGCATCGCGTCACTCCGGCACAAAAAACCAAAAGCTGCATGTATCACCGAGTCAATCCAGCATACAGAATCGGAAGTTTTTGGCTCCGGCCGTATCCTTAACTTCATTAAATGAAGTTAGCCTGCACCGAAAACTTCCAGTCGTTACCGAGTCAATCCAGCATACAGAATCGGAAGTTTTTCCGGGAGGCGCGCGACATGGTCCACCACCATGTAGTTGCGCATGCCGAAAATCCTGGCGACATACTCGTCGGCTTTCGGATCCAGGCTCATGCAGTAGGTGTGGATGCCTTCCTTTCTGGCCTCCTCGACGGCCTTCTTGGCGTCATACTGCAAATACTTGTGGTCTTCCCGCATATCCACGTCGGACGGCTCCCCGTCGGTGATGACCATGAGGAGCTTCTTTGAGGTCTTCTGCATGCCCAGATAATAGCTCGCATGGCGGATCGCAGCCCCCATCCGGGTGGAAAGCTGCCCCGTCATGCCCGCGATCCTGGCCTTGGCACCGTCGTCATAGGAATGGTCGAAATCCTTGTAGCGGTAATATTCCACGTGATGACGGCTGTCGGAGCAGAAGCCGTGGATGGCGAAAGGGTCTCCTACCTTCTGGATCGCGTCCGCAAGGAGGATGCAGGCCTCCCTTGTGAGCTCAAGGACGGTATGCGCCTGCCCCTGCACCTTCAGATTCGTCGATTTGGAAATGTCGAGCAGCACCAGCACGGAAATGTCGCGCGTCTTCCTGATCGAACTCATCATGATCCTGATGTCGGGCTGAATGCCGATCCTGAGATCGATCTGGGCGCGTACCGCCGCATTGATGTCGATATCGTCGCCCTCCTCGAGCTTCCTGATGCGCTGCACGCCTTCGGGCTGGATGGCGTCGAGCAGGATCTTCATGCGTGAAATGAGATGCTTGTTTTTCGCGATGATGTCATCGACGATCCCGATATTTCCCGTTCTCGCTTCCTTTTCCAGGATCAGCACCCAGGACTGGCGCGCGATCTGCTTGCGGTAATCCCATTCGTGGTAATGGAAGGGCGTGGATATCGAATCCCTGTTATCCTTTTCCGAGATGTTGCCGAAATCCAGCTTGAAATTGAAGATGGCGGCCAGCACGGATGCTTTCTGCGTATTCTCGCTGTCCGCCTCGTCGGCCACCTCGTTCGTCATGCCCCAAAGGCTGGTCTTCTGTTTGCGCTTGATCATCTTCCTGGGTCTGATCAGCTTGCCCAGAAAAGGTGATCTGCGCGCCTCCCAAAGAAAGCTGTTGTCGTCCCGGTAAGGGACGGAAAGCATGTCCGCACGCGGATCGATACCGATCTGCTTGGCGCTGGCCAGCGCAATACCGATCTCTCTCGAAACATCATCGTTTTCCAGGTCGGCCTCGCCAAAAAGCTTCCGGCCAAGTTCGATCCAGGGATCATCGTCGGCATAACATTCGTCGAGCAGCGCACGGGCGAGCCTGTCGAGATAATCTCCGGCGGTCGACGAGCGTGCGGATTCTGCGTTATGCAATCTCGACCAGAGGATTTTCAATCCGGGGAAACGCCTGATCGCCAGCGTCTCGACCCTTGCATCCTCGATCGCGGAAATCACCGCGATCTGCCAGTTGTCGAGCGAGCGTGTCGGGAACGGTTCCTTTCTGTAGACGAGATGGGCTGCGGCATGAATCGCAGCCGCGCGATACACCTGGAGTCCGGGAACATTTCCGAAATCGGGATAGGCATCGGGCAGGAAAATCGCCCCATCCTCGACGATGGGCTTGTGTCCGGGGCTGTTCGCGAAATCCCGCCCTGTCTGCCCCATGGAAAAATCTTCGCCCCAAAGGGCAAGCATGTACATGCCGATGCGACGCTGCACATCGTTGAACGGGGTACCCGTCACCCCTTTTTGCTGCAAGACCGCTTTCGGCCCGAACCGCTTGAAAAATGCCCCGAAATCGAAGCTCACGGCTCAGAAATAGGTGGTGACGGCGGCGTCCAGGGCATCCCTCATGTCTGGGTCGTCGGTGATGGGGCGCACCAAGGCCACGCGGCAGGCGCTCTTCGGATCCACCCCCTTGGCGATCAGGCTCCCCGCATACACCAGCATGCGCGTCG